>JAFRFB010000049.1 GCA_017434555.1 Methanobrevibacter sp. | reverse complement strand
GATGGTCTTTGTTTGATTAAACAGGTTTAAATTTTATATGGATTTATTCCTTTTTGAAATGAAGCTAATGTGTAATTTCAACTGATAACAACACCAGTTTTACACATCAACATTAAATTTAAATAGTGGACAGTCCCAATATGGGTTTTTTACTTGTAAGTCACGATATGGATTTGGTAGATACCATATGTGATGATAGAATATACTTAAAAGATATTAATGGTGCCTAATCATTAATATTAATTAATTTTTTTATTGTTAAATCCGCCCAGACCAAAGTTATATTATTTGAAACGACCTCACCTAGAACAATTCCCATCCAAGCGCCCCAAACACCATAACCTAAAATAACACCAAGCAAAACTGCAAAAAATATAGTGAAACCGGTTTCTCGCATAACCGTTTGAAACATTGCAGTTATTCCTCTGCCAATACCCTGGAAAACATAAGTTGATGCTACACCAACAGCCATTGTCGGATAATAAATTACAATCCAAGATAAAAAACCAGCCAATTCCTGAGCTATTCTAACACTGGTACCGCCAGATGCAAATATGAATGCGATATCCCCTGCAAAGACATTTGTTATAACTGCAACAATTACAGCAATGATTATGGATATTTTCATGGCATATCTATGGGCAATTTGAATGTTTTTATAATTTTTTGCACCATAATTAAGGGCGATAACACTGATTAATGCTGTTCCAATAGCCAATAAAGGAGTTGTTCCAATAGTTACAATTCTCCAACCTGTCGAATAAACAGCAACGGAATCCGTTGAGCCGACAAAAGTTAGAAGCGCTGAAAAAACAGCTGCAAAAAATGCATTGTTTAAAAGCTGAATACTGGCAGGAATACCTACTTTAATTATATCCATTGAAATATCCATTTTAAAACTAAATCTGGAAAGATTAGGCTTTAAATAAGTATCTTTTTTAATGTAAAACCAATACAGCAAAATTAAAATCACGAAAATTGATGAAATTAATGTTGCAACAGCCGCACCTTTAACTCCCAAATCTAGTGAATAAATAAAAATCGGATCCAAAATCATATTTAGAATTGCTGAAACAACCATAGCATACATAGGTCTTGTAGTATCTCCTTCACCTCTAAAAATACCATATAATGCATTTGAAAGAATAATGAAAATAGAACCTACAATGATTATTACCCCATAATCACTTGCATAACCGATAGTCTGACCTGCACCCATTGCATTTAAAATAGGATTTAAAAAAATTAATAATATTGCAGTCAAAATTAATGAAACAATAATATTCAATAAGATTGAATGAACGGAAGCATTATCTGCTTTTAGTTTATTTTCCTCACCAAGATATTTTGATAATGCAAAAGCAGCACCTGAACCTAAACCATTTCCAAAACCGACTAAAATCATGAATATTGGTGTGAAAAATCCAACACCGGCAAGTGCATCAGCGCCAAGTCCCGATACCCAAGCCGCATCAATTAAATTATAAAAACTTGTTATGAATAATGAGATTATCAAAGGAATAGACATTTTGATTAATGCTTTTTTGGGATTGTGAAGCATTATATCCACATTATTTGATGACTCATTAGTTAACATAAGTAAATATTAAAATTTATTCGAATATAAAATTAATTATTTATGAATAGGTATTTTTTTTAACCGTTATGAAAATTAATCACCAACTGTTTATCAAATTTTGAAAAATTGAAAAATAAAACTAATTTTAATAGTAATTATTAAATACTTTAAAATTAATATTATTTATTGTAATATCTTTAATAAAAAAAGTATTATTTTAGTTAATAAATTAATTAATATAAATAATAAAAAAAGTGATATTACTTTAGGTTTATAAATTCAATGGAGAAAAAAAATGGACACAAAAATTATTATTGGTGCAGTTATTGCTGTTATTGCAATAATTGGTATAGGAGCATTCGCTTTAGGCGGAGGACAAACCGAACATGCTCCTAATGAACTAGTAGCTTGTGTTGCTGCTCACGGTGAAGAACCTGAATTTGGATTTGACCCAATGCACGGTTGGGGATATCACGATTCTGGAACAGAACCTCTTATACAAAGTACACTTCTTAAAAGAGATGCAAACAATACATTTGTAAATGATTTAGCAACAAATTATACTATTTCTGACGACTTTAAAGAATATACTGTTGAAATACGTGATGATGTGAAATTTACAGACGGTAATAAATTAAAAGCTGGAGACGTAGCATTCTCATACAACAAAGCAAAAGAATTAGGTGAAGGGGCAGATTTAAGTTCAATGTTAGAAGCTAAAGCAGATGGTGATACTAAAGTAGTATTCACTTTAAACAAATCCGATTCAACTTTCATTAACAAATTAACAGATGTTGGAATTGTTCCTGAAGCTAATTATAATGCAGATTCATACGGTAAAAACCCAATTGGTTCAGGACCTTATAAATTAGCTCAATGGGATAAAGGACAACAATTCATCCTAGAAAAAAATCCTGATTACTATGGAAAAGAACCATACTTTGATAAAATAACAAACCTTTTCCTTGATTCTGATGCAGCATTTGCAGCAGTTAAAAACGGTGACGTTGATATTGCTGAAGTACCAGTAGCATACGCAAATGAAAGTGTAAAAGGATATCACTTAGAATACTTTGATTCTATTGATGTACGTGGAATTTCACTACCAACTCAAAACAATACTGGAAAAATCATCGGTGACGATAATTTAACTTACGGTAATAATGTAACTGGAGACCCAGCAATAAGAGAAGCATTAAACGTTGGTATAAACAGATCAGAATTAGTTAAAGGTTCATTAAATGGATTCGGTAATGTATCCTACAACGGTGTAGCTAGCCAATTACCTTGGGCATTTGAATCAACATTTACTGACGGTAATGTTGACCAAGCAAAACAAATCCTTGCTAATGCTGGATGGAATGATACAAATGGTGATGGAATTGTAGAAAAAGATGGACAAAAAGCATCATTCTCAATATATTACAATTCTAAAGCTACTGAAAGACAAACTATTGCTGTAGCTGTTGCAGAACAAGCAAAAGAAATTGGTATTGAAATTAATCCTGTAGGTGGAAGTTGGGATGATATTGACCCTGTTAAATTCCAAGAAGGAGTCGTATGGGGATTCGGTTCAGCTGACCCATATGAAATAGAACATCAATATGATTCAAGAGTAGCTGGTGAAGGTTACGATAACCCAGAAATACTTAATGATACCAGTGTAGATACATTAATCGATCAAGCTATGACTCAAGATCTTGACAGTTCATACTCTACCTGGTCTCAAGCAGCTCAAAAAGCTAATTCCAATTACCCATTCTTATGGATTGGAACAATGGATTACACATACTTCGTTAGTGATTCATTAGATATTTCCAATAGTACTCACCTCATCTATCCACACGGTGGAGACATATGGGGTAACATCTACGATTGGAAACGTATTGATAGTAATTCTACCAATAGTACAAAATAAATATAAAATAAAATGATTTATTTTTAATAAATCATTTTTTAATTCTTTTTTTTAAACAAATTTTTACACGCTGGAGATGATTAAAATTAACAGTAAAAAATTAGTTAAATTTTTTGGATATAAAGCTATTAGACTATTAATTTTATTAATCGTTATTGCAGCAATAAGTTTTATAATGATACAATTATCTCCGATTGATCCTGTAAAAGCTTATCTTGGCCAAAGAATAGTAAGTCAAGAACAATTGGCTATTGTGGGAGAATATTGGGGTACAAACTTATCTTTAAGTGAAAGAGTAATAGGCTGGCTTCAGACTTTAGCATCAGGAAGTATGGGTTTTTCATTGATATATAGAGTACCTGTAACTGAAGTAATCGTTCAAAAATTCACTGCATCATTGACTTTAATGGTAGTTTCCTGGATAATATCCGGAATTGTAGGATTTGGATTAGGTGTAATTGCTGGTGCAAAAGAAGGAACACTAGTTGATAGAGCAATTAAAACTTATTGTTACATATTACAGTCAACACCAACATTTTGGATAGGATTAGTACTTTTAATGGTCTTTTCAGTATATTTAGGTTGGTTCCCTATAGGACTTTCGGTTCCTATTGGCCAATTATCAGACACAGTTACCTTTTGGCAATGGTTATATAGATTAATCCTGCCTGCAATCACATTAAGTATTGTGGGAATTGCTTCCCTTACCATGTATACAAGAGACAAACTTATTAGTGTTAAGAACAGTGATTATTTCTTATTTGCACAAGCAAGAGGTGAAAGCTTCTGGGGAATAATAAAAAATCACGGAATTAGAAACATTTTACTTCCGGCAATCTCAATACAATTCTTGTCTTTTAATGAATTATTTGGAGGAACAATTCTTGTTGAACAGGTATTCGCATACCCTGGAATTGGTCAGGCCACTGTTGCTGCCGGATTAAGATCTGATGTCCCATTATTATTAGGTATTGTTATTGTCAGTGCTATTTTCGTATTCGTAGGAAATCTGCTTGCAGATGTGATTTATCAATATGTTGACCCAAGAATAAGGAGTGAGGATGATGAGTGAAACTCCATGGTATAACAAAGGATTATTCAGTTCATTAAATTTAAGGCAAAAAACCCTTTTAACAATAGGCCTCACAGGATTAGTTTTATTAGTCATTTTCATTTGCGGAACACTAATTAATGCAAATTTACCAACCGATTTCTCTATTAAAATGCAACCCCCAACATTTGACCATATTTTTGGTACTGACTGGATGGGTAGAGATATGTTCATAAGAACAATAAAAGGTTTAAGCTTAAGTATTATGATTGGAATAGGCGCTTCAATAATTTCCAGTATAATAGCTACAATTTTAGCATTTGTCGCAAGTGTTAACAAATTCTGTGATTCAGTAGTATCCTGGTTAATTGACTTATTCGCATCAATACCCCACATATTATTACTTATGATGATATCTATTGCATTAGGTAAAGGTGCATTTGGTGTAATAATGGCTGTGGCATTTTCACATTGGGTAAACTTAACAAGAGTACTGAGAGCTGAAGTATTGCAAATCAATACATCCGAGTATGTTGCTTTATCTAAAAAATTTGGAAAAAGCAAATTATGGATTGCAAAAGAGCATATTTTACCATTAATATTATCCCAAATATTTGTAGGAACATTACTTGTATTTCCACATGCAATTATGCACGAATCAAGTATAACATTCTTAGGATTTGGTTTATCACCACACGAACCTGCAATTGGTATAATCTTATCCGAATCAATGACTTATCTTGCAATGGGTGCTTGGTGGTTAGCATTCTTCCCAGGTTTAGCTTTACTTATAGTTGTATTATTGTTTGATATTATAGGAGACAATTTAAAACGATTATTTGATCCTTCACAGGCAAATAAATAGCTTTTGGTGATATTATGACAAAATTATTAGAAGTGAATAATCTATCAATATCATTTACACAATATGTTCAAGGATTAAATAGGCACGATAGCAAGGTAATATCCGATTTGACAATTGACATAGATGAAAGTGAAATTGTTGCGGTATTAGGTTCCAGCGGTTCTGGAAAAAGTCTTCTAGCTCATTCAATTTTAGGAATCCTTCCTTATAACTCCAATGTAACTGGAGAGATTAAATATAAAGGTGAGGTTTTAAATCAGGGATTGAAGGAAAAATTAAGAGGAAAAGAAATTTGTTTAATACCACAATCGGTTAATTTCTTAGACCCTCTTATGAAAGTATCTGAACAGGCCATTGGTGAATGTAAAGACGATAAAGAGCATGATGAGAAAAAAATAAGGCAAAGAGAAATATTCAACAGATATGGGTTGGATGAAAGTGTAGATGATTTATACCCATTCGAACTTTCCGGAGGAATGGCAAGAAAAGTATTGTTATCTACAGCGTTAATAGGCAATCCAAGTTTATTGATTGCTGATGAACCAACACCGGGTCTTGATAAAAAAAGTGTTGAAGAAACTATTGAGGATATAAAGAATTTAAAAGAACATAACAAAGGCATTTTATTAATTACTCACGAAATTGATGTTGCCTTAAAAACAGCAGATAGAATAGCAATATTTTATTCAGGTTATGTTATTGAAATCAATACAGCAGAAAATTTCAAAAACACTGATAATATACTGCATCCATATTCTAAAGCTTTAATTGATTCACTGCCAAGAAATGGTTTTAAGTTAACTGAAGGCGTACAACCGCTAGATGAAGTTAGTGGATGTCCATACTATGAAAATTGTCCAATACGTTTAGACAAATGTGAAAATAACATACCAAAACTCATTAATCATGATGGCATTATGATTAGATGTTTCAAATATGAGGAGGCTAATGATGAATCTTAAAGCAAATAATATTACTTTTTCATATTCCAAAAAAAGACAAATATTAAAGGATGTTTCATTATCCATTAATAATAATGAGATAATTGGCCTAATAGGAGACAGTGGTAGCGGTAAAAGTACATTGTGTAAAATTTTATCAGGATACATCACTAATTATACCGGAGAAGTTACAATGGATAATAAAGCGATTCCAGATAAAGATTTTTATCCGGTACAACTAATCTATCAACATCCTGAAAAGACCATGAATCCTAAATGGAAAATGGAAAAAGTACTGAATGAATCATGGACCCCAACTCAAGAGTTAAAAGATACTTTTGGTCTTAAAGATACCTGGTTAACACGTTGGCCCAATGAACTTTCCGGTGGAGAATTGCAACGTTTCAGTATATTAAGAGCTCTTAATCCAAAAACGAAATTCATCATTGCGGATGAAATAAGTACCATGCTTGATGCTGTAACGCAAGTACAAATATGGGAAGCACTCATAAAACATTGTAAAGCAAATAACATTGGCATACTGGCTGTTAGCCACGACGAAGAATTGCTTGAAGTAATTTGTGATGATATTTTACACTTTGATGAAATAAACAATCTCTAAAATTAAAACATTTTAATTTTATGAGATTTTTCTTTTTTATTTTTTAATATTGAAAAGCAAAAAATGAATATGATTATTCATCTTCAGTTATGTTAATTTTTCTTTTAGTTTCTGCATTTATATCGATGACAGTATCTTCTGAATATTCATTTCTTGGTTGAAAAGTTTCTTCTATATCATTTTTAGCAGACATGACAGCATCCATACCTTTAGAAGTTACTTCTTTTACTGCATCAGATTCCAGCAATACTTTTCCAACAACAGCAGTTGCAAAGCCTGCTGCAAAAACCAAAGCATATTTATTTTTTAAAACCTGATTAAAAATTCTTTTATCCATTTACATACCTCATTTTTAAAATTAAATTAGTTAATAATACATATGAAGTATTTGTTATTTATAATTTTTTTGGATATTTTAAAAAATTAAAATTAGAATAGTGGATCTTTCACCATTCCAATTCTAAATGAATTTAATATAACCAATAGGGTTAGTCCCAAGTCTCCAAAACCGACAGACATCATCAATGTGATAATTCCCAAAATAGCCAGCACTACACATAACAGTTTAACCGCAATGGCAACAGTAATATTCTGTTTAATGATTGTCATTGTCTTGCGGCTTAAAGAGAAAAGATAAGGTAATTTGGAAATATCATCCTGCATTAATGCAACGTCAGCTGTTTCAATGGCAACGTCAGATCCTGCTGCACCCATAGCAATACCAATATTTGCTCTTGCTAAAGCAGGTGCATCATTTATACCGTCACCAACCATGGCCACATCACCAAATTTATTTCTAATTATATCCAAAATGTTTAACTTGTCTTCTGGAAGCAAATTGGAATAAACATATTCTATTCCAATTTCTTCTGCAACTTTGTGGGCGGCAATTTTGTTGTCTCCAGTCAACATTACTGTTTTTACACCCTGTTTATTTAAATCAGCGATTACTTCAGAAGCATTATCTCTTATTTTATCAGCTACTGTAATAATAGCTAAGACTTCTTTTGAATTACCAATGAATACAACAGTTTTTCCTTCAGCAGAATATTTATTTATCTCATCATGAGATATATTGAATAAACTGCCTTCAATTAATGATTCATTAGCAGCATAATATTGCTCGCCACCAATAAATCCGACAATTCCTTTACCCGGAATATTTTTAAAGTCTTCAATTTCTTCAAATTCGATGTCATTCATTGTAGCATAGTTTACAATGGCCTGTGCAATAGGGTGTGAAGACTGATGTTCAAGGGATGATGCAATTTTTATAATATCCTCTTTTGAGCAGTTTTCATTCAATAATTTCACTTCACTTAATTCCAATTTACCTTCAGTTAATGTACCTGTCTTGTCAAAGATAACTGCTTTAACGTCTTTCATTTCTTCAACATAGGTACTTCCCTTAATGATTACACCATTTCTTGTAGCGGAAGTAATTGCTGATACCATCCCGACAGGTGTTGAAATTAAGAATGCGCAAGGACATGAAATTACCAGAAGTGAAAGTGCCTTATAAACCCAATCAACAAAGTTCTGACCAAATAACAATGGAGGTATGAATGCAACGCATGCTGCGGCAACCATCATGACTGGAGTATAATACTTAGCCACTTTTTCAACTAAAGATTCTGTTTCAGACCTGTTGAGCTGTGATCTTTTAACCAATGTAACGATTTTTGAAATGACTGAATCTTTTGCCTTTTTGGTAACAACAATTTCCAGATAACCGTCTTCATTAACAGTACCTGAAAATACTTCATCACCGACTTCCTTAAGAACAGGCACACTTTCTCCAGTGATTGAAGCCTGATTGATTGATGAAGAACCGGAAATAACATGACCGTCCAAAGGAACCTTATCTCCCGGTTTTACAATTACAATTTCACCAATATTAACATCATCAACATTTCTTAACTCCTCTGATTCCCCAACTTTAACTCTAGCGGTTTCAGGAGCGATTTCAACTAATGACTTGATTGAACGTTTAGCTCTGTGTTCAGCATAATCCTCCAGGAATTCTGCAATATAATACAGGAATGTTACTGCTGCACCTTCTTCAGGGTGTCCTATGATAAATGAAGCAACACAAGCAATACACATGAGCATTGCCGGACCGACTGTGTGCCTTTTGACTAAAGATTTATATGCTAAAATAGCTATTTCATAACCTGCAATCAATGCGCCAATCATGAAAATAAGTGTTACTAATGTTGGACTGAATGATAGGTATTCTAAGATATGGCCTGCAGCAAATAAAATACCGCTCACTACGATGATTTGAATAGGTCTGTTTGATATTAAAGGTTTACCTTCAGCAATTAACTCTTCTTCTTCATCGCCATCATCATCGTCTGCACAATCCGGACAGCCACAAATGCTTATATCAACATCATCATGGTCGTGGTCATGGCAGCCGCAATCTGGGTCTGAACATGTATCTTTTTCTTCATGATCGTGGTCATGACAATCGCAATCATCATCACTACAAGAATCCACTTCATGAGAGTGAGAATGTTCATGTCCATGATGATGCCCATGTTCATGGTCGTGGCCATGCTCATCATGACACCCACAATCATCATCACTACAAGAATCCGTTTCATCATGATGATGCCCATGCTCATCATGACTGTGAGAGTGCCCATGGTCGTGATCGTGGTCATGCTCATCATCGTCTGCACAATCAGGACAGCCACAAATACTTATATCAACATCTTCATCATAATCTATTTCTTCTCTGTGATCATAAACACTTAAATCAGTATTTTCCTGAAAATCTTTTAATAATTGCTTATCAAAGTGATTTCTATTTTCACAGGGAATTTCTTCACAATCAGGATCAAAACAAATGAAATTGAAATGCTCAGGATTGTGACATTCTTCTTCATCACAATCCGGTTCATAACACTTATTTTCTTTCATTTAAAACACCATTAAATTTATTCTAAAATATGTTCCAAACCTATTTTATATATCATTTCAATGTGAAGGTCTGTAAGGGAATATCTGGCCATTTTACCTTCTTTTTGATATTTAACAATATTATTTGCTCTTAATATTCTTAATTGATTTGAAACAGTAGTTTGATTTAAATTTAATGTATCACAAATATCACAAACACATAAATCTTCAACAGCAAGTAATGAAAGTATTTTTAATCTTGTAGGATTTCCAAATATTTTAAAGAACTCAGCTAATTCAGAATATTGCTCTTCTTCAATCATACGTGCTTGTACACGTTCAATGACATCCTCATGAGAGTTGAATACCTCACACATATCATCATTGTTATTTTCAAGATTATTATTTTCTGACATTTTAATCACATTAAATTATATCTATTTCATATTTTATAATGTTTTTATATATAAATATTTTCATATCACAATATTATGATATGTTAATCTAAAAAAATAATTAATCAAAAAAGTCTAAAAACTTTTCATCATCCCTGATTGCTTTTAGATATTGATTTTGAGTTATTTTAACAATGTCTAAATTAATGATATCATCAGGATTAAGCATTTCTTTAACATTATCCTTTAATTCGAAGGTAATGCAGTCATCAGATGTATCCAAAGTAACAGTGTCAACATAAAATGAGTCTTTTACATCCTTGCCAGGTACAAAGAAATATTCAATATCACATCTTACCGGAACAACACCAAACTCATTGAATGTAAAATATCCCCCATTTTCTTTTTCTATAACATGAACAGTCGTAGATACAGCTTCAAATTTATCTAAGATGCTTTGAGTTTTCATGATTATTTCTCCAAAATTAGTATTATTATATTGTGTGTAAATAGTATTTAAAGTTTTGCCAATTTTCAAATAAAAATATTTAAAACTTCAAAAAACATACAAAATAACATGAAAAAAATATTGACTATATTAATTATGGCTTTATTTGCAATGTCTGTAGTTTACGGGCAGGTAACAACGGAAACATTTCACGTAAACGATAAAAAGATACTGTCTGCAGGATCTGAGAAAGATTATTTGTATATCATTGATACAGTGGAAAATGGAGATATTATTGTTAGTCCACAGGATTATTCCAAAATAAGAATTGATGATACAATAACTATTGAATTATCCGAATTAAGTTATGTAAGGAAATTAGTTAACATTAACGGCCAGCCAGTGTAAATGGCCTTAATTTAAAACTTTTTAATAAGTTAATCATGAAAAATTATAGATTATTCAACATCCTTAAGGGCTTCAACCATGTTTAAGTTCTTAATTTTACTTGAAAATAATAAGTTAACGACAATTGAAACGACAAAAGTTATAAAACCGCTTAACAATATATTTCCCAAAGTTAATGAAGGAATATAATATAGTGATTCACCTGCGGCATTCAACATTAATGTCATTAAATAAAAACCTAGAGGAATTCCCAAAATAAATCCGATTGCTGTAAAAAACAGGTTTTGTGTCAATAACAGCTTTCTTAAATCTGCAGTTTTAAAGCCCAATACTTTTAAAGTAGCTACTTCACGCTCAATTTCTGTAAATGACAATATTCCCAAATTGTATAGCACAACAATAGCTAAAAGTACAGCAAAAAATATTAGAATTGAAACCATCATCATGACAGAGCCTATCATCTCATTCCAATTGCTTACCATTTGATTTAATGTAGAAACACTTTTTATTGAATCGTAATCATCATCAACATGTTCTGTGGTAATTATACTGGTTGGAGTGAAATTTAAGCCCAAATCTTCCAGCTTATCTGATGATAGAATTATTCCCTGAGACAAAGGTTCTCCATGAATGTTTGTTATTTTACATTTCACCCAATCATCATAACCTATGATATGCCATTCTACAGTATCACCTACACCAACATTTAGACTTTCTGCTGTTTTTGCTGAAAGTGATATATCTGTATCAGACAAATTTATTGGATTTTTATTTTTATCTGTCTGAGATATCAAATTCGTGTTATTTAATGTAAGAAGTGATGCCGTCTTTTCATTTCCTTGAGCCTTTATTTCAATAGCTTGCTCCATAATGGTACTACCATTTACTTCTTCACGGACATCATCAATATCTGAAAGTGAAGCACCGCTTTTGATGATTAACTTTGAATCAAAATGAGAAATGTCGTCATATTCCCAAGTTTTTAAATTCTCCATTGAATCATTCATACCGAAAGCAGAAATTAAAAGAGCAACACAACCCATAACACCAACTATTGCCATTAATGCCCTGAAGTTATTCCTTTTAGCATCACGATAATTCCAGCGAAGATTGAAATTTAGTTTAGTCCATAATTTTGAATTTTCCAAAAATCCTGAAGAAGACATGTTTGGAGCTTTTGGCCTCATGGTATTTGCGGGATTTTCCTTTGAAATATTTCTGGCTGCAATATAGCTGACCAAAAGTGAAGATATTACCATGGCAGCTGCCACAACAACAAAACTGATATCGAAACCAGGATTCCATTCGGGAAGCGAATATCTGGAAGTCATTGTCGGATAAAACAAATCAGGAATAATCGCCGGACCTGAAATTAGACCTAAAACTGCACCTGCCAGAACCAACCAAAACCCATAAGACATGAAATGCAAAATGATAGTCCTATTTTTATATCCCACTGCCTTTAAAACACCAATCTGGGTTCTTTGATGAGTAACAATACGAGTCATTGTTGTCAATAATGTTAAAAAAGTAACTAGAATGAATACAATAGGAAATACATCTCCAATCATCTTATGCTGAGCCATTTCCTCATTGAACTGTGATACACTCACGTGATCTGACTGTTGAGTATATGAGAGATATTCAACAGAATCATCCAAAGAATCCTTAAAATCATCAGGACTTTGATTGAACTTAACCAGCAACACGTTATATGGGATATCACTTAAAGGAAATGATTCATTAGATAAATAAGCAAAACCCATATCCTTAAAATTAGGGATGATTGATGTTGGTGAAGCCTCATAAACATATTCCGGAGAATAACCTATACCTTTAATTTCTTTTTCTAAAGTTAATCCATTGAATTTGAATGTGATATTGTCTCCAACGGTCAAGTTCCAGGCATCGGCAAATCTTTTATCAAGCCAAACACCTGAATCATCAGATGAATTGAAATCTTCACCTTCCGTTGTATAAAATTTAGATATTTCATTATCCTCTACAAAATGCAGAGTAATCTCGGGGTCATTTGAAAAATTACCAACTGATTGAACCACCATCTGCTTTTCATAATCAGTTGTGAAATTTTTTATTTCGTCTATTGCCCCATCAGTGATTGTGGTATTATAAATCCAGCCATCGGCAAGATTAGTGTCTGAATAAAACTCACTACTGGTTTGTTCCAAACCGTAATACTCACTACAAACTCCACAAAATGCAAAAATGCCTATAAAGGCCATTAAAAATATAGAAATAAATTGTGTCTTATTAACTTTAATGTCCCTAAGCATCTTTTTAAATAATGACATAATATAATATAAGAAAAAAATAAGATTTAAATATTAGTAAAAAAAAGAAAAGACTAAAAGATAATTATTCATTACCTTTTAGTGATTCAACCATATCTAAGCTTTTGATTTTTCTTGAAAACATCAAGTTTACTAGTATTGATAGGAAAAATGTTATTATTGCCGTTAAAGCTAAATTGGTAATTGATATTGAAGGCAATATGTAAAATGAATCCCCTGAAGATTCCCACATTATTTTCAAGATATAATAACCAACAGGAATACCCAATATGAATCCAATGGCTGTAAACCATAGGTTCTGTGTTAATAACAGCTTTCTTAAAGCACCAGTTTTGAAACCCAATACTTTCAATGTTGCTATTTCACGTTCAATTTCTGTAAATGACAATAACCCTAGATTATAAAGCACTACAACAGCCAATAAACTTGCAAAGAATATCAATATATAAATCAATAGCCACATTGACTCGGTCAATTCATCCCAACTTGCAGTCATGTCTTTCATTGAACTGGATGATTTAATTGCAGAGTAATTTTTATCAACATGTTCAGCCGTTACAATGCTTGTTGGGGTGTAATTTAAGTCCAAGTCTTCCAACTTATCGCTGGACATTATGAATCCTTGTGAAATCGGATCTGCATGAATCTTGTCAATTGTTGTATTAATCCATTTGTCTGAACCCATAATATGCCATTTAACAGTATCTCCAACACCAACACCCAACAAATCAGCCATTTTCTGTGAAATTGAAACCTCATCATTAGCTATGTCAATCTTATTCCAATCATAATCTGTAGGTGTAACCAAATCAGTATCGTTCAGCACTAAAAGTGAAGCCGATTTTTTAGAATTGCCCGATTCTATTTCGATTGCACTTTCCATTAATTTATCCCCTTTGACTTCATCGGCAACTTCATTGATTTCAGACAAGCTTGCTTCATCGTCAATGACAAGTTTAGAATCATAATGGTTGATTTGATTATATTCCCATTCCTTTAAATCGTTCATGCCATCATACATACCGAATGCTGATACCAAAAGTGCGGTACATCCAATAACACCTACAATTGTCATTAATGCACGGAATTTATTTCTTTTAGCATCACGATAGTTCCAGCGAATATTGAATCCGAATTTTTTCCAAAATCCAAATTTTTCAACAAAACCTGAAGTTGAAACTTTAGGAGCTTTTGGCCTTATTGTGTCTGCAGGATTTTCTTTTGATATGCTTCTAACAGCAAAATAGGAAACGACAACTGACATCAATATCATAGCTAGAGCAACATAGATAAATGTCATGCTCCATGCAGGTTTCCATTCAGGCAGAATGTATGTTGAGCTCATTGACGGATAGAATAATTGAGGCAAGGTTAACGGCCCTATAATTAAACCTAAAATTGATCCGACTAGAACCAGCCATAATCCATAGGAAATGTAGTGAAACATTATTGTCCGATTTTTATATCCGACAGCTTTTAAAATACCTATTTGTGTCCTTTGATGGGAAATGATACGAGACATTGTAGTCAAAAGAATCAATAATGCTATTAATATGAATACAACAGGGAAAATATCTCCCATCATTTTGTGCTGATCCATCTCTTCTGAAAACTGAGATACGCTGACATGCTCTGACTGTTCAATGAATGAATTATACTTTCCATCCAATTTATCTGAAAGCAAATCCCCATATTCGCTTGCATTTCCATTAAAATCAACCAACAATACATTATATGGAACATCACTTAAAGGAAATGCTTCATGAGACAAATAAGCAAAACCCATTTTGCTGAAATCAGGAATTACTGAAGCATCAGAAGCATGATAGACATATTCCGGAGAATATCCCAAACCTTTGATTTCTTTTTCTATTGTAACACCGTTGAAATCAAATGAAATATTGTCTCCGACTTTTAAGTCTTTTGCATCGGCAAATTCCTTGTCAAGCCATACTCCATCCCCATCACTTATATTGAAATCTTCACCTTCAATCAAATAAAAAGTGGAAATATTGTTTTTCTCAAGAAAATGAAGGGTTATTTCGGGATCATTTGAAAAATCACCCACCGAATCGATGACCAGCTGCCTTTCACTGTCCTTTGTTGGACTTAAATTATTCACTTCATCTACAAAATTATCATCAAGGTTTGCTGAATAAATCCAGCCGTCAGCCAAATTTGTAGCATTATAATACTCGTTTACATTAACTTCCAAACCTACTGACTCACCGCCGACACCGGCAAAGACAAACACACCTAAAAATGCCATTAAAAAAATAGATAAAAACTGTGTTTTATGCTTCGCGATGTCTCTTAACATCTTTTTTGAAAGCATAAATTCACCATTCTAAATCTTCAACCTTTCTAGGATTTTCATTAATTACAATACTTTCAATCTGTCCGTTTTTAATTCTTATGACCTTATCAGCAGCTTCAGCAAGTATTGCATTGTGAGTAACGATGATTACAGTAGTATTTTTATTGTTACTCATATCCTGAAGTAGATTTAGAATAAGAACACCTGTTTTTGAATCCAAAGCTCCTGTAGGTTCATCACACAAAAGCATTGCTGGTTGTTTTGCAACAGCCCTTGCAATTGATACTCTTTGCTGTTCCCCACCAGACAATTGTGCAGGAAATTGATTGGAATGGCCTTCCAAACCGACTGAATTAAGTACCTCTTCACCATTGATATTAACATCAACGATATCCTTCATCAGTTCAACATTTTCCAGTGCGGTTAAATTTGGGATTAAATTATAGAACTGAAAAATGAATCCTACATTTTTAGCACGATATTTAGTTAATTCATTGTCGTTGAAGTTTTCTACATGTTCACCGTTAACAATGATTTGGCCACTTGTTGTGGAATCCAAACCACCCAATAGGTTTAAAAGAGTTGATTTGCCCGCACCTGAAGGCCCAAGTATAACGACAAATTCTCCTTCGTCAATTGTAAAATTGACATTATCCATCGCTCGAAGAACATGGTCTCCTGATTTGTATTCCTTTACCACATCTTTAAATTCAATTAATGTGCTCATTAAAAATTTCTCCCGTATTAATAGTATATTCATTTTTCTTATTTATAAAACATCATATATAAAATTTAGGCATACCTAAAATTATTCTAAGAAAAACTTTTTCAGTTTTTCTTCATCGACCTTATAATTATCAATTATTTTGCCATCTTCAAAATGTAAAACATGAGAACAGGCTTCCATAATTAATTCAAAATCATGGGTTATGATAAAAGAAGTGATTCCCAACTTTTGAAGATGAATTAAGTTTTCAGAAACTTTCATCATATTTTTTAAATCCAAACCGCTTGTAGGCTCATCAAAAATCAATATTTCTTTTTTAGAAGCTATTGCTGATGCTATAGCCACCCTTTGTTTTTCACCGCCAGATAATGCCATAGGATGTTTATCTTTTAGATGAATTAAATTCAAATTAATTAAAATATTTTCAGCCAAATCCATATTTTCTTCATCCATACTCAATAATACCTCATCCAGCACACTTTCAGTGAATAATTGGTGATTGACATCTTGCATTACCATATATGTCTTTTTAAGCATGTCTTTTCTTTTTAATCTTTGATTATCGAAGATGACTTCACCTTTAAATGACCTTTTAAGACCGCACAAACAATTTGCAAACGTTGATTTTCCAGCACCATTCTTTCCAATTATTGCAATAATTTCATTTTTTGGAATTTTTACATTATTAATATCCAGAGCAGGTACTTTTTTATATTTGAAATTGAAATTTTTGAGTTCTAAAAAATCATCATTATTAGAATAATAATCTGTTCTCTTAGCAGTTAAATTATCCAAGTCAAGTTGTCTTAAACCTAAATCTCTATGATTTAATTTTTTAAATTCAGAAATATGCCAATCATATGTGATTTTTCCATTTTTTATAAATATCACTCTATCAACGACATCTTTTAAAAAGAATAATTTATGTTCTGCAATAATCACAGTTTTACCTTGAGATTTCCATTTTTTTATTATCTGCTCAAATTCCCAGCTTGATTTGGAATCCAAATTAGAAGAAGGTTCATCCAAAACAAATATTTCTGGAAAAACTGCAGATATTGATGCACAAGCAATTTTTTGCTTTTCACCACCAGATATTTTAAAAATATTTTTATCAAGTAAATGTGTTATTTTAAAGTCATTTACAACTTTTTCTAACCTAGTTTCAATCTCGGATTTTTCAACTGCTAAATTTTCACATCCGAATGTTATTTCACTTGTTGTATCAACATTGAAAAACTGAGTTTTTGGATTTTGAAAAACAGATCCAACATATTTTGATATTTCATATATTGGCATTTCACTAATGGCTTTATTATCCAAATAAACTTCACCTTGTCTTTTTCCATCAAAGAAATTTGGAATAAGGCCATTTAAAAAACGTGTCAGTGTTGTTTTTCCACATCCGGATTCACCACATAGCAATATAACTTCGCCTTTCTTAATATTTAAATTAACATCAGCTAAATTTTCATCTTCAGCATAAGAAAATGAAACATTATCCATATTAAGCAAGAACAACACCTCCAATAAAGTAATATGAATATATGCCCAAACCAATGATTGAAACAATTAATAAAATATAATCCCATTTATTGAATTCAGCATCAATCAAATGGGTTCTTTTTTCAGGATTGCTTAAACCTCTTGTTAGGGAAGCTGCAGATAATTCATCACTTGTTTTAACAGCACTAATTAGAATCGGAACCATATAAAACTCAATCAGCTTTAAAGGAGATTTTAATGATTTGGTTGTAAATCCAAATCCCCTCATTTTCATTGCATTAGTAATGGACTTGATTTCTTCATAAACTGAAGGAATATACCTGAAAATAACTGAAATAGGAATAATAATCTCTTTTGGAACATTGCTTTTTTCCATAGAAGCTATAAATTCACTTACTTTTGTTGAAGTGATTGTATAGTATCCCATGACAAAGATAGGTAGCATTCTTGAAGCAGTGTAGCTAAAAGTCACCAAAAGTATTGATACAATTCCTGTTGTATTTGGCAGCAGATAAATCTGAATATACCTTGCAATCACATATAAAAAAATATAAATTATAGCTGCTTTTTTGTAATCAGAAAAAAATAAGCAAATAAATGGAACTAAGACTAAAATTCCACTAACATACAATGGTGCTTCATTAAACACCATGAAACTTATTATTACAAGAAGAATAATTTTTGTTCTTGGATCAATTTTAAACTGATTATCAAGTCCTAATTCCATATTATCACTTTAGGCTATCCCTGCTTTTTCAAAATGTTTTTTCAAAACTAATTTTCCAACATATGCACTGATACATCCAACAATGAAAGTTAAAATAACCAGTACAATCAAACATTCATATGTTAAAAATGGTGAAATAACATTTACATAGTCATTTCCCATTGATTCAGCAATAGCACCAAGGAAATAATCCCTCAATATGAAAAATGGCAACATGTTACCAAATACTCCTAAAATAAAAACACCATGCGCAATTATGGAATTTTTAACAGAAGAATAATCGCCCATTTTTAATATTATGTCTGCAATTAATGCACATAATGTGAAAACAACGATTGGTATCCAAGTATGGCCTGACAAAAACATCACAATTCCTAAAATCAAACCCATTAAAGTTACCATTCCAAATTTGTTTACTCTTGTTAAAAAGAGCATAAATGGAATTCCACAAATCAACGCAGCTATAATAGGCAATCCTATCATTAATATTGGAATATATCCCAACATTCCAAAAGCAAATATTAAAACAATCATTATCACTGAAAATATACCGACAGTGATTAAATCTTTTACAGCAAATCTTTCACTCATTAAATCTTCCTCCTTCATTTTTTTATCATATTAATGAGAATAATATGGGAAAAATAATTTCCCAACTAAATTTTCCACTCACCACTCAAATTCTGTAAGTCGACCATCTTCTTGAATAAACCGTCATTAGCCAGTAATTCGTCCGGTGAACCTTGCTCAGAAATTTTACCATCATCCAAAACAACTATTTTATCTGCATTGGCTATTGTACGCATTCTGTGAGCGATAATAATAACGGTTTTATTTTTAATCAATTGAGATAACGCTTTTTGTATTTTAGACTCATTTTCAACATCCAAAAATGAAGTCGCTTCATCCAAAAGAATCACATTTGCATCCTTGAGCAATGCTCGTGCAATAGAAATCCTCTGCCTTTGACCGCCAGACAATAATTCACCATTTTCACCGATGACAGTATTGTAACCCTCAGGAAGCTTTTCAACGAATTCATCACATTCTGCCAATCTAGCAGCGTTGATTACTTCCTCATCCGTTGCGTCTTTTCTTCCAACACGAATATTTTCCATGATTGTATTATTGAATAAAATTACATCCTGAAAGACTATTGAGAAGTTTTCCAAAAGTTTTTCAGAATCCAACTCAGACAAGTCCTGTCCGCCAAGTGAAACTTTTCCACTTACAGGATCCCAAAATCGGGCAGCGAGTTTTGAAACTGTGGATTTACCTCCACCAGATGGTCCGACAAGTGCAGTTACTTCTCCCTGTTTGGCTGTAAAGTTAATGTCTGTTAAAACATCTTTTAAATCATCGTAATTAAAATTGACATCATCAAATTCAACATCATAACCATCTAATGAATAATCGGTTAAACCACCTTCAATCACTAAAGATTCTATTTCTTTTGTTCTTTCAACTTTAATATCCATCATGAATATTTCAGATAAAAACATTAATCCATTTTCAACTGGAGCATATATTGTTGCTGATGCTATTAAGAAAATCAGAAATGTAAATATGTTTATTTGGGAATTCATTATCAAATAAGACCCTAATAATATTACAGAAACTATTCCTAATTTTAAAACCATGTTTCCAGTGATTACTCCTGAAGCGGTCATGAGCTCAGCTTTAATCCTTGATCGTTCAATTTTTTTAGTTGAAGCATTTAATCTAGATAAATACTCATTTTCATAATTATATGATTTTAAATCCCTTACTGATTCAATACATTCCTGCATTGAATCTCCGCATTCAAGCAAATCACCCATTACAAGTTCTCCACCTTTATGAATCCATATTCTTGTGAAATATAATATTACAAAAGCAACAGGAACTACCCATAAAAGTGCAAGGGCCAGTCTCCAATCAAAAATGAACAAACCAATTGCCGCAAGAATTAATGAGATGATTGAACCCAATAATTGTGGAACTGCATGTGAAAAGACATGTTCCAAATCAGTGCAGTCATTCATGATTGTTGAAGTCAAATCGGCCAAATCCCTGTTTTCAAAAAATGACAATGGAAGCTTTCTTAAATTTTCGCCTAAGTTAATCCTTCTCTTTTCACTTTCCCCATAGGTAGTATTATATACGAAATGATACTGTTTCCATGAAAATACAAATATTATTCCAAGAACTATCAATATCAACACTATAAAAATTCCCAAATTAGGATCAATAATTTCTCCTCCGGTTAAGGTAGATAACCAGATATACAGTAAAAGTGCATAAAGTCCAATAGGAAACATAAACGAAAGATTTTGAAGTGCCGTATAAATAATTCCTTTAACTAAATTATCTGAACCCTCTTTTGTAAGGCCAAATCTTTTTGTAAAATACTCAGATAACATTATATCGCCTCGCTTTTAACTTTCCATTGGATAGACTGATTGAATTCATCCCACATTCTTGAGTAAAGTCCATCTTTTTCAACCAGCACATCATGATTTCCTTCCTCAACGATTCTGCCATTGTCAACGACATAAATTTTATCTACATTTCTAACCGTCGACAATCTATGTGCAATCATAATAACAGTCTTATTTTTAGTAATTTCAGAAATGGCTTTTTGAATTAAGTATTCATTTTCAGGATCAGCCAGTGCCGTTGCTTCATCCAAAATGATTATTGGAGCATCTTTTAATATTGCTCTTGCAAGTGCGATTCTTTGTTGCTGACCACCGGATAGGTATGTACCTTCAGATCCAATAACCGTATCGATTCCGTCCGGCAATTCATCAATTATATCACCACATTGAGCCAAATCAAGTGCATTTAAAACCTCACTTCTAGAAGCACCTTTACGACCAATAGCTACATTATTGAAAATGGAATCTTTAAATAAAGTAGTATTTTGGAATACAAAGGAAATATTTTCCATCAATTCCTTAGTTGAAATATCACGAACATCAACATCACCTAATTTGATAGAACCTTCACCAACATCCCAAAACCTTGGAATTAAAGAAGCGATTGTGGTTTTTCCACCACCTGACGGACCAACCAATGCAACAGAGTCATTTTCATTAATCTTTAAATTAACATCATTTAGAATATGTTCATCATTTTCAGATTCATCATAATCAAAATAGACTCCTTCAAATTCAATAGAATGATTTTTAGGCTTTTGAGGATTAGTTGGTTCTGCTAATGGCTTTTCATTTAAGATAGCTTCAATGTTATCAAGTGCATTGCTTGCAAGCATCCAGTCCTGTGAAACCATCATGATTTTATTCATCATTACCGCACAGATTGGAGTAAATATCACGTAAAATAGGAAATTTGATAAGAATTTTATATCAACAACAGATCCTGCAAGCAGTATTCCTGCGGGAATCAATAAAGCGAAAAATCCATTGATTGATACAGTAAATGAAGTCATTGGAAGCTGGGTAGAAAATGCATATTCCGCTGAAAACTTTGCATAATTTTTAATTGCCAATAAAAAGTTTTTATAAGAATAAACACTTTGCTGGAATGCTTTTGTAACAGGAATTCCCCTAATATATTCTACAGCTTCACCGTTCATTTTTTCCAGATATGTCTGATATTCAATCATGAAATTTTTTGATTCTCCCACAAACATTGGAATCATAAATAAGAAACATAATATTATTGGAATTAAACAAATCAATCCCAAAATCCAATCAAAACTAAATAACAACACCAAAAATGCAATTGGAGCTACAACCGCACCAGTTAAATCAAATAACTGGTGAGCTAAAAATCCTTCAGTCTTTGCAGTACTAAAATCAATTACTTTTCTTAAACCTCCGCTTGTATGATTTGAAAAATAACCTAAAGGAAGCTTAAGCAAATGATTTAAAGCCGCATCTTTCATATTTCTTTCATTTCTAAATGCAGATAAATGTGTACACATCAAACCTACAAAATTTAGAATGATACCTAAAATTGCATAAAAAAATGCATTGAATGCATAAACTTCAATATTTTGTGCTTTAGTAAACTCCGGAGCTACAGTTAAAAGTGCATTTACTACATTCCAAATGTATACAAAAGGAATTAATAAGGAAATTGCACTTAATGCAGAAAAAATCATACCTAAAATTGACAGATATTTATATTTTCCAGAATAACTAAGCAACCTAATAAATTTATTTTTACTTTTACTTTCTGACATCTTATCGCCTTTAAATAAAATTTAGGCTTACCTAAAAATTAAAAATAACCAAAAAAGACAACTCATTTAAAATTAATCAAAATAAAAATAAAAGAGTTATTTTAGTTATTTAATAAAAAAAATAATTAAATAAACCTATATTCATTATAAATTTAAATTTATTAAGTATATAAATCTATTTGAACTAAAAAGACAATAAATATACCAAAAAGACAAAATAAATTATTGATTGTATTGGGAAGGTGTACATCCCACATACTCCTTAAACGCCTGGGAAAACTTAGATGGGGATGAATAACCAACCATTTTTGATATTTCAGAAATAGAATACTTTTCTTCTTTAATTAATTTACAAGCATAATCAAGTTTATACTCCTTTCTCCATTTAAAAATAGGTTTACCATAAACTTCCTTAAAACAATTTTTTAAAGAGGTTTTGCTGATTCCATATTTACTTGCCAAATCATCAATAGTTATTTTACTTCCCAAATCCAGAATCAAATCTTTTTTAACATTTTCAACAATGTCAACTTGCTTTTTTGATAGTGAAATACCCTCATTAGGTATTAAATCAGTGATTGAAAAAAACAATAACAATTCAATACACTTTAATTTGAAATAATCTCTTTTAATTCTCTCATCAACATCATATATCTCCCCGATAACATGATCTATTTTTTCATTTGACCTAAGCAATATATATGCATGAGATTTTTCTAACTCTTCATAAAAGTCAATTAAATCAAAATCAGGAAGATAATTTTTTATATAATCATTTGCAACATCCACATCAATGAAAATCTCTATACCGTTATAAAAACCCAAAGGAAAATCAGGCAATGTTTTTGTCAACTCATGAATACTGATGCACAAATCCCCTTTCCCAAAATAGATTATTTTATCATCACCGACTGTATATGCATATCTGCCGCTAGCACAATGATTAATCTCCAATAATCTTGAAGGAAGTTCGCTTTCTATAAAAACATCATCATAATTTTCAATATTTATATCAATGAACGCTAAAATGACCCCAGGAAATAAAGAATACGTTTCAAGTTTACCATATTCACCCAAATCAATTGTTTTTTTAAAATTTTCACCGGCAATAGTGAAATCAGGGATGAAAACATCATCAAATAAATCATACATATTTTCATTCATATAGTATAATTATAAATATCAATACTTATAAAAGATTTCAAAACAAATAGTTATATTATAATAAAAAAGTTACAGGAAAAATCCAAATGTCATTCAATAAAGATGAAATGTTAATAATGCCTGCAGTAGATATTAAAAACGGCAAATGTGTACAGCTTGTTCAAGGCCAACCGGGCAGTGAAATGGTTGAAATTGAAAATCCAGAAAATGTTGCTCTTCATTGGGAAAATGAAGGTGCTAAAAATATCCATGTTATTGACTTGGATGGAACAATTGACGGAAAAACCAGTTTGCCGGTAATTAAAAAAATATTGAAGGAAGTTTCCGTGCCGATCCAATTGGGCGGTGGAATCAGAAGTATCGAATATGCCCGTGAACTCCTTGATTTGGATATTGAACGTTTGATTATAGGAACCATGGGAATTCAAAACCCAAAAACTATTACACAATTGTCAGATGAATACGGCAGCGACAGAATAATGATTTCTCTTGACAGCAAAGACAATAAGGTTGTCATTAAAGGATGGCAGGAAAAAGTGGATAAAAGCCCTGTGGAATTATCAAATGAATTTAAAGAGCATGGCGCAGGCAGTATCTTATTTACAAATGTTGATGTTGAAGGCCTGCTGGGTGGATTTTACACAGACCCTGTAATTGAACTTAAAAAATCTGTAGACTTACCTATTGTTTATTCCGGAGGAATTACAACAATAGAAGATATTAAAAAACTAAATGAAAGTGGTGTTGAAGGAATTGTAATCGGTTCAGCACTTTACAAAGATAAAATTAATTTAAAAGAAGCTTTAAAATACCAGAAGAGGTAGTATAATGAAAAAGGTAATGGCTAGTGGAACATTTGATTTATTACATCCAGGACATGGAATTTACCTGCAGGAAGCAAAAAACCTTGGAGGATATAAATCCAAACTTTATGTAGTAGTTGCAAGAGACTCAACTGTAGAGAAAAGAAAAAGAGTCCCAATTGTTGGTGAAAATCAACGTTTAGAATTGATTAAAATGTTAAAACCAGTTGATGAAGCATATCTTGGTAACGAAGAAGGAGATATTTTTAAAATTGTAGAAGAAATTGACCCGGACATAATAGCTATTGGACCAGATCAAACTCATAACGTTAGTAAATTACAAAAAGAAATTGATAATAGAGGTCTTAAAGCTCGAGTTCAACGCGTAAGTGTTTATCATCAGGACGAATTGGACAGCAGCTGTAAGATTATTAAAAAGATTAAAAATACCGATTTCGAAGGAAAAATTTTAGATAACTGCGAATAGAGGAATAAAAATGTATAAAGTAGCAATAATTGGAGCAAGTGGATATACAGGGGGAGAACTTTTAAGAATGTTATTAAACCATCCTGAAGTGGAAATAACAGACATTACATCAAGACAATATGATGGAGTTCCTGCACATAAGATTCATCCACACATTAGAGATTCAGGACTTGTATTTAACAATAAAGAACCAGACGAATTAGATGTGGACGTTGTATTTACTGCAACGCCTCATGGTGCATCAATGAAAATTGTTCCTGAAATCTTAGAAACCGGAACAAAAGTCGTTGATTTAAGTGGAGACTACAGATACAGAGACACGGAAGTTTATGAAAAATGGTACGGCATGGAACACACTGATAAAGATAACAAAGGAGTATTTGGACTTCCTGAGTTATACAGAGATGAAATTAAAAAAGCTAAATTGGTTGCAAATCCGGGATGTTTCCCAACAGGTGCAATTTTATCATCCTATCCTTTAGTTAAAAACAATTTAGTTGATAGGATAGTTATAGATTCAAAAAGTGGTGTTAGTGGAGCCGGTGTCAATGCTTCCGCAACTACCCATTATCCAAATATTGCCGACAATTTAAATCCATATAAAATAACTTCACACAGACACATGTCAGAAATTCAACAGGAATTGCACGGTTTTGATGATGTTAAAGTATCATTTACACCTCATTTAATCCCAGTTATCCGTGGAATACAAACAACAAGCCACAGTTTCTTAATTAAAGATATAACAAAAGAAGAATTAAGAGAAGTTTATGAAAAAGAATATGGTGATGAGTACTTCATCAAATTAATGGATGAAGGTGAAATTCCACATTTAAGTTCAGTTAGAGGATCAAACTTTGTACACATAGGCGGATTTGAAATTGATGAAACTGGAAGAATTGTCATGTTATCTGCTATCGATAACCTTGTAAAAGGCGCTTCCGGCCAAGCTATTCAAAACATGAATATCATACTTGGAATTGAAGAAAATACTGGTTTAAAACACTTCGGTCTTCATCCATAAGGAGGAAAAATGAAAACATTAATAATCTATTATTCAGACAGTGGCAGCACAAAAGTAATGGCTCGAACATTATCAATGCACTTGAAAGCTGATATAATAGGAATAAAAGATTTAAAAAATAGAAAAGGTTTTGCAAATAGATTGTTATCATCTGTTGATGCGTTTAGGGAATCAAAAACTGAAATTTCTCCCGAAAAGCTTGATTTAACAGATTATGATTTAATTTATATTGGAACACCAACATGGGCAGGCAAACCTACTCCAGCAATCATTACATTGATTGACAGATGCAATTGGACAGGAAAAGACGTGATATTATTTACAACCATGACTAAAGACGGATCCGAGGAAACAACCCTTGAAAGACTTGACGAAAAAGTCAGCTTTCGTGGAGCAAGAGTTGTAGAAAGCTTTTCACTGAATACAAAAGACAAAAGCCCGGAAGACATAATTAATGATACTGAAGGAATTATTCAAACATTGGTTTTAAAAATGTACAGTGGAGCATAAAATGAAATCTGAATTGAAAATTAAAGCAATTGAAAATGGTACAGTAATTGACCACATTACAGCAAATAAGGCTCTTCACATCCTTAAAATTCTAGGCCTTCCAGATGAAGAAGTTATAAATGTAACTGTGGCAATGAATGTTTCTTCTGGGGAAACTGGAAGAAAAGACATTGTAAAAATTGAAAATAGAGAAATTGACCATGAAGAATTAAATCAAATCGCATTAATAGCTCCAAAAGCAACAATAAACATTATTAGAGACTATGAAGTTATTAAAAAAGATAAGATAATTCTTCCAAACGAAATTACATCTATTATCAAATGTACCAACAATAAATGCATTACAAATTATGAAAATGAACCGATTACTTCAAAATTCAGAGTAATTGAATCACAGCCACCAGTACTTAGATGCCATTACTGTGAAAAATTAATAAAAAATGAAGATATCGAAAAACAATTCGAATAATCTTCTTATTTATTTTTTAAATAATCAGAAAGCCTTTTTGATAGAGCAAGTATTGTTAAAATAGGTGGTTTTCCAGGAGATACTGGTAAGACACTTGCATCACTTACAAAGAGACCCTTAATTTCTGTTTCCTGATTAGAATCGACAATTTTTCCTATAGGTGCAGTTCCTCCAGGATGGGCTCCCCTATAAACTGTTGATGCAATGGATGATGGGTCTACACCTGCTTTTTCTAAAATAAACCCTGCAGTGGCAACACCTTCAGCCAAAGCTTGAATATCATGGATTGTGTTGATTTTTACAACATCACCATCATCATCAACATAACCTTTTCCATCATCGGCTGTTTTAACCATAATGCTTAAGATATCCTTATTTTCAACCTGTTCATCTTCAATATTATTAATAGTGAATGATGAAAAATGAGGAGATAAAACAAAGCTTTTTCCTATAACCAAACCAGCCATTTGAACTTCAGTATTGAAATTTATATCTTTTAAATATCCTCCAACAGTTACGAAAGGATCAAAGAATAATTCTCGTCCAGCATCGATTCCGGTTTTTCTCAATATTAATACTGAACCAATAGCTCCTGCAGATAAAACGACAGTATCTGCAAAAATGGATTTTTCAACTCCATCTTTTATATATTTAACTCCTTTGGCTTTTGAATCTTCAACAATTACTTCACAAACTTCAGCATCAGTTATTAATGTTGCTCCAACATCAACTGCCATTTCAACGAAATCCTTTCCAGACCATTTTGCATCAGCAGGACATCCGAAGGCACATTTACCACATTGAATACAATCCTCTTCCCTTATTGCCTTTGGCATTTTGAGTGTGTTTAATCCAAGTTCACGTCCAGCATCTAAAAACAATTGGGTTCCTTTGCCGATATGTGAATCATCTAATTGATGTACATTAATCAAGTCCTCAACATACTCATATTCTTTAGAGATATCTATATCATAGTCATGCAATTCCTCATCCAATGCCCGAACCATATTGGACATTGAAACTATCGTTGCCCCACCAATACATGTGGTTGTAAGCAAGTCCACATCATCACTGTATGCATCATAGTAATTGAATGCATCTTTTGAATCAATAAAGGGGCCTTTCTCAATAATTGTTACAGGAATATTATCTTTTGCCAGTTCATAAGCAATAATTGCTCCTCCGGCACCGGTACCAACAATAATAACCATTAAAAATCACCAAATTAAATTATATCAATTGTTATATTTTTTCATACTACTATAAAAATATTAAGTATTATGAAATTCAAAGTATTTAATGATTTAACATTTTGAGTGATAGAATGGAAGACTATATTAACTTATTCGAAAAAGTTATAGAAAAAACAATTCCCAAAGTTGACTATATAGACATTAGAGCAGGAAAGGGAAACAGTACATCAATATTAATGAAAGATGGAGAAATTGATGAAATAAACACAGGAATGAGTATCTCTGCAAGAATCAGAGTACTTAATAATGGTGCATGGGGATTTGCATACACAACAGACTTATCCAAATTTGATGAAATTACAGAAACTGCACTTAAACTTTCAAACTCCCTGAAAGGAGATGTTGAACTGGCTGAAAGTGAAATCATTAAAGATAAAATAGCTACCGATGTTAAAATACCATTTGAAGACGTATCCATTGAAGAAAAACAGGATATAATGAAAGAAGCCAGCGACAGTGCAAATATTGATGAAGTAAACAGTACCACCGTAGGCTATGGAGATATTGAATCTAATGAACTCTTCCTAAACAGTGAAGGCACACAGATTCAGGTAAAAACAAGCCGTGTGAGAATGGCTTTAAATGCAACAGCAACAGACGGCCAGATAATCCAGTTTGGACACGGCAGCATTGGCGGAGTAAAAGGATTTGAATTAATTAAAAATGCTGACATTGAAGAGTTCGGAAGAAAAGTAGGAGATAAGGCAAACAGATTACTGAAAGCTGAAAATGCTCCATCAGGTAAGTTTAAAATAATAGCTGATCCGGAATTAACCGGGGTAATGATACATGAAGCATTGGGACATGCTACTGAAGCAGATTTGATATTGCAAAACGATTCCATTCTCAAAAATAAGTTAAACACAAAAATAGCTTCAGACATAGTAAATATCTTTGATGATGCAACAATTAAAGACGGATTTGGATATTATCCTTATGATGTGGAAGGTGTAAAAACAAAACCTAATCAACTGGTTAAAGATGGAGAATTAATATCATTATTATCCTCAAGAGAAACCGCATCCAAATTTGATATGAAATCTTCAGGAAATGCAAGGTCAATTATAAGTGATGCACCAATAGTAAGAATGAGTAATACATACTTACAGCCTGGAGATATGACATTTGAAGAGTTAATAGAAGATATTCATGACGGAATTTATCTGAAAGGTTCAAGAGGAGGACAAGTGGATACCGGTAAAGGAATATTCCAATTCAACGCAGGTGAAGGATTTAAAATTGAAAACGGTGAATTGACAACACCGCTGCGTGATGTATCCTTATCCGGAAATATTTTAGAAACATTGAATAATGTGGAAGCTTTAGGAAATGACTTTAAATTAAGTGTTGGCTTCTGTGGAAAAGACGGACAGACCGCACCTGTAGGAGATGGCGGACCGCACACAAGAATTAATGACGCAATGGTTGGAGGAAGCAAATAGGTGATAATATGATTAGTGAAGAAAATGGACAATATTTACTCGAAGTAGCTAAAGAAGCAATATCCGTATATTTAGAAACAAATAGAAGAATATCAATCCCTCAGGATTGTCCTGATGAATTGAAAGAAGATTTAGGAGTATTTGTTACATTAAATAAAAATCATAGATTAAGAGGATGTATCGGATATCCGGAACCTGTAAAAAGTTTAATCGAATCAACAATTGATGTGGCTATTGCAGCTGCATTTGATGATCCAAGATTTCCTGAGTTAAAAACAGAAGAATATGGAGAATTGGAATTTGAAGTAACCGTATTAACCCTGCCGGAACTAATTGAAGTTGCCCATCCAAAACAATACTTTGATGAAATAGAAATTGGGCGTGACGGATTGATAATTCAAAAGGGATATGCAAGAGGATTGCTTTTACCTCAAGTTGCTCCGGAAAACGGATTTGATGTAGAGGAATTTTTAGACCACACCTGCATGAAAGCGGGAATCAGTGCAGACAGCTGGATGGATGAAAGCTGTGACGTATACAAATTCCAAGGACAAATTTTTAAATAAAATCCATATTTTTACAGTTTAAGATATCCATTTAAAAGTTTAATTTATTTCGGAGCAAAATATGAAAGAATTAGACAAAAAATATGTTTTTCATATTCCCCTTTGCAAATATGTGAATAATGATTTAATTCCCATAGCTATAGAAAACATTATCGATGAATTGATTAAACAACTTAACGAAAATGGATATGATAGTCTCTATATGACAAAAGTTAAAGGTTATTACAAATCCAGATGTTTTGATGAAATATTAATAACTCTTTTTGTATCAACAGGGTTTCTTAAAAATAATAACTCCCCAGAAGCCATATTCAAAAAATGGTTCAAAGCAAACAATAACATATTAGAGCAAGAAGCTTATGCCTATGAATGCAATAATAAAATGAACATAGAAGAAATATAAGTAATCCATTACTAAAAAAAGATGAAAAATTAATATTTAAGTGATATAATGATGACACCCTCTGAAATATCAATTACTTATAATTTGTTCTCGCTTAACAGTTTATTAAATCAAAAATAAAGTAATAACCTTTCAAATCAACAGAGTTTTCAAAATAGTCCAAATCATCTATATCTCATCATATATGATTTTAAAACAATGATTTGGAAAATTAGATTTAAAATAAATATTGCAAAACTTTAAAAATGGCTGATATTATATATTTAATTGTAGATTTAAGAGGTAAAAACTTCTAGAAGTTCAGCCCCTCTAAGCTTCGTCTCCACTGGAGGCGACATTATTTCGGCATTGGGGTTCTCTAATCTTCAAATACTCTTTTTACAATTAAATTTTTGATTAAATCAACATATTCATTATTTTCGTGCTCGATACTTTGATAAACAGACCATGATAGCACATCAGCCATTTGCAAACCTTTAAGATTAACGGAATCTTCATGTTCTATAGTTATGGAATGGCTTTTAGGATTATTTAAACTTGGCACAAATAAGCTGTTGAATTCTTGGCGAAACTTTTCCTTATTTTTTGATTTATCTACATTATTAAATAATCTGAATCACTACCCAAATCGCCTGATTCAATATAAATATAATTCATACCACATTCTTTTTGTTTAATCATTGAAAAACAGTTTTTTGAAGAGTTATACGTGAGATTTATTTTTTGAAGGTCATGAATCTGCATTTCCTATAAAACCTTTCGAACTTACCTGCTTCAAGGAGATAATCTGAAACTTCAAGAGCAACCCTAAAGGTATAATTGGATATATGCCTGGTTTCAGAAAATAAGTTTTGAATAGTTAATACAAATGTTAATGTTAAAAGATAATCTATGTATCCAATTGTTTTTGGATTACGGATTACTTTTTGCTTTTCAAGATGTTTTTCATATGAATTTAATTTTAGAATTGTAGTTAAATTTGACATTAATTTTGATATTTTATCTTACCTCTTTGTTGCTTTAATTTTGGCTCTTTCAAAAACTTTGTTGATTTTTGAAATCATATTTGGATTTTAAAAATAATGCAATGTTAAAAAATCATATCCAATTTAGATAATGAAAAATAAGTTAATTTAAAAAAAATAGTGTGAAAAAAACTGCCCGTTT
>JAFRFB010000001.1 GCA_017434555.1 Methanobrevibacter sp. | reverse complement strand
AGGTGCTGTCCGAATGCATCATTTGAGAATAGTATTCCTTCTTCAGCATACATTACAAACATGCTGTCCGGCCAGTGAAGCATAGGTGCTGAAACTATATTCAATGTTTTACCGCCCAAGTCAATGCTGTCCCCGGTTTTCACAGTTGTAATTTCAACATCAGAGTAAGTGTGGTATTGTTTTTCCAAAAAGTCGGCACCTTTTGGGGATGCATAAACTTCAGCTTCAGGATATTTGTCAATGGTTTCTTTAAGTCCTATTGAGTGATCAAGTTCTGTGTGGCACTGAATGAATACATCAATTTTGTTTTCACGATTTTCTTTAGCGAATGCATCTTCAATTCTTGCATTCAACTGATTTATCATGCCGTCTGAATAGACATTGTCAATCAACGCAACTTTCTCTTCACCAAATACGAGATAACAGTTGTATGTTGTTCCAGGTATTGCAAAACCGTGGAAACTTCTTGTGTTCCAATGAAGTGCACCAACCCAGTACACGCCATCGGCTATTTTTACGGATTCCGCTTTCATAATATATCACATCATATTTTTCATTTTATTGAATTGTCTTAAAAAATGATCGTTAAAGTTTTTACATATTGCAGAGTACTTGTTGTTTACTCCAATTGCCGTTTGGGGGATGACTGAATTGTTTTCACCGTTGAACTGTGCGAAGGTTCCCATAAGTTCCTTTTCATCACTTATTAACATTTTCATCATTGGCAAATCTGTTTTTATGATTTCAAGGTTTGCCAGTTTAGCTTTTTTAAATGTTTCAACGATTTCTATTTTTTCATCCTCCACATAGCAAATTGGGTTTGCAAGGATTTTGATATCAATATTGTTGGGATTATTTCTAATTGCTTTTATCATTGCTTGTGATTCTCCATTAAGAAGAAAACCGGCACGCAATGTTATGGATTTTTGAGTCTTTTTAATAAGGTCCACTTCTTTTTCAATAATCTTTTCAGGAGTATGTATTAGCCATACTGGGGCCTGCACTTCAGCTATCTCGTCAGTGTAAATGTTTTCCAGTTTATTTTCAGTTGTTTCTAACTCTTTGATTAGTTTTTCTTTTTGTTTTTTAAATATCACAGATGGCTCAACTACTGTGTATTTCAAAGGTCTTCCTCTCTTGATTTCAACAAAACCCTTTTCTTCAAGACCTTTTAATATATCATAAATTCTTGAACGGGGTAAATCGGAAACTTTTGCAATTTCATCCGCCTGGCCAGTGATTATTTTGTTCAAACCAATGTAAGCCTGTGATTCATATCTGCTTAAACCTAGCTTTTTGAGAGAATTTATCAATTTTTCCATTTGACGACTTCCATACTAATTAACTATGATTAAAATTTCAAGATTATTTTATTAATAAATTTTGTAACTAATCATACAAATTTAGTGACATTTATTATATGTGCATTAATTCAATAGAAAAATTTCAAAAAGACAAACTGAAGATTAACAATAATACAATATTTCAATAACGTGTTTTTCCATTAACATAATGTTGATAATTCAATAGCTGCTTTTTTAGATTTGATTTAATTGGATGGTTTTGACATTAACGACCAGGATATTGGAAATCATGTCTGGTTTTAAACTACAGTATATATGCAGTTGTTTCAGAATGTAAGTTTTGAACAACTAATGCTGATGTTAATGTTAAAAAGGGAGGTTATGTTTCCATTTGGATTATATGTTATCTGATTCTTAATGTAAAATTTAGATTTTATTATCCTTCAATTTTTTAGAATCAGTTATAATACTTAAAATACATAATATATATTAAAGTGGTTTTTTATGATTGATTTAAATTCAGGCGATGAAAGAATACCTTTCACACCGGTAGCCCTATATATTGATTATATCAGCATTCAATACACCAAGTATTTGAAAGACAATTATCCTGAAATTACTCCCCGTGATTTCACATATTTGAGTACTATTCATCATAATCCTGGTTTAACTCAAAGGGAATTGTCTGAAATATTATTTGTTTCAGAAGCTAACGTTGCTCAAATAATTAAACGGCTTGAGAAAAACGAATTGGTACATCGTGGCAGTGATGAAAATAATAAGTCTAAAAAGATTCTCAATGTTACTGATAAAGCTAAATTAATTATTTCTTCACTATTAAAAGAAATGTATGAATTTGATTCTAAATTTTTTGATGATTATAGTGATGAAGAGGCAGAAAAATTTAAGAAGATGATTCATGCATATTATGAGTGGGCTAACTTATTCGTTAATTTTAAATGGTATAGTTCAGATATTCAATTATGCACTTAAGAATCTTAAGTCATTTATTTAAGGTGAAAATTATGTCTGATAAAGAAAAAACAATTGAAGCACTACAGTTAATTGTAACCGGATTGTCCGCAAATTCATTCGGACACAGGATTCAATCTAAAATATTTGCAGGTCTAGGTTTCCAAGCATTAGGAGACAAATATGCAGCTCATGCAACTGAAGAAATGGATTTCGTAGAACAGTTCATGGACCGTATTCTTGATTTAGGTGGAGAAATCAAACAGGAAGCACAGGATGCACAACCAATCTACACTGATATCATAGAGTTCATAGAACATGACTACAATGTATCTGTTGAAGGAATTAAATTATTAAACGAAATGATGGATTCCGGAATATTTGATGCAACAACCTATGACTTAATGAAAGTATATCTCAAGGATGAAGAAGATGATATGGGCTGGAGCGAACAACAATTAGACTTAATTAAAATGATTGGAAAAGAAAATTACTTGACTCAATTATTAATCAATGGCGTATCTGCCGAATAAACACTTAAAGGGATTGCTGAATCCCTCTTTTTATATTATTTCTACAAACTATTTTTCATATTCATGTTTCCAACAAGATATGTCTGGTAGCTACTTTTTTTAGATTTGATTTAATGAAAACGATTGTCAATTCAATAATTAAAAAAAAGGTATTGTTAGCTGCAATTTAGCAGCTGACAAATAACAGTTATTTTTTCTTTCCCCAATCTTCCATGCTTCCGCCTTCAGTTTCATTGAATCCACGGTAGCCATGAACCTCAATTTTGTTTAAAGCATCTTCAAGTGCACTAAACTCACTTTTGCTAAGTTCAACGTTCCATGCCCCTAAGTTTTCAAGGATCCTTTCCTGATTTTTTGATCCAGGTATAGGTACGACATTTGGATATTTGTGAAGCATCCATGCAAGGGATATCTGTGCATTTGTTGAATTTTTCTTTTCAGCGTATTCCTCAAGAAGGTCAATGATTGGACGGTTTGCCTCGATGTTTTCCTTTTTAAGCTGTGGCACGAATTTTCTAACATCATCGCTATGTGAAAAGTCAGTGTTTGCTTTGACTTTACCTGACAGAAATCCGCTTGCAATCGGTGAGAACGGAACCAATCCTATGTTGTTTTCAAGACAATAAGGAATCACTTCAGCTTCAACTCCACGCTCCACCATTGAATAAATGTTCTGCACGGCAGAAAGGGGAGTTATCTCATGAGCATTTTCTATGATTCTGACTGGAACCTGTGAAAGGCCCCATCCACGTATGAGTCCTTCTTCGATGAGTTTTCCCATTCCTTCAGCAACCTCTTCTAGCGGAATCTTCTGGTTGACCCTGTGAAGATAATACAAATCGACATAATCTGTCTGAAGCCTTTCCATTGACTTTTTCAGATGTGACAGGAGAGTTTCATATACTCCGTTGCTTTTAGCTTCCTCTTCTGGCAAATGGAGTTTTGTGGCTATTACCGCATCCTGGCGATATTCTTTCAGCGCTTCGCCTACAATCTTTTCGTTGTGCCCCATATTTTCCGCAAGGAGATTTGGACCGTATGCTTCTGCAGTGTCATAGAATGTGCATCCAAACTCATATGCTTTTTGTATTGCTTTTATGCTGTATTTTTCATCAGGGATGTCACCGTAACCGTGTGACAGTCCCATGCACCCCATACCAATGGGTGAAACTTCAATATCTCCTAGTTTTCTTTTGTTCATTTTTTTATTCCCCCTTTAATATGAAATCTTTCATTTCTTTAAAAAGTCTGTCTTCATAGCCGAAAGTCAGCATGTGCCCTGCATCCGGAAGGATTGTAAGATTTATATTGGGGAAATGTTTTTCCGCTTCATAGGCATATCTTACAGGCACGAGTTCATCATTGCTTCCATGATAATACAGGACAGGGTTATCAAATCGCTCCATTGCCATGTAAACGTCGGATGCTTTAGCATCATCGACATATCTTCGGCTTATCATCATGTTGCCGAAACGGAATTTGTCGGGAATTTTGCGGTATTGGAAATATTCCCTTTCAAAGTCATTAATGACGAGTGCCGGACAGTAGAGTATCATTCCTTGAATCATATTTTTGTTTCTTTCGCCGGATAAGATGGAAACATAGCCTCCCTGGCTTCCGCCTGAGAGATATATCCTGTCATTGTCCACAAAAGACTGTTCGGATAGTTTTTCAATCACAGCATCCAAGTCTTCGGCTTGTGTCAGCACTGACATGTCTGTTGATCTGCCGTCGCTTTTGGAGTAAGGTGATCCTCCACAGAAATCGAATTCATACACAGCAATCCCATTTTCGGCAAGTCTTTCACTATCAATAAATGACATGTTGTATCCATATCCGTGTGAATAAATCACAAGAGGATATTTGCCATCTTTTTTCGGAACGAATGCTGTTCCATGTATTTTATCTCCACGGCAGTTTCTGCACCATATCGTAATTCTGTTTACTTTTTTAGACATATTGGTTCCAAACATTTTACTTCATTCTCCGGGATGGATATGATTTTGTCCTGTTTTGGTATTGTGAGAGTTACTATTTTAAAAGTAGATCTTTCACATTATCGGAAAGATTATCCCATGTTCCTCCTCTGCTATGATTATATAATTGGGTCTTTTTTTAAAATAGATTTTCAATAGCTATTTTAAGCTATTGAAGTTATGACGAATTTTATGAATTCCGGATTGTCGACTTCCACGATTGGAACGCCTGTTTCAAGCTCTTTGATTTTTTCCATATCCTCATCAGTTAATTCAAAGTCGAATACATCTGAATTTTATATCATTCTGGATTCCTTTGTTGATTTTGGGAAAACAACAATGTCTCTTTGAATCAGCCATCTTAAAATTACCTGTGCAACTGATTTTCCATATTTGCTGCCGATTTCAGAAAGAATCGGATTGTTGAATATGTCATCTTTTCCTTCTGCAAGTGGTCCCCATGCTTCAACCACTGCATCAAACTCTTTGTGGAATTCAACTGTTCCTTCCTGCTGATAGAAGGGGTTTACTTCAATCTGGTTTACCATAGGTGGGATTTCAGCATGCAATGCGAGATCTGTGAAGCGTCCCTGTGTGAAGTTGCAAACTCCTATTGCTTTGATTTTTCCCTCTTTGTATAAGTCTTCTACTGCTCTCCATGTTGAGTACACATCACCCATGCATTGGTGCAGTAAATACAAATCAACGTAATCTGTTTGGAGTTTATCTAATGATTCCTGGAATGCCTTTTTGGTTTCTTCATAACCGTATGATGAAACCCATACCTTTGTGGTTATGAAGAGTTCTTCTCTTGCGATTCCTGATTCTTTTATGGCTTCACCGATTTCTGCTTCGTTGAAATATGCCTGTGCAGTATCGAAATGTCTGTATCCTACTTCAATTGCTTTTTTTACAACATCTTTTGTTTCTTTCGGAGGTATTTGGAAAACACCAAAACCCAGTTGCGGAATTTCCACGCCGTTTGATAAAGTTTTATATTCCATGATTTTCACCTACTTTTTACTATGTGATGTGACCATATATAAATGTTTCCTAAGGAAACATTTTCTTAAAGAAAATATTTTTATACTATTAGATACAAAATAAATAATCATGACATTACCAAGGCAATTCAAAAAAGAAAACTCACAAAACATATTAATATATCACTATGTGGAAGAGCTTGTAAGTGACTTTGGAGAATACACAACAGAGCATTACAGTGATGAAGACATTACTCCTGTGGAATTGCCGTTCCTGTTAAGAATAAGGTGTGTGGACAAAAGCACACAAAAAGACCTTGTCGATTTGTTCCACGTAAGCAATGGATATGCATCAAAAATCCTAAGGAAATTTGAAGACAAGGGATTAATAACACGATTTGAGGATCCTGAAAACAGAAGAAGAAAAATCGTTAAGCTAACTGATGAAGGCATCAGGAAAACAGATGAAATCTTAACACACATCAGACAATGGGAAAACAACCACATGTGTGGAGATGAACTTGAAACACTCAAAAGATTATTATTCAAATTCTTAAGTGAAAACTAGTTAAGGTTATAGGGTTATGTTTTCAACAAGAAATTTAATTTAAATTTCCAACTGCTGTGGTTTTAATAGTTGCTAAAAACAAAATTTAAGAATAATTTAAAAGATATATTTCATTAGTAAGTGATTTTAATGGAAGTCAAAACAAAACCTGTTGAACTGATTGAATTATTTTACGATTTGATTTTTGTATATGCAATATCAAAGTTAACAGCATTAATTTCAGAACCGATAAATGGTGTAATTCCACCATATAACTTTTTTGCTTATTTGATTACTTCATTTGTGATTCTGCAGGCATGGCTTTATTTTACAAACTATGTGAACAGATATGGGCAGTGGAAGTGGTATGACTATGCTTTTGCCTGCGTAAACATGATTTCAGTAATTTATATGGCAAATACGATTTCCAATGATTGGGCTACAATGGCGTTTCCATTTGACCTTTCAATGCTGGTGCTGTTATTGACTGTTGTGGCATTGTATTCCATTCAAGCTAGAAAAGAGCATTCGATGGATGGTGCGGCGGGCAATTCAATAACAATACTGTCAGTGGTTTGTACAATTTATGTAATAGCCATTTTATGCACTTTTTTTAATTTGACAGATTATGTTATCTGGATAAATGTCGTTGCGGTTTTAACCGGTGCCTTTTTACCATTCTTTATCAGAGGCAAGTTTGACAAAAGTATTATCAGTTTCCCGCATCTGGTTGAGAGATTTGAACTGTTGACAATCATAACATTCGGTGAAGCGATTGTCGGCCTTACACATTTCTTTGACACATCAAACTTCAATCTGGTTCCAATATTAGTGTTCTTTATAATTTTAACAATGTTCGGCTCATATGTTATTCAGATTCATCGTTTGATGGAACATCAAAGAGTGGAACGGTCACTGAGACTAATGTTCAGCCATTACTTTATTGTAATCAGCATTAATCTGGTCACTGTGGCTTTGGAGCTGATACATACAGGTGAAGTAAACCATTTATTTGCAAGCGGATTGATGATTGTATCGCTGGTTATTTTCTACTTGTCAATAATGGCAAATAAGGAATATTATAAGCAAAATATCAAATTAACAAAAAGAGATGTACTGATGATGATAGGAACCACAATTGTGGGAATAGTCGTTATTTTGATATTCATTTCAAATTTATACGCTTTCTTAATCGGAAGCTTAATCATTACATTCGGCAATTTTGAAGTATTGCTTGTGAAGTATAAAATGTTTTTAAGGAACTGAAAACTGTTAATTATATTTAATTACAAATATTGTTTTAAGGTGATAGTTTGAATAAAGATAGGATAATGGCTTTAAGTGACGGCATTGTTGCAATTGCAGCAACAATAATGGTTTTGGAATTGGCGGTTCCTCAAACAATTTCTATTGATTCCCTATTATCTCAAGTACCTATTTTTTACTCATATGTGGTCAGTTTTTCATTAATCTATTTGGCTTGGAGATCACATCACAATGCATTTGAAAAAGCGGATTTAATTGACGGTAAAGTATTTTTGGCTAATGGGATCTGGTTATTTTTCATCACATTGATTCCATTCACAACTGCCCTTGTGGGTAATGGGCCAAGTGAAACACTAGCAGAAGCTATTTATGTTATTTCATTGATTTTATGGACAGCATCATTTCAATTTTTAGATATTGCAATAACAAAAGCAAACCCCCAAGCACAGAAAGATGAAGTACGTGACAATAAATCAAGGTTGCTTCTTTTTGGAGGTTATTTCATAGCTTTAATCGTTGCATTCATCATTCCTGAACTGACTACTATAATTATTGGGGTGGATGTTTTAATAATGGCTGCAAATCTTTTTTTGAATGTAAAAAGCGGTTGAATATGGGGATTTAAATGAAATACATTAAATTAGGAAACTCTGATTTGAAAGTCAGCAGAATATGTATGGGTTGTATGGGTTTTGGAGATCCTGAAAATGGAATGCACACATGGACCTTGCCTGAAACAGAATCAATAGAAATAATTACAAACGGACTCGACAATGGAATTAACTTCTTTGATACTGCTATCGGTTATCAGAATGGAACTTCGGAGCAATATGTTGGAAAAGCAATAAGGGAGAACGCTTCACGTGAGGATATTGTTGTCGCAACAAAGTTTTTGCCACGCTCACAGGAGGATATTGAAAACAATGTATCTGGAAGACAGCATATCCACAATATGGTTGAAAAAAGCCTGTCAAATCTTGGACTGGATTACATTGACCTTTATATCTATCACATGTGGGACTACAACACGCCGTTATATGACATTCTTGAAGGCCTAAACGAGGTCATTGAGGAAGGTAAAGTTAAATATATTGGAATATCAAACTGTTTTGCCTGGCAGCTTGCAAAGGCCAATGCACTTGCTGAAGCGGAAGGTTTTGCCAAATTTGTATCAATTCAAGGCCATTACAATTTGATTTTTAGAGAAGAGGAACGTGAAATGATTCCATTATGCCGCACTGACAACATTGCTGTAACACCTTACAGTGCGCTTGCTTCAGGAAGACTGTCCAGATTTCCTGGTGAGGAATCCAAAAGACTGAATGAAGACTTTTATGCAAAATTGAAATATCAAAATTCCGAACAGCAAGATTTGGAGATTATCAAAAGAGTTGATGAAATCGCTCAAAACTATGGTGTGTCAATGACTGAAGTGTCTTTGGCATGGCTGCTTACAAAAGTGACTGCACCGATTGTAGGAGCCACCAAAATGCATCATGTTGAAGGTGCAGTCAATTCCGTTGATTTGACATTAACAGATGATGACATTGGCTATTTGGAGGAACCATATGTGGCTCATGATTTGGTGGGGGTAATGGCAGACAACAAGGTTTCAGCAGGGGATAATGAGAAAGTTTGGATTAAACACACTAAAAATAGGATTTAAATCAAATTATTCTCGCATCTTTTTAATCATTTCTTTTCTGTTTATTCCCATGCCTCCATAAACTTGTGAACTTAATATCATGAAACTTATAATAAACAATATTGTCCCGATTAAATAGTCTATTGGGCTTGCAAGGTTAAATTTGCTTAATTGGATAATTGAGTATATTGCAGCTATTGCTAAAATCCATGCCGTGACAAGACCTGGTGTGTATGGTTTATCTAATTTGTGGATTTTAATTCCAGCTGTGTGTACGAACGCTTCAAAAACGGATAATACGATTGTCATCATGAAGAAAAATACAAAGTTATCAAATATGTATCCCAACCCCAGATAAACTAACCAGAATATAAATACTGCTAAATTGGCTCTTCCCACATCAACATCATTGATATTTATTTCCAGTTTCTTCAACATTAAATCAAAAAAACCGCCCGGCCAATATTTTTCTTCGATTTCATGCAGAATCGCTAATATTGCAAATAGATTTACCAATTTCCTTACAATGGAAATGCCGTCCCAATTCAAAAAGTCATAAACTGTTAAAATAGCAATCAAAACAATGAAAATGTGCAGGTTATATTTTTTGATAAACTCAATCATGAAGAACACCTATCTTAAAAACTTAAATAATTATTTAATTGTCATTCTTTAAATTATTTTTTTTCATTTTTTCGAAAAGTTGTTTAGTAAATAGTATATACTCATGACTTACAGATAGATATTTATGAAAGCAACCGCATTACTTGAAGAAATAAGGGAAAACCTAAAGGATTACCCTATTGAATACCTGAGAAACAAGGTCACAGACGACAGATACAAGGATCCCATAACAAAAAGCCTGGCCAAATACAATTCACAAGCATGGGATGAAATATTTACCCTGAACATTACAGACGACTTTGAAATAGCGGACGGAGTGGTTGAAAACCTCAAAAATGACATTGACTTTTACTTTGACACTTATGCAGGAGGAGATGAGGAGACTAGGGAATTTACAAAATATATTTCACTTTATCTAGCACTCATTGCAAAAAGACCTCTACACCCTGTTGGAGACAATCCGACAAAAGACCAGGTGTTCATGCAAAATGGTGAGTACAAATGCAAATCCCGAATAATGAGTATTAAAGAGGAAAATTCAATGTGCAGATATTGTGTCTGCAAAAACGCAGGTTTAGCTTTCGGATTCTAGGAGAAGCATAATGACAGATGAATACCTTGAAATGTACGCTGAACTTTCAAATCTCATCATAGATGACAATATCCCCACTGGCAGTGATGTTTTGGAAATCCTTAAAAAGTATTCATCAACAATTTCAGTCTTTGACATGATGGATTTCACCTCACATGTAATCGAAGAAAACAAATACGTCCAGGAATGCTATCGTGAGGATAGCCAAAAATCCTATATCGAATCATTCTTGTTTCGAATAAAAGACATTTTAAACGACAATAACAATTATCCTCAAAACATTGATAGGGAATCATTTGGCGAAGCAGTTGAAGTTTTAAAAACCCATTATGAAACAGGAATACAGGAGACCAAAACCAAAGCCCCATTGATTTTTGAGATAGCTTCAATATATGCAACATTTATTTTACGGGAACCCATACATCCTGTGGGCACGCCGTTTCCGGGATCTTTGAAAGTCAAAAAGGAAAACGGCGAATTCCTATGTCCTGTAAAAGAAGCCAATATAGACACTCCGAATGCAGTATGCAATATCTGTCTTGCTGAACAGTTGGAATTTTAAGGAAATATTTTTTCATCATGACTAACATTAACTATTGCAATTTAAAGCTTTTTTT
>JAFRFB010000048.1 GCA_017434555.1 Methanobrevibacter sp. | reverse complement strand
TAGAAAATTACTTCGGAAATACATTAGATAAACATACAAAAAGAATTTATAGAACGCCAGAAGGAATATTTGATTATATTATGGCAAGAAAAAATGGATGGATTGAAAATAGAAAAAAAGTCCTAACAAAATGACAGTCCCATATGAAAATCATTTGATAAATATTATATATTTTATTTTCTATATTTTTTATATATAAACAAATTGGAGGAAAAATTGATGAAAATAAAGTATGTTTTTATTGTGTTTTTAGCAGTTATATTATTGTGCTCTATGACATCCGTGACTGCTTATGATAATGATGAAAATAACACTTTAAATCATGATGAACTTAGTTTTAATATCTCTGATAAATTAGAAAGTTCTAATAATGATGCTAAAACATTAGATGAACTTGATAATATAATTCAAAATGCAAATCCTGGGGATGTGATTAATTTAAATAGAGATTATTACTGTTCCCAGACCAATGTGACTGATGGAATATATATTTTTGAAAATGTGACTATAAATGGGCAGGGACATTTCTTTGATGGAAACGGATCTAGTTTGTCTAATTTATTTGTTGCTTATGGAAACAATATTGTTTTGAAAAATATTAATTTTATTAATTGGAATCTGGATAATTATGAAGGTATAATTTTGTGGGGTGGCGACAATGGTACAATTCAGAATTGTTCTTTCAAAAACAATTATGCTTTTGATGGTGAGTTAATTGATTGGATAGGTAACATAGGCCATTTATACGATTCTAAGTTTATAGACAATAATGCAAACTTTGGAAGCATCATATATTGGAATGCTAACCACGGACTCATTTCTAACTGTTATTTCTTTAATAATTCTGCTGAAAGTGGCGGTGCAATTATTTGGGTAGGAAAAGAAGGTTTGGTTGAAAAAACTGTTTTCAATAGTAATTCCGCTGATGAAGGGGGCGCTATTTATTGGGATGGCCTTTCAGGTACATTACTCAACAATACTTTTATCAACAATACTGCTGAAAATGGTGGTGCAATATTTTGTGATGTCAGTGGATTGAATATAAGCAATTGTATATTTGATAATAATAATGCATCCGATAAAGCAGGTTCTATTTGTTTTACCGGGGGAAATGCTGAAATATATGGTTCTAAATTTGTAAACAACAATGCAACTAATGGCGGTGCAATATTTATAGATGATTATATAATTCTGGATGTGTATAATTCATCTTTCACAAATAATGTTGCAGATTTCGGTGGTGCAATTTTTGTAGAGGGTGAATTAAACCTTCATGAATCTATATATTCAAATAATTCTGCAAATAAAATGGGTGGAGCCATTTACAGTAACTTTTATGCATCTATTGTAAATTCAACATTTAATAATAACAGTGCTGAAAAAGGCGGTGCCATAATCCTTGAAGATGGTGTTATCATTAATTCCACAATTTCTGAAAATAATGCAAAAATAAGTGGTGGAGCATTATATGTTGGCGAAAAGTTAGATGTTAAAAATTCTATTTTTGAAAAAAATAATGCTGGTGATGGAAGTAACACTATTGCAAGTTATAGTGATGATATAACGCTGGACAATCAGACTATCTGCGATGACTTTTATATTCAGAAATTAGTTGATATGTATATCCAGGTTTCAGATATTACTTATGGCGATAATCTTAATATGTTCATGTATATTTATGCCGAAAATAAAACATTTAATAATTGTAGTATCAATATAACTGTCAATAATAAGAATTATACTACAAAAGTCGTTGAAAATATTGCTAACTTAACTATTCCTAATTTAAATGTTGGAAAGTATTCAGGTTATGTTGTTTTCAATAATTATCCTGAATATGGTGGTGGAGATTCATTTGAGTTTGAAGTTAATAAGATTGATACTTTAATTTATGCAGAATACACTCCAACATTTGGAGTTAATGCTTTTATTTTATCAGCTAATGTTTATCCTTTAAATGCCACAGGTAAAGTCACTTTTGAACTTAATAGTACATATTATAATGCTACTGTTGAAAATGGAGTTGCAAAAGTATTGGTCAGTAATTTAAGTTCAGGAAATTATTTGGTCACTGCAAAATATTCTGGAGATTCTATTTTTAATTCATCAGATTCTGTTATTGTACTTCAGGTAGATGATTATTATCCTGTAATAACAGCTCCTGATGTAGAAAAGTATTATAAAGGTTCAGAACGTTTTATAATTTCTTTAACTGATAACAATGCATTGCCTATTGCTAATGCTAGCATTAAAATCAATATCAATGGTGTTGATTATACAAGAGTCACTAACAATAATGGTTCAGCATCATTGGCATTGGGCTTATCTAGTGGTGTTTATGCCGTCACTACTGAATTCAATTCATCTAGTGTATATTCAACTGTTAAAATTAAAAGTACGGTCGATGGATCCGACATTACAAAAATATACCGTAATGGAACTCAATATAGTGCTAAATTTATGGATTCTACAGGAAAAACTTTGGCCAAAAATACTCCGGTAACCTTTAATATCAATGGTGTAATGTATACTCGTTCAACAAATGATTCTGGTGTTGCTCGTTTGAATATTAATTTAAATCCTGGAGTTTATATTATAACGGCAACTAATTCAAATACTGGTGAAATGTATTCCAACAATATAACTGTTTTACCTCCAATCGTGGAGAATCATAATTTGGTTAAGTATTATAGAAACGATTCACAGTATGTCATTAAACTTTTGGACAATCAGGGCAATCCGGCAGGTGCTAATGTGAGTGTAACATTCAATATTAATGGAGTATTCTATACTCGTTATACAAATGCTTCAAGTCATGTTAAATTGAATATAAATCTCAATCCTGGGGATTATATTATCACAGCGGATTATAATGGATTTAAATCTTCTAATAATATAAAAGTACTGCCTACTTTACAAGCTAAAGATTTAACAATGAAATATAAGGATGGATCCAAGTTTGAAGTAAAAGTATTGGACGGTACAGGCAATCCATTGGCCGGTTCAAGTGTTACATTCAACGTTAATGGCGTATTTTATACTCGTGTTAGTGATGAAAATGGTATTGCTCGTTTAAACATTAATTTAATGGCTGGTGAGTATATTATCACTTCCACTTATAATAATTTAAGTATTTCAAATAAAATTACTATTTCAAGTTAAGGGGTCGATTAATAAAAAAATTATTAAAATGGGATTAAAATGAAGTTAAAAAATGTTTTAATTGGATTGGTTATATTATTTGTTTTATGCTCAATTTCTAGTGTCAGTGCTATTGAGTTAAATGATACACAATCACAGGATAATGATTTTACAGCTATTTCAAATTATAATATCCAATCCGCTATTTCAAATTATAATATCCAATCCGCTATTTCAAATTATAATATCCAATCCGCTATTTCAAATGAGGATAATCTTAGTGCAGCTGGTTCTTTAAGTCAACTTCAGGACCAAATTAATAAGGCTTCAAATGGTGCTGTTATAAAATTAAATCAAGATTATTCAGGAAGTGGAGATTCCGGAATATCAATTGATAAAAGTTTGACAATTGACGGACAGGGACATACAATTGACTGTGCTAATTTAAAAAATACTTTTCTATTTAAATTAACAAATGGAAAAATTACTTTAGAAAATTTAATAATAAAAAATAATAATAATGATTTATTAGGTTTTGGGACAATATATATTAAAGATTCTGCTGCGTGCACAATAAATAATTGTACTTTCATTAATAATAAGGCAAATTTTGATGGTGGTGCAATTTATAATGGTGTGAAAGAAAATTCGCTTACTATTAAAAATTCTAAATTTATTAACAATTCCGCTTCTAATGATGATGGTGGTGCAATTTTTTCTAGAGGAAAGTTAATCATTGAAAATTCATTTTTTGAAGGTAATAAGGCTTCAGTGGATGGTGGTGCAATTTGTTGTGAAGAACTAACTGAATTAATTAATACAAAGTTTATTTCTAATCACTTATCTAAGCGAGATGTAAAACATACATCATACGGTGGAGCAGTACGTTCATATGGTGCTGTGATTGCTGAAAATTGTCTCTTTTCAAATAATGTTGCCGGTGATTTTGGTGGTGCAATTTTTTCATACACGGATGTTATAGTTAAAAATTCTTCTTTCACTAAAAATACGGCCAATAAAGGGGGAGCTATTTATGCAGATAGTTCAAATGTTGTTATTTCAACTTCAATTTTCACAGATAACACTGCTAAATCTTTTGGCGGTGGAGCTATCTATTCATCTAAATGGACACATATTGAAAATTCAACATTTTTAAGAAATACGGCAGATGCTAAAGGCGGAGCAATTTTAACTAATTATATTCAATTTGGTCAAAACGTATTTTTCATAAATAATACTGCTAAAGACCATGGTGGTGCAGTATATACAGATTTCATTTCAAATAATGTATGTAACATTAATTTTTATGGAAACAAAGTTACAAAAGATTTTGGTGGAGCTATTTATATAAATAAAAAGTCCGGTAATGTATTTTTCATCAATTCTACATTTACAGGTAACTCCGCTACAGCTGGTGACGGTGGAGCTATTTACAGTGACAGTGGATCAACCAATATTATCTTAATTAATTCAACATTCAAAAATAATTTTGCTAATGGCGGTAAGGAAAAACGTTACGGTGGAGCAGTCAGATGCTGCAATAAGCTAACTGTTGATAACTGTACATTCATTGATAACTGGGCTGAAAATTTAGGCGGAGCAATCTATACGAATACGATTGACAGCATTAAAAATTCAGTATTCATATCCAACCATGCTAAAGAGGGTGGAGCAATCTATGTCAACAATAAATGTACAATTTCTATTACAAATACCTATTTCAGTTCCAATAAAGCTACTGATGGACGTGGTGGAGCTATTTACACAGATTCAAAATCCACTTCATTATCCATAAATAATAATGTATTTCTATCCAATGATGCTTCAGGACAGGGAAAAGATGTTTTCAACAGTGGATCTTACTCCTCAATTAGTCAAAACTGGTGGGGTACTAATTCTCCTTCATTTGACAATGAAAAATTAATGGAATATCATACAATTGGCCGTAATGAAAAACATTCTGACGGCAATCCAAACAAAATCAGCATTTCCGGTGTTTCAAAAGCTTATGTTGGAGCTGAAGCTTCCATAAAAATCACTTTCACATCAGGAATAAGTAATTATGAATTCGGCACAATCAAATTTTCTTCTGATAAAAAAGGTAATTTTACAACTAGAAATATTGTTGGTAATTCATTAGAAATCATATATGTTCCTAATGAAGAGGGTACTCATAAGATTACTGCTACTGCAGATTCTCAAAGTTTAACATATACTGTGGCTGTTGGAAAAATCAGTGTTTATGGAAAAAACATGACTAAAGTACAGGGCGACAATAAAACTTTCACTGCAGTATTTAAAGATTCAAATGGTAATTATCTTAAAAATGGTAGTGATGTTGCTTTTGAAATTAATAATGTTGAATATAAATCTAAAGTTTTAGAAAATGGTGTTGCTGAGCTAAATTCTATAAATAATTTACAGCCAGGAATTTACACAGTAAAATCTATCAATAAGGTTACTGGTGAATCTTTCATTAATCAACTTAAAATAGTTTCAAGAAATGCCACATATAACATCAGTGACATTTTTGCAGTTAAATTTGCATCAGAAAAATTAAAGAATGGTAGTGTTACATTTAAAATTGGAAGTTACTCTTTTATAGCAAATATTACTGATAATATTGCATATTGTCAATTAAATGTTAAAGCAGGCGATTATACAGTAAATGTGTTGCATGACTCTAAGACAGTTTATACTGTCAATATTAAAGTTCTTAACAAATATTCTCAAAATCCTCTGGATTTAAATAAAACCAGTTATGGTTCTTTAATACCAATTTATAACAATGAAACTTTCACTAAAAACAATAATGTGATTTATAGTAAATTAGCAGAAGATACTTATCGTTATATATTCCCAAATAATGAATCCAGCATTATCTATAATGTTACAGTTTCAAATAATGCTGAATTTGAAAAGGTTCTTAAGAAAATATCTGGAAACGATTTCAAAGCAGATATTATAATAATCAACCTTAAAAATAACAATTATAAACTTTCCAGCGGTTTTTATAAAGATCAGGAATGGAGTTATTATATTCATTTAACTCATGGTGCTTTATATATTAACGGTAATGGTGCTACAATTGATGATGAGTATAAAAACGGTTTTATTACCTTGGAAAAAGACACAAAGATTTCCATAAATAACCTTACTTTCACTCGATTTAAGCGTATCTTTGTAAATAATGGTGAAGTCTACTGTAATAATGTCAATTTTGTTAAAAATGATGCATCATTCTGGGCAACTTCAACTAAAGGAACTGTTATTTATAATAAAATGACAGCTACTTTTGTCAATTGTGTTTTCGATCATAATGAAAATAAACATGGGGCATCAATTTATATCTATCAGGCGGATTTACAGGCATCAGTTTTATATGCTGAACAGAATTCCTTAACAAATTTTGTCCAATGTAACTTCAAGACAGATTATGATACAATACATGCTGTAGATGGAAGTATGGTCGTTCTTTATGATAATACTAAAGATAACTTCAATAAACTCAAAAAAGATGCAAACAATAATTTTGAGACAGGTTCATGCCTGGATTATAGGCCATATGCATCTTTTAATAAGAATGCTACAGCCACATATAATTATAGTGATGTATTTAAATTAGCAACCGATAACAGAGAAAGTATTTATAAATCAAATAGTTCTTCATTTATTTTTAATTTGGAGAAAAAAACTTATGATATCTCGTTATCTGATTATAAAAATATTGCCTTCAAAAATGATTTCCGTACTTTCAATTCTTTAGGAAACTTTGCCTCAACTCCCGGCAAAAAGGACAATACTTATGTCCATCATGGTTTCTTATTTGACATAGGAAGCAGACCGGTTGTTATAAACGGTAATGGTGCTGAAATCAAATTGTCCGGTAGTTCAGACAGTGATGACAATCATTTCGCTTTCGTTCCTAAATATGGATCATTGACATTAATCAACTTGACCATATCCGGTTTCAACAATGCTATTCTCAATTACGGTAAGTTAATTATTATTAACTGTACATTTAAGGATAACAGGATACACTATTTCTATCAAAATGCTGAAACTGAATTTGGTGGTGCAATAAGAAATTATGACTCAGTATATGTTTACAATACAACATTCACCAATAACCGTGCTTCATATGGTGGAGCATATTGCGGTAAGGGTGATTCTTCAATTGCTCACTTTTATAACTGTTCATTCAGCGGCAATACTAGATTATCCAATTTGGTCTGGTATAATTCTAATGACAATCCAATATATTTGGATGATAATGCTATGGTTAAAGTAATCAAATGCAATGGACTTAGTAAATCCAATATCATTACTAAAAATGGAGCTTTGGTCTTATATAGAGAAAGCCTTAATGAAACTATTTATAATATTGTTGTAGAGAATCTGGTTGATTTATATATATTATCTAAAATAGTTAAAGACAACACTGAATATGACGTTATCAATGTATCCTTTGTAAACAAGCAATACAATGTACTTCCTAATTCACAAATATTGTTTGATTTTGATTATGGTAATTTTATTTTAAACGGTAACGGTGCTAAAATATTTGTTCAAAATCAAAATGACAATGATGAGACTAGATTTTTAGTAACGAAAAAACGATCTTCTGTTTTCATTAACAATTTAACAATTCAGGGATTCAATATTGCAATAGAAAATAAGGGTACGGTCTGTATTTTCAATTCTCATATGAATAATAATAAGGTTGATTATAATTCGAAAAAGGATTACGGTGGAGCTATTGTTAACGAAGGTTCAGTTCTTATCTATAATTCTACATTTGCTGATAACTATGCAAAGTATGCCGGAGCAATTTATAATAATAAGGGTAGTTTAACTATTGTTATAAGTGACTTCTTTAATAATAAGGGATACAGCGCCAAAAGCAATGTGGATGTTTATAATCAGGAATCTTCAGCATCAATAATCTCAGTTAAATCGTATCCTAGCGTGTCCGACCATTTCCCAAGACCGGCATGGCAGCAGGATTTAATTGAAACAAGTATTACTTTAGGTGTTACATTAATTACTGCAGGTATCAGCAGCGGAATTTCATATGCTGGAATACAGGCAGCTCATTTTATCAACATGCTTGTAGGTACTATTGTCGGTAGTGTTGGAGGTTTAGTCAATGCAATAACCTATTCAGTCGATAACCATGACTACAGTCAGTTTGCTTCCAGACTTTTAAAAGGTATCAATGATGGTGTCTCTGCTGTAGCGTATGGTGAGGGTTTAACACTTATAATTAAAAATTCAGTCAATCCTATAGCAGATCAGCATATGTCTGGTCAAGATATTCAGGAAATTGGTGTAAAAAAGATTTTTGATAATTTGGTTAAAGCTTCAATTAATCTGGTTAAAGATATAATAAAATAGTATTTGAATATAAGGGAAATTAATTTTCCCTATTTTTTTAATTTTTTTGTTGTAACTGAGTTAAAATATTTGTTTTTTATAATATAGTTAGTTACCAAACTTTTATTATAGATGAATGACAAATAATAAATTATGTCAGGAAAATCTACAATTGAAGTTTTAAATAAAGTTAACAAAACAACTCTGGATGAAGAAATCGCAAAGTACGTGGCTTACCATAGGTATTATCAAAGGTTAATTGCAATTAGAATCATTAGCGAAGGACATTCCATTGCAGAAGCTGCAAGAATAATAGGAAAATCATACCAAACAGTTCATAGATGGGCAAAAACCTGCGAAGCCGAAGGATTAGAAGGTTTAAAACCATCTTTTGGTGGTGGAAGGCCATCAAAATTAACTTATGATCAACTAATTGAATTAGATAAAATCATAGATGAAAGACCTAATATGTCAATGAAAGATGTACATTTGCTTGTTAATGATAAATTCAATGTAGATTATAGTTTAAAGCAAATAGGAAAAATTGTGAAAAAATTAGGATACAATTACAGTAAAGCATATCCAAAATTTTCAAAATCACCAGAAGATGCTGAAGAACAGTTAAAAAAACTTAAAAGAACACAATGTAACAACAAACGATATTATAGTCTTATTTGACGAAGCATCATTCCAAAATGAACCATATACACAAAAATCACTATATAAAAGAGGAACAAAACATACACAAATCGTAAACCCATACAAATTAAAATCAACGCCACAGGATCATTAACAATAAATGGAAACTCAACCATCACAATAACAAATTCCTCAACCGCTCCAGAAATTGCAATAGCACTACTAGAACTAAGATGCGCAAACACAAAAAACAAAAACACAATAAAAATATTAAACAATATACTACAAGAAGTAAATCTAACAGATGAAGAAATAGACGAATTATTGATGGAAAATAATGAAAATAATGAAGTTTTCGCAGAAAAAATTTTAAAAACACTAGAAAAATACAAAGACAATACAACCTCAACAATCGCCAGAATAATCGGAAAACACTGCAATCGAGAATCACTAAACAATGTTAAAAAAAGAAGAGAAATAAGAAGAAAAATAACATTAAATCTATTAACAAAAGAAGATATGATAACAAAAATGCAAACTGAACAAAGGTTATGTTTAATTCTCGATAATTATAGCGTTCACAAATCCGCATTCATCAAAAAATAGCGCTGCATCTTAATATTACTTTAATATATCTTCCACCATACTCTCCTCACTTAAATCCAATTGAACAAATTTGGAGACAAATGAAAAGAGAAATAAAACATTATTACCTTGAATCAAAAGAATTTTACATGAATTAACTATAAAAACCTATGAAGAATCGATTTTAGATACAAAAGTTTATGACAAATGGTTTGAAACATATATACCAAAAGTTTGGTAATTAACTATAATTGCTGTTAATTTTTAAGTATTTCCAACTGTAAACATATTTGAAATCAGACATTTAGAGCAGAGCAATTTCAACAAACTTTTTTCAAATAGTGTTTGATTACTTTTTAATTTATTTAAATAACTTTTTTTATACTGCTTTATACAATATTATGAGCTTAAAACACTATTTAATATAAAAATAATTTTTTGTGAGGATAATTATGATTTGTGAGTTTAATAATGTAAAAAGATAGTTTGGGTAACTATCTTTCTTCAACATAAACTTTATTCATTTTGTCTCCTTGTTGGATTGCATTTACAACATCCTGGCCTTTGATTACTTGACCAAATACTGTGTGCACTCCATCCAAGTGAGGTTGTGGTGAGTGAGTAATAAAGAATTGACTTCCACCAGTATCTTTACCTGCATGTGCCATTGATAAAGCACCTGTACCATGTTTGTGTGGGTTTCCTTCAGTTTCACATTTAATGGTGTAACCTGGGCCTCCGGTTCCATTTCCAACAGGACATCCTCCTTGAATTACAAAGTCAGGGATAACTCTGTGGAATGTTAATCCATCATAAAATCCGCTGTTTGCTAATTTTTCAAAGTTAGCTACAGTACCTGGAGCTTCGTTTGGGAATAATTCTAATTCAATATTTCCTTTATCAGTTTCTATTGTTGCGACTTTCATTTAATCACCTTTTATAAAATATATAAATATTATCATTAATATAAGTATTATTTGATAAATACTTTATGGAGTTTTTATATATGAATACGAAAGAACTTATTGAGATTGAAGATAATTATTTTATCAATACTTTTACTCGCCAACCAATCGTACTTGATCATGGTGAAGGGGTTAAAGTATGGGATAAAGATGGAAATGAATATATTGACATGTTTGCAGGTATTGCAGTCAATGCTTTAGGTCACAATCATCCAAAACTTGTAAAATCAATTCAGGACCAGGCAGAAAAACTCATTCACATTTCAAGTATTTACTATAACGAACCTGCATTGATATATGCTAAAAAATTAATTGAACTAACAAACTTCGACAGAATATTTTATGCAAACAGTGGTGCTGAAGCAAATGAAGGAGCTATTAAGCTTGCTGTTAAATATACTGGAAAAAGCGAAGTAATATCTACAGTCGAATCATTCCACGGAAGAACTATAATGACTCTTGCAGCAACTGGTCATGAACATTATCATGAACCATTCAAATCAATTTTACCAAAAGGCTTCATTAATGTACCATATAATGATATTGAAGCTATTAAAGAGGCAATTACAGAAAACACAGCAGCCATTATTGTAGAACCAATCCAAGGTGAAGGTGGAGTTAACATTCCTGATATCAACTACCTTAAAGAGATTTCCAAAATCTGTAAGGAAAACAATATCGTTTTCATAGTTGATGAAGTGCAAACAGGATTTGGAAGATGCGGAACTTTATTTGCTCACGAATTATTCGATGTAAAACCAGACATAATGACAATGGCTAAAGGAATTGGTGGAGGAGTCCCAATGGGAGGAATCCTTGCAACAGAAGAAGTGGCCAGTGCATTTGTACCAGGTGATCATGGAACCACTTTCGGTGGAAGTCCATTAGTCTGTGCAGCAGCCAATGCAACTTTGGATGCTATTATTGATGATGACTTATTATCCAATTCAAAAGAAATGGGACAATACCTAAAAGACGAACTGGAAAAAATCAAAGAAAATCATGATGTTATTGCAGAAGTAAGAGGCTGCGGATTGATGGTTGGTATTGAATTAACTGAACCTGGAGCAAAATATGTTGATAAACTCCGTGAAAAAGGATTTTTAATCAACTGTACTGCAGATAAAGTTTTAAGATTAGTTCCACCATTAATTATTAAAAAAGAAGAAATAGATGAATTTGTTAAAGCTTTAGATGAAACACTCTAAAGTATTTCATTCTTTTTTTAGGATATTAATATAGTTCCATTGTTTCAACGTTTAGATTAAGTCCCAACAGTTTAGCTAGTTCTAAATTCTTATTTAAGATTTCTTCATCACTGTACTCTCTTTTATAAACGTCCATTGAAAGAATTTCTTCAAAAGAATAATCTTTTCTTGATATTTTTACAATATTATGATCATTTTTAGGGTGCATGGTTTAAAACTCCTTTTTGGTTAATTTTATTTTATTTTTTTCATTGTATATAAATTTTAATAATTATTGAATATCAGATTTCCCCATTTCTTTTTTCAATTATTTTTTCAAGTGATGAAGTTATGTCAAGAGATTTAATTTCATCAGCACTGGCCCACATCCAGTCGTCATGCTCATCGCTTATTTTCACTTCTCCGGTAATGTCTTTTGAATACATTATTAACTGAACTGTTCTTTTGTGAGGATAATCGTCCTGTACCGCTTCACAAAAGTCTCCAACTTTTACATCCAAACCGGTTTCCTCTTTAACTTCACGAATTAATGCTTCATCAAAGAATTCGCCTTTTTCTATTTTTCCACCAGGCAATTCCCATTTGTGGGGGTTTGTTTTTGATTTTGGATGCCTTCTTAAAACTAAAATCTTTCCTTCATCGTTTTTTACCATGCTTCGCATTGTCAATCCGTATGGCTTTTCCATTATCTCACCTATTATTTAATATATATTTTAACTTTAAATTATTTGTTGGCAAATCCATTTCCTTCATTATTTTTAAATAATATTTGATACATAAATATAATTATAATAAAACTTTTTTAGGAGTTTATATCATGGATTTAAATATTAAAGTCAACGATAAAAACCACTTGGATATTGGAGGCGCTGATGCAATTGACATTGCAGAAGAATTTGGAACTCCAACATTTGTAATTGATGAAAACAGGATAAGAGAAAATTATAATAGATTTTATGGTGCATTTTCCAAATACTATCCTGATTTCAAAGTATTTTATGCATGTAAAGCTAACACCAATTTAGCAGTAATGAAAATATTGGAAAGTGAAGGATGCTGTATTGATGCAGTTTCTCCTGGTGAAGTATACACTGCTAAAAAATTAGGCTTTGACGGTCAAAGAATCTTATTTACTGGTAATAACATTACTAACGAGGAATTGAAATTCGTTCATGAACAGGGTGCAGTCCTAAACATCGATTCAGTTTCAGCACTTAAAAGATTGGCTAAAGTAGTTGATCCTGAAGGACTGAAAATTTCATTTAGAGTAAACCCTATGGTCGGTGCCGGACACCATGCACACACCATTACCGGTGGAGTAATGAGTAAATTCGGTATCATGGATAATGAAGCTAGTGAAGTTTATCAACAGGCAATAGACTTAGGTTTCACTCCTATTGGTATGCACTCCCACATCGGTTCAGGAATTTTAGATCCGGAACCGTTCAAATTAGCTGTTGAATCAACCATGGACATCGCAGGAAAAGTTCACGAAGATACAGGAATTGATTTTGAATTCATTGATTTTGGTGGAGGTATAGGTGTTCCTTACACTCCTGAAGAAAATGTCGTTGATTTGGATAAATTTGCAGAAGTCAATATCGGTTTATTTAAAGAAAAATTAGAAGAATTTGACATGGGTTCACCTACAATGTATCTTGAACCGGGCAGATTCCTTGTTGCTGATGCATGTGTTTTACTCGTAACAGTCAACAGTGTAAAACAAAGTTACAGAAAATTCATAGGTGTAGACGGCGGTTTCCACACACTCCTCAGACCTGCAATGTATGATTCATACCACCACATCGTTGATGCAAGCAGAATGGACGCTCCTAATACTCAGGAAGTTGACATCGCAGGTAACGTATGTGAATCAGGAGACTTGTTTGCACGTGACAGACCAATGCCTGATGTCGAAGAAGGAGATGTCTTAGGAATATTAAATTCAGGAGCATATGGATTTACCATGTCTTCAAACTACAATTCAAGACCTTTATCCTCTGAAATATTGGTAACTGACGGTAAATGTCAAGTTGTTCGTGAAAGACAGACTTTTGAAGATTTATACACACATCAAATTATTCCTGATCATTTAAAATAAGTGATATTATGCTAGATTTAAAAGGATTAAAATTTTCAAAAATGCATGGTATAGGTAATGATTTTCCCATTATTGATGAATCAAAAGGGGAAGTAATTCCTGAAGTTGATAAACCAGAAGCATGCAGAATATTATGCCACAGAAACTTCGGTGTCGGTGGAGACGGAGTACTCTTTGTAGAACCGTCTGATGTTGCTGATATTGGATACAGAATGTTCAATCCTGATGGAAGCGAAGCTGAAATGTGCGGTAACGGTATCAGATGCTTTGGAGATTTTGTCTACAGAAAAGGCATTTTAAAACAGGAAAAAATGACTGTTGAGACAAGAGCAGGAATCAAAACCATTGAAATAACTTTAGAAAATGATGAACCTGTTTTATTTAAAGTAAATATGGGTACATCAACATTCAAAACTCCTGAAATTCCAATGACCAGTGATGAGGACGAATTTATCGACGGTGAACTTGAAGTATTGGACACTACATTCAATGTCACTGCAATAAGTGTCGGTAATCCTCATGCAATCATTTTCGTTGACGATGTAGATGCAATTGACATTAATAAATATGGTCCTGCCATTGAAGCACATGAAGTTTTCCCTGAAAAAATCAATGTACACTTCGTTGAAGTCATAAGCAAAAATGAAGGAAAAATGATTACATGGGAACGTGGTGCCGGCGTTACTCTTGCATGCGGTACTGGTGCAACCTCAACTGCTATTTCCGGTTATAAATTAGGATTATTTGATGATGATATCTTGCTTCATTTGCCTGGCGGTGACTTGAATTTTGATATCTATGAGGAAGACGGCGAGTTAGGCGCATTCATGAAAGGTCCTGCAAAACTTGTTTTTGATGGAGAATTCTAATTATTCTCCTTTTTTATTTATATTAAATATCCGTTTATTAATACTATATCTTCAAAGAAATAGTGCTCTTTTTTTGCAATTTCAGCTATAAAGCCAAGGTCATCCAGTCGCTTTAACGTTTCATCATTGTCTGAAAGTGAAGACTGTATCAGCTGCACAATTCCACCATCATTTAAATGATTTTTCACTTCATTTAAAAAAAGATCGATAACTTTCCTTCCATTTAATCCACCGTCAAATGCATAATTTATAGTGTCGTCTATAACTTCACCTTCTTCGGTAGGTAGATATGGAGTATTGAATAGAATTACATCAAACTTTCTATTTTTCACAGGCTCAAACAGATTTCCAAAGAGCAATTCGATATTATCGATGTTATTTTCTTTAAAATTTGATTCAGCCAGTGTAATGGCATCAAAATTAATGTCTGTTGCAGTTACTTTATCAGTTAGTTTCGATGCATACATTGCAACGATTCCGGAGCCCGTACCGATTTCCAAAACGCTTTCGCCACTTTTGATTTCAAGATTTTCGGCAAGCAGGTAACTGTCCTCGGCCGGAACGTAAACGTTTTCATGTGTATTAATTATAAAGTCCATATCAATCATTAAAAATAGGATTCAGTTCTTTTGAAATAAATAAAATCTCTTCAGGGGTCAGTACAACAACCCTTTTGCTTAAATAATCATTCAGCTTTTCATCGTCAATATTATTCAGTCGTTTTTTGATTTCTTTTTTATCTAAATTGCTGACGACATGTCTGGAATCAATTAAAGCATTTCTAATCTTTTTATTTCTATGCTGGAATAATGCTTTTGTAAATTTTGAATAGATATTGAACTCTTCTGTTGTTAATTCAGATTCCTTTGGCGTCAGTCCCACGACAATGGAGTCAACTTTAGGTTTTGGTATAAAGCTTTCGCAGCTGACCTCAGTCAGGGGATTGACATCACATTTAAAATAAAGCATTGCTGAAAGTCTTGAATAGTTTTTACTTCCAACTTCACCGTTCATTCTATCGCCAAATTCTTTCTGATACATTAAAACGGCCAAGTCAAAATCATAATCAAGGAATTTAAATGTAATGGGTGATGATATTTGATAAGGTAGATTAGACACTATTTTATTGAATTTTGGAAATTCAATTTTCAATGCATCTTCGTTAATGAGTTCTACATTATCAATTTTTTCATTTTTCAAACGCTGATTCAATATTTCACAAATATTTGAATCTTGTTCGATAGCTATTACTTTTTTAGCTCTTTTAGCTAATTCTATTGTAAGTGTACCGATTCCAGCACCAATTTCCAAAACAACATCTTCATTGCTTAATTCTGCAAAATTAATTATTTGATCACGTTTATTCTTATCAATTAAATAATTCTGTCCAAGATTTTTGTTTAATCGTATTCCATGTTTATTGAGAATAGATTTGGTTGTTTTAGATAAGGATTCGCTGCCTTCACCATTCAAGTTATCACTTTTATCTTTTATTCCTGCTTTGAGGGCTTCTAGGAATAGGGGTAAATAAATAATATTTTTGTTTACCTTTTTTAACGGTTGTTGTATCTAATTCTTGTTTTACACGATTAACAATCATTCCAACAGGATCAGATATTGCAGGAACTCTTTGGCTTATATCTTCAAAGCTTTCAAATTCTTTTTTCTTACGCTCTTCGATAATTTCCCACATGTATTTTTTACCGATTCCAGGAAGTAACTCCAGTTTATGTAATCTTGTATTAACAGGACCTGCGGTGTTAAAAAAGTCAACGAATTCTTCTTCTCTTGAAATAACAATGTCTTTAATTGCGTATTCAAGTTCGATTCTACTTGTTGCAGTTAAGTTTTCAAAGTCTAATTTTCCAAGGACCCTATAAATTTTGTCTCTTTTTCCTTTTCCAATATAGACGGTATCTTGAATTTCTAAATCAACTCCGTTTTTCGGAGCTAATTCCAGTAAAGTGAAGTAATCAGTACCAATAGCTTGAGCAATAGCTTTTCCTTTAAACTTAGACATGTCAGATTGTACATATCCTAAACTAAGATAATCTAATATGACCGCATTGTCTTCAGTTTTTTGAGGTTGGTTTTTTCTTTTATTATTTTTTTTATCCATAATATCACTTCACTATTTTTTTAAAAATCTAATATTTATTTTTAATATTTAATAGTAATAAATATATCTAAAAAAAAGTAAGTTAAAAAAAGTATTAAAAAGAATAGTAATTAACTATTCTTCAGGGAAATATTGATTTAAGATTTCTAAAATTTGGTCTCGTTCTTCTTTATCAACTTGAGTTGGTTCTTTTGCGAATATCAATCTTAAATCATCATCATCTTTTGGAATTAAATTAACAATCTGAACTGCAACCTTGTGTCTTAATCCGAGTTTTTCTTCAAGTTCATCAATGATTTTTTGTGAATCTTCAAGAGAAAATCTTGGAAATCTCACAAGATGATTTAAAGTTACATTTTGCTCATAATTTAATTCATATTCTTGAGAAAATTCTTCGAGAGTCTCTTTAACTTCAACTCCAGTGATTTCCTCTTTTTTAATGACGTTTTTACCAATCATTTAAATCAGTTTTGTAATTTTAAGTGGTCAGGTCTAACAATCAATTCTTTTGCTTTGTTTCCTTCTTTTAAAGCTACTAAGTAAGCTTTACCTTTAGTTCCAATGATTTTACCGGTTTTACCATGGAATCTTGAATGTGGTTGACCTTTTTGAATACTTGGATTAATAATAATGTGAACTAAATCTCCTTCTTCAAATTTTTGGAATCTGTTAGTAATAGGATTAGTTCTTCCTTTTCTTTCAACTTTAGTTAATTTTTTTCTTGATCTGCTTTTAAATCCTCTTGATCTTTGCATTTTTATTACCTCGATTTATTAATGCACTGGGTATTAATTAAGTCTATGTTATCAGCTACCTAGTATCAAAAAAGCCCATAAATACTAGTAACATAGAGTGTGAAAATAAATTATCATCAGTGATATGATAATAGTATAATTTATATTTGAAGATATTAATATACTTTTAGTTTTTTGACATTTTCGGTCAATTTTTGAAAATTTGATTTAAAAAAATAAGAAAATGAAAAGGTAATCAGTCAATTTTTACCCATTCATTATGACCCAGATGTTTCCAGTAATGGCCATCTGGAGCTAATTCAACTTCTCCGGTATAAATCGTTCTTCCGGCCTGTTCACTGTAATATGCGCCTTCATCAACAATTGTTTGGGTATCACTTGGAGATGTTTCTTCAACAGTATCTTCAACGATTTCCAATTTTTCTTCGACAATACATTCTTTAAATTCATCATTGCCCTCAAAAGTAACATTTACTGTATAATTACCTTCTGAAACATTTGTGAGCTCTATGGCTGCTTCACCACGTTCATTGGTCTTAACTTCCTTATCAATAACGGTATTTGATTTATTATCAGTAATTTCAATGGAAATATTTTCATTTGCCAGTGATGTATTGTTTGAGGCAGTTGATTTAACTAAAAATGTAGTATTTGTATGAACTGTACCATTGGTTACAATATCAATTTTAGGTTCCTGTTTGAAAGTATTTGTCATTAACAATGCTCCCGCAACAAGAATAATTGCTATAATGGCTATTAATAAAATGATTGTTTTTTTATCCATTTTAACACCTAGTTAATAGTATTATTATTAGGATATTAAAATTTTTTGAATAATAAGTGATGATGAATGGTGTTTAAAAAATGGTGTGAAAGATAACTGTAATTAGTTATCTTCAAATCTTCTTCTGTCAATTAATTCTTGACGTTTACCTGGGTTCCAGCCACCGGATGCAGATTTTGCACGGCCTACTTGCTGTACGTAACCGGTAATTCTGTCATACCATTCTACATCTTCGCTTTCACCACAGCTTGGGCAAGTGTGATTTAATCCTTTCATTAAAGTTTTACATTTTAAACAGAAGCTTAAAGCTGAACTGTAAGCCCAGAAACCGATATCGGATTTTCTTGCAATTTTATTTGTTAAACTCATTAATGAATCAGGATCAGAGTATGATTCACCCATGAATGCATGGAAGATGTGTCCACCTGGAGTTAATGGGTGGTACTGTTCTTCTATTTTGATTTTTTCAATCAATGATGCAGAGGTGTCTACCGGTACGTGTGAGGAGTTTGTGTAGTAGTTAGCATTTCCGTCACCTTGTACGATAGCTTGGTCTCCGAATTGTTTTTTATCGAGAGTTGCAAATCTGTAAGCAGTAGATTCTGCAGGAGTTTGTAAAACAGACCATCGAAGTCCAGTTTCGTCTTTTAATTTGTTAGCTCTTTCATTAATGTATTCAAGACATTTGATACCGAATTTATTTGCATCTGGGTTTTCAATGCCTTCTCCGAATAATGAGAGTAACATTTCGTTAAGTCCGACAAAACCGAATGATAAGGTTGAGTTTTGGATTCTGTAGTATGAATCTTCAGCTACTTTTTGTTTTAAGAATGGTAAAATGTGGAAATCATTTAAACATTTTAAACCTTGTTCTCTTCTAAGCATTAATGTTTCAGTAGCTAAATCCATGTATTCATCTAAGTATTCGAATACTTGGGATTCGTCTTTGGATTGGTAACCGATTCTTGGGAGGTTTAAGGTAACGTATGCAAGGTTACCGGTTCTTAAACAGTCTTGATCCCAGTCACCAGTCCAGTTATCTTGTAAACAGGTTCTGCATCCCATATAGTTTGCCATGTCTCCTCTGTAGTCAGCTAACATGTTTACAAAGTATGATGAACCGTATTTTGCGGATAATTCGTGAACTAAGCGGATATCTTCTTCATATTCGCTGGTCATTGTTTCTTCACGTAATGTGTAAATGGTATTTGGGAATAAATGAGGTTTTCCTTCATTGTCTCCTTCAAGTAAAGTTTCAGTAAATGCTCTTTGGATTAATCTGGTTTCTTCTTCGAAGTCTGCGTAAGTTCCAACAATTTCACCTTTTGGTCCGTATGCGGTTTCATCTTTCAGGAAGTTTGGAACACCGAATTCCAATGCCATACTTGTGAATGGTACTTGGGATCCACGAGCTGCGTAAGCCATGTTCAAGTTATAAACAAGCATTTGGACGGACTGTTTGATCTCTTCGTAGCTTCTTCCTCTTGCAAATGGTGCTACAAATACATTCCAGAGTGACATTCCTTGTCCACCGGACATGTTTTGTTGTGCTGCAAGCATGATTTCACCAGTGTGGTTCATTAAAGTTTCCATGTGGTTTGGTGCCCCTGCAATAGAGGTGTGGTCACCGGTACCGTCTACTTTAAGTCCGTATTTGATGAAAGTTCTGATATCGTGCTGCATACAGTTTAAAGGTCTTCCTGCGAAGAATTCTAAATCGTGAATGTGAATGTCTCCGGACATGTGCGCATCAGCTAATCTTGCCGGAAGCATTTTGAGTAATGCGTATTGTTTTAATGCTTCATCAGCCACATGTTTGTGGATACTTTCAGGGTTGTGAATCATATTAGCATTATCTCTGTTACCGTTTTCGATTAAAGAGGTAATGTTATAAACTGGAATACCTAAACGAGTGTAACGGCTTCTTAAATCTTCTAATCCGTATTCGATAAGTTTAGTGTTAACCATTTCCCTAATCATTGGAGCGGTTAAGTATTCAACATTTAATTTTTTGAGTTCTTTCCAGGTTTCAGTTGCAATTTCAAAAGCAGTTTCCTGACTGGCACCGGTTTCTTCAATTAAAGTATTTGCGATTTTGGATAAATCGAATGCTTCGATAGTGTCTCTTGAAGTACGTACTTTTAATTGGGTGCTTGCTAGGTATTTGTTTGCAATTTCACCATCAATATCTTCTAAACATTCATATACAATTTTTTTAATTTCTTTTGTAGTTATTCCATCATATAATGATGATACAACTGTAGCTACGATTTTATCAGATTCAAAGAATGGGGTTTCCACCATTATTAATGATTTTAATAATTTTTCATAACTGAATCTTTCTCTAATTCCGTTATTTTTTTCTACATTAATTTTAACGGATTTATTTAAATTATTTGCAATTTCTGAGCTTCTTTCCATTTAACACACCATTTTCCATTAAATTTTGACTAGTAAAAATTAGAGATAGAGCAATCTATCTACTACTAATCACTTGATTATACTATTAGTAAGTACATGTATAAACATTGTTCGTATTAATACGAACATTATTTTACAGGGGGTACTGCAATTTTAATTTATATATAATATATTAATTCAGACTTGTCCTAGAGCATTTGAAGAGTATTAAGGCCTTCAGAAGAACAGGTCTAGGGAGCTTTGTTTTGATTTATCACTTTCAAACAGTGAATTAATACCAAATTCCTGAATTTCTAGACGTTGTTTTAGGTATGGTGATACTGGGTATCTGTTAACAAGGTCCTGGGAAATTCCAAGGTATTTTTGAACGGATCCTTTTGAAACTGAAAGGATTAAATTTCCACCGCATTTTGTACATTTTCCGGTTAAAGGTATTCTTCTGTATTTTGAATTACACTTTGTACATCTTACCTTCTGTTTGGAAAATGCTCTGGAGTTACCCATAATGTCCGGCAGGAAATGAGAGGACAGTACTCTTTGAACAACATCCCGCTGATCAACAGCCCTGATTTTTTCAGCAAGTTCGATTTGAGCTTCCACTTTTTCTTTCATTGACGGCAATCGTTTATAAAGACAGAGTGTAGGTCCTGAATGTATGCTTGAAGTATGGTGGGAAAACATTAACCCTTCATACTGCTCAGGTGTTCCCAAATGCTTTTCAACATTGTCAATCAAATCCAAAACTTCAGCAGGCTTTAAAGGATCCTTTGTCTTGTCATAAAATTCAACAGGGAAGCGTTCATAAATGTCCAGGTTATGTGATTCGTCATCAATCTCTTCAGGGTCAATTCTTGAAGATAAAACCAATGGAGCATCCATACTTCCTCCTCTTGTATTTGGTAAATATGTTTTTGAAAAGTTAATCAAAGCGTCTAAAAGCAGCATGATCGCATCTTCGTCACTGTCACAGTTTCTACGTTTTGCTGAGTGGAAGTAAGGATGAGCATAACAACCCAGAGCTTTTGTAAAACCGACAATACGGCCTAAAACTCCTGCAGACGTGTGGGGAGCAAGTCCCGCAATCAAATGACCAATCAAATCGCTTTTGCTTTTAACATTATAAAAGCTTTCCATTCCATAGAACCTGGTCAGTTCATCATCAATAAAATGGGCAGTATTAATCAGATATTCGGCACAGTTATCGGAAATAACGACATCCTGAACCTTAAGTTCAATTATCTGATTTTCATTTTCAATAGGATTTCCATAACAGTCATGTTCATAACCCATTTCTAAAAGCTTTTCAACACTCACACCAATTTCTTTAGGGATGAAATGGGTTAAAGGTAAATCTGTTGAATCGTGACGTATTGTTCCATCTTTAAATGTAAATACTTCATTTTTAGCCCTTAATATTCCTTTTTCCAATGGTTCTGGGAGTTTAGACTCTGAAATCATACCTACAACGGCTTTGAATTTATCAACTTTTCTTACATTGACATTGTCGGATGCCTTTTTAAGCATTGATGATAAGTTGATTTTTTTATGTTCAGGTCTTCCCATTTCTGTCGGTGCACCGCATTTAGGACAGATTGAATTGAAAGACATCAGCCTGCAGTCCTGATTAGTACATTTTCTTCTTGACAATTCAACTTCTATTGTACCTTTTTTAGCAGCATTTGCAACAAGCCTTTGAGCTCCACCATAATTTCCAATCGGGAACAATCCGTGAGGCGCTGGCTTCATCAATCTTTCCTTTGATTTTTCAGGCCTTCCTACACGGGTACCGATATATGAGGGAGCCTTGTTTTTAATTTCTATATCTGTTATTTCATTTAAAGCCTCAATTGTGGTATCTTTTTTAGGCAACCTGTCTTTTAATGTTGCAAGAAGTGCAAATGAGTTGTCTGCATCGATTATTATCTGATTATCTCTTACAATGTGTGGCACTCCAATCATTTCAAGAGTTCTTTTTGGATATGATAACTTTAATTTAAGTCCTTCCTCATTGCTGTAGGTGCCTTTGCCTTCAATCAACAGGTCATATAATGAATTTAAATCTTCAATGGTCACATCATTATAGCAGTATGTGTATTTTGGATGAAGAGGAATATTGTATTTTTTGGATAATTCGAATGCTTCTTTAGCCGGAAGATAATCATATTCAAGACGGCCCAAATCCAATCCGTCATCTTCTGAGTAATTTTCACTTTGCTTTAAAAGTCCAATCCACCATTCTTCACACCATCCTGATGGATATAACGGCTGGTTGTTTCTTAAAAATTCTCCGAATGCAACAAGCATATCTCCTAAAAATAGGATTTCAACAACATCCTTTTTAAGTTCCCTGGCCTGTTTTACGCTGTTGATAATTACAACATCGCCGTTTTTAAGCTTAACTGTAGGTGCTTCGATTGAATCTACAGGAACTACACAGTTTCCTTTACCGGGATATTCAATTTTAAGTTGTGTTCCTACAGCTAAAAACTCAAGGAGTGCCATTGTTGCAGGGTGAACTCCCATTGTAGCAAGACCGGTATTTCTTGATCTGCCATATCTTAATCTGAAACCTCCCTTTTCGGAAGGATGGCCTAAAACAGGCCTTCCGCCAATGATATCCTGAATATATTTAGGTTCATGAACAATTTCGGATTCTTCAGATGAATCGGAGGATTCTTCGCTTTTAGGCTTGGAATATTCTGTGAGCCATTCCCAATTAAGGCCGAGGGTATTTGAAATTTTGTGAATCTTTTTGGATTTTTGGATTACTCCTTCAACCATAGCCAATAATGCTCCTCCACGAATGTTATTTGTCTCTACACGTTCCAAATCCCTGTGTGATACTTCAACTGCATCAGTCTGTTCACCGGTAACTTCAACAGGGATGTGATTTGCAGCGAATCTGACTTCTTCAGGAGTTGGTGAATATTGAAGGTTGGTAACTTCAGATTCGTAAAGTTCAACTTCTTCCACATAACGCTCTATTTCATCATCAATAGGTTTGAATTCATCAATGTTAATAGCTCTTCTAATTTTATCTCCAAGTAAAACTGCAAGGGCAGCAGCAGTACCTCCAGCACTTCTGATTGGTCCTGCAAAATAAACGGCAATATATTTTGATGAATCTGGATTATTTTTGATTTTAACCTGTGAAATACCTTCTAGGGGTGCGGCTACTACTCCTTCAGTTAGGATTGCAAGTGCGGTTCTTAAACCTTGGTCACATCTTTGCTCCTCATCATAGTCTGCTTTTTCACCGGTCAGTTCAAATTTGGAAGATGCGATTTCCGCTGCTATTTCAAAGGCAACTTCTTCTCTTGTCATATCTTCCTCTAATTCTTTTATACGTTTAGCTACACCTTCAGGACCAACTAGCCCTTCAACTCTTTCAGCTAAATCCTTTGCTAATGGAACTTCTGTTTTTGTCTCAACATCCAGTCCTTTGGAGCGAGCTTCATTAGCTATTTTATATAATGCATGCGTTTCAGCTTCTAATCTATCAAAATAATCCATAATATCGCCGTGGTTTTTTAAAATTAGTTAGTTATTATATGTATATTTCGGACTATATTAAATTTGGGGAAGTGCACAAGTGTGAAAAAATGAATCCTTTATATATGAATTTTTTTTTTAAATAAGATTTAAATATATTAAAAAAGAAATGTTTATTTTACATAGACTGTCGAATTTGAAAATTTTTTATTGCTTTTAATGGTGATATAATGGCTGATGAACCAGTAAATAAATTGTATGGAAATAAAATAAAGTTAGATTTTACTAAATTAGGTAATAACTCTAAAAAAGAACCTTCAACTACTGTTGAAATTAAAAAAGAAAATAAAAAACCTGTTCCTGAAGCTATGCCTCCAGTAGAAGAAACCGTAGAAGAACCTGTTGAAGCGGTTGAAGAGGTTGTTGTGGAAGAAACTGTTGAAGAACCTGCAGAAGAAGAAGCTGCTGAAAAAGAGGTTGTTGAAGAGCCTGTTGTTGAAGCGGTTGAAGAGGTTGTTGAGGAACCTAAAGAAGATGATTCTGAATTAGTTCAGTTAAAAGATGAGTTGAAAGAAAAGGAATCAAAATTAAAAAATCAATCAAATGAATTAAATTATTTAACTAATACTATTATTCCTGACCTTAAAAAGGAAAATTCTAGTTTAAAATCACTAAAAGTTGAATTAACTAATGCTTTAGATAAAACTTCTAGAAAATATTATGATCAACTAGATATTAATGAAGATTTAAGTAATCGTATTGGTGAGTTAGGTGCAGATAATGCAGTTAGCAAAGCAAGAAGCGACAGATTAGAATCTGAATTACAATCAATTAGAGATGATTATGAAGAAAAAATCAAATCTTTGGAAGTAGAAATCAGTAATTTGGAAGCTTCTGATGTTGATGAATTAGAAAAAATCAATCAAAATTTAAGAGATGATTTAAAAACGTCTAATGATGAATTGGATGATACTAAAAAGCAAAATGAAGAACTCAGAGCTGAAGTTGATGATTTAAGGAAAAAACTCATTGAAATGGGTGACTATAAAGAAGAAGTCGATGAAAATGCTAAAAAATCCATTGACAAATTAAAAGATGAAATCGTATCTCTTAAATCTGAGTTAAAAATTAAGCAAAGTAATTATGATAAGTTATCTAATGAATCTCAAAAGACTATTGCTGATTTAAGAAACCAGATTGAAAGATTAAAAAATGATTCTGAAAAGAAATCCGATAAAGGCGGTTTCTTTGACAGATTTAAATAAAGATGATTAATCAATAATCATCTATAAATTCTTTTTTTATGAATAATGATTCTTATTTCATGGAATTAGCTATTAGGGAAGCTCAAAAATCTTTAGATGAAGGGGGCATTCCAATAGGTGCTGTCCTTGTAAAAGATGATGAAGTAATATCTAAAGGTCACAATAGGTTAATTCAAAATGATTCTGTGATTTTACATGCTGAGATGGATGCAATTGAAAACGCAGGCCGTCTTGATTATGAAGATTATCGTAAATGCACATTATATACAACTCTTTCTCCCTGTCCGATGTGTTCCGGTGCAGTAATATTGTATAACATTCCACGTGTGGTAATCGGCGAAAATACTACGCTGATGGGTGCAGAAAACTTGCTCAAATGTAATGATGTTGAAGTCGTTGTTTTAAATGATTTGAGATGCAGGGACCTGTTTTTAAAATTTACCTGCAATAATTCAGAAATTTGGGACGAAGAACTTGCAAAGGTAGGAAACACTACGGAGGCCAATGATGGAAGTAATAGTGACTGATGAGAGAGACGAAAGGTTTATGGAATTTTGCAAATCCTTCGGATGTATTTTGGATGAGCCTCAGGTAGTTTTACTTTTAAATAATTATGAATCAACTGTTGGATGTGCAAGCTTTAAAGTTTATGATGCACAATCCATTGAAATTAATAGCCTATTCATAGATTCAATGAAAAATCGGGAAGAACTATCCTATAAATTGATTAAGCAACTTGAAAAGATAGCTATTGATTTTGACTTTAAGGCGTCTTATGTATCTTTGGAAGATGATGATTTGGCTTTGGAAATATTTAAGAAATTAGATTATCAAATTGTCTCTAATGATGATGAAATTTTAATAAAAAAAGAATTTAGAAGCTTAATTTAAGCTTCTTTTCTTAGTCTTTTAACAACAAAATCTTTATCTAGGGATAATAAGAATGATGCTGCTCTAGGGCCTTGTTTTTGACCAAGTATCATTTTATAGATTGCTTGGAAACCTTTTTGTGGTTTTAAACCTTGACCTTCCAATATTTCATACATTGCATCATGTAATTCGGTTGCATCCTTAAATTCAGTGGTTTCAATTAATGTTGCCAAATCGCTTAAGAACTGATCTTGTTCTTCGCTAAGTGGTAATTTAGGAACGCTTTTTTCCTGAACTTGGAATTTAACGAATTTTGGAGCATATGTATCCAACCAGTATTTAACGTTATCAATACGCTCCTGGTATTGTGCCATTTCAGATTCGTTCAAATCACTGAATTCTTTGTCTTCAAAGCTTTTGGTTAATTGTGCATTTCTTTTTAAAATTCCAAATATTTTCTCTAAATCATCGCCTGCTATTTGATATGCGTTAACCAAAAATCTGAATGGCGGTCTGAATGGAAGTGGCTCACCAACATTGATTTGGGAGATTTCATAGATTTCTCTGAATTTTTTATCTTCTTTTTCTGATGGAGCTTCTTCTTCATTATAAAATACCTTTTCCACTTTATCAAACTGATCAATGAAATCTAAATAAGGCATTTTTGGTGAGAAATCTTTTGCTTTCATAGGTTTTGACCTGAATAAATAATAGTTAAGACTTTCTGCAGGACCAATTTTTAACCATTCCTCAGGTGCAAAAAATACTCCGTGTGATTTACTCATTGCTTCACCATCGAGTGTAATCCATTCGTATGGAACTGGATAAGGTGCAGGATAATCAAAGATTTTTTCTGAAATCACACTACTTACGTCATAGGATCCCCCGCTTGCAGCATGGTCCTTTCCAAAGGGTTCGCAGGTAGTTTTAAATATTTTCCATCTTGCAGCCCATTCTACTCTCCAGGTTAATTTACCGTTTCCGGATTTAATGTCCATTTCACCTTCATGGCCACATTCACATCTGTATTTAACAATGTCTCCATCGTAATCATAAGCATAAGTTGTATTGACACGTCCACATTCATCACAAATCGGATTATATGGTAACCAGTCATCTGCCAATGGTTCTCTTCTGTATTCGTTGAAGATTTCTTTAATTTCATCAACATTTTCAAATGCGGTTCTTATGTAATCATTATAAACTCCACTTTTATACATTTCAAAACCGGATTTTGCTTCCATTTCAATACCGTAGTCTTCAATAACGTTTAATAATGGTTTTTCGAAATGTTCTACAAAGTTATCACAACATCCGTCAGGGCATGGAATTGTGGAGTATGGCATACCCAGGTATTTGTCATAATCTTCGGGAAGTGGGTATGGAACTTTTCTAAGTGGGTCGTGATCGTCTGCAATCCAGATTGTTTTTGCCTTTTTACCTTTTTCTCTTAATTTTTTGCCTATTGCATTTGCTATAAATATGTCGCATGAGTTTCCAATGTGTATTGAACCGGATATTGAGGTTCCACTGGATATTACATGCTCTTCTACATCTCTTTCAATTAATTCATTAGCTATATTTTCAATCCAATGTGTCATCTAATTCACCGTTATTTAATAAAAAATTATCATAAAAATAAGTTAATATCTTTATTATGTTTTTATTAATATAAAAAGATTAAATTTTTTCATTGCATTTTCGCCGATTCAATAATCTTATCGATTGCATCCATAAAGTCTTTTGAAATAATTTTTTTCCTCTCGGCTCTTATTGCAAACATTCCCGCTTCGGTACATATTGCTTTAAGGTCTGCTCCGGAAAAGCCTTCAGTCAATTCGCTAATTGAGTCAAAATCGATTTTTTCATCAATTTTCATCTTTTGTGTGTGAATTTCCAGAATCTTTGTTCTTCCTTCCTTATCTGGGATAGGCACTTCAATTGCCCTGTCAAATCTTCCGGGCCTTATCAATGCATCATCCAATATGTCCGGACGGTTTGTTGCAGCTATTATTCCAACATTGCCTCTTGATTCAAACCCGTCAAGCTCTGAGAGCAACTGCATTAAAGTTCGCTGAACTTCTCTGTCTGCTCCTTGTGATTCATGGGTTCTTTTTGCTCCTATTGCATCAATTTCATCTATAAATATTATTGCAGGTGCCTTTTCTTTTGCAAGTTCGAAAACCTGCCTTACATATCTTGCACCTTCTCCTAAAAATTTGTTTACAAATTCTGATGCCACAAGCTTTATAAATGTTGAATCCGTCTGGTTGGCCACGGCCTTTGCAAGCAATGTTTTACCGGTTCCCGGAGGTCCGTATAATAGAATTCCTTTAGGAGGATCAATTCCAATCTCTTTAAAGAGTTCCGGCTTTTTGATTGGAAGTTCTACGGTTTCTTTAACCTCAACAATTGCCTTTTCAAGCCCTCCGATATCATCATAGTCAATATCCGGCTTTTCTTCAATTTCCATGGCCATGATGTCTGCTTCCTTTTTGGATGGAAGAACTTCAACAACAGCTAAAGTATCCTGATTTAGGGACACTCTGGCTCCGGCAACAACCTTTTCCTTATCAATTGATCCGGGATAAGTAACAACAAAGTCATGACCTACATGACCTCTGATTCCAACCCTATTGTCATCAAAAACTTCAGTTATTGTTGCAAGAATCAGAGGTGTCTTTTTAAAGGAATTGATTTCTCCCTTCAATTCTTTGATTTTTCCTTCTAATTGGCGATTGCTAATATTTTGTTTGAGTTCTTTAGTTTCAAGACTTCTTAATTTTTTATTACTCTCTGATTTTTCTTCTTTTAGAGTTTTATTTTCATTTTCGAGAGTTTCTATTTTTTCTAGTAATTTTTCCTTACTTTCGCCCATCATATCACCTTGAAAATAAGTTCTTTTAATTAGTGATATGTAAATTAAAATATATAAAAATAAAAAAGAAATAGATTAAAAAATCTATTTGATTAAGTCAGAATCTGATTTATCTAACCATTCGTTAACGATTTTTACTGCACAGTAGTTTCCACACATGGTACATGTGTCTTCTTCTTCAGGAGGTCTTTCATCCCTTTTTGCACGTGCAGCTTCAGGAAACATTGCACATTCATATTGTGCTTCCCAATCTAATCTTTTTCTTGCTTCAGCCATTGCCAAGTCTTGTGAACCATCGATTTGACCTGAAGCTAAATCTCCAGCATAAGCACCTATTTTTGTTGCAATAACTCCTTCTTTTACATCTTGTGGGGAAGGAAGTGCTAAGTGTTCTGCAGGGGTAACGTAACAGATAAAGTCTGCTCCAGCTTTTGCAGAGGATGCTGCTCCGATTGCAGATACGATGTGGTCATAACCTGGGGCTACATCACATACAATAGGTCCTAACATATAGAATGGTGCATTTGAACACATTTTCTTTTGAATCATTACGTTTGTAGGGATTTCGTTAATTGGGATGTGACCTGGTCCTTCAATCATACATTGTACTCCAGCTTCACGGGATCTGTCAATTAATTCTCCTAAAATAATCAATTCTTGTATTTGTGCCCTGTCGGTTGAATCAGCAATTGAACCTGCTCTCATACCGTTTGCAAGGGAAAGCACGACATCATGTTCTTTTGCAATTTCTAAAACATAATCGAAGTTTTCATATAATGGATTTTCTTTTTCGTTTTCTACAATCCATCCGGACATGAATGATCCACCTCTTGAAACGAGTCCGGTTACACGGCCTTGTCTTTTGAGTCTGGTCAATGTTTCAATGTTGATACTACTGTGGACAGCCATGAAGTCAATACCATCTTTTGCTTGTTTTTCGATGGTTTTAAATAATACGTCTTCGTCCATGTAGATAACGGAACCTTCTTCTCTTATGGTTTCGATAGCTGCCTGATAAACTGGCACTGAACCTACAGGAAGTGGGGACATGTCAAGTACTCTGTTTCTTATTACATCGAGGTCTCCACCGATACTTAATTCCATTAAACAGTCTGCGCCGTTGTCAATAGCAATTTGTGCTTTTTCGACTTCTTCATCAAAGTTTACAATATCTGTGGATGTTCCGACAGTTGCGTTTACTTTTGTTCTAAGTCCTGCACCGATACCTGCAGCTTCAATATCTCTGTTAACGTTACTTGGGATAACAATAGTCCCTTGGGCTACTGATTTTAAAATAAAATCTTCTGAAACATTTTCTATTTTTGCAACATGTTTCATTTCTTCAGTTAAAATGCCTTTTTTTGCATCACTAATTTGTGTCATATTATCACTCAATTAATTTTTAATTTAATCAATATTATTTGATTTCGAAATCATTTTAATTTGATATTATTAATTAGGTCTTAATAATATTTAAATTAATTGATTTAGAATCTAAAAAACTTGATAAATATAAAGTTAAATTTAATTTTTAATATATTAATTTTTAAAATAAAGTTGATTGTTTGGTGGTATTTTTTGCTGGAAATTCATTCAGATAAGTGAAAATTTCATCCGGATTATTCATTATTCCCGCATCACAGGTTCTTTTGTAAAAAATCTTCATTAACTTTCCGTTATAGGGACTTGCAACATGATAATTGTTTTTAAAATGTGTAATGTATTTATTTTTTAACTCGGGGAAGTTTTCGTCCAGCTTTTTATAATAATATTCCCGATTTCCTTCCCTTAATGTCATGCCTATTCCAAAGCAAAGTATTCCTTTAACATTGGCTTCAATGCAGTAATCTATTATGCCGTTAATATTATCTTCACTATCATTAATGAAAGGTAAAATTGGACATAGCCAAACAACAGTTGGAATATCGTTTTCATTCAGTTCTTTTAGGACTTCAACACGTCGTTTGGTTGTGCAGACGTGGGGTTCTAAAACTTTGCACAAATCTTCATCTGCCGTTGTTAGAGTCATTTGAACAACCGCTTTGGTCTTTTCATTAATCTTTTTAATCAAATCCAAATCCCTTAAAATCAAATCGGATTTCGTAATGCATGTAAATCCATGACCGTATTTGTAAATTAATTTTAAGGCCTTTCTTGTATATTCTATTCTTTTTTCAATGGGCATGTACGGATCAGCCATTGAACCGGTACCTATCATAACCTTTTGACGTTTATTTTTCAGTGATTTTTTTAGTAATTCCAGAGCGTTTTCCTTCACTTCTATATCTTCAAATTTATGATTGATCTGGTAAATTGAACTTCGTGAATCACAGTAAATGCAGCCGTGAGTGCACCCTCTATAAAGATTCATTCCGTTTTTAGGTGATAGGATTGTTTTAACTTTGGTGTAGTGCATAATATCAAAAAAATAAGTAAAATGAGTTTAATAAAACTCATTCATTCTTTCAAAAGCGTCATCAAAACTAGGCATATTAGTTTGACAACCTTGATGCTCAATAATAAATGATGAAACTGCTGATGCAAATTTAGCAGATTCTTCCAATGATTCTCCATTTAAGAATCTTGATAAAAATCCTGCTCTGTAGGAATCTCCGGCACCAGTAGGGTCAACTACATTAACGTCAATAGCATCAATTTTAATTTTATCTTCACTGGAATAAATTTCACTTCCATTAGCTCCACAGGTTTTAACGATTATTTTAGGACCTAATTCTCTTAAACCAGTCAAATCAGTTTCTAATGAATCCAATATCCTTTCGATTTCATGATGATTTGCAAAAAGAATAGTTGAATTTTCAATAACGTCTCTTAATTTTTTAGTATCATACATTCCAAGGTCTTGACCAGGGTCAAATGAAACAAGCAAATCTTCATTTTTAGCTTCTTCAGAGCATTTCCAATTGAATTCAGGATCACCTGTTGCCAAGTGCACTGCCTGTGCATCTTTAATAGCACGTGCAGGTACTTTACTGTCAGCGAATTCTTTTGCAGCGCCCCAATAGAAGTAACTGATTTGGTCGGAGTTATCATCAGTTAAAACAAATGCTGTAGGAGTTTTTTCTCCAGGAACAACTATTAATGATTCAGTATCAACACCTAAATCTTCCATATGTTCAAAGTATTCTGTTTTCTTAAAATCTCCACCAACTGCTGAAACCAAAGCGGTTTTTAATCCGAGATTTGCTCCAACGCAAGCAACATTTGCTGCTGCACCGCCATTAAATGTTTTCATATCAGTTATCGGAGATGAAAAATTGGCTTTTGGAAATGTGGGTACTCTAATAATATAATCATGAGCTGCATGACCAATTGCAAGTAAATCTGTGCTTTTTACCATAATTATCGCCTTTATTTGTATTTATTTAGTATTAATTTAATAATTTGCAAAATTCCATATTGATATGAATGAAATTTCACAACTTAAAGATGAGGTGTAATATATGATTTGTTTTTGAAGTATAAATAATGTTGGTGAGAGCGTCTGAAGAGTATTAATCCATAGGAATAAAACCTTGTTTTTCAATGTCTTTTTGCGCTTTAGTTAATAAATAATTAATAAAATCATCAGTTTTAGGGTCATCATCGTTAACTTTAACTAAACTGATTACATGGCGTGTATCAAATTTTAATATGTCATTTCCATTAAAAAAACTGGCATTTAAGAAACTGTGTAAATTTTTAGAATTTTTAACAAGTTTAAAAGCATCAAATTGTGAATTAACTTCGTATTCAATATTGTATTTTAAATCGTAATGCTTTAGACTGTTCCAGGCAAGTCTTTGGGCTGACCCTGCAACTTTTACAAAGTTTAAGTTGTCTAAATCTTTAATGCTTCTAACTTCGGCTGCATCAGGGCTTGAAATTAAAACAAGATGGTCATAAGCTATTGGAATAAAGTTTATGTCTCTTTCATAAGCAATTAACGGATCATCCAATGTCAATAAATCAACAACCCCTCTTCTGGCTAATTTGAAAGCGTCTTCGTCAGTGCTGCTGTAAACGTTAATATTGAATGGCAAATCAATGCTTTCTAAAAGACTGGAGCTGATATGGCCTCCGGCAATATTGATGTTGTCCGGTTCGGCAATTTGAATTAAATATTTCCTGTATTCTTCCAAAAGCCTCGTGCCATCATCTGTAAGAACACTGCCGTTTCCTTTCTTTTCAGTCAATTTAATGCCTAACTGATTTTCAGCTTTAAGTATTCTTCTGTTAAATACAGTATGGGAGATATTTAATTCTTTAGCGGATTTTCTTTGGGAATGGGTTCTGTTCAATGATTCCAAACTTTGGTATAATTTATAACCATAGATTTCACCATTTATCTCCAAACTGATTAGCCCTCTACTTTCAAGTTTCATTAATTATATATTAAAGTATGACCATATATTTAATCTAGTGTTTTTAGGAATGATATAATGGAATTAATGAAAAGTTCAATCAAGGCTATTATAGGAAATATTGTCAGTGCTGAAGAATTTTTGGATGAAGATGTCATCGATGAATTTGAAAATATTATTATTGAATCACAAAATGTCTTTGTTACTGGTGCTGGAAGGTCAGGACTTGCTGCAAAAGCTTTTGCAATGAGATTAATGCATTTGGGTGTAAGTGCCTATGTCGTTGGAGAAACTATTTCACCAGCAATTTATGAAAATGACTGTATCGTAGCAATTTCAGGTTCAGGTGAAACTAATACTATAGTATCTGCAGCCACAATTGCAAAAAAAAGAGGTTCTAAAGTTTTAGCGGTTACATCATATCCTGAATCAACTTTAGGCAAATTATCCGATTCCTGTCTTTTAGTTAAAGGAAGGACCAAACAGGAAGTTGATGATGAAAATTATATGAAACGTCAAATTCATGGAAATTATACTTCTTTAACTCCTTTAGGCACCGCTTTCGAGTTAACCACTCTTGTATTTTTAGATGCAATTGTATCAGAATTAATGGAGAAAATGCATCAAACTGAAAGCGATTTAAAAGCAAGACATACTGTATTAGAGTAATTTAGTCAAAAATTACTCTATTTTGATTATTATAAACATTACACCTTTCACCGCGTAAAAATCCGACTAATGTAACATTACCTTTTTTAGCTATATTATATCCGGAATTTGCAGGAGCGGCATTTGATGCTAAAATTGGAACGCCGACACGTGTCATTTTAATAACCATGTCTGCAGGCATTCTTCCACTGTAAATCACATAAGAATTTGATAAATCAAAATCATGCAAAAGACCGTAACCGATTACTTTATCAACTGCAACATGTCTGCTGACGTCTTCTTTAACAACAAACTGGTCATTATAGACAATTCCTGCAACGTGAGTTCCTCCTGTTGCCTGCCAGATTTCGGCATTGTCTTTAAGTTCTTCGATCCTGTCAATCAATTCATGAACGGATACCTGAAAATCGGATTTTACTTCTTTTACTGTCTTGATTTTACTTCTCCATCCTCCTGCAGAATCTGAACATAAAACGGTTTCGTTTGTTTTAAGCAGTGTATCATCAATTTCAGCATAAATCTGATTTTTTTCAATTTTAATCTCTTTTATCGCATCCATTGAATCAACCATATTCTCATTAAACATATATCCTACAGCAAACTCTTCAAGAGAGTCTTCAATTGCTGATAAACTACGACTAATGTCTCCGTTAATCGTTAACGTGATTGTTTCATCCTGAACAACATTTTCTTTTACTTCCTTTGCTTTGTTGTTCTTGTAATGTATTGCATCAATTTCTTCGATTTTCATAGTTATAACTCCTGTTATCAATAATATATTATTTTTCTCATTTCAATTAAATTTAGCTATTTAGTAAATTATTTAATATGTTGAGAATAAATATTCATATCAAAGGTTATAATGTGGTTGATATGGAAAAGAAAAGTAAAATTATTATTTTAATTTTAGCTCTTTTGATTGTATCGGGGGTTGCAACTCATTTATTTTTAACTCCTTTAACTGTTGAAAATTCAGGAGCTAAAAATATCACAGACATGATTGGCAGGGCTGTTGAAATACCCGCTTCACTTAATAAAGTTGTTGCCACTTCCCCTCCGATGACTACAGTAGTTTATATGATTGCTCCGGAAAAATTAACTGCCCTGAATTTTGAGTGGACCGATAGTGAAAAGGTTTATGTTCCTTCACAGTACCAGGGATTGCCAAACATCGGCGGATGGTATGGAACTCAGGACGGAAGTTATGAGGAGTTTATAGCATCAGAACCGGACATTGTTATAGAGTCTATTGATGAGGGAGGCGACGGAGATTTATCCACAGTCAATGAAAGACAAACAAAATTCGGTAAAATTCCTGTTGTGGCAGTAAACGATACTACAAGCGTTGAAAAAGTTGACGCATCCATTACATTTATCGGCGAGGTTATCGGTGCACAGGACAATGCCAAAAAATTGACGGATTTCAATGATAAGTATTTGGACATTGTTCACAAGAAATCCCCTCAAATAACAGATAAGAAAAACGTTTATTATGCGGAAGGAAATGACGGTTTAAAAACTAACCCGTCAGGTTCTGTTCACGGACAGCTGATTGATTTGGTCGGAGGAAATAATGTTGCTGACTCATTAAGTCAGGGAAATACAACCAGCGGTGTTCAGGTATCAATAGAACAGGTTATCAGCTGGAATCCGGATGTTATCATTACAACTGACCCTGATTTTTATGCAAAAGTCTATAACGATTCAAACTGGGCAGGCATTAATGCAGTTAAAAATCATGAAGTGTATTTATCACCGCAGTCTCCATTTAAATGGTTTGACAGACCTGTCGGTGCAAATATGATTATCGGTGTTCCTTGGACTGCAAAAGTAATATATCCTGACCAATATTCTGATATTGACATGTTAAGTGCAACAAAAGAGTTTTACTCAAACTTCTACCACTTCGATTTATCAGACGAACAGGCAAAACAGATCTTGCTAGATTCAGGCCTTAAAGAAGAGAATTTCTAGGATGATTTTATGGATAAGGAAAATAAAGAAATTATAAGTCTGGTACTTTTGGTATTTTTACCTATAATTCTTTTTTTCGCATCCTTTTTAATGGGAAGATATCCGATCAGTCCTGTTGATGTAGTCAAAACGATTTTAAGTCCGCTTTTCCCACAGTTAACTGTTTCATCCACTGTCAATACTATTGTTTGGCAAATCAGGCTTCCAAGAATTTTAGCGGCTCTTTTAGTGGGAGCTTCACTTGCAATGGCAGGTACGGCATTTCAGGGAATATTTAAAAACCCGCTGGTATCTTCAGACCTTTTGGGCGTATCAAACGGTGCAGGATTCGGGGCGGCTTTAGCTATTTTATTAAGCGGTTCCAGTGTTGTCATTCAACTTTTCGCTTTTGTTTTCGGTATCATATCTGTTTCAATAACCTATCTGATTTCAAAGGCATATAAAGCCGGCGGAATTTTGATTTTGGTACTTTCAGGAGTTGCAATTTCAGCATTTTTCAACTCACTGATTTCCGGAATAAAGTTCATAGCAGACCCTGAAGACAAACTGCCGGAAATCGTATACTGGTTAATGGGAAGTCTGGCATCCGTCACAATGAATGAAATAATCATGATTATCATTCCTTTGTTTATAGGTTTCATTATCCTTTATTTGCTCAGATGGCAGATGAACATACTGGCCATGGGTGATGAGGAAGCACAGTCCTTAGGTTTAAACCCTTCAAGAGTCAGATTAATCATTATTGCAGCATGTACATTATTGACTTCTGCTGCAGTATCCATAAGCGGTATCATCGGATGGATCGGTATGATTATTCCCCATATGGCAAGAATGATTGTAGGACCGGATAACAAGGTATTGCTTCCGGCATCCTTAAGTCTCGGTGCTAGTTTTTTACTGTTGATTGACAACATTTCAAGAGTCGTGATTTCAATTGAAATTCCAATAGGCATATTGACTGCAGTCATAGGTGTTCCGATTTTCCTTTATTTGCTTAGAAGGGGGTATTCAGAATGGTCTTAGACGTTAAAAACATTTCATTTTCCTATGATGATGAATTAATATTCGACAATATCAGTTTTTCGGTTGATAAAGGGGATGTATTATGTATACTCGGACCCAACGGTACCGGAAAAACTACGCTGATTAAATGTCTTAACAGGATTCATGAAATCGATTCCGGCGAAATACTGATTGACGGAAAGGATATTAAAGACCTGTCATTTGCTCAAATATCAAGACATATAGGTTATATTCCGCAGTCACATATTCCCACATTTCCATTTTCCGTATTTGACGTTGTACTGATGGGAAGGGCTCCTTATTTGAATCTGACAGACACTCCCAAAAAGGAAGATGAGGAAATTGCATTAAATGCCCTGAAAACTTTGGGAATAGAGGATTTGAAGGATAAGGAGTATACTAACTTAAGCGGCGGTGAGCGTCAGCTTGTATTTCTGGCAAGAATATTGTGTCAGCAGCCGGATATACTGATTTTGGATGAGCCGACATCACATCTGGATTTTGGAAACCAGATAAAACTTTTGGAAATAATTGATAACCTGGCTAAATCAGGTTTATCCATTATAATGTCATCACATTTTCCGGATCATGCATTTCTAAGCTCTACGAAAGTAGCTATAATGAAAGACAAATCATTTATAGATTTTGGAAAGCCTGATGATGTGGTAACAGAGGAAAACCTTAGAAAAGCTTATTCAATAGATGTTAAATTAATAAATATTGACGATAATAGGAAAGTTTGTGTTCCTTTAAAAACAAATTTAAAATTAGGTGATATTAAATGAATCAGAAAGATTATGAAGAACAGTTAAAAATGGCCGGTGAATTCCACGGTGAAATCTGTGGAGGAATAGCTATCGGTACTAAACTCGCAATGTACGGTTTGGAATTGATGGGCATGGAATTGAACACGCGTCATAAAAACCTGATTGTTATTTTGGAAATTGACAGATGTATGGCTGATGCTGTTCAGGCAGTTACAAAATGTTCAATGGGTAAACGTTCACTTAAACAGGCTTATTACGGTAAATTTGCAGCAACATTCTATAATATGGATACCGGTGAAGCTTTAAGAATCATCGATGCTGACGCTAACAGAAAAGATAAGAAAAAAGAAACCCGTGAGGAAATGATTGAAAGGTTTAAAACCACTCCTCCTGAAGAGCTGTTTGATGTGCAAAAAGTTAAAGTTGAATTAACTGAAGCACAAATGCCTGGTAAACCACACAACACTGAAATCTGTTCCATTTGTGGCGATAAGGTAACTGACGGCCGTCATTTGATGGTTGATGGTAAGCCTGCATGCAGGCCTTGTGTTGAAGGGGCTTACTACGAAGTAATCGATGAATAAGTTAATAAGATAGTAAAGTTAATTACTATCTCTAATTTTTTCTATTTTGGAATTTCGGAGTCCGGAACATTGTAAGTAAATGTCACGCTGAATGGCCTTTCGCTGTCAAATAGGGAACCAGATGATCCTTCAATAATGTTTCCTGTTGAATTAAAGTTTTTCTTTTCAAATGATATTGTGGCCACTCCATCATGTGCATAAGCTATTACTTCCTGCTGTAAGTCGGTATATGCGTTCAATGTAAAGTGGTATGTGAAATCCGGCAATTCGGATACAATTTTACCCTTATCAACAAAGCTGACATTATATTTTCCGTCTCCTATGCTTGTTAATTGACAGTCAATCAGTGTAGTCTTTATTCTTGGACATATTGTTCCGGGACCTGTGTTGTTTTCACCCCATTTGGTGTATATTGTTGTTCCATACCAGTTCGGACCTAATTGAAGTTTTAAATCATCATCCCATTCTCCGGGACCATAAATTCCTGCAGGATTTGCGCTGACTTCTCCTAAAATCATTAAACTTGGGCCTTTTGCATTGTTGTATAGTGCATTGTTTTCCACAATTAATGTGGCTCCGCTTGCAGGGGTATAATTTTCATTGGCGGTAAAACCTTCAACGATACTTTCCCTGATTTCATTTCCTCTGATGACTATTCCTGATGAATTTGCAGAGTCTAGAAATATTCCCATGTAGTTTTCATTAATCAGATTGTCAATGATATTAATGTTAATTCCTGAGTGTCTGACACTGATTCCGTATCCGTAAGGACCTTCCACCATATCAAATGTAATCCAGCCCTGTTGGTTTGAAATATTATTGTTTAAAATATCAGTATTTTGAACATTTGTGTCAAATTCCACTCCGAAATTATTTTCAGATATTTTATTTTCTTTTATTGTTGTTGTATCTGCATTTTTAAGGTATATTCCGTTTCTGAATTTAGTAATCGTATTGCCGAAAATTTTGGTATTCTGCCCTGAAACATCTATGGCATTTCCTTTAAACAAGACTTCAGTAGAATTGTACCTATCAATTTTGCTTCGAGATGCTTTGTTGATTATTTCATTATTTTTAATGACTGTATTTTTTACATTTTTTGATACAATTCCAGACCCATTATTCGCATTTACTTTTGCATTTTCTATAATTGTGTTGTCGCAGTTAACTGTAATGACATCAGAATCTAATTTACCGTTTAATACTGCATCGTTTCCATCAAATAAAATAGCTTTATTTATGTTAAGTGAAATGTCTGAATATTCACTTCCCATAAATTTAACGGATACTTTATTTGTAACGGAATCCAATATTGATTGAATCTGTGTATTTGATAAACCGGGAGCAACTTCCAAAGTTTCTAAAACTTCGATGCTATTTGCAATCGTGGCTTCATTATAGATGGAGGTTATTATGTATTTGCCGACAGGCAGTCTGATGTTCAATCCAGCTATTCCGCTGCTGTTTGTTGTTCTTTCGTAGAATACTCCATTAACATTAAATGTTATGACTTCACCGTCTGCAGGTTTTCCTTCACCGTCAACCAATTTGACTTTGAACTGTTCAACGGTGCCGTATTCTTTTACCATGTCTTCAGCACTTAAGGTTGGTAATACTTTAATGTTGTTTGACACTCTGCATCCTTTGTATTCAGCAGTAATGATGTATTCTTTAGGCTCCAGGTTAATGTTTAACCTTGCGTATCCGCTGTCATCAGTCTTTCTTTCGTAGAATACTCCGTTAATGTTGAATGTCACAACCTCTCCTGCTTTAACCGGGTTGCCTTTATCGTCAAGTAACCTGACAATATACTGGGTGCCGTTACGGAAATATTTCACTATGTCTTTGTTTTCGCTTATTAATGACAATACAGTAATATTGTTTGCTTTCTGTTCTTTTGTAACGGGATTGTATGCGGTTATGATGTATTCTTTAGGTTCCAAGTTAATGTTTAATTTGGCGGTACCGTTTTCATTTGTTCTCCGGTCATAGAATACTCCGTTAATGTTGAATGTTACAGTCTGATTTTTTAATATCTTTCCTTCGCCATCCATAAATGTGGCTGAATATTGGGTAGCATTTCTATACATTTTTGTAAGGTCTTTGCTGTCAATTGTGGATAATATTGTGATTGTATTAGTTGTATTTGATGTAGGATAGTCGTCTGTTCCATTAAATAATGCCGTTATTCTATATTCTCCAGGATTGACGTTAATGTTTAATTTGGCGGTACCATTTTCATTTGTTGTTCTGGTATAGTTCATTCCATTAAAATTTAAAATAATCTTCTGGTTAGCCAGGTAATTTCCGTCACCGTCCATTAATGTAACTGTATACGGATTTTCATTTCCACAGTATTTTGTTAAATCTTCACCAGTCAATTGGGTTTCTGAAACGACAGTTCCGTTTGGAATGTTTTCGTTTGGAACATTATAGATTGCAGATAATCTGTCAGTCGTTACTTTAACGTCGATTGCGCCGTAACCGATACTTATTGCAGTTATTGTATTTCCTTTAGATTTATATTTTGCATCGGTAAAATCAACTGTTGCAGTTCCATTGACTACTGTAATGATTTTGGCCTGATCATTTGGCTCAATACTTGCTTTTGTTGTAGCCTTATTCAGGAAAAATGTAACGTTTGTTGTATTTAAGAATGTTGCAATTTCTCCAGTGTTCTTTTTGACAAATGAAATATTATAAATTCCGGGTTCAGACTCTTTTATTTCACTGAAAACCAAGTCCCTTTCATTGCTTTTTCTAAGCACTCCAGGTTCATAGTATGTGCTTGGACAGAATGTTTCCATGGCGTAAAAGTTACTTTTTACATATAGCGTGTAAGTTCCGCCCTCTTTTGTTTGCTGTGTGTAAATACATCTTGTCAGGTGTCTTACAAAGATGTTTTCATCTATCTCCTGTATTTTTTCAATATCATCATAGCTTTTTACTTTGTCTATACTTGGGACAGTCAGATAGCTGTTGAATATTCCGTAGTGACCATTTTGACTGATGGTGTTTCCTCGGATTCTCAAATATTCCATTGGTGAGTCAACGTATATTCCGGCACCTACTGTTGCTCTTGACTGAACTTTATTGTCCCTGTTGTCTGAGATATTGTTGCTTGTAACGTTACTGTTCACACAGGATCCGTAGTATATTCCTTTCCAGTTATTCAAATAAATTGTATTGTCGACAATTGTTGTATTTTCAACATTTTCCCCAAAATAAATTCCCGCTTCCAGGTTCTGATTTATTGTGGAGTGAGCTATGCTGATGCCGTTACTGTCGGTTATATAAATTCCTTTATTTGATTTTTTAATGGTGTCATGATTTATACTGATGTCTGAACCGTTGACTACATAAATTCCCGGACCGTCTGTAACTTCTTTAATGTTACACTCTGTTATCTCGATGTTGCTTGCACCATTGATGTATATTGCATATGGATCCACGCTTCCTCTTTTAGCGGCATCATTTGAAAAGGTAAATCCTGATAATACTGATCCTGATGCATTTTCATTAAAGTAGAATATTCCAACTCCGTCAGAACCTTTGATATTTGATGGACAGGTACTCATTTGTGTACCTACGTTACTGACTATTGTCAGTTGCTTATCTACTATAAAATGACAGTGTTCGTATTTAGTACCGGTGATTTCAATCGTATCTCCGGCATTTGCACTATCAATTGCAGTTTGAATCGTCGGGTCATTCATCTGGTTAACTGATGAGCCGTCTACAACAATAGTATTTCCAAAATTACTAAGGTTATCCTCTGCCATTACAGCTGAGGAAAATGTTAATATTATTGCAATACTTAAAAAGGTTAATAATAATTTTTTATAATTCATAAAACTTAATTCCTCCCATATTTGAATAGAATTATAACTATTGATATGTATTATAATTCATATTATTAAAAATATTCTATTATTTTAATAATTGTTATAATAGTTATTTTATAAAAAAATAATAAAAATTAATATTTATTAATGGTTGTATTGATTTATCAGTCTAAATTATATTAAAAATAAAGATTATAATTAATTTTTTGTTAAATGATATGAATGTGGTTAATTATTAAAAAATAAAAATATGAGAAGTAAGACTTCTCATCTTAGGCAGTTACAGTAATTGTGTTTGATGTACTGAAGTCATTATAGTATGAAGTTATAATGTATATGCCTTCTTGTAAGTTAATGTTTAATTTTGCAATACCATCACTGTTGGTAGTACGGAAATAGATTTCTCCGTTGATGTTGAAAGCTACAATTTGATTAGCGAAAGGTTTACCTTGGCCATCAACTAAAGTTGCTTCAAATTGATCAGGAGTACCGTATTTTTTGGTTAAGTCTTTACCAGTTAAAATAGGTAAAACAGTAATGCTATTAGCAGCTTTACAACCTTTGTATTCAGTTGTAATAATATAAGTGTCGTCACGTAAGTTAATATTTAACCTAGCGGTACCATTAGCATCGGTTGTTCTGTTGTAGAATACTCCGTTGATGTTGAATGTTACTAATTCACCAGCTTTAGCAGGATTGCCTTCATCATCTAAAACTTGAACGACGAATTGTGATTCGTTTTTGTAGTATTTGGTTAAATCATCAGCTAGAATTCTTGGTAAAACAGTAACAATGTTTTCTTTTTCTTCACCAGTAACTGGGTTAACCATGGAGATTGTGTATTCACCAGCCTCTAAGTTAATATCCATATGTGCAGTACCGTTAGCGTCAGTGGTTCTGGTGTAGGTACCACCCATAATTTCGAATGTAACTTTGGTATTGGCTAAAGCAGTGCCGTTTTCATCAGTGAAAGTAGCATCAAATTTAACTGGAGATTTTTCGATTTTAGTTAAATCTTCACTGATAATAGTTTCAGTAGGTTCTTCAACAGTAATGTTTGCAACTTCAGTGTATTCCTCATATTTTTCATCACCGGTGTAAGTAGCGATTACAATATATTCTCCTGGTGCTAATTCAGGCATTTCAAATTCTGCTTCACCAACTTCAACAGGAACATAGTAACCGACGCCATCAACGTCAACTAATAAGTATCCGGTTGCATCTTCTGGTAAAGTTAACTCTACTGATTCTTCATAAATATTGATGATTGCTTCGTCTTTTTTCATTACATTGTTGTTTTCGATATAAACATGTTTATCTTCAGATACAAAGTTGTTGGTTGAGAAAGTGTATGTGTTGTTATCGTTAAAGAAGAATACGGTAACGCCTTCTTCAATCTCATTTTCGGTTACGGTGAATTCTCCTTTAGGAGTAATCATACCGCCTTCACTTTGGGAAGCAACAGCTACAGTATTTGCACCCATGAACTTGTTATCGTCAATGTGGATAGTTTCGATTCTACTTGGAGCACCGTGAGCGGTATTACCTTCTTGTACGAAAATTGCAGTTTCATATTCCGGAGTAATGAAGGTATTTTCATGTATTTCGGAATTTCCTGCTGCTTTAATAATACCCATAGCAAATGCTTTTGAATTTCCAAATACATTTCTTTCCATTGTAATGTTTGTAATTCCACCGCCGTAGAAAACACCATACCATACACTGTCCATGTAATTGTCATATGCTTCTACATTGGAAGCACCGGATGCAATGGATATAGCATCGAGGTAGTCTCCTTCAAAGATGTTATTGGTAATAGTAATGCCTGAACCACCCATAAGGTTAATTGCTTTTGAACCGGTTTCCTGTTTTGAGAAATCTTTTTTAACGGTACTTGCATTTGTTGCACCTTCATCAGCGAAGAAGTAGTTATTATTGATGAGTACATTACCTGAAGGTCTTCTTACATAAATTCCTGAATTACCGTTTTTAAATGTACAGTTTTCTATAATGTAGTCACTTCCACCTTCAAAGTCTAGTGCACGACCGTTCCAGAGGACTGGTTGGTAAACTTCAAAGTTCATGTTGTATACTTGTGATCCGGCAACGCTTTCCTCATCAGCTTGGAAAAGGAATCCTTGATAACCTTTAATGGTTGCATTGTTACCCTGTAAGATAAGGGTGTGTGCAATTTCAATAGGGTCACTATTATTGCCGAAATCATATACTGCGTTTTCTGCGAAATTAAGTGTGTCACCAGCACTAGTATTTGCTATTATAGCTTCAATGTCTGATATTGTTGCATTGGCAGGTACGTCATGACTTGCACCCAATACATTATCAGCGCTTGCTTCAACAACTGCAACATCATCAACTGGAGCTGCTACAATATTATCGGTTGCAACATCTTCAGCAGAAACTGCAGAAATAGAAACAATAGCAATAAAAACAAATAATAATGCTAAAATTTTATTATTAAGTTTCATATTTTTTTCTCTCCTTATATTATTAAACTGAACTAATAAAACTAATGAGATAATTACTTTCATATGCCATTAATTAATTATTAGCAATATTAATTTTTAATATAGACACTATATAAAGATTATTATCATTCGATAAATTATCAATTAATTTTATTTAATTTATTTATTAATAATCTATAAATAATTTAATAATTCTTTTAATTTTTATATGATTATAATTATATATTTCATTTTTTTAACGAATTTTATAATATTCATCTCGATTAATATTCAATGTTTTTTTTTAAAAAATAGAGTCGAATTATTTATATAGTTATATCAAGATAATGTAAACCATACATTACAATCGATTATAATGGAGGTGAAAATCTGAACAGGAAAATGATTTTAATTTCGCTTTTGATGATTATTGTTTCAATCAATGTTGTCAGTGCTGAGGATAATTTGACTGATGTTTCCAATGTCGTATTGAATACTTCGGATGCGGATTTACTTGGAGATAATCTTGAATACAACGCATCACTCAAATCAGCTGATAATAATCCGCTGATTAATCAAACGATAATTTTTTCAGTAAATGGAATTAATTATACGAGATTAACTGACCTGAATGGTTTTGCATTTTTGAATATTAATCTTGAAGATGGTATTTATCCAATTTCTACAGCATATGTGGATTCAAACAATCAAAAACTGATTAACAACAATACGATATATGTTTCACATAATGAGGGAACGCTGATTAAAGATAATTTATCCGGAAATGATATCCAAAAAATCATTGATGATGCAAATTCTGGTGATACTCTGATTTTTGCGGGAAGCACATATAATGATGTAGCTGTTAACGTAGAAAAATCACTAAACATCATCAGTATTGTAAAGTCAGTTTTTAATGGAAATTCCAAATCTCCAGTCATAACTGTAAAGTCAGATGATGTTAAGATTTCCAACCTGGTTATTTCCGGAGGATCAGACGGTATTGCCATAGAAAATTCCAATAATGTTGAAGTTTCTTTTAATGATATTGTTAATAATTATAATGGAATTTATTTAAAAAATTCAAATAATGCAAATATTTCAGCAAACAATCTTTTAAATAATTATAATGGAATTTATCTTGACGAAAACGTTTTGGATACTCAAATTATTTCAAATTATATTTCAAAATCTGAAAATGATGCTATCAGTTTTGCTAAATCAGGATTACATTCAAACGTGTTAGGAAATACTTTGGAGAGAAATGAAAACGGTATTTTCATTGATATGGCTGGAGATGATGATTTAAACATTGAATATAATACTATTCAGCGCAATAATGGAAATGGTATTTATTTCGGTGAAAATTACCGTAAATCCTATGATTCCGGTGTATTGAACATTGGTAATAATTCCATTGTTTACAATAAGGACTTTAACGTTTTAGCAAGAGACAGTATTTACATGAACATTGAACTGAATACTAACTGGATTGCCTCTGATAATCCTAGATTTAATGGTGTTTGTGAAAAAGTCAAATTTAAAAAATATCACATGAATGTAAATCAATTGGACTCCAATACATTATCCGTTAGCGTTGATGGAATAAAAACCGATTCATTACTCAGGTATTCAACAAATGGTGGCCGCAATTGGCAATATGCTACATTAACTGATGGAAAAGCTACTATAAATGTTGCAAATGCTGATGGAAATCTTGTGTTTGATTATTTTGAAAGCAATAACAATTATGAATATCAGATGAAAGATTATGTCCCGCCTGCTCCTGTTACTCCGGATGTTCCTGTAGTTCCGGATGTTCCGACTAAAGATGATGATTCTTCATCTAGCACAAGTAATGGAACAAATGGCAATTCAGAACAGATTGAAGGAAATGGAACTTCCACAAATCAAAATTCCGGATCTCCTCAAAGCCAGAATCCGGCAAATGTCGCTAATTCTAATAATGCTGTTGAACAGGCATCTTCCCAAAGTGCTGAAAGTTCTGGCCAGTCAGCTTCTCAAGCGGTATCAAGTGATAATGCACAGCAATCAGCATCTGATTCAACTCCAAAAAAATCAGTTGCTAAATCTTTGAATATTGATGAAGAAGTTGTTAGAATAGCTGGAATAGGTTTTATTTTGGCATTAATCCTTTGTGTAATTGGCTTATATTATAGGGATGATGTAAAATTCATGTTAAACAAAAGAAATGGACAATAAAGTCTGTTTCATTTTTCTTTTTTTAATTAACGATATGTTTATATATTTATATTGTTATATTACTTATTATAATAATTTAATGAGCTATAAATATGTTTGATTTGATTTTTAGTTATTTATTAATTACCACAATTTTATTTTCAGCAAATATTGGTCTTTTTTTCGGTAATTTCAGATTAAATAACATAAAAAGTAGCCTGATATTTATGTTGATAGGAATAATCTTATTTATTGTGGTTTTCACTTCAAGCCTATTGACTTTTAGTTTAGGTGATTATCTGGCATATATTTTCATTTTAATCTCTATAATAATATTTATTATAATGATTGTTTATCTGAAGATTAACATCAAATTAATGCCGGTAATTTCAGCCACTATATTATTATATTATATAACATCATTTTTATTGGCTTCACAATTGAATGAATATGTATTTAATGGCTTATTGTTATCTGTTGTTTCAATAATTGTAATGATTGTGGCATTTCAATCTTCTAAATTATTAATTTTTGCGAAGCGCCCCTATGATGTTATAATTGGGGAGTTCATGTCTTTATCAGGAATTTTAATTTTTATTTTTGGTTTAACCTATGTTTCTATTATGAATTTGGATTATAAAATGTTTTCATCATTTTTAATATTAACTCCAACATATCAGCTAATATATGTTATAATAGGAATTGTCATTGTTTTAATTATTGGATCTTATTGGAATGATAAAAAAAATTTGAGGTAGTTTATGATAATTCGAGGTACAGAAACTTTAACTTCATTAATTCATATAATTTCAGAGAGTTTATTAACTCCTGTTGTTATAATCTTGGTAATTTTTGTAGTTTTAGTCATTTTATGTCTTGGAGGAATGATTAATGAAAGGTTTTCAAGAAAACCTATCAAACCTGACGAATTTGAAAAATTAGTCCGTGATATTTCATTTTCCGATTCTCCATCTGAAATTGAAGACTATGTAAATAACAGTAATTTGTTTGATTGGCAAAAGGATGTTCTTGTAAAAATTGCAGAAAATCATGATATCGGTACAAAAGCAAGAGAAGCCTTGGCCAGTGAGTTAGTTTCCAGTGAAGAAACCAGATTAATTAAGAGTACTAATAAAACCGATATACTAGTCAGGTTAGGTCCTATTTTAGGTCTTTTAGGCACATTAATTCCTTTAGGGCCAGGTCTTGCAGCTTTGGGCAGTGGTGATATAACAACTCTTGCGGAATCGTTAACTATAGCTTTTGATACTACTGTTACTGGGCTTGCTGTTGGTGGTGTCGGTTATCTGATTTCTAAATTTAAAAAACAGTGGTATGAATCAGATTTAATTGAAGTTGAAACTTTAGCTGAGGTTGAACTCGAATCATTGAACAATCAGAAGTGATAATTTATGCTTAGAAAAAAACGAAGAATCAGTGATTCCATCGATGATGACCCAATGTCTGGTCTAACCAATCTTTCAGATGCGATGTTGGTTTTAGCTTTAGGATTCTTAATTTTTGCTATTATGGCTTTATCTGCAAATCCCGAGTTAATTTCAAATTCACCGAACACTCAAGATGTTTCAACGGCTGATACATTCAATCAGACTTATTCTGATGCCGGCGGAATTGAAGATAGTGGCTTTAATGAAGTTGGAAAAGTCTATGAGGATCCTAATACGGGCGAATTAGTAATGGTATCGGGTTAATTCAAACTATTTTTTTATTTGTTTTTTTATTATTTTATTCGTAACATTCAAACAGAGTTTATAAAAATGAATCGATGTGAACAACTATCTATCATGATTTATCATTAACTTTTTATTTATTCTTTTAATAGTATTTAAAATTTTCTTTTACGTTCTAATAACAAAGCCTTTTTATTATATAATGACTATATATAATAATCATAATACAATGGATTATACTGTTTGGCAGATTCATATGTATTATACTATAAATTAATTTATAAGGGGATAAAAAGAGGTTGAGATTATGAGTTCATCTTTTAAAAGTCCAGTAGATACTGCAAAAGCAATATCTGCAACTGCTGGAGCTAAAAACTCAGCAAATATTGTAAATGTGATTTTACTCTCCTTTTTAGCAGGAGCTTATATCGCATTCGGAGGATTACTAGCTGAAATCGCTAGTGCAGGAATGTTAGCTGCAGGAGCACCTGTCGGATTAGAAAAATTCGTATTCGGTGCAGTGTTCCCTGTAGGTTTGATTATTGTAGTTCTCGCAGGATCCGAGTTATTCACCGGTAACGTAATGTTTATGACCATCGGTGTATTAGACGGTTCTGCATCTGTAGGCGGACTTGCAAAAAATTGGGTATTAAGTTGGTTATTCAACTTTGTCGGTGCTTTATTTGTTGCATTCGTTCTTGCTTACATGGGAGGTTTATTCCCAGCTGATTCAGCATTTGCAACCAAAGCAACTGCTGTGGCTGCTGCAAAAGTCAAAATGCCATTTGCCCAAGCGTTTATTAAAGCAATTGGTTGTAACTGGCTTGTATGTTTAGCTGTATGGTTAGCTAATGCATCTGATGATATCATTGGTAAAATCGTTGGTATCTGGTTCCCAATTATGGCTTTCGTTACCATCGGATTTGAGCACAGTGTTGCAAACATGTTCTTCATACCATTAGGTTTATTCTTAGGTGCTGAAGGTGTAACCTGGTCTACAATGATTATTAACAACTTAGTTCCTGTAACTTTAGGAAACATTGTTGGTGGAGCTGTATTCGTAGCTTGTATATACTGGTACACTTATCTTAAAGATTAAGTGTAAAAACAATTTAAGAAGCATTTATTTGCTTCTTAAAAAATTTTTTATTCGATATGAAAAAATTTTGGAGATTATAAAATGGTTGAGATTAAATATGTCCCATCTATTTGCCCATACTGTGGTACCGGTTGTGGTATTAATTTCGTAGTTAAAGACGGCAAAATCATTGGGGTAGAACCTTACAAAAGACACCCTGTAAATGAGGGTAAAGTATGTCCAAAAGGTAACTTTGGATATCAGTTCATTAACAGAGAAGACAGATTAACTACTCCGTTAATAAAAGAAAATGGTGAATTTAGAGAAGCTTCCTGGGATGAAGCATTAGATTTAGTTGCTAACAAACTCAAAGAAGTATCTGATGAAGATCCAAACAAAGTTGGATTCTACGCATGTGCTCGTTCACCTAACGAAAACATTTACATTACTCAAAAATTAGCAAGAGTAGCATGTGGTACTCAAAACGTAGACCACTGTGCACGTATTTGTCACGGACCTACTGTAGCTGGTTTAGCAACTACTTTTGGATCCGGTGCTATGACAAACGGTTTCGACAGTATTAAAGAGGCAGACTACATATTCTGTATCGGATCAAACAACATGGAAGCACACCCATTGTTCGGACGTAAAATGATTCAAGCAAAACAAAACGGTGCTAAATTAGTTGTATTAGACCCAAGATTCACTCCTACTGCAAAAATCGCAGATGAATATGTACAATTTGAAACCGGTACTGACGTAGCTTTAATGAATGCAATGATTAAAGTAATCATCGATAAAGGATTACAAGATGATGAATTCATTGCAAACAGAACCAAAGGTTACGAAGAAATGAAAGAAGTTGTACAAAAATACGACTTAGAAATGGCTTCTGAAATTACCGGTATCAAACCTGAAGTAATTGAACACTTAGCTGTTGAATACGCATCAGCTGACAAAGCAGCTATTGTATACTCATTAGGTATTACCGAACACTCTCACGGTGCAGATAACGTTATGTCCACCGCAAACCTCGCAATGTTAACAGGTAACATTGGTAAACAAGGTACTGGTGTAAACCCATTAAGAGGACAAAACAACGTACAAGGTGCTTGTGATATGGGTGCATTACCATCCGATTACGTAGGTTACAGAAAAGTTGCAGACGAAGAAACTACTGCATGGTTCAATGACTACTACAGCGGATACGGATACGAAGTTAACTTACCTACCAAACCAGGTTTAACTTTAGTTGAAATGATGAATGCTGCTCACGCTGGAGACTTAAAAGTATTATACATCCACGGTGAAGACCCAGTATTATCTGATGCAGATGTAGCTCACACTAAAGAAGCTCTCGCTAACTTAGACATGTTAGTCGTACAAGAATGTTTCTTAACTGACACCGCACAATGTGCTGACGTTGTTTTACCAGCAGCAGGTTGGGGTGAACAAGAAGGTACATTCACCAGTGGTGAAAGAAGAGTACAATGCTTACACAAAGCTCAAGAACCACCTGAAGGCGCATGGTTAGATTGGAAAATCATGGAAGAAATCGCTGTTAGAATGGGTGTCCCAAGAGAATTATTCCACTATGAATCAGCTGAAGACATCTTTGAAGAAATCAGAGAATGTGCTCCTATCATGGCTGGTATGGACCGTAAAAGATTAGACACTCCTGAAGCACTTCACTGGCCTTGCCCATCTGAAGATGACCCATGTCAACCATTAATGCACAAAGAGAAATTTGCACACCCTGATGGTTTAGGAGTCTTCCAAGCATTAGAACACAAAGGACCAGTTGAAACTGTCGACGACGAATATCCATTATTATTAACTACTACCAGAATATTGTTCCACTATCACGCTGCTATGACCAGAAGATGTGAAACCTTATCTAACGAAGTTAAAACTGGATTTATCGAAATCAACACTAAAGATGCAGAAGCAAGAGGAATTATCAACGGTGAAGTTGTAAGAGCATTCTCAAGAAGAGGAGAAATCGCTATTCCTGCACGTGTAACTGATGATATTAGAGAAGGTATTGTAAATATCCCTATGCACTTCGTTGAATGTGCTGCTAACGTATTAACTAACTCTGATTCATTCGACCCTAAATCTAAAATGGTTGAATTAAAAGCTTGTGCTATTGAAGTTGAAAAATTCGATGAAAAAGTCGAAATTAAAAACGAAGTCTACAAATATGGTACTGATACTGAAGTAAAAGCTGAAGATATATCAACTACCACTGTAGGAAAATAAATGGGGAGTAGATTTAAATGAGCGCAAATATTGAAAAAATGTATTATGCTTACTCTGCTAACGACGACATCAAAGCTAAAGGTGAATATGGTGGAGTTGTAACTACCATCATGAAATACTTATTAGAAAGCGGAACTGTTGATGCAGTTGTTGGAGTAGAAGAAGGTCATGATTTATATGACGCAGTACCATGTTTAGTAACCGAACCTGAAGACATTATTAAAACCGCTGGTTCAATTCACTGTGGTACTTTAAACTTAGCTAAATTCGTTTACAAATACTTAGACGGATGCAGAGACATGAAAGTTGCAGTCTCATGTAAACCATGTGATGCAATGACCATTAGAGAATTAATCAAAAGAGGAAAAATCATCGGTGATAACATCATCATGATCGGTGTAAACTGTGGAGGAACATTACCACCTGTACCAACCATGAACATGATTAAAGAAGTCTATGAATTAGACCCTAAAGATGTTGTTAAAGAAGAAATCTCTAAAGGTAAACTCATCATGGAAACTGCTGACGGTGAAGAAAAAGGATTCGGTATCGAAGACTTAGAAGAAGACGGTATGGGTAGAAGAGAAAACTGTCAAAGATGCAGTTTAAAAATCCCATCCAATGCTGACTTAGCATTAGGTAACTGGGGAGTTATCGGTGAATTAGCTGGTAAAGCTACTTTCGTAGAAGTATTCACTGACAAAGGTTCTGAAATCTTAGCAGATGTAATTGACGCAGGTTTAATTGAAGTTGCTGAACCAATCGAAAAAGGTATCAAAATCAGAGAAAACATCAACAACTTCATGCTCAAAGCTTCTAACGCTAAAAAAGAAGTAGACTATGCTGGTACTACCGGAGATATCATCGATGTATTCCATATGTACGATGAAGAATTCTCCAAATGTATGAAATGTTACGGTTGTCGTGAAGCATGTCCATTATGTTTCTGTGAAGACTGCTGTCTTGAAGCTGAAGGTCCTGAATGGGTACCTGGTGGATACACTCCTGCAGCACCATTCTTCCACTTAACCCGTATGGTTCACATGGTTGATGCATGTACCAACTGTGGTCAATGTAGTGATGTCTGTCCTTGTGAAATTCCTGTATCCAAAGTATGGAGTACTGTAAACAACAAAGTAAGAGATGTTTACGGATACATCCCTGGATTCGACACTGACGACAGAATCCCATTCACCGAACACATTTCAAAAGCTAAAAAATTATAGATAAAGCATTTTTGCTTTATTTATTTTTCTTATTTTTTTAAAAAACTAGTATTATATAATATTTACAAAAGAATAAAAAATATTTTTTTAATCAGTATTGAAAGGTTCTCTTTTATCAATACCTTTTAAAAAGATTTCTTCTAATTTTTCATCACTTTCATTATTTCTGATGTATGATATTAGTTCTACAAGGTTGTCATTTCTAAGCAGGCAGGGTTTGATTTTACCGTCCGGCGTTACCCTCAATCTGGTACAATTTGCGCAAAATTTAGAGTTGTCCATAGGTTTGACTACCTCGATTTCTCCACCGTTAATGTAATATTTACGACGGCCCTGCATAAATTTACGTTCTTTTACATCATCAGCTATATCAGCCAATCTTTCTTCAACCTTATCTAAGGTGTAATGGTATTCAGCTGAGAATTTATCATCATCACAGTTTTCACTTTCAATCAATTCTATTAATTGAAGGACCATATTGTTGTCCTTACAGAAGTTAAACATGTCTTTTATTTCATGTTCGTTTATGTCTTTCATGATTACCATGTTAATCTTAACCGGATAAAGTCCGACTTCAACAGCTTTCAGGATTCCTGCTTTCGCTTCATTTAAATAATCCATATTTGTAACGAATTTGTATGTGTCACGGTTTAAAGTATCTAAACTGACATTAACCCTACTCAAACCAGCTTCTTTTAAATCTTTAGCATATTTTTCAAGTAGCACACCATTTGTTGTAAGTGAAATATCTTTGAAATTCAGGCTGCCTATCTTTTCAACGATTTCCACAATGTCTTTTCGAACTAATGGATCTCCACCGGAAAGCCTGATTTTTTTAACCCCTAATTTTTTGGCTATTTTACATATCGTATATATTTCGTCAGGAGTCATTTCATCTTTTGAAGATACCATTCCGTCATGATGACAATATATGCAATTTTCATTACATCTATTGGTAATAGTGATTCTGAGTGATACTATAGGTCTTTCGAATTTATCTTTCACAAATTCCTCCGCCATTTAATCACTCCCCACTTTTATTTTTATATTATTGATTTCATCATCTATTTTTAGTGTGTTAATAACTGCAAAAATAGTTTCTTTCAATATTCCTGATGTAAATTTATTTATATCGACAGGTTTATCATTGGTTTTTAAAATAATCTCTGCATCAGTTAAATTTTCACCTGTAATGTTGGATATTTCTATATCTATATTTTTTACAGTATCTTCAGTTTTAATCGAGTTAACCATTGCATTTATGGAATTCGTTATAATGTCTGATGTAAATGAATTTATCATAAGTTTTTTATCATTAATTAGGACAGTTGTTTTTTTATTAATTTTGGGGGTTGCTTTTGTATTTGGTATTACTAGTTCGATTTTATTAATGTCTTCAACCCCATAGTCATCAAGGTTCAGTGTGCTGATGATGCCTAAAATGTTCTGTTTTAAATAGTCGCTGACAAATCTGTTCAATCCCACGACTTTATTGTCTATTGATAGGTAGCTATGTACGTTATCTAAATCCTCAACTTTTAGATTTCCTTCACGGATTTCTTTTGCAATACTTTCTCCATTATTGAATCCGCAGTTATTTGCAAATAAAGTGTCAACAATATCATGGCCTCTTTTTTCAATAAGGTCAGCCAGTTCGCTTACGTCCGCATCATCAATTGTAAAGGAATTAACTTCTTTTATGGTATATTCATCACGAACTTCGGGGGAAGTAATTATTTTTGGATAATTATAACTTTTATAGCCTTCAATGATTACAAAATCAAAATCGTCAAAGTGTTTCAGCAGGTATAATATTCTGTTTAAGTCATATTCTGCTTTTACATTGAAAAAAGTTGTTGAGCCAACACCTACAACCAAATTTGATCCGGCCTCTTTATGTTTCCATGTATCAGTATTTTCCTTATCCATTTCTATTGAATGGTGAGAATGTTTAATGGAAGCAACATTATAACCTCTTTTTGTGAGTTCAGAAATAACCTTAACAGTCAGTGATGTTTTTCCAGTATTTTTCTTCCCGACAATCGACACGATTTTCATTTTCAATCCCCCTATCCTATACAATAAATATGTATTTTTAATTATTAAAACATTCATATGTGTAGTTACTACACATTTTGGGTCAACCTAAAAATTTTGGCCCATTTTTGGTTATTTTGTAATACTTTTTTAATTTTATTTATTACAAATATTATCTAATCTTTCGATATAAATAGTATTACATATTGATAAGTGAGGTTTATTTATTAAAATTCTTTTTTAAATTAATTATTTTATTTTATAAATAATTTATAATTTGAATTAGATGTTTATACTTACTGTACTTTTTTAACTTAAAATTTTTTGTGTAGTATTCCCACAGTTATATATAAGTATTTCGACTTTAATCTAGTAGGCAAATATATTTATATAGATAAACATATGTGTAATCATTACACATGGTGGTTTAAATGCCGAAGCATATTGCATCTGGTTTAAAATACTTAGCTGCGGTCAAATTAAAAGAAGCAGGTGAAAGTCACCAGGCAATTGCTGATGAGTTAGGAATTGATAGATCCACTGTATCACATTATTTGAATGGTAGGAACTTATCCTGGAATTCAATTGATGTTGCAAGAACTATCACTGAATTAACTCCCAGGGATTTTTTAATAATGACCAATGCGGTATTTGATGAACCAGAACAGAGTCGAAAAATTGTGAATATTTGCCGAGAGAAGAACTATGAAGCAACTATTAAAGATTCTTGTATTGGTTGCGGCTTATGTGTAAATGTGTGTTTTATGAAAGCTATTAAGTTAGAATCATTAACAGCACATACAAACTCCGTACTATGTTGTGGTTGCGAACTATGTAAAGATGAGTGCCCAACTGATTCAATTAAAATTTTGGAGATTAAATAATGATAAGAAATTTGAAAGAAGTTAATGACAATAACTTTGACATTACAAGGTCAGCGGAGGAAGTAAGAAACTTATCTTTCAAAGACCATGTCTGTATCGGATGTGGAATTTGTGAATCTACTTGTCCCGTTGGTGCAATTACATTGAATGAGATTGCTATTGACTCTCGTGTTCAATTAGCTAATAATGTCTACTTCAGTGGTCATGAAAAAATCGCACAAAACATTCATGACGAATTTGATGTTCAAAGAATTAGTATTAATGAAGACAAATGTGTATTATGTGGTATGTGCAGTGGATTATGTCCTGTTGACGCATTAATATTAACTATTGATGGTGTACCAATCAGTGAAATCGAAGCATACCCTCACTACAATGCATTTTCTGAAATCGATGATGATGAATGTGTATATTGTAAAAAGTGTGAAATCGCTTGTCCACGTGATGCAATTGTAATTGACAGAACATTACCAGACCGTGCTGATTTAGTAACTGGTGAAATCGAAATTGACGATAATGAATGTATCTACTGTGGTATATGTGAAGAATTATGTCCTGCAGAAGCTATTGTTGTCGATAAAGAAACTGGTAGAGAATCAATTGAAGTTGACACCGATAAATGTGTTTACTGTTTAGTATGTAAAAAAGCATGTCCTACTAACGCTATTAAAGCTTTATGTAGAATCTGTTCATATGGTGAATATGATATTGACCCAGCAAAAGCTGTCGTTAAAGGTAACTCAGTCATTGACAGTGAACTCTGTGTCTACTGTGGATGGTGTGAAGGTGTCTGCCCAACTGATGCAGCTAAAGCCAAAAAACCATTTGAAGGAACAATTGAAGTCGATCAAGAAAAATGTCAAGCATGTGGTGCTTGTGTAGATATTTGTAAATGTAATGCATTAGCATTCCCAGTTTCAACTGGTCCAGGTTCAAGATTAGACCACATTGTTGCACAACCTGATTACTGTATTAAATGTAAAGCATGTGCAAAAGCATGTCCTAATGGTGCAATAACTGTAAAAAGAACTGCTGTTGATCACACTCCAACCAATTCAGCAACTTGGACAGATGCTTTAAATGCAATTAAAGACTAGGTGATTAGATGGAACTTAAAGTAAATCAAGATAATTGTTTAGGATGCGGAATCTGTGTAATTGCTTGTCCGGTTAATGCAGCTATCAGTCCAGAAAATGCTGGTGGAAATGGTGCAAAAACTGATGAAGTAGTTATCATGGTAGAAAATGGGTTTATTAAACTTTTCAGTCCAGATAAATGTGAATTATGTGGAACTTGTCAAATGTTTTGCCCAGTAAACGCTATATGGTTAGAATAGGGGGAATTATTGTGCATTATGCTAACACTTATTTAGAAAAACCTGTAGTACCTGATGTAAAAATTACTGGTGAAGGAAATACAAAAGTTCTCAAATGTATGTTAAACACCGGATCTGATATTTATCAAGGTGCATGTAAGAAAAGAGGTTCTACTTTAAAAGAAGAATATAAAAACGCTTCCGGAACTTGTTATATGGATCCAAGAGATATGGCAAAATTAGGTGTAAACAATTGGGATACTGTTTTAGTTAAAACTGATTTCGGTGAAGTTGTTGTAAACTGTGCAGTATCAAGAGACGCACCTCACGAAGGTACCGTATTTATTTGTAAAGGACCTTGGGCTAACACTGTCGTAAGTCACGATACTTACTGCTGTTCTGACCCTACTTACAAAGGAATTAGATGTACTGTCGAAAAAACAGACAGAAAAGTATTACTCATGGCTGATTTAATGAGATGGGTATACAAAAAATATGTTGATGAAACTGATGATGATGTTGTTGAAAACATGGACTCATTAGGTGAATTACCAGTTTACAAAGGACGTAAATGGGAGGAGTTGATTGATCATGACTTATGAACCACCTATAACTGATTACGATTACATTGTAGAAAATTGTACTTGTGCATTTTGTGGTTGTAACTGTGACGATTTAGATTACTTAGTCAAAGACGGTCATGTCGTTGCTGTAAGACACGCATGCAGACTTGGTGCAAGTAAAATCATGGAAGATATGGACCAAAGATTACTTGTTCCAATGATTAGGGATGAAAACGGAGAACTTATGGAAGTTGATTGGGATACTGCTTTAGATAAAGCTGCTGAATATATTGCTAATTCCATCAGACCAGTATTCTATGGTTGGTCTGAAACTTCTACTGAATGTATGAAAGAAGGTTTAGCATTAGGTGAATACATCGGTGCTGTATTAGATAACCAGGCTACTATCTGTCACGGTCCTTCCTTACAAGCTGTACAAAATGCAGGTTATCCTATCCAAACTTTAGGAGAAGTTCAAAACAGAGCAGACATGATTGCTTACTCTGGAAGTAACGCTATGAACTCTCACCCAAGACACATGGCAAGATATGCTGTATTCTGTCGTGGATACTTCAGACAAAGAGGAAGATTTGACAGAACTGTTGTTACCATGGATCCAAAATTCTCAGATACTGCAAAATGTTCTGACAAATGGATTGGATTTGAACAAAATGGGGACTATGGTTTCTATAATGCAATTAGAGCTGTATTAAGAGGAAAAGAATTATACCAAGATGTTATTTCTGGAATTCCTAAAGAAGATATTTATGAATTAGCTGAAGAAATGAAAAATGCAGAATTCGGTGTTCTCTTCTTCGGTTTAGGTTTAACTCACACTTTATCAAAACAAAGAAACATTGATATCGCTATTAAAATGGTTCAAGACTTAAACAAATACAGTAAATGGGGTCTCACTCCAATGAGAGGTCACTTTAACGTAAACGGATTCAACATTTTCATGGCATTCGAAACTGGATTTGCATTCGGTGTTGACTTCGCAAGAGGTACTACCAGATATATGATGGGTGAAACCAACACTATCGATTTATTAGTTAGAAAAGAACCTGACTGTTTCATGGTTATTGCAGCTGACCCTGGTGCTCACTTCCCTAACGGAGCAAACCAACACTTAGCTGATATTCCTGTTATTCAAATCGATATTCACTGGGGACCATCTACTGAACTTGCAGATGTAGTATTACCAGGTTCATTCATTGGTGTAGAATGTGATGGTACCAGTTATCGTATGGATGGAGTTCCTATCTACATGAAAAAAGCAATCGACAAACCAGAAACCTGTCGTGATGACGAATGGATTGTTCGTGAATTGAAAGAAAGAGTAATGAAACTCAGAGAAGAGCCAAATGTAGCTCCTAAGTATGTACCAAATTCAAACTTAGATTTAGCAATGTAATGGTGATATGATGGAATATATACTTAAAAATGGTATTGTTTATGATCCTGCAAATGGAATTAACGGAGAGAAAAAAGACGTAATGTTTAAAGATGACATTATCGTCGATGAAGTTTCTGCTGATGCTAAAGTTATTGACGTAACTGATAAAATCGTCATGCCAGCAGGTGTTGACCCACACGCTCACGTAGCAGGTCCAAAATTAGTTGTAGGAAGATTATACAGACCAGAAGATTCAAGAATGGGTGTTTCCCAAAAAACTAAAGTATTAAGATCTGAATCTGGTTTCTCAATTCCAAGTTGTCCAACAACCGGTTACAGATACTCAAGAATGGGTTATGGTACTGTTGTAGAAGCAGCTATGCCTCCTCTTGAAGCAAAACACACTCACGAAGAAATTGCAACTATTCCAAACATTGATATTCCAGCTTTACCATTATTCGGTAACAACTGGTTTGTAATGGAATATGCTAAAGATAAAAATATTGAAGATTTAGCAGCATTCATTTCTTCATGGTTAAAAATCTCAAAAGGATACGGTGTAAAAATTGTTAACCCATGTGGAAGTGAAGCATGGGGATGGGGTATGAATGTACACGGATATGATGATAAAGCACCATATTTCGATGTAACCTCCAGAGAAGTTGTAATGGCTTTAGCTGAAGCTAACGAAATGTTAGGACTTCCTCACTCTATTCACATTCACCCTAACGATTTAGGACACCCTGGTAACGTACCAACTACTCTTGAAACTTTAGACTCAGTTAAAAATATTAAGAAAAGTTCTAAAGCTACTATCAGGGACCAAGTCATGCACGTTACTCACTTACAATTCCACTCCTACACCGGTAACAGTTGGAAAGATGCAGGGTCCGGTGCAGTGGAAGTTGCTGATTACATTAACAAACATGACCACATTACTTGTGACGTAGGTCAAGTTACCTTTGATGAAACCACTACAATGACTGCAGATGCTCCAATGGAATATGACTTATTCAAATTATCTGGTTTAAAATGGACCAACAAAGATATTGAATGTGAAACCGCTGCAGGCATCATCCCTTGTATTTACTCCAAGAAAAGTCCTGTTAGTACCTTACAATGGGGTATTGGTTTAGAATTGTTCTTACTCATCAACGACCCTTGGAAAGTTTGTTTAACTACTGACCACCCTAATGCAGGTCCTTTCATGAGATATCCTAGAATCATCTCATGGTTAATGAGTAATGAGAAAAGACAAGATATGTGCGAAAACGAAGTTCACAAATGGATTTACAAAAGAACTACTCTTCCAACTATCGAAAGAGAATACGATTTCTATGAAATTGCAACTATTACAAGAGCTGCTCCAGCTAAAATCTACGGATTTGAAGACAGAGGCGCTCTTACTCCTGGATACAAAGCAGATATTGCAGTATATGACATAAATCCTAATGATATTGACCCATCCAAACAAGCTTTAGACATCGAAAAAGGTTTCACTGTAGCTGATTACACTATTAAAGATGGTCAAATCTTAGTAAAAGATAAAGAAATTGTAAAAGTTAAAGAAAGTCAAAACATTTGGGTTAACGTAAAAGGATGGGAAAGACAAGAACAAAAAGTTATTGATAACATCATGCCGTTCTTCACTCAGTACTATTCCGTAAAATGGGAAAACTACCCAGTACAAGACCACTACGTATCTAACCCAATCAGAGTAGATGTTGAAAAATAAGTGGGGTGTTTAGTTTGAAAACAATTACATTTGATCAAATAAAAACTTCTTCAATCGCATTAGAAATGGATGAAGTAATTCCTGATGAAATTTATTCCTGGACTGAAGCTGACTTCGCAAAATATGAAGTACCTATTGGAAACTCCAGATTCCCAATTACTGACTTCTTTGATATTACTGTTGAAGGTGAAGCTGAAGGTCCTAATGAAGTTAAAATGATTTTCAACGGGGATTTAAACAGAGTCAAATACATCGGTTGTAAAATGAGTGCTGGTGAAATTATCTGTAACAGCAGTGTTGACCTTCACGTCGGTGCTGAAATGAGTGGTGGATCCATTCTCGTTAACGGTGACGCAGCTGCTCACGCTGGAAGAGAAATGTCTGGCGGATACCTTGAAATCACTGGTAATACTAAAGAATTTACTGGTGCTTCTTACATTGGTGAATGGAGAGGTATGACTGGTGGAGAAATTGTTGTCGGTGGTAACGCTGGTAAACAATGTGGTGAATGTTTAACTGGTGGTAAAATTCACGTTAAAGGAAACTGTGATATTTTAGCCGGTATTCACATGACCAAAGGTATTATCGAAATCGATGGTGATGTAAACCGTTGGCCTGGTGGACAAATGAAAAACGGTACTATTGTAATTCACGGATTTTTAGGAAGATTACTTGAAGGATTCGTTCTTGAAGGTGTTGTTGAAGATCCTGAAGACAGTGGTGTTGTTTTCCCAGGTAAATATATTAAATATACTGGAGATATCGGTCTTAATGGTAAAGGTAGTTTGTATTTGGATGCTGAAGCAAACAAAGAAAAATTATCTACTTACGGAGAATTAGACGACGATTATACTTCAATCAGAGAATATAGGAATTTATAATTCCTTTTCTTTTATTTTTTTTAAGATTTTGGTGATAATATGGCTGAAGAAATTTTAATGACTGTTGATGAAGCTATTGAATATGTTAGAAATAATGTTAAAGTGGGAGATACTTTAGAAATTTCTTACAATCGTATTTATGCTCCTGGTGAAGTTTTAGGTATTACCGAAGAAGATGAAGTTACTGGAGAAGGACTCAGAGTTAATTTACAGTTGAATGGTGAGATTTTAAATCAGGCTGTTGAAATTGATTTTAAAGAAATTTATGACGATTTGCTTGAAATGAATCACATTACTGAAGATAAAGAAATCACTATTGAAATTGATTTCTGAATACTTTTTTTTATTCATTTTTTATTTCGTTTTATTGTTTACGAACAAATTTTTATATTATGATAAACATAATCATATTGAGGTGAAGTCTATGAAAATGTTAGAATTATCTGTAGATGAAGCTGTAAAATACTTAAAAGAAAATATAAAAATTTATGATAAGCTTGAAATTTCATATAATAGAATTTTTGCTGAAGGTGAAGTTTTAAACGTGGATTTTTCTGAATATTTCGGAAAACCTGGTTTTAAATTATTATTGTCCTTGGATGAATCTCATCTCAACCCTACTATAGAAATCGATGTATATGAAATTCAGGAAGATTTGATTGAATTTACTCATACGCCTAAAGATGGTGAGGTTATTGAAGTGACTGTAGTATAATCTACAGTTTATCCATTTTTTCAAAAGGCATTAATTTTGCATCTGCTTTTACTTCAATATCTATTCCTTTTTCTTTAATGGCAGCTATTGCATTAAGACCGCTACCGGCTACAACAGCAAAATTGTAATTTTCAGCTTTTGCATTGTAAGTCAATTCACGAGGTTTGCCTATTTTATAAATCGGCAATTTCAATTTTTCTAGTTTATCCATGAAATATACACTATGGTCTCTTGCAATATATGGAATCTCTTTTATACTTGCCATTAATCTTTTAACGCCACTGTCTGCAGTTATTGATGTCATATCCTTGGCAATAAATATTTTGTGCGGATCAATTGATGAACCGTCATAGGATATCAAATCAATGAAGAGAGGTGGTTCGGTCAATTCCAATAATCCTCCGTATTTTGGTGTTGATTTAATTCCATTTTTTATTAATAGTCCGTCCACGCTTAAACTACATATTGTAGCTATTCCTACTTTTTCATCATCATTTGGGTGTGATACAATCTGGAAATGGGGACTAATGTATTTTTTATTTGATTCATAACATTCTTCCATTATTTCCATTGCATCTTCCAAATCCTCCTTTTTGATATGGGATATGTTTGCTATAATGTTTCCACATTCGTTTTCAACATCAAGACTAACTTGCTGGATTAGATTCCATGATTTTGAAAGTATAAAAGGAATATTTGACTCTTTAATTTTTTCATGCTCTTTTAATCTGTAATTAACTTTTTGGCTTATTGATTTTAATTTATCAAAGTTTTCAAGCTCTTCACCAATTTTAATGTCAATATCATAACCCAATTCCTGGACAGCACAAAATGGTGTCACTCCACCAATTATTGCAAGACCTATCATTCCTTTGTTCACAGGCAATCCCAATATGTTTTCCCCATCTTCTGATATGGCTATTGCACCGCCAATACCTATTTTTCTCAGTTTTGATAGGATTTCTTCGGTTTTTTCTTTTCCTAGACTAGGTATTAATCTGAAGTTTGCAGGAACATATCCTGTTCCATTATCTACAACATCCAATACTGAAGTCATTCCTGGAGCAATAAATGCATCTAGAGGAGTTACTGATGTTTTTTTGTAGGATATTAGTTCTTCGAATGATACTGGTTGATAATCTTCAACTTTTACTATTCCTCCATATAGCGGTTGGGAAGCTATTCCTTCATTCAATAGTATTCCGTCTATTGTTGTTCCACATATGGTTTTTATCTCCATACTGCCACTGCTTCCAACTTCATTTATATTAACGTAAGGGCTCACACAAAGGCCACTTTCAAAAATATTTTTAATTAAATTGAAGCTTTCTTCATTATAAATGGTTGATGTATTAACAACAACATTTCCTTTTCTTGTCATATAGTTGAAGTTAGTTAAATATATCAATTCTTCAAATTTTGAATATATGAAATCAACCTGGTCATAGATTAATCCTTTTTCTAGCTTTTCACGCCCTAATTCTGTAATTCGTCGCCCAGAATATCCCATTCGCTCAGTATATCCCTTTTCATCCAATATCTGCATATGGTATCTTACGGCACGTTCACCTAAATTAAAACCTTTTTCCCGCAGTTCATCAGCGATTAATTTGGAACCTGTAGGTTTGTTTTCTTTATTTAAGATTCTTAATATTTCAATCATCCGACGTTCTGATTCTGACATGAAATAGCTCCTTTAAAAAAATTAAATATAATCATGTTTAACTTGTTAAAAATCATTATATTTAAAAATAAAAAATAATATTTAGATTTAGATATCTAAATATTTTCTTTGTTCGTATCCAAATACTTGAACTCTGTATTCGTCCCATTCTTTATATTTTAATTCCAGGAATTTTTCACTAACATGGCTTCCTAGAGCATTTAGAATAAGAGGATCTTCTTCAAGGGAGTGATATGCTTCCCATAAACTGGTCGGCAATACTTTGATTCCCATTGATTCTCTTTCTTCTTCATCCAACTCATAAATGTTGATTTCAGTAGGTTCGCCCGGATCAATCTTATTAACGATACCATCAACACCGGCTTCCAGCATCACGGCAAATGCAAGATATGGGTTACATGCTGGGTCTGGAGCCCTGTATTCAATACGTGTTGCTTTACCACGTGCTGCAGGGATTCTTATTAATGTTGATCTGTTTTTAAAACCGTATGCTCTGTATACTGGGGCTTCATAACCAGGTACTAAACGTTTATATGAGTTTACAATAGGATTGGTAATTGCAGTAATTGCCGGAGCGTGCTTTAATAATCCTCCCATAAAGTGCATTGCATCTTTTGAAAGGCCAGTTTCTGAATCTGGGTCTGAAAATAGGTTTTTATCTCCTTTGAATACGGATTGGTGACAGTGCATTCCACTACCGCTCACTCCGAAAAATGGTTTTGGCATGAATGTTACTCTATAATCCATCTGATCAAAAGTAGCCATATTGTCTACAATTGCTTTAATTGCCTGTTTGAATGTAATTACGGCATCTGCAGTTTTCAGCGCATCTTTAAATTTAAATGCGATTTCGTTCTGTCCAGGTGCCACTTCGTGGTGAGAAGCTTCTACTTCAAAATCAAGTTCCTCTAAATTCAAAGTCAATTCCCTTCTAAAGTCAGGTCCTTTATCGAGAGGTTCAACATCAAAGTATCCTGCCTGATCGTATGGCATAGGATATCCGTTTTCATCAATGTCTACAATAAAGAATTCAGGTTCCGGACCGATATTATATTTTAAGCCCATTTCAGCAATGTGTGATAAGGATTTTTTAAGTACGCCTCTTGGGTCACCTGCAAATGGTTTTTTCTCAGGCGTCCATACATCACAAATAAATCTGCAGGTTGCTGATTCTTCAGGTCTCCAGGAAAGTCTTGAATATGTGTCTATATCTGGTTTTAAAACTAAATCACTGTCATTTATGCCAACAAAACCTGCAATGGATGATCCGTCAAATAACATTCCTTCATTAAATAATTCAGCCATATCTTCGCCATTGAATGGAATTACTATATTTTTAACAGTACCATTTATATCTACGAATTGTAAACGGATAAATTTAATATTGTCTTCTTTCATCTGTTCGCTTATGCGTTGTATTTTTTCTTCGCTGATGTCGCTCATTAAATCCTGCTCCATTATTTTATTCTAATCGGAAAATATTTTCCTATTTAAAAAAATTTTTTTATCTTATGTTATTTAAATCTTTTGAAAAGATATTAATTAATTTATATTTTATACTATAATAATATATAAGATTCTTTCAATTACTATATTTTATGTTTAGTATTTTTTAAAATTATTATAATTTTGTTTAAAATTAATTGTAAAAAAATAAGAAAATGTGAGGTAATGTTTAAATTTCCTCTATTGAAAATGAACCTAGATTTAACAAATCAAAAGTCAATATTTTAGGTGCAACGGTAACTTCTCCTACACCAGTGATGATTTTAAAAGCTTCAATCGCTTCAAGACATCCAATCAAATTAGGGGTCGGTCCAATTACTGGGGGAACACCTGAAGTAACTTTTGAAAGTACTTCAAAAACCTCTGGAGTTAACTCTTTTCCTTTTGATGGCAGGTTGAACATTTCTTCGTATGTTTTTTCACCATCAGGTAAAAATACGGTTAACTGGCCTAATGTTCCATGAATTGCACCATGTATGTATGGAATTTCCTTTTCTTTGGCTTTTCTGGATACAATCACTCTTGTGAGGACATTGTCAAGTGCGTCAATAACAATGTCTGAATCTGAAATAATCTTATCGATGTTAGTTTCATCCACATGTTCATTAAAGTTAGTTACTTTAACGTAAGGGTTGATTAATCTGACCTTATCCTTTGCAACAGCACTTTTGTCCAGTCCCACATCAGATAGGGTTGCCAATGTCTGTCTGTTAAGATTTGAAATGTCAAATGTATCTTCATCAACCAGAACAAGTTCTCCGATACCCATTCTGGCCAGCATTTCAATTGTCTGGCCTCCGATTCCTCCGCAACCTATAACGCTAATTTTAGCATCTTTAAATCTTTGCTGTTCACTTCTTGTAACAATACTCATTTGGCGGGAAGCAATTTCCCAATATCCGTCTCCAATATATCTTGTTGGCATTTTTTCACCTTAAAAATGATCAAATTCACTACCAAAGTATTCATATACTTTTTGAAGTTCTTCAGGAATATTTAACATCTGTGTACAAAATGGTATGCATTCCTTACAGTCAACACAGCTGTCTGCTCTTGAATCATCATCAATTAAAGAAAAATACTGCATTGCGCTTGCTTTGGGGTCGTTCATCATGTGTGCAATGTTATATTCAGTTAAACAGTTAATTATATCAACGCCGTGCGGACATGGCATGCAGTAGCCGCATCGGGTACAGCTGTTTCCAAGAAATGTCCTGTAAGTCCTTGCAACTTCACGAATCACTTCCTGATCGTTTTCGCTGATAATGTCTTCTGTTGAGGCTATTCTAATGTTATCTTTTACTTGCTCCAAGCTAGTCATTCCGCTTAATACACAGTCAACATCATCTCTGTTCCATAGATATTGCAAAGCCCATTCAACAGGAGTTCTTTTTACTTCAGATTTGTCCCATAAATTCTGAACTTCCGTTGGAATGTTATTGACCAGTCTTCCTCCACGGAGAGGTTCCATAATCATGCTTCCGACATTCACTTCTTTTAGATAATTAAGACCCATAACTCCGGACTGATAGTATTCATCAAGATAATTCATTTGGGTTAAAACCACTTCCCATTTAGGATATTCATCCAAAATCTCTATCAAATAGTCCACTTCTATATGTGATGAAAATCCGATATGTTTTACTTTACCGCTGGATAAACAGTCATCTAAAAAGTCTAAAACATCCAAATCTCTAACTTTTGTCCAATCTGGAACGGTTAAAGAATGAAGCAGGTAAATATCAATATAATCGGTCTGAAGTTTTTCAAGCTGAATGTCGAGATATTTATCAAAATCAGATCTTTCTTCCATTAGCCATGATGGGGACTTTGTTGAAAGCAGTATTTCATCCCTGTAGCTGTTTTCTTTTAAAAATTTTCCAATAAATGTTTCACTGTTCCCGCTTCCGTCCAGTTCTTTGCTGTGATATGGATAAGCGGTATCAATTAAATTGATTCCATTTTCTATTCCGTAAGTGAGCATTTTAGAAGCTTCACTTTCATCAATATCATCATTGGTAGTTTTTGTCGGCAGTCTCATTGCTCCAAAACCGAGCCTTGAAACTTCCAATCCACTTTTTCCAAGTTTGTTATATAACATTTCATACCCTCAATTGCTTAACAAGAATATTTTTTTTAAAAAAAGTATATAAAATGTATGTTTTGTAAATAATAATTTAGTAAAAATAGTTTTAAAAGTATATACCTGGGATTTAGGATGCCGGGAACGGGATTCGAACCCGTGGCCTCACGGTATCCCAGGTATTAGTCAGAGCACTGCTTTTTATACCCTATGAGCCGTGCGCTCTAACCAGCTGAGCCACCCCGGCATATATAACATACATATATTAGTTAATTTTAACATTTAAAGTTTTGCTTTTTTTGCCGATTTTTCCATATTTTTTAAAATTAAAATTTTTTTAAATAGGGTAAGATATATTTAAAATGATTTATAAAAATCATATTAACATTATAGGAGATATTATTATGAGTAAGGTTAAAGATATGTCTCTTGCACCTGAAGGTGTTAGAAAAATTGAATGGGTTCAAAAACACATGCCTGTTTTAGAAACCATTAAAGAAGAATATTTGGAAACTCAACCTTTTAAAGGAATTACTATTGGATCATGTTTACATTTGGAACCTAAAACCATTAATTTAGGTTTAACATTAATGGCTGGTGGAGCTGAAGTTGCAATGACTGGCTGTAATCCGTTATCTACTCACGATGATGCGGTGGCTGGAGCTGCTGATTTAGGTTTAAACGTTTACGGTTGGAGAGAACAGGATGATGAAGAATACTACCAAACCATTAACATGGTACTCGACCACAAACCAGATATAATCATCGATGACGGAGCAGACATGATTATGGTACTTCACAATGAAAGAACTGAATTATTAAGCCACATCAAAGGAGCATGTGAAGAAACCACAACTGGTGTACACAGATTACAGGCAATGCATGCAGACGGAGCATTAAAATTCCCTGTAATTGCTGTTAATGATGCTTATACCAAATACTTATTTGATAACCGTTACGGAACCGGACAATCCAGTTTCGATGCAATAATGGGAACCACCAACATGGTAATCGCAGGAAAAACCGTAGCAGTCTGCGGATACGGATGGTGTGGAAGAGGACTTGCACTCAGAGCAGCAGGTCTCGGTGCAGATGTTATCGTGACAGAAGTCGACCCAATCAGAGCACTTGAAGCAAGAATGGACGGATACAGAGTAATGACCATCAGAGAAGCAGTAAAACAAGCTGATCTAATCATAACTGTAACTGGTAATGCTGATATTATCTGCGGAGATGACTTCAAATACATGAAAGATGGATGTATGCTTGCAAACTCCGGACACTTCAACGTAGAAATCAACAGACCAGATCTCGAAGCAATTTCAACAGAAGTAAAAGAAGTAAGGGAAAGTATCGAAGAATTCACAACCAAAGACGGACGTAAAATCTACCTTTTAGCTGACGGACGTTTAGTAAACTTATCTGCAGCAAGAGGGCAAGGTCACCCTGCTGAAATCATGGACATGAGTTTTGCAGTTCAAGCTTTATCTGCTAAACACATCCTTGAAAATGATTTGCCTGTTGGAGTAACCAAAGCGCCTGATGAAATCGATTACAACGTAGCAAGCTTAAAACTCGATGCAATGGGTATTGAAATCGACTCATTAACTGATAAACAAAAAGCTTACATGGCAAACTGGCAAGAAGGAACATAATTCCTTCTATTTTAATTTTTCATGTCTTATTTTGAATATATTGATAACGGTAGAGGACCTACTAAATTGTTTTTAGGAGGACTTCATGGAAATGAAGGAAAAACCTCTATTAAATTTATTAAATTACTTAAAAGAGAAGATTTGTCTTCCGGTCAGTTCTATTTTTACAATTTTGATAAAACAGACTATATTTCCACAATTAAAAAAGAGTATTATGAATCAGATTTGGGTCAGAGAATTTTAAAATTGATAAAATACTTTGAACCGGATTTTTACACAGAACTGCACTGTTTTAACTTAAAAAATTATGATAAATTAACATCAATGGAACGTTATAAAAAGACAGGTGTTCCTCCCTTGATTCCTGCTGGAAATCATGTTCTGGTTTCATCTGTTTCTCCATTAATCAGAATGACTTATTTTTCAACGGATACTGTTTGTAAAACTTTGGAATTTCCATGCTGTGAAAAGTTAACTCCCGAAGTGATTGAAAAATTCAATTTTGATAAAAAATCTGCTGTTGATAGATATATGGATTTGCTCAGGTTAATAGCTAAATGTGAAACAAGAATAGACTTTGAAAATGCAATGATGATTAAATATAAATCTCAGGTTAAATTGGCTATGGATTATGCAAAAAAAGTATTTGGGGAGGATTTTCCTCCGTATTAAAACCATGCATCAAGACTGCCTTGAGATGAACTTAAATTTTTAAGTCTGTCTGATGCCTTTATTACACGATTTTCTGAAAATCCGTGTTCATAGCATAAAAATTCAACAAGTCCCTCTTTATCGGGTTTGTTCCATTTTATTTCATAATCAGTATTGACGTTATGGTTTAGGAAAATGTTTCTCACTTCGTTTAAATCATGACTACTTTCTTTTTGAAGTTCGTCTAATTTTTCCTGCAGCTGTCCTTTTTTGGCTAATTTCAGTGCGGTTTTAGCACCGATGCCTTTAAGACCGTCACAAAAATCAGTTCCAATTAAAATTCCCATATCTATTAATTCTTCGCGGGTAATGTTTAGTTCATGTAAAACGTGTCTTAATTCATAGTATTCAAGATTTCCCAAATTGGAATTTACAGCAAGGTTTCTTACAACTCTTTTTGCTCCAAACAATAGGCAATCGTAATCCTGTGAAGCAACGGCATATGCATCTCCTTTTTCAACAAGATATGCTGCCTGTGCTTCTCCCTCGCCTTTTGCTTCAACATATGGTATTCCCATTAATGTTAGTAATTTTTTAGATGATTCAATAATTTCTGGAGATAATTTTGATGATCTCATTGCATATTTGCGTGCCTTTTCTGTATCTCCACTTTTTAAAGCTTCTTTATATATTTTTTCTGCTTCTTCTCTTACTTCGCGCCTTTTTGCCTGTGTGTCACTTTTAAGTTCAGGTGCTTTTCCGTCAAAGACATAAATTGGCTTTATTCCTTTTTCTACCATTGATGAATTTCTGTATAATATGCCGCTTAAGTGAGATGTGATATTTCCATTTTCATCACATAGCGGCTGTCCGTCTCTTTGCCTTATTGTTGATAGAAACTGGTAAAGTGTATTGAAAGCATCAATTGATACCGCCCTACCTTCCAAATCCTTAAAATTTATTTTTTCAGGTTCAATTATGTCTTTTAATTTTACACCCATCTTAACACCTACATTTCTCTAAAGTAACTCAATGGGAATAATTCTTTTGTAAATAGTCTTATTGTTCCATGCTGGCTCATTGTGAATTCTCTTGTAATCATATCCTCTGACGTGTTGAATAGTTCTTCAAGTATTGGTGAAGGTTTTTCTATTGAAATCTTTTTTATATGTCTTTGAGTTTCTATGTTAAATTCTGATAGGATTAATCCTGTGGTGATTTTTTCATCAAACAAATAGTTAAGAATTTCATCACTGCATCTGTCTTTTGGGATGTATGAAAATGCATAAGCTAACGGGCGCCCATTTTTATGCACAATCACTTCACGGACAAGCACTTCATCTCCTTCGTTTATATCAAGCAATTTTGCTGCACGTTTATCGGCTTTTTCAATTTGTTGCTGAAGAACAAAGAGTTTTAACCTGCCATATAATGCATCCAATGGGGTAGTCATCGGCCCGCTCAAGGATAGTAGAATCTTTTGTATGGCTGAAAGTTTAATTCCATATTCATTTTCAAGGGCTTTCACCATTTCATACGTCGGTTCATTAATGTTTTTTCCTTTTAAATCCATAAAATCACCTAAATTTCAGTAAAATAAGAAACTGGGAATACTTCTTTAATCCACATTAAAATTTCTTCTCCGCTGATGATGACATATTCACGGGCTAACATGTCCTCATCTGTGTTATACAGTTCTTCCAATCTGTCATTCGGTTTTTCCATGTAAATATATTTAATTTCTCTTCTTGATTCAATATTGTAGTTTTTCAAGAGTCTTCCAATTGGTATATCTGCCTGAATCAAATCTGAGCACATATCTTCGCTGCATCTTGATAATGGTATGTGTGATATTGCATAAATTAATGGTTTACCACCGTGGTGCATTATAACTTCTCTAAAGTTAATTTTTTCACCTTCACCTACTTCTACAAGTTTTGCATGAAATTCGTCTGCAGGTTCAAAATGTTGATCTATAGTGAATAAACTTATTTTGCCGTACAACACGTCTAAAATTGCTGTAATTGATCCGTCGGTAGTTAATAGTATTTTCTGAGTGTTTGATAGCTGTATGTCATTTTCTTTTTCAAGTTCATTAATCCTATCTATCAACCGTCTATTTGCTTCATTCTTTGATTTAGTCATATAAATCACTTATAAATCTTTTGGATTGGTTATAACTCCTTCAATAGCTGAAGCAGCTACAACTTTTGAATTTGAAAGATAAACTGAAGATTTTGGATCTCCCATTCTACCTTTGAAATTCCTGTTTGTCGTGGATATACAAACTTCACCTTCGGATAATACGCCCATATGACCACCCAGACATGGTCCACATCCGGGATTACATATTATGGCTCCTGCATCGATAAAAGCTTCAATATATCCTAGATTCATTGCCTGTTTATATATTTCACGGGATGCAGGCAATATTAATAATCTGACATTATCGTTAATTTTCTGTCCTTTTAATATTTCATATGCATCTTTCAAATCAGATAATCTGCCGTTTGTACAGGAACCGATTAAACATTGGTCTATTGAGGTTCCTTCAATATTTGATATGTCACATACATTATCCACGTCATTAGGACAGGCAATTTGAGGTTCTATATCACTTATATCAAAATGCATTTCTTTTTCATAAACAGCATCTTCATCTGATTTAACAATGTTCAATTCTTTTTCTTTTTTGGAAGTTCTTTTGCAGATATAATCTATCACTTCTTTATTAGGTTCCATTATACCGTTTTTAGCACCCATTTCAATTGCCATATTACACATGGTTGCTCTTCCTTCAACGCCCATGTTTTCTATAGTCTGGCCGCAGAATTCAGCAGTTTTGTATGTGGCGCCGGCAATTCCAATTTCTCCAATTATATTTAAAATAATATCTTTAGGTGCAATGTACTGGTTTAGCTCACCGGTAATTTCCATTTTTATGGCTGATGGAACCATAAACCAGGTTTTTCCGGTTGCCCACACCATTGCAAGGTCTGTTGCACCCATTCCTGTTGAAAATGCTCCAAAAGCACCATATGTACATGTGTGGGAATCTGCACCAACAATCACCTTTCCAGGCTCAACCAATCCCATTTCAGGTACCACTTGGTGGCATATTCCTTCTCCATGAATATAATTGTGGCTTATACCTTGTTTATTTATAAAATCACGGCAAACTTTTTGAAATTCTGCTGATCCTATGGTATTTGCCGGAACGTTGTGATCAAAGATAATTGCTATTTTTTCCGGATTCCAAACCTTATCTGCTACTTTTTCAAATGTTTTAATTGCAGGTGGGGAAGTTCCGTCGTGAGACATTGCAAGGTCAACCGGGATTTCTATTATTTCTCCGGGGGTCACTTCATGTCCTGCTTTTGAAGATAAGATTTTTTCAGTAATATTCATGTTATCTAGCCTTTTGTATTTTTAACGATTTCTCTAAATACCTTATCGTTAATATATTTTCCTTCTTCTCTTGACTTTTTAACTTGTCTTACAATTTCAATAAGTTCATCATCGCTGACTTCTAATTCACATTCGTTTAATTTGGCTCTTACTGCTCTGCAGCCTGAATGTTTACCTAAAACAAGTTGTCTTTTTTGTCCAACCAGTTCCGGAACATAAGGTTCATAACACAATGGCTCTTCGATTACAGCATCCACATGGATTCCTGATTCGTGTCTGAATACATTGTTTCCTACAACAGGCTTATTGTAAGGAATTGGTAATCCGCTTGCTTCGGATACAATATTTGATAATTCTGTAATGTATTTTGTTTTGAATCCCAAATCTTTTCCATACAATATTTTCAATGCCATTACAAGTTCTTCCAGGGAAGCATTACCTGCCCTTTCACCAATACCGTTGACTGTTGTTGAAATACCTTTTGCACCTGCCAATACTCCGGTAATTGAGTTTATAACGGCAAGACCAAAATCATTGTGACAGTGCAAAGCAAGATTAACATTCAAATCTTTTACAAGTTCCCTAACCAAATAATCGATTCCCTGTGGGGTAATTGCTCCAGTTGTATCTGCAATATGAACTCTGTCAGCACCGCATTCCTCTGCTTTTGAATAGATTCTTTTTAAGAATTCGATGTCTGTTCTTGTAGCATCTTCAGCGGAAAATGCAACATATAATCCATGATCTTTTGCATAATCAACTGCAGTTTCACATAAATTGATTGCATCCTGGCGTGTTATGTGCATTTTATGGTCTAGATGAATGTCTGATGTTCCAACAAAGGTAATTACACCATCAACATCGCAGTCCAGTGCAGCATCAATATCTTCCGGTTTTGTCCGGGTTAATGCAAGGATATCTGCATTCAAACCTTCTTTTGCTATTGCAGATACACTTTCCCTTTCTCTTTCAGATACTATAGGAAAACCTGCTTCAATCTGGTCGATTTTAAATTGATCAAGTTTACGTGCAATCTCTAATTTCTCTTCAAAACTAAAACAGACACCGGGGGTTTGTTCACCGTCCCTTAATGTAGTGTCATATATAATAAAATCTTCAGGGAATGTTATTTCACATTCTTTATTGTAATGACTTATAAAATATTGCAATTATCTCACTTCTTTAATATAGTTATTATTAATATATAGTATTTTTTCGTCAATGTTAATATAATTTTAGGGGTCTGAATTTTTTTGATATGAATTTCACTTAATTTTTCTTATTTTTTTAATATTGGATAATGGTTAGTTTTAGTTTCTAAAAATACATTTGTACAATTATTAATTTTTAAAAAGGGTACAGTAATATCGTTA
>JAFRFB010000138.1 GCA_017434555.1 Methanobrevibacter sp. | reverse complement strand
TTTTTTATTTTTTTATTTTTCATTGTAAACTTATTTATTTTGAATATTCTTTTTAAAAAGAAATTCACAAAACAAAAAATATAGTTTTTTGGAAATTTGTACAGAATTTATTTTTTAGGCATCGGTGTCCATAAGTCAAATTCCTTTATTTGCGGCGGAATACCGCTATCCTTATATGAATCCAAAAATCCGTCAAGAGATTTATAATCCCCACTGACTTCACTTACAGAATTGTAAAATTCAACCAATCCTCTGTTTCTAATGACAGTATGTTTTGGTTTGAAAGTGGATGACCATATGTAAAAGACCTTAAAAACTGTGTCCGGATGATATCCTCCACCCAAATCAATGGCTAAAACATCACAACCTTGAATTAAGTTGAATACTTCAGACAATGTATCATGAAGCCTTACATCAGCATTAATGAAAATTAAATCTAACTTATCCATTTCTTTTTTAGCTTCAGGAGAATTGTCAATAGCTATCAGACTAACATCATTTTCAAGGATAACTTTAGAAGTATTACCTGTATGACATCCAAGTTCAATGACTGTATCTCCATCACTTAAGACTTCGCTGATTTGTCTTCTGTAGTCATTAACATCATAGCATAATTTTATCATAATTGCCTCTTTGTGTAGAGTTTATCTATATTCATCCCTTCAATATTCAATTTTTTAAAAGTGCTTTTATTATCTGCAAAGGCAAATACTGTATTTCCCAGCATTGCCATTGAAGAGCCTAAAATATCATCACATAAATTAAAATTATTAACCAAAGACAGAACTTCACTTGTCATTAATTTTGTATTTTGTGAAAATTCCAAAGAAAGCTTTAAAAAGTTCCATACACTTGAATTTTTCTTGAATTTTTTTAAGCATTCATGACCGTTTAAAGATATTCTTTTTTTATGTTCAGGGTCTCTTATAATGGAAGCAGTATCAATTTCTCCAAAGAATTTGGTGGCAATGAATAAATTTTCATCAAAAGATTTGATTTCACCGACTCCCGGAGCTCCAGGTTTAGTTCTTAAAACCATACCAGAACCAGTTTGCGCTATAACATCTCCCAAACCCCCGCCTAGTGAAACTTCAGATTTATGGGCAATCTGGCCGCATTCATTATATGAATATCCATAATCAAAAAATTCATTTAAAGCCAGTGATAAGCTTAATGCGGAAGCTGCAGAGGTTCCGAATCCCGCTCCGATAGGAAGCTGAATGTCTTGAGTTATTTCAAAGGAATCTTCAATATCAAAATATTTAAGAACTTCATTAATTACAATATCCGAACCCTGATTAGCACTAAACTTAAATTCAGAGGAGTCATTTATTGTGGTTTTGACTCCCCGGTCAAGTAAAAATCCGGCACCGCAAGATCCGTTTTTTAAGGGGTCAGAATTGTTTTCAATGCTGAAAAATCCAGTGATATGTGCCGGTATAAAAACTGAAAGACTCATAATAAAAAATATTGGTGGTGATTAATAATAAATATGTTCATTCCAAATTCATATATTCATCATCACTCACTTCTTCACACCATTCATTTTCCTGATTGATTCCCGGTACTTCAATAGCTATATGGGTGAACCAGGAGTCTTTAGTCGCACCATGCCAGTGTTTAACGTTTGGAGGAATGCTAACTACATCTCCAACTTTCAATTTACGGGCATCCTGACCAAATTCCTGATACCAGCCTTCACCTTCAGTTACCAGCAATATTTGACCTCCGTTTTCATCTGCATGGTGTATGTGCCAGTTATTGCGACATCCAGGCTCGAAAGTAACATTGGCCACCATAACTTCCCCTTCCTGGGCTAAAAGTTTTAGATAACTTTGACCGATGAAAAATTCACCAAAGGGGTTTTCTTCACCTTTACCAAATAAGATTTCATCAGCCATCCTATTCACTTACCCAATGTTTTACCATATCTCCTGCATCATATACCTTAGCACCAGGAATGGATAATCCTTTTTTGAGTTCTGCACCTTCACAGAGCTTTTTTAAATCTCTTTCAGCTGAACCGAATCCTGAGCCTTCATGAGTTACAAAAGGTTTAACTGCTTTACCGGCAAAATCCAACTGTTCCAATTGAGTCCACATCGGCATAGGCAGTGTTCCCCACCAGTTTGGAAAACCAATAAATACTGTATCGTATTCGCTGATATCGGTTAATGCTTCTTTAATTGGAGGTCTTGCGTCATCTTGCTGTTCTTTTTTAGCTACATCAATACATTTCATGTAATCTGCAGGATATTCATTTGCAGGCTCTACCTTAAACAAATCAGCAGAGCTTTCTTCTTGGATATATTCTGCTATTACTTCAGTATTTCCTTTTTCAATGTTTTTTAACTCACCGCCAAAGTAGTTTTCACCTGCTCGGGAAAAATAAATAACTAAACTCTTTGTCATGTTTACACCTTCTTTTTGTTATAGATATATTTGAAGGAATTAATATATAAATGTTGCGAAACACAACAATTAAAATTTGGAAAAAAAATAATAAAGAATAAAGTAATTATTCTTTAATAGATTTAGCTAGCTCTACACCTTTATTGAAAGCTTCTTGTAAAACATCTTCATCAGGAACAAAAGTAACATCTAATGTATCGGTTACATTGAATCCTGAAGCTTCCAATTCATCTTGGAGTTTTTTGACAGCTCCTCCACCCCAACCTTTTGATGAAAAGATTAAAGCGTTTTTATTGCTGGTTGTTCCTGCAAAGTTAACGCAGTCAAGCCAGTACATCATGTTTCCGATACGTGGGAAAGGCTTGTTCATCATAGTTGGAGCACCAAGTGCAATAGCTTTTGAGTCCAAAATGTCTGTAATTACATCATCCGGTCCGTCATACTGCATAAAGTACATTGCAACCTCAACGCCTTCACTGGCAATACCTTCAGCAATTTGGAAAGCCAATTTTTCAGTTGAATGATGCATAGTATCATAAATAACAGTGATTTTGTCTTTACATACTCCGGATCCCCATTTGGAATATAAATCTACAATAAAACCAGGGTTTTTCCAGATTTGACCGTGACATGGAGCAATCATTTTGATTTGATCCACAATGCCGTTGTCAGTTAATTCCTGTAATTTCATCCTGAGCATAGGTGAACCTAATGTTACAAGATTAGCATAATATTTTCTGGCTTCTTTTTCTAAGATATCTAATGAATAGTCTTCATCAAACCTTTTAGTGTGACAAACATGCTGACCGAATGCATCATTGGAAAAAAGAATTCCTTCTTCAACCAAAAAGGTAAACATGCTGTCAGGCCAGTGCAACATTGGAGCGGAAACGAATGCAAGAGTTCTTCCACCGATATCAAGTTCATCACCTGTTTGAACGGTGTTAATTTCCAAATCTCCAAAATTGTGATATTGCTGTTCCAAGAATTTAGCACAGTTAGGGGAAGCATAGATTTCAGCTTCAGGATTGTATTTTTCAATAGTTTCTCTTAAGTGAGTGGAATGGTCCATTTCAGAGTGGTTTTGGACAAAAACGTCAATTTTAATGTCTTTACCTTCCTGAGCAAATGCGTCCTCAATTCTTGCATATAACTGATTGTCAAGTCCGCCATAGACATTATCTATCAGTACAGTTTTTTCTTCACCAAATACCAAATATGCATTATATGTAGTTCCAGGAATGCCATATCCATGGAAAGTTCTACTATTCCAATGGAGAACACCTACCCAGTAAACTCCATCAGCCATTTTTGTAGCTTTAGCTATCATAACAGTAATCTCCTTTAAAAAAGTTTTAGTAATTAAAATTATATCCTTGATAATATATAAAATTAGTTAAAAAAAGATTTGTGAATTACTCCTTAGAAAAAATAATTCCATCCTATTTAAGTTTCCGTTGAAGGCAAATAAGAATCAAATTCTCCATATTTTTTGTTTAATTAAAAGTAAAATTTAAATTATAAGTAAATAATATGTAATATTGAGGTTTTTAAATGAATAGAAGAATAGATTTACATATGCACAGTTTGTTCAGTGACGGCGAATTGTTGCCATCCGAACTTGCAAGAAGAGCTTTAAAATTAAATCATGAAGTAATAGCGATTACAGATCACATTGATTATTCCAATGTAGAGGAAATTCCAAAAATACAGTCAGCAATTGATGACGTTAATGAAAATTGGGACATTACAGCAGTTTTAGGAGCTGAAGTTACCCATGCACCGATAGAATCCATTGACGGAATTGCAAAAAGGGCTAAAGAGCTAGGTGCAAAAATTGTAGTTGTCCATGGTGAAACATTAAACGAACCTGTAACACCTGGTACAAACCTTGCAGCAGTCAAATCAAAATATGTTGATATTTTAGGCCATCCCGGGTTAATTACAAAAGAAGAAGCTGAACTTGCACTTGAAAATGACATTTATTTAGAAATCAGTGCACGTAAAGGACACTGCCTTGGAAACGGACATGTTGCAAACATTGCACGTGAAGTTGGAAACAAACTGCTCGTTAATACGGATACACACTCACCAGATAATCTGATAACCTTTGAAAAATCATATGAAATAGCACGTGGAGCAGGTTTAAGTGATGAAGAAGCCATGAAAGCTATTGTGGACAATCCTCGTGAATTACTGAAAAGCAAAGGAATTTTATGAAAGCATCAAAACTATTAAAAATAATCAGAACTGAACTTAAAGATTATCCTATCGAATACCTTAAAAACAAGGTTACGGATGACAGATATAAAGATCCATTGGTCAAAAAACTGGCCAAATACAATTCCGAAGCCTATGATGAAATCTATTCTATTGAAATAAAAGATGACTTTGAAGTTAAAGACAATGTTATCAACAAGATGAAAGGCGACATCAACTACTACTTTGACACATATGCCGGAGGAGATGTTGAAAACCGTGAGTTTACAAAATATTTATCTCTTTATCTGGCATTTATAGCTAAAAAACCTCTGCATCCTTTCAGTGATGATAGAAATGATGAAGTATACGAATTTAATGGCACATATTACTGTAAAGGCCGAATCAAATACATCAATGACAAAAGGTCATTATGCAGATACTGCGTTTGTAAAAGCTTAGGTTATGCGGGAATGTTTTAAAGCTATTTTAAAACCTTATAAGTTAATATCAAATCTTTTCCCAGAGTGAATGAATCAGTCAGTTCCAAATCAACCCCTTCATCCATCGTATCAAAGCCGTCACCGTCAAATAATGTTTTTGCATTAACACCACCGACAACTTTAGGTGCAATACATATCCTTATTTCATCAATGAGACCTTCCTTTATCATGGAAAAGTTTAGTGTGGCTCCGCCTTCAAGCATTAACGTTTTAATACCTTCATCATATAAATGCTCCATCAATGCAGTCAAATCAACTCGAGTATCTCCTGAAAAGAAGAATTCCACTCCCCTCTGCTTAAATACATTGCATCTGTCACTTACTAAAAAATCATATTTGAACTCATTTGCTGCTGCAATTATTGTTTTTGCATCCTTGTTTGTTATTCTAGCAGCTACAGGAGTTCTGCATCTGCTGTCAACCACTACACGAACTGGATTGTCATCAGGGTTTGCATCTACCTTGTGAACAGTGAGCCTTGGATCATCTGCAAGCACCGTTCCGATACCAACCATTATTGCATCCACATTTTTTCTAAGTTCATGGACTCTTTTCAAGTCCTCTTCACCGGAAATATTTGAACTGTTTTTTGCAGTGACAATCTTGCCGTCAAGTGTCATTGCTGCATTTAAAATAACGTAAGGTTTCATTAAATCACCTCAGATATGATAAAACATCTCTTTAATTTGAAGGAAGTTTGCCAATGTCTGATTACCTATAACTCCAGGCATAGTTAATGCAACGAATATACCTAAAATACCGAAAACTAAACCGATTCCCCAAATTATACGAACAGCCTGCTTTTCTGTAATAGGCCTTCTAATAACCCATCTGATTAATGACTTGAAACCTGTTTCAGGCCTTATTAACTTACCTTCATCGTCAACCTGAGTTGGCTTGAACTGCTGGCGCTCCATTACACCTGCACTGTAAAATTTCATGGCCGCATCAATAATATTTGGCATTAAAACGATTAAAGCAATAAGCTTAACCCTACCGATAAATGCAATTGAAACAATTGCAGCACCGATAATCAGTGTACCAGTATCACCTGGGAAAATCTTGGCCGGATATTTGTTATAATATAAAAATGCGATTAACGCACCGAGCATACTCATACTTATGATTGTTACATCATATTTTCCTAAAATAATACATGAAATTGTTAGAGAAGCAAGGGAAATGATACCCAAACCTGATTCGATACCGTTTAAACCTGCCAGCATATTAGTCAAGTTGGATCCGATTGAAATAGCTATTGGGATTGAAATCAAATATATTATACCTACATTTGCAGGTGCTGCCCAAATCAATGGAAGACCAGCCAAAAAGAGAAGGAATAACTTTTCTTTTGAAGACAATACCAATAAATCATCAACGATTCCGATTATTCCGACAAGCAGGATTACAATTAACACAATACATAGAGGATATGCCAGGATATCGTGCATATAAACACCTGAAAACATTCCGATAATAAAACCGAAAAGGATTCCGAATCCTCCCATTTCGGCAACAATAGGTTTCCAGGATTTATGCAGGTCTTTTCCTACAATATCAGCTTTTTCCAATTTTCTAATAATTCTAGGCATTGACAAATGGGTTACTGAAAAAGCCAGTAATCCACAGATAATAGCTATAACATATAACGGCAGTTGAGGTAATATCATCATAACAATCACTTTAATATATTATATGTTAATAGTTAAAAAAATAATTTGTGATATTTTGAGGATGAAAATTCCATCATCCTCTTTCAATTATTAATAACCATGATAAAAATAGGAAATACTTATATTAAATTACAAATAAAATAATAAGTTAAATCAATGCCTATAACATGATTACATGCTGAACAGATAGACATTGAGTTAAATTTACTTATACAATAGAATTTAAGTACTTAAAAGTGGACATTAAACTCAAATGAATATTATGAAATAACTTCTATAAAAACTTTAAGAGAAATATTGGAAGGAGATATGTCAATTTGTTAGTAATAGAAAAAAAGAAAAAATTAAAAAAAATAATTAAATTTTGCTCAGAATAGTCATTAGCCTATTGAAAGAGGTTTTACTTAAATTTGCATCATTAATATCTCTATCTTGAGCTAATTCTTTAATTAATATTTTTAGATCATTATTACATAATTCTGCATTATCAGCTCTTTCTTTTTCTCGTTTAATTTGATTTTTTAATTCATTTTCATAGTTTTCAATAAATGTAGAAGACATCCTTATCACCTTGTACAAATGCTGTTTTTCATCATAATCAGAAATGAATAATTCTACTAGAACTATCTGAATCAAACTTATTGCTTCTTTATATTCATCAGAAATGTTTAACTTTGAAGTGAGGTTACACAATTGTCTGATTAATTCCTTATCATTACAATTATGTTTAGTTAATGGTAGAATGGAAAAAATATATAATTCATATTCACTTAAATGTTGGTTAAGTTTAATTTTATTTTTTATAATATTTAATACTTCTTGCCCATCAATATCAGAAACATAATAATAATCTCCGAAATAATGCAAATTTGGTGTTATTTCTATTTTTTCTACAGATTTTCTATCATCGTCAATGACAACAATTTTTTGGTCAATAGTTTCGCCATAGAAAAGATAACAATTTACGACATATTCAAAATCTCTATCAAGAATAGGTTTTGATAATGGTTGTTTGTGAAATTCAATGTTAATATAACCATTTGGTCCTTTTAATAGTATATCCATTAATTTTACGTCTTTTCCTGGTGAAAAAATTTCACTAGACACTAATTCATATTCATCACATGGAAGATCAGTGATTTGAATCAAAGCATTAGTGAAACTATGGCTTGCAACCTTGAAAATTGTGTCATATTGATTTTTGACTGAATTTGAAAGAGGAATAACTCTAATTTTAATCACCTTTTAATTTTTAAATCGATGAATATAGCTAGCTAATTCAATCTGACAAAAATTTATTTGTAATTATAAGTATAAAAGCTTAACTTATGAGTTATAACAATTTTACCGACTTAAATCAATATTCTAATCAAAAGGTAATTATTTATTGTTCAAAATATAGTAAACGGTTCTTAACGGGATGTTTAATTTCTCAGAAATCTCTTTAGCTTTCAGTCCGTCATCTCTTAATGACTTGACTTCACCATAATCATATTTCTTGGTGTTGGTTTCAAGTTTGGTTTTATTTCTTCTAAGCAGATAATAAACCCGGTTAACGGTAATGCCTAAAATTTCGGCAATTTCTGATGCCTTATATCCTTCAGCCGCAAGTTTTAACAATTCATCTTCATAGTCGCAGGGCTTTTTACTGGCTCCCCAATGATATTCCTTTACAACTTCAATATCCAGCTGATTTAAAGCTTCAATATAAGTATCTGATGTTCTGTTGTAAACGCTTGGTGAACAGGTTATCTTTTCAAGGTTAGGATAGCTTTCAAGCAAATTGACAATTCTAAATGAAGACAGGGCTTCTGTAATATGAATTGTGGTTACATCTTCATCCATGGCCAACACTACCTTTTAATCAAATCAAGGAACTTTTTGGATTTGTCCGTTTTCGGATTCCTAATATTTTCAATATTTTTAATTTCCTTTTTAATTTTAGACTCATTTACATTGAATGAATTGCTTATGCTTTCCAAATCTATTTCACTATTTAAATCAAGGATTGCCGCACCTAAAGCCGGGTGATTGACCTTGATATTTGAGTTTTTCATTTCCTTTTCGAATTTGAATTTTTCATATAAAATCAAATCCTTTTCATCCACATCAAGTATTCTTATATCACTGAACTGGTTTAGAATATCAATGACCTTTGGAAATGTCTGCACAAAGACTTTTCTCTGCTGGCGGTCAAGTTCAACACGAATGTATGGAAATGGTCCTATTTTAAGACGGCGATTGGTTTCGGATGTGGTAAGATAATATCTGAAGATATCCCAACTGATTAATGCAGGAGCAATATTTTCAAATATTGACTTTACTATGGTATCTCTGGTTTTCAAATCCCTTTTAAGTGATCTGTTTATCTCACCGTAACGATTCAGATATCTCAGCTTTTTCAATTCCTCATTGATTTTGTTTTCTCTCCAATTTTCAATTTCTGAAATGTCATATTCATCAATGAAGTTAGGAGTAGTATTGTTGTACTTATGGATTATTTCATCATAAGTGTTGATTCTTTTAAAATCAGAGAGTTGTCTTTTAAATATATCATCACGAATCGTTTCGATAATTTTTTCAGCATAACGAACATAACCTAATGCAATAGCTGTTCTTGCATGTTTATCATCAATTATTGCAGGTCTTGTTCTGTGGAATTCCAACTTTTCTATCCGGACGTTTTTTCCATAGCTTTTTCTAAGTTCCTCTTCATAGTTATCCACAAACTCTGAATCGAAAGTGACTCTTTTTCTCAGCCAGCGATTGTTTTTATCCTTATATCTAAATAATGGTGAAATGGTTTTTACATGTCCGGTACGTTCCTGTCTAAGTGCATTGATGACTTTTTTAAATGAATTTCTACCATATTTTGATAATTCTGACATCAATACACGGTAATTACCAGATAAAGGTAAATATGGAATTATTTCAATTCTACAGGTCTTCTGTCTGCTTATCTTAAATGAAAATGATTCGCTTTTGCAGCTGCATTTACCTTTGAGCTGTTTATATTCAGACATTGAATATTTCTTATAACATGAATCGCATTTCAAATATCCGAACTGCTCCAGATTTCCAAGTGCAATCTGATGTGAGTCAATGGCTGACTTTACTCTGTCTAAGATGTTTTTCTTGGCGTTTGCCTTATTTCTAAACATCTGGTTGTGTCTGCTGTTTTCACTCACTTCATCAAGAGAGACTTCACCTATTGATTTATTTCCATATTTGTTCAAAGATGCGAATGGAGTACTGTATCCCTGTACTTCCATATCACGTCTGAGCTGTTTTAAAGATTCCAATCTGTCATCCAGTTTAAAGTAGAGAGTTTTGAAATTTTCAAATTCATCAATATTATCCATACTGATATCATCATCTGAAATTTCCTTTAGGTATTTCTCAGCCTTAATTACTAGGACAGATTCTTCCATATAAATCAAATTTATTGAATTTGTTCACCGATTTCACAATCATCAGGTGAAAGCAATGCTCCGCTTTCTCCGGTTGCAAGAAGCATTCCTTCAGATAATGTTCCGAATAATTTAGCAGGTTTTAAATTGACTAAAACAGCAACTTTCCTGTCAATCAATTCTTCAGGTGCGTAGAATTTTGCAAGACCTGCTACAATCTGTCTGGTTTCTTCTCCGATATCAACTTGTAATTTCAAGAGTTTATCCGATTTTTCTATTTTTTCAGCTTCTTTAATTTGTCCTATTCTAATGTCAACTTTATCAAAGTAATCAATATCTATAATGTCACTCATATTATCTTCCTCATTTTCTTTTAAGTTTTCTTGTAATTTTTCTTTTTGAAGGGTTATTACATCATCTTCAATCTTTTTGAATAGAGGTTTTGCCTTGGCGATTTCATAACCGCTTGGAAGGAACACTTTTGCGTCCTGCCAGTTATCAAGATTATTCAATTTCAATATTTCAGCTATTTCATCAGCTTTGGTCGGTAGGAACGGTTTTAATACGTAAGCCAATGCTTTTGCCAATTGGTTAGATAAGTATAATGTATTGGCTGCTTTTTGAGGGTTTTCCTTAACCGCTTTCCATGGTTCCTGATCGTTGAAATATTTATTTCCTATTTTAGCTACTTTAAATATTTCAAGCAATGCTTCCCTGAATTCATAATTGGATATTAATTCACCAACGCTATCAGGCAATCTGCTGATTTCAGATTCAAACGCCAAGTCCTCTTCAGATGGAGAACTGTACTCCGGCACCTTGCCGTCGAAGAACTTATGGGTAAATGTGAAAGTTCTGTGAAGCAGGTTTCCGATTACGTCTGCAAGCTCATCGTTGTTTCTTCTCTGGAAGTCATCCCATGAGAAGTCAGAGTCCTTGTTTAAAGGTGCATTGATAGTTAAATAGTATCTGAGCAAATCAGGCTCGAAATCCTTTACAAAATCAGCAATCCAGATTACCCAGTTCTTACTGGTGGACATTTTTTCCCCTTCAAGGGATAAGAATTCACCTGCATAAATCATGTCAGGCTTTTTGCATCCGTAAGCGGTCAGTAATCCAGGCCAGAATATTGAATGGTGGTAAATTATATCCTTTCCGATGAAATGAACTACATAATCATTCCAGTAATCCTCCCATTTAACGTCGGTTTTTCTGGACCATTGAGCTGCTGAGGAAATGTAGCCTAAAAATGCTTCAATCCAAACGTATAATACTTTGCCTTCAGCTTCATCGAGAGGAACAGGAATTCCCCAGTCCATATCTCTTGTTAAAACCCAATCGTTAAGGCCTTCTTTAAGCCAGTTTGATGCGTAGTTTTTAACGTTTGCTGGTAAATTCTCATTATTTTCAATATAATCCTTCAATTCGTCTTCAAATTCAGACAGTTTAAATGCATATTGATATGTATCTTTAATTACAGGTGTGGAACCGCAGGTCATACATTTCGGTTCGTCAAGTTCAGTCGGGTCAAGTGCTCTTCCACATTTTTCACAGTGATCTCCACGGGCTTCGCTTCCGCATGCAGGACATAATCCTTCAACGTAACGGTCAGGCAGGAATTTCTTACAGTTTTCACAGTACAGCTGCTGAATGTCAAGTCTGTAGATTAAACCTTTATCATATAAGTCCTTAAAGAAATTCTGAGCTATTTCATAATGGATTTCATCAGTTGTTCTTGTAAAATTGTCCAGTGAAATGTTCATTGATTCAACGTCCTGAACAATCATGTCATGATATCTTTTGGAAATCTCTATAGGCTTTTTATTTTCTTTATCTGCCTTAACTGCAATTGGAGTTCCATGTTCATCAGTAGCACAAACCATCAGCACGTCATTGCCTATCATACGATTATACCTGGCATAAATGTCTGCCGGCAGGTAAGTGGAACGTATATGGCCCAAATGACACGGACCGTTTGCATAAGGAAGTGCGCATGAAATAAAAATCTTACTCATTTATTTTTCTCCTAAATTTTTTAAGCATAAATATATATGTTATTCATAGTTTATATAGTATTATTTTTTTAAGATTTATTTAGATTTAAAATTAAAAAAAGGAAAATTGATTAATGCTTAAAAAGACATTAATTGCAATAAATATTAAAAAACTTTGATGCATCAAATTTTTGATATATCAAACTGGAATTCATCATCTAAGGTTTCGTGCAAAGTGATTAATCCAGTTCATTAAGTACTGTTCCTTTGGTTTCAGGGAACACCCAAATCCAAACACCACATAAAAAGGCGAACATTGCAGCAATAGCTATACCAAAGCCCAAATCAAAGTACGTTGCAACAATTGTTATGATTACTGGAGTTACAAATTGTATTCCTCGAGCTAAGTTGAAAACTGCTCCGACAGCAGTATTTCTTATCTTTGTAGGGAAAAGTTCTGAGAACAGCGCACCAAATCCGCCAAAGAATCCTGTTCCAAAACCAGTCAGGAACATGAATACAAATATCAAATCATGGATTTGTGTGATTTGATTCCAGCAGAGAGTTATCATGGATATGCCAAAAGCCATGGTAAAAGCATAAATAGTAAATGCGGGACGTCTTCCAAGTTTTTCGGCCACAAACCCAAATGTTGTATAACCAATGAAATCTCCACTTTGAATTAATATGATTCCGAGTGTTGATCCAACCATTGTCAAGCCCCTTTCCTGCGTAAGATAGGTTGGTAACCATGAATATGTATACCAATAGGCAGACATACCAAATATGCATAATATTAATGATATCAGGAATAATTTCCTATATTCTTTAGCAAATAATCCTTTAAACTCATGATAAATGCTTTTATGAGCATATTTATCTTTGTTTTGAAGCCAAACATCGGATTCATTAAGATGTTTTCTTACAGAAACCACTGCAAGTGCAGGAAGTATTGAGACAAGAAATGTCATTCTCCAACCGATAATAGGACTTATTAATCCTCCAACAATTGCAGCTAAAATCACACCAACTGGTGCCCCAGATTGCATAAATGCTCCAAATTTAGCTCTGAACTTATCTGGAAATGTTTCATTGATATATGTTTGGCCGGTAGCCCATTCTCCTCCAACACCTAAACCTGTGATAAATCTAAATATTACAAGTGAATAAAATGACCATGAAAAAGCACACAAGAGCGTACCTATAGAATAAACAATAATTGTCCACTGAAGTACTCTTTTACGACCAAATCTATCTCCTAATGCTCCAAAAATAACTCCACCCAAACCTGTTGCAAATAAGGATATTCCCAAACATAATGCAAGCATTTCCGCATTTATATTTAAACTTGCCTGAATTTCAGATACTAAAAAAGTGAATAAAACCAGATCGTAAAAATCAAATACCCAACCTGCCCAGCTTAAGGCAAAAATTCTGTAATGATTTTTGTTCAGTTTAGTCTCTTCATTCATCAGCATATTATTAGCAACTCCAATTTTAAAAAAAAAACTTAATTAATATATACTATTTAAGTGTTAAATAATATATAAAATTTTTTTAAAATGTTCATGGTTATTCAATTATGGGTTTGACGAAGAAAATATTATTAACATATGCAAAAATTACAACATGAAGGAAATATTGCTTTTAAAAATGAGTTAATTTTTTAATATATGAAACTAAAACTAAAATTATGGCAGAAATCTCATATATCAACCCATTATCTAATGAAGGAAGAGAAATCATAAAGGATTATGGTGACTTGAATCAGTTGGAAAGAGAAGATGAATACCTGATTGAAGAAGTAATACACACAACCAACCAGAAAATCTCAGACGATTCATTAATACCAAAATCATATAAGGATTTGGCATTTAAAAGAATACAGTGGGCAATCGAGAAGAAAAACAATAAAAAGTATAATCAGAATGAATTCGAATTCCTTTTAAATGAAGCTATTTTTAAACAGGACGTTGTAATATTTCATGTACTCTGCCAGGCAATTGCAATACAGTTCAATACAGGTTCAAGAGAAGCAAGACTATTCATTGAATCCCAGGGAGTATTAATTCAGGAAAGATTATCCAAATTAACTCCAGCAACAAGAGAAGAGATTATTGATGAAATACTGGATGAGATAAAAACAGACGGCTCAATCAAATGGACTTCCCTAAAAGACGTAATATCTACCAAAAAGCTAAAGTTAAGCGAACTGCTCATTCAGGATGGGGACATTATCCTTCAGCAGGATGAATTTTTAAACAATTACACTGACGAGTTTACAGACAGAAGCCCTGACAGAATGTACAACATTTTGGTTGGAGACAGCGTGAAAGAGTTGATTTTGTCACGTCTGATCATGCAGAAAACCGAAGAGTATATTGCAAGAATTAAAGAAATGTCTAAAAGGGTTGAAATGCATCCTGAAATTGTCAAGTTATCTGAAGAGCTTAAAGAGTTCATTCCCGAAGAAATCAGCAAATACAATCAGTATTATGCCGGAAGTGGTGGAATTTATGGAACTGTACAGGCCGGAAAACTAATACCTGAAGCATTCCCACCATGTATTGAAAATACTGTTAACGGTGTGTCTTCCGGAGGACGTAACGACGCTATTGTTCTTTTATTAACATCATTTGCATCTTATGCAAGATTATATCCAAGGATTTTTGCATCCGATGAAACAATTAAAGTTTCTGATGTTGATCCTGACCTGTCCATTACTCAAAATGAAATTTTACCGTTAATATTTGATGCAGCAGACAACTGTACACCACCATTATTTGAAGACCAGCCTCAGGAAAAGGTAAACATCATTTCAAAGTTAGGTTTTGGAATGCACAGTGAAATTGACATCAACCACGAAGGGGAAACTACCTGGTACACTCCAATGAGCTGTGAAAAAATAAAAATCCATTTGCCTCAGCTATGTAAGCCTGACGGCTCATGCAAAGGAATAAATAACCCATTGTCATGTTATGGACGTAAAAAGTTCCAGCTTGATAAGCAACCTAAAAAAGAAGAATGATTATCTATTATAATAATCATTAATTACCTGACCGTCCCTTATTTCTATTGTTCTATCTGCCAATCGGGCAACATCAATATCGTGTGTTACTATAATTAATGTAGCGTCAATTGACTCATGGACAAACCTTAAAACGTCAAGTACCTTCTGTCCATTTTTAGTGTCAAGTGCACCTGTAGGCTCATCTGCAAGAATTATTGAAGGGAAATTAACCAATGCTCTTGCAATAGCTACCCTTTGTCGTTCACCGCCGGACAATTTATTTGGCTTTTGTTTTCTTTTATCCAAAAGACCTACCGCTTCAATGAAAAGCAATGCTCTTCTGTGCTTGTCCTTTTCAGGCATTTTTGCATCCATCAATGGTATTTCAACGTTTTCCTGAACATTCAAGTTAGGCAACAGATTGTGAAGCTGGAAAATAAAACCAATTTCATGACGTCTGAAATCGCTTAAATCCTTTTGTCTGGCCAAATCAATACCGTTAATAATGACCTGGCCTGAATCCGGTGAGTCAAGTGCTCCCAGCATGTTAAGCAATGTTGACTTTCCAGACCCTGAAGGTCCGATAATGGAAACAAAACTTCCCTTTTCGATAGAGAGATTAATGTTATTTAAAGCTGTAACGGCACCGTCATCATACTGTTTTAAGACATTTGTCAATCTAATCAATTCCATCAAATCACCTATTCATACCTCAATGCTTCTGTCGGAGCAAGTTTTGATGCCTTATATGCAGGATAAAGTCCACCTATAATTCCCACGATTAATGTAATTCCAAATGCCAGGATAAATGTCTTAGGAGTGTATACAAGTGAAAATCCTTCTGTTCCAATGATTCTAACACCGACTTCAGATATTAAAATACCGAAAAGCGCACCGATAATTCCCGAAAGTGTTGTTATAACCAGCGTTTCACCTAAAATCATTTTCAATATTTTCCCGCTTTTCCAGCCTATGGACTTTAAAACACCAATTTCTTTGGTTCTTTCATATACCGTCATGACCATCGTATTTATAACACCAATTCCACCAACAAGAATTGCCAAACCGGAAATTGCAAGAGATGCAGCATCCAATATACCAATTACATCATCAAGCATTGAAGACATTTCCTCACTGGTCAGGGTGGATACATTTTCATATTTGTCCTTGATATTTTGACTGACAATCGTGTCATTGACGCCTTCTGATGTCTTAACCAGAATGGATGATACCTTATCGGTGTCTGAAATGTTTTGAAGCTTTGAAAGTGATGTGTATACCCCATTATCTTTCATCATGCTTCCTGTTTCAAAAATCCCTACAACTTTAAAATCATAACCTAAAAAGGTCAAATTATCACCGACACTTAAATTATTTAAATCTGCATATCTTGTACCGATGATTACTTCATATGCGTTTTCTTCATAAATTGTACCGTTAACTTTGCTGATTCCGACCAGATTCAGTTTTGAAGCGTTAATTCCATACACCGTCGTTCCAAGAACCGGGCTTCTTGACTGCATTAATGACTGGTTGGACTCGCTGACCGAAAGCTGGCCGACAGCGTCCGATACATTCGTTATATTTTTCAAATCATCTATGAATGATGCATCTAAAAGACCCGAAGATCCGCCAACATTTGTTGCATTTGTAACCGTAATTTCTGCTCCACCTTCATTGAATGTTGTCTGAACGGAATCCTCCATACCTGCAGTGATAAGGCCCAGGGCAACGATTGTTGCAATCCCAATAGCTATTCCAATAATGGATAGCGCACTGCGGGTTTTGTTTCTAAAAGGATTTTTTAATATTAATGTTATAAATTTAATAATTATTCCTCCATTATAAACTGCTTTGGCTGAATTTAAACGGATTGTGGTTTTCATCAGTCTTGTCATAATACTTGTTTAAAATGGCTGATTCCCACATATTATAATTTTGCTGGTCATCTTTGGAAAATCTGTAGGCCAATATTCCGATACTGCGGGAGTCTTCGTCAATATCGTTTTCCTCACAGAAAATGCTGACCATGTCCGGTGCGAATTCTGAGGGTTCATCTTCCATGAACTCCAAAAATTCCCCATATTCCGTTTTTGAGAATAGTTCTTCAGTATCTATTGGATAATCGCTGGATTTTATTGTATATAATTCAATATACATCATTGATTGTAATGGCATCTGATTGTGTTCTATTGACAGTCCCCTGACTTCACCCGTTTCCAAATCTAGAATGGTATGACCTGTCTTTTGGGTTGGAAACCAATTGTCATAAGCAGGCTTTACTATATCTTCCGGAGACAATCCTGCCAATATTGTCTTTAAGTGTTCAACACCAATTACTTCAAATATTTCTTCCATAATAATATTTTAAAAAATAGCATATAAATATTTTAATTTCAAGATATTATTCCATGAGAGATTTATCTGATTTACTTGAAGATAGAGCCATTAAAAAAGAAAGATTGATTGACTATGGATTTAATCAGGATTATGTTTTTGAAAAGACACTTTCCAATCCAAACTTTAAAGCCATAATAAGCTATGAAAATGATACATTAATAACTAAAGTAATCGATTTGGAAATGGATGAGGATTATGTTTTGGTTGATGTTAAAACTCCTATCGGAAAGTTTGCAGCAGAACTTAAAATAGAATATGAAAGCATAATCACAGACATTATTGAAAAATGCACAAGATCAAATGTTTTCAAGTTTTCTCAAACTAAAAGATTAATGGATAGAATTGAAAAGAGATATAACACGGAATTGGAGTTTCTGTGGGAGAAATTTCCAAAAGATGCCATCTACAGAAACAAGACTAACAACAAATGGTTTGCCCTTCTTGTGGCACTTGACAAATCAAAAATAGGCCTTGAAGGTGAAGAAGAAATTGAAATAGCTATTATAAAGCACGATAATGTCTCAAATATCATTGATGGTGAGTCAATTCTTGAAGGATATCACATGAACAAGAAATACTGGATAACACTTCCTCTTGATGATAGGATAAGTGACGAAAAACTGTTTGAATTGGTTGATAACAGCTATAATTTAATATCATAATACTGTTTAAAGTATTATATACTCCACTTGAACCATTATGATGTATTCTCTGTCATTATGGTTATTTTACCGAACATGAAAAGTCAGTTCCTTAAGTCTAAATTTAAAATTACCAAATATAATATCTTTAGATATTATAAATACGGCTTAAAATATTTAAAAACAATTTTACTACATATAATAATATATTTATCAAAATTAAAAAGAAAAATTGATGTTTTGTAAAACATCTATAATTCAAAATTAAAGCTTACAGCCGTAAATTTCATTCCGCTGTCTCTGATTTTTTTAGATTTTATATCAACTTTACCGTATTTTTTTAAGAAAGTATTAATCTCACCAGAAATGGAATTGTATTTTTTTCTGTCATATACCCTGTAATTTCCCATGAATTTAACGCTTTCTTTTGTCTTTAGAATATTTACTTTATCCATTCTGAATGATTCACCGTTTTTTTCTAAAACGGAGTTTACTTTAATTACAATTTCTTCTTTGATTTTATCTTTTTCCTCATCGCTAATCAAGATATCTTCCTCCATTAATAGCAGTGCTTTTCAAACATGGAAAAGCACTTGAATTTTCTAAAAAAATATAAATTAACCATTTAACTTGTTTAATAGTTTATATGTTATTATTATAATAGTTTATGAGAAAATTCTAAATCACCAGTTGATGCCATCTCATTTTATAAGATTAATTGCATAATCATTAATTCATCAAAAATAAACCAAAACTCAACATTAACAACATCGTTTTAATTGAATATATGATTAAAAAAATTAATGGTTACTATCAAATCAGATAAAATAAATGAAGCTAAATTTATAATAATTGATTGATATCTAAAAAACAGTAAATACAAATATTGTTATCTACATGAAAAAAAAGAAAAATTGATGGGAAAGTAAATTATAACTTCCCATCCCTAAGCGGTTACAGTTACTTTGTTGGCTATGACCGCTTGGCCATATTTTGAAGTAATTATGTACTCGCCAGGTTGTAAATTAATGTTTAATTTCACTATACCGTTACCGTCACTTGTTCTGTAGTAGAATACTCCATGGATGTTGAATTCTACTTTTTGATTAGGAGCAGGGTTACCTTGTCCGTCGTATACGTGTGCTTCGAATGGTTTAGAGTCATGGAATTTTTTAGATAAGTCTTCAGCGGTTAAAATTGGTAAAACCGTTATATTGTGAGCAACTCTAGCTCCTTTATACTCAGCAGTGATAATGTATGTACCAGGTTCCAAGTTGATGTTGAGTTTTACATGACCTGTATCATTGGTTGTACGGTTGTAGAACACACCATGGATGTTGAATGTAACAATTTCACCAGCACCTATAGGGTTACCGTCATCACCTAAAACTCTGAGCACATATTGTGAATCATTTCTGAAGTATTTTACAAGGTCGCCATCTTCAATGAATCTGGATAAAACAGTAATGTTGTTTACTTTAACATCTCCTGTTGTAGGGTTGGTTGTAGTGATTGTGTAGTTACCAGATTCCAAGTTGATTGCAATGGAAGCTTGACCATTAGCATCAGTAGTTCTGGTGTACTCAATACCGTTAATTTTGAAAGTAATGTTAGCGTTAGCTAAAGGATTACCTTCGCTGTCAGTGAAGTTAGCAACAAATCTGTCAGGAGCTTTTTCCACTTTAACGAGATCATCGGCAAAGATTGTTTCTTTAGGATATGGTATATCAATAGTTTCAGTAGAGTTAGCTGAAGCATATTTTTTATCACCAGTATAGGTAACACCAACAGTATGGTTACCAGGAGCTAATTCAGGCAATTCGAAGATTGTAGTACCTTTTTCTACAGGAACATATAATCCAGTACCGTCAACATCAACCAACATGTAACCAGTAGCGTCTTCAGGCAATTCCATTATGACAACATCTTCAGAAACTGTTATGTTAGCTTTAGGATCTACACCAGTTGGGGTTGGAACAGTTACATCAGCAGTTGTTTTAGCAGGTGCATATTTATTGTCACCAGAGTAATCAACTTCAACAGTGTAGTTACCAGGAGCAAGATTGCTTAAATCCAATTCGATTTCGTCATCAGCATCGAAGTAGTAATTTTTACCGTCAACACTTACAATAACATGACCTTCTGCATCTTCAGGCAATTCCACACTAACAACAGTGCCATTTACATTAACAGTAACATTAACATCTTCTGGAAGTGGGAATTCAACGTCCTCATATGTAGTGTTGGTGTTGAATGCTGAATCGCCCATGTATGTTGCAACTACAGTATAGTTTCCAGGTTCAATGCTGTTAGTAAACATTTCCACATGACCATCTATAACATCCATGTACATAGTATAGTTCTCACCGGTTTCTTTACATACCATATATAATTTAACCAAACCAGTTGCAGCTTCATCCAAATCAACCACTATAAAGGC
>JAFRFB010000137.1 GCA_017434555.1 Methanobrevibacter sp. | reverse complement strand
TAGAACAATAAACAGTGGGCTAAATCTTGCGAAAAAGAAGGTTTAAATGGTTTGATTCCTAATTTTAGTGGTGGAAAACCATCAAAATTATCTAATGAAAATAAAGTACAATTCAAACAAATCCTGATTGAAAGCGAAAATGTAACTATGACTGATGCTCAACGAATTTTAAAAGAAGATTTTGGAATAGAATTTAGTTTACCACATGTTTGCAATATTGTAAGACAATTAGGGTTTAATTACGGTAAACCAAGACCAAAATTCAGAGAAGCACCAGAAAATGGAGAAGAAATCTTAAAAAAAACATTGATTTTGCAAGAATAACAATACATGACATTGTTATTGCACTTGATGAATCAACCATAAAAACAGGAATAGGAACTAAAAAAAGAATCTATTTCGAGGGTGAAGAAAATACTGTACAAATAACTGCTAAATCTTATTCAGTGAATTTTCTAGGCGTTTTAGGGTTTAATTGCGAATCACTATTATTTGATATAAAAAATTTAAATGAATTTGAATTTGGTAAATCTCTATTTAAAATAAGAAATTTTTATTCCCAAGAAAAACAAGACATAGAATTATTAAATCAGGTAATAAATAATTATGATTTATCTAAAAGAGAAATTAGAAAAATTATAGAAGATAATGATGAAAATAATGATGAATTTTCTGAAAAAATTTTAAGATCAATGAAACGAAATAAAAAAGATAAATCCTCAATTCTTGCCAGAAAATTAGGAAAACACTGTAAAAGAGAATCAACAGAAAATCCCAAAAAAATAAAACAAACTAAAAAAGATTACATATATCAAATGATTAAAAACTTTGAAATTTATCAAATATTCCAAAATAAACAACGTATTGTTATATTTTTAGATAATGCACGTGCCCACATCTCTGATTTCGCAAAAGATATTGCAGAAGCATTAAATATCTATCTTTTATATATACCAGAATATTCTCCATGGTTTGATCCAGTTGAAAGTGTTTGGGACATTCATAAAAAACACATTAAAGGAATAACGATTGAATCAAAAGAAATGTTAATAGAAGAATCGCAAATAATCTTTAATAAGAAATGTATGGGCGATTCACTACAAAAAAATTTTAAAGAAAAATACCTGACATCAATTTGTTAAGTTACTATAATCATTTAAAAAAAGAAAAGTTAGATTAGAATTTGTTCTAATTTAACTATAATAAATCTATATTTTTCATTTTATCTTCAAGATATTGTGCTTTTTCATCATAGAACCTTTTAATAACAACGGATATGACTATTGTTGCAAATCCGAAACAGACCAAATAGATGAAGGCACCATGATAATTTGGCCAAAATGTTCCCAGCATAGATTCTCGAATCAGGGTTATCGCATGAGTCATGGGCATGATGGGATTCAATGCCCTGAAAAATGATTCAGTAAGTTCGGCAGGATAAATTCCTCCGGTGGACGAAATTTGAAGCACAAGAAGTATTATTCCAAAAACCTTACCTACAGTACCGAATGCCGAAACAAAGGAATACATTAAAATCATGAGTATTGCCGCTACAAAAAATGTTGAAAATACAAACAGTGCTGGATTGGCAATATTCATGCCCAAGAGAGATATTCCGGTTAAAGTAACAATTGTCTGCAGGATGCTAATCAGAATGAATAGAACTAATCTGGCAAAATATAATTCAATTGGGCGGTATTTTGTTCCAGCACTTGTCCCAGGCTTAATCATCACTGAAGTAATTACTCCCCCAATCCACATTGACAAAACAATGTAAAATGGAGCAATCTGGCTGCCGAAAGTATCTGCAGAATAATAGTCATGCTTTTCAAGTTTTATAGGGGAATAAAAATAATCTCCTAATTTGTCTTCATCAATTCCAGTAATGTCATCCAATGAACCGGCTGCCGCTGAAAGGGAATATGCTGCAGTAAACAACGCACTTGATGCTGAATTTGCAAGCAACTGTGAACCTGCCGCAAGACTTAAAGCACCATTTGCCAAATCACCTGAACCTTCGGCCAAACTGACTGAACCTTTAGCCAAACCTGATGCGCCTTCTGCAACATCAGATGCACCATTAGCCAAATCAGATGAACTTTGAGCCAACTTTACTGAACCTTGAGCAAGATTGTCTGCACCACCTGCAACCTGACTGGATGCATTGGCGAGTTTTACTGAGCTTTCAGCATAAGGCTTTACAGAATCTGGCAATTGGGAGGATGCATCTTCGAGTTGCTTTGCAGAGTTTTGAACCTGTGAAGATGCGGAAGATACCTGGCTTGCTCCGGATGAAACCTCATCGGCGCCGCTTGTAACCTTGCCTGCTCCTTCACTGACCTTGGATGCAGCATCATTTACTTTGCTTGCACCGGAGGACACTTCATTAACACCGTCATTTATTTTGCTTGCACCTGATGACAATTGAACGGCGCCCGAAGAGACTTGGCTTGCACCTGATGACAATTGAACGGCGCCTGAAGAAAGTTGAATTGAACCTGATGAAAGACCATCCTGGAGTTCGCCCAATTTTCCGTATGCCGCAACATTAATAAACTCAACAATTTTTGCATTCATTGTTCTGTAGACTTCCTTTGCACCAGAATCGGCCAATCTGCTTCCAATAGGATTGGTTTTGGAATTGGCATAGAATTCCAATTGGGCCGGGTGAGGGTCATCAGTTGTGATGGAAATGATTTGTTCGGAAAAGTTTTTAGGAATGACAATTCCTCCATAGTAAGTTCCATTTTCAACGCCTTTATGCAGATTGTCTTCACTGACAAATGTCCATTTGAAATCAGTGTTGTTTTTCAATTCATCCACTAAACCATTGCCGACATTTATTTTTTCACCATTGTATGAAGATCCATTGTCCAAATTTGCTATTGCAAAACTTAATTCATCAGTATTTCCATACATGTCCCAGCATGCATCAACATTCAATACTGCATACAGGGACGGGAGAATAATCACTACCAATAGAATCAGCACCACAATAGGATTTTTATAAATTGTTCTAATATCCTTTTTAATAATTTCAGTAATATTACCCATATATTTCACCTAAAAATATATATCCTAATAAGATATATAGTATATCATACTATATAACATTTATTAAAATCCAAGTACAAAATTTATACAAGTGAATAAAAATGAATGACCAAAAAGACCAACTGATTTCCACAATACTCAAAGAAAACCAGACCATATTAAAACACTTAAGAATAGGCCTTACAAGAATCATCATACTCTGGAAAATAAACCAAGGCCCCACATACGGTTACGACTTAATGAAAACCATAGACGAATTTTTTAAAGTAGAAATCGAAAAAGGTTTAATCAACAAAGCCAATTCCAGCAAAATTTATCCCATACTAAAAAAATTTGAAGAAAACGGAATCATCACCGGAGAATGGGAAATAAAAAATGAAAAACGAATCAAAGTCTACAACATCACAGAAAAAGGAAAATTAGCTACAGAACTTCTAAAAAATACTGTAAACGACATAACCGATGGTCCCGAATGGGAAAACTTTTTAAAAGACGTGTTTAATGAAAAAATAACACTGCTAAAAAAAGAAGAAAAATGAAAGATCATATTATCAACAATATATAAAGCATTAGCTATTGTCTTATTAATAACTGGCGGAAGGGCATCAACCAAATCAAGGCCAGTATTGATTCCATCAGTTCTAGGCTGCCTTTCATCCTCACCCCAATAGCTGCGCTTGGTATTGTACTGCTCCACACGATTGTTCAGCAATCTGGTTTTAATATAATCAGTAATTCCCATGATAATCATTTCCGAATATTATATTATTTATTATATTTTTTATATAAAATAAGTAATAAAATTAATGATTGGAGTAAATTAGATATATCATTCAAATCCAAAAATAATCATAGAGGTTTTTAAAATGAAAGTTATATTAGTTAATGGAAGTCCGCACAAAAAAGGAAACACTAACAAAGCACTTGAAGAATTCCAGAAGTTTTTAAATGATGAGGATATAGATTCTGAAATCTTTTGGATTGGTGCAAGAGTAAAATCCGGTTGTATGGGATGTTACAAATGTATGGAAAAAGGACAATGCATAATTGATGATGATAAGGTGAATGAATTTGCAGAATTATCTAAAGACTGTGATGCATTCGTATTTGGAACACCTGTTCACTATGCATCAATGGCAGGAAACATCGTTTCATTCATGGACAGGTTCTTTTATTCAACTTCTCTTTCAGGCCGTGCAAGTTACTTCCTGCATAAGCCTGCAGCATCATTAATTACAGCAAGACGCGCAGGAACAACAGCAACATTTGACCAGATGAACAAATACTTTGCAATGAACCAGATGCCAATCATATCATCAAGATACTGGAACATGGTTCACACCGATGGAATGGACCCTGAAAGAATATATGAAGATGAGGAAGGAATCCAAATCCTCAGAATACTTGCAAAGAACATGGCTTATCAATTAAAATGTATGGAAGCAGGTAAAGAAAAAGGAATACTTCCACCAGAAGATGAAGAGGTATCATTCACTAACTTTATTAGATAAATATTATTTTATCTAATAATTTACTCTTTTTTATAATTGGATAATCCATTATAGCATCCCACAACATCACCACCCAAAATCAATCCACCGAATTTGATGTTAATTTAATATACTTTCATCACCAAATTTTATATTAAATTAGCCTATGCTCAACGGTATCATTGTCACATATTGGCAAATTTAATATATTTGTATGACCAACAATTATATGAGCATTTGATACGAAAAGTGTCGGACAGAATTAAAAAAGTGTAGGATAAAATTACATGTCAAGTATGAGCAGTGTTGCGGGATTATCAAAATATATAAAAACACTCCCAATAACCCGAAGGTCAATTATCGCAATTTGTATTTTAAGTTTTTTAACGGGAGTAGTTCATTATTTTATTAATCCACAGGATAGCTTAACCTATAATCCTATTATTGAGGGACTTTGTAGCTTTATGGTGTTGGGAGTCAGTTCCATATTAAGTGGCAGCCTTAACCAGTACGGAGTAAAAGTTCTTCATGGAATTAATCTAAAAATAAAGCATTCAATGTTTTTATCACTGCTTTCAATGTTCATAATATCCTTAATATTAATTGGCGGAGCAATACTTAGTATAATATCACATGAATACTTATTTATCAATTCACTGCTTTTCGCTTGTGTGATTATTTATGGTATAAATACACTGGTATTGTGGAGTACAACCCAGATCGGTTTTTCAAAATCCGCAATTATCGGATTAATCCAACCAATATTTGTTTTAACAATGTTAGTGCTAATGTTATTCTTATGGAGTGACCCATCAGTATTTTCAACTCCTATTATAATAAATGTCATCATAAAAACTGTAATAGCTTGCCTTATATTTATTTTAGCAATCTATGCATTTATTTCAATAGCTGCTTCACCTTTAAAGAAGAATTTAGGTATTGGAATGCTCGACTTATTGAGTTTGTTTATCATGCACATGAATGAAGGGTCCAATAGGTTGGAAACCACTTTTGAAAACATGGGAGAGTCCATCGATACCGTAGTTACTTTCATCTGTTTTAAAGGTGCGAATGGCATTAAATCATTATTCATTTCACCATCTGTCCATCCGGGACCTTTAGGAAATATTGGGGGATCAAATATGCCAACAATCCTTGCAAACAAATTCGATCATTTCACAATGGTTGCTCACGGTCCATCCACACACGATTTTAATCCAATATCCGTTTCAGAAATAGATAAAATAGAAAATGCCGTGAAAAAAGGATTGGCCGAAATAGAATTTAGCAAAAAAGCAAGTAAATTTAAAAGATATTCAATGAATGCCGCCAATATTGGAGTGCAATTCTTTAACAAGGGAATGGTAATCCTATCCACTTTTGCACCGAACGGCAGTGATGACATCGAATTTGGTGTAGGCCTTACAATGATGACTCAAAGTATCAGTAAATGTGGCGTAAAAGATTCAGTGATTGTGGATTGTCACAATTCATTCACTCCGGAAAGTGGCGAAGTATTGCCTGGAAATCCTGAAGTATTTGATTTGATAGATGTCATTGATAAAATTGAAACTGAAAATGAAGAATTTGATTCAATTAAAGTAGGCTGTTGCCATGATTTGATGGAAACTCTAGACAAACATGAAGGTATCGGAGAAAGCGGTATAAAAGTAATGATTATTGAAGTATCAGGTCAGAGAACTGCATATGTACTGTTTGATTCAAACAACATGGAAATTGGATTCAGACAGGAAATAATGGATGCTACAAAAGATTTGGATATTGATGAAATTGAAGTGATGACCACTGACACACACAGCGTCAATACATTATCAAGAGGATATAATCCAGTTGGAATAGAAAAAAGACCTGAAATCATTAAATATATAATAAAATGTATAAAAATAGCTATTGATGATTTGGAAGATGTTGAAGTTGGAACTGGAACTAAAAAAATCAAAAACCTTAACACTTTCGGTCCAAAAAATTCAACAGAACTTATTTCAACAATAAGTTCAATTGTTGCTGTTAGTAAAATAATAGCTCCAGTTTTATTAATTACTGCATTATTTATAGTATTTATATGGATATTTTATGGAAATCTACAAATAATTGGCTAATAAAATCCATACAATTACCCAAGTAAAGAAGAAAGGCAAAACACAATCCCATATTTTTTGAGACCTGTCAATTTCCTCAGTTGAAATCATATCTGCCATTTTTAATGATGCATAAACAAAAATAATTGCAATTAATAATCCAATCATATCATTTTTGATTCCAAGCATACCAATAGTAAAAATACCAGATAATACACCAGCAATTATACCTAAAACAACATTAATTGAAGTGAGTTTAACTGTATCGTCCAAAATATTTCCTCCACAAAATAAATTAAATAGAATAAATATAATTTAATAATTAATAGTATATTAAAGTATTGATATTTAAAGGTGTTTTAAATGAAAGCAATGTCAAATGTAGACATTTTTACAATTAGTGATGAACTTAATAATTTATTAACAGGTGCAAGGGTAGATAAATCATTCCAGCCAACCAAAGACATCGTTGTAATGAGATTCCATGTCGCAGGTACAGGAAGAGTTGATTTAGTAATGCAGTGCGGTTCAAGAATACATACAAGCAAATATCCACTGGAAAATCCTACCAATCCACCAACATTTCCAATGCTTTTAAGAAAAAGAGTTAAAGGAGCCCATGTTGTAAGTGTCACACAACACAATTTTGATAGGGTTGTTGAAATAAAAGTTAAAAAGGACAAATATTATACAATCGTTGTTGAATTATTTGATAAAGGAAATATAATCCTTTTAGATGAAGAAAACAATATCATATTGCCGCTTAAAAGAAAACATTGGTCAACAAGAGATATCAGTTCCAAAAATGAATATATTTTTCCAGAAGATAGGGGAATTAATCCAATAAGCGTTAGTGAAGATGAATTTAAAAAGGTTTTCAGCGAAAATGACAGCGATGTTGTAAGAACCCTTGCTATTAACGGTTTTGGAAGTCTGTATGCAGAAGAAATTATTGAAAGGGCAAATGAAATTACACAGATAGATAAACATACTTCAAATAATGATTTAACATCCGAACAGCTATCTGCACTATACAAGTCACTTAATGATTTGTTTGACATTCTTAAAAACGAAGAGTATAAACCGCAAATTGTAAAGGACGGCAGAAGAGAAGACGTTCTTCCACTGGATTTAGTCAAATATGACGGTTTTGAAAAGACTTATTATGAAAACTTCAATGAGGCTTGTGATGAGTTTTACTCAAAAAAAATCAACACAGATATCAAAGACGTGAAAGAAAAAGCCTGGAATAAAAAAGTAAATAAGTTCGAAAAAAGATTACGTTTACAAGAAGAAACCCTTGATAATTTTAATAAAACTATTGAGACAAGCCAATATAAAGGAGAATTAATTTATTCTAATTACACAAGCATTGAAAATTTAATAAATGTTGTCAACTCAGCCATAAGTAAAGATTATTCTTTTAAAGAAATTGGTAAAATTCTTAAAAAAGCCAAAGAAGATGGTATGAAAGAGGCTGAAATCTTTGAATCAATTGACAAAATGGGCATTTTAACACTGAAAATCGAGGACACATCAATAACCATAGATCCAAAGTTATCAATACCAGAAAATGCCGAAAGTTATTATGAAAAATCTAAAAAAGCCAAAAAGAAAACAAAAGGTGCTATTATAGCTATTGAAAATACCAAAAAACAGCTTGAAGAAATTAAATCCAAAAAAGAGCTTGCAATGGAAAATATTTCCATTCCGAAAAAACGGGAAAAGAAAAATCTCAAGTGGTATGAGAAATTGAGATGGTTTATCACCTCCGACAACACATTGGTTGTAGCAGGACGTGATGCAGGTACCAATGAGGCTGTTGTGAAAAAATACTTGGAAAACAATGATATTTATTTACATGCAGATATACATGGTGCTTCATCAACTGTCATAAAATTAGAAGGAAAGTCATTAAATGACACAATCCTTAAAGAATCAGGGGAGTTTGCCGCTTCATTTTCATCTGCTTGGACAAAAGGTTTCAATACACAGGACGTATTTTGGGTCCATCCGGACCAGGTTTCAAAAACTCCCGAAGCAGGAGAATTTTTAGCAAAAGGATCATTTGTAATCCGGGGGAACCGTAACTTTATAAGAAGTGCAAGAGTGAAAATAGCTATTGGAATAGTTGATTATGAAGGAAAAAGAATAATGGCCGGACCGGTGAAAGCACTTGAAGCACACTGCGAAAACTATGTCGTATTAAAACCGGGATATACTAAAAAAGAAGCAATAGCTAAAAAAATTCTACATAAAATTAATGAGGATGAATTAATTAGCCTTGATGATATAATAAGAGTGTTGCCATCCGGAAAATGTGATATTGATGAAGAATATCATCAAAGAAAAAAATATGAGAATAATTAATCCTGATAATCTTCAGGATTATATTCAAAATATTCATTAGGATTTAAAATAACAGTACTGATTTTCGGATTGAATTGCATTACAAAATTTGCAAATATTGTAGGGTCTTGTTCTATTGGCGGGAAAGTATTGTAATGCATAGGAATAGTGATTTTAGGATTTAACCACATAGAAGCAAGAGCCGCTTCAAAAGGACCCATAGTAAATTTATCACCAATAGGTACCATTGCAATATCCGGTTTGTAAATATCACCGATAATAGATTTCATATCACCGAATAAACCAGTATCTCCTGCATGGAATATTGAAGTACCATCTTCAAAAGTAATTAAAAAGCTGGCTGCAACACCACCTGGAACGGTTTCTTCAACCATATCAATATCTGAGGAATGTTTAGCATCAAGCATGGTGAACTTAATTCCTCTGAATATGAATGAACCACCTATATTTACACCGATAGTTTCGATTCCCTGTTTGGATAAAAATAAAGATACTTCATGAATAGCTGCAATAGGTGCATTGGTTGAATTGGAAATGTCCAATGCATCACCTAAATGATCGGAATGTCCATGAGTAACTAAAATAATATCGGGGTTTAATTCTTCAACAGGAACCGGACAGGAAGGATTATTGCTAATAAATGGATCAATTAGAATATGAACATCATCATCGCTTATGATTTCAAAAGCAGAATGACCTAACCATCTAATTTCCATTAAGCAGCTCCCCCAGCAATACTGTTTAAAATTACATTTTCATCTAAATTAGAAGCAATATTCCAAGTTCTCTCGAAATCAGATCTGATGTTTGAAATAGATGTTCTATCATCATAAATTGCGCCATATTCAGAACTGCCTGTAGTATAACCGTCTGAAATAATCATAGCATGAGAATCGTCAGTGATTAAATTAACGGTGTGTACTTTAGGTACAGTTTTAATATGAACTCCTTGTTTTAAAAGAGAAGCAATTAATACAGTATATGAAATATCTGATAAGTCAAATTCATCAATGATAACTCTTGAGTAAATTGTAGGTACCTGTGATAGGAATCTGTCAGATAAATTATTCAAAGAAGGAATTTCCAACATTATTTCCTTATTCACACCAACAGCTAACTGTTCAAAAGCATCATTGGAAGTAACTAACTCATTACCTAATAAAACATTGCCTCTAAGGGAATCTGGAACAGGCAATCTTTCAGGATGATTAATATCAATTTCAATATCTCTTGCATTAGAAACATTAGTTAATGGGATTTCAGGTTCTAAATCTTGAGATAAAGCTTTTTTAATTTCTTCTGTTTTATCAACACTTTCTTCAACAACAGGAACATCTTCATAAATATGATTTGCTGAACGTCTTTTTGGTTTTCTAGTAACTTTAATTGGTTTTTCATAGGAAGGTGTGAATTCTAATTCTTTATCCAAATCCAAATCTCTTTCTTCCCTATTTACAACACGTAAAACTGCTTTAGATTCGTCAATGTCTGATTCAGCGAAGTATTCTCTTGGAGTTTGAGCAGCATTATCTTCAGATTCATAGTATTCCCATAATCCGCTATCATCTATATTTTCCCCATAATCATAATCATCATTTTCAGGCCTCATGATTAAAGGACCATTATTATCAAAATTATTTTTTGATTTAGAATTTCTTTTTGGTAAATTAATAGATGATGTGTTGATATCTGCTGAATTTAAGAATTCTTTAATAAGTCCGCTTGTTTTTTCAGCATTAGAATCGACGAAATAGCTAATAATTAATATTATACCAACTATAGCTATTAAAAAACCGACCATCAATAAAACGTCTATAAGGTTATATGCTACCACTTCATAGGATATAACCACACCAATTACAAATAAAATAATTCCTGATACAAATTTTAATGTATTTCCCAATTTGTTCACCCTTCATCAATTAATATTCACTCTAATACTAATATTTATTAATTACACCCTTTATAAACCTAATGGTTAAACAATTCACATATTAACTAAAAATTGCTTTGAAAAAACCATATTATATAAATATAATACTTTTTTTATTTTAAGTAATATTAATATTAATCAAAATACTACATTAATATGGTGATGAAAATGAACACTATACAAAAATTTATCAACGAAGAATCCGGTCAAGGTGCTGCCGAATACATATTATTATTCGGAGGAGTTATTGTAATTGCTCTTTTAGCATTAACCATATACCGATCATATATGGAAACTAGTGATAGAAGTTTAAAAGCAAAAGACGATATAATAGATGTGCGAAACACAATTTTGGATAACAGGACACATGTTTAGAATAGACAATAAAGGACAAGGTAGTGCGGAAATGATTTTAATAGTTGGTGGGCTATTGGTTATAATATTATTTGTAGCATCATACATCACAGATATAACAAACACTACTCAAAAGTCTTTTAAAACATTAATTACACAAGAAAGAGATTATTTAATAAATAAAATATAAGGGGAGTGAACTCTCCTTATTCATTTATAATTTTGTTTAAACATTCGTCCCAAGATTCGGAATTAATATTGGTTAATTTCATTGAAGTTCTTGTTAATTCACGGATGTTTTGAGGACATGCGATAATACATGCACCACATAAATTACAGAATGTCAAATTGGTAACAGATTTACCGTCAACGATTTCAACTGCATTACATGGACAAACATCCAGACATGCGTGACAAGAATCGCCTTTACAGACTTTTTCTTCTGCTTCAACTAATTCTAATTTACCTTCAAATGGTTTTGTAACATTAATAGCATCCACAGGACAAATTTCAGCACACCAAGAACAGTTTACACATGAATCTTTAACAATTGCGGTTGTTCCAGTAATTTCAGGAACTTCGATTTGATCTTGCAACATACATGTTGAACAAATTTCAATAATTGCATCTTGAGGACATACTCTTTTACAGATACCACAGAAAACACATTGTGAGACATCTACTTCAATACTGTTGTTGAGTAAATCCACACTAGATGAAGGAACATTGCTTATTTTAATAGCTCCAGGAGGACATAAATCTGCACAGAAACCACAGAAAATACATTTTTCATCATCTATGCTAATTTCTCCCCTGACTAACTCTTCCCTAGCAGGAAGTTTTCTTTCAAACAATATTGCATCTCTAGGACATGCAATAGAACATCTTCCACAAAAAACACAGTCATCATCACATACTTCAGATTCAACTTCCCAAGTTGGATAATTATCCATTTCTTTAATTGGAGCTCCATCTATAGTTAATGATAATGCATCGAAAGGACAAGCAACAGAACATAACCCACATAATACACATGACTCTGCATTAACAGATAATAAATCCATTTCTATTAAACCACGTGCTATTGGAACTGTTGGTCCTAATCTTAAAGAAGTTGTAGGACAAACTTCACTACAAATTCCACAGCCTAAACATTTTGTGTCATTGTATGTCAATTTACGAATTTCAGAACCGCCTCTTTCTACATTAAACATATATCATCCCTCTTATGCTTTAGATATGGCTTGATTAGGACAATTCTGGATACATAAATCGCAATCATCACAATTTTCAGGGACGATTTTTACGTCACCGTCTTCTTCAATGATTGCTCCTTGTTCACAGAGTTTAATGCATAGCCCTTGAACAGGACAATTTTCAATATGTCCACAAAGATTGGAATCAATTTTTACTGCCATATAACCACCTCAAATTATATACCCATAATAATTTTTTATAAAATTAATATGGTTATAATGTATACTTTATCGAAATGTACATATAAACATATCGAATTAATTTTTACGTTTACTTAAGATTAATCCATTTTTATTGATTTCGCCACGCCTGATTCTTGTAGACGAAATCGGATTTCCATCTTCTGCCAACACAAAACTAACAATGACAATATCAAGAGGATTCATGTCTTTAGATGTTCTAATTTCATTAATTTTAACTGCATTAGGTTCTGTCTCTTCACTGACAACTATTGCATCAAAATCAGCCTCATAAATTGTTGTTCCAAAAGGATCTTCTAAGGGCACAACATTAAAATTAGATTTATCTTTAAAAAACAACTTTAAATTGTCCATTCTCTCTTTACATGAATCAATATCTCCTTTTAAACCGCCAAATTCATCAGAAGTAACTCCAATTTCAATTTGGTTGCCCAATTCAAAAGCAGTAGATAATAATTTTTTATGCCCGTCATGGAACTTATCGAAAGTACCGCCGACAGCCACCTTATTATATTTTTTATCATTCATAATATTGTCCTAATTAGTTTAGTAATTATATTTTTATTAGAACTATTATAAATTATTAGCTAAAAAAAAGAAAAAATATGAAGTTAATTAGAATGAAATGCTAGAATAATATCCTTTTAAAGAATAATTATAGTTATTCCAATTAACAACATTATCAAATGAGTTTCTAGTACTTGTTGTATCACTGACAATCCAAGTATCGCCAATTAATACCTGAACCCATACGTGACCGTATGTACTACCACTGCTGAATACACATGTTCCATGAGCATATCTGGCAGGAAGACCTGCTGCTCTGTATAAAGCAACTGATAAGTGAGCTTGATCCACACAATTACCTGTTCCGGCATTCAATGTACCTACAGCTCCATATCTAGTATCATAATAGAAAGTATATGATATTTCATCTCTAACGTAATTATAGATAGCTAGAGCTTTGTCATATGAATTTGTTAATCCATAAGTCAATTTATTTGCCAAAGCAACAATAGCTGCATTAGTAACCTGAGAGTTTGTTGAACTGGATAAATATGGACCTAAATCAGTAATTGTATTTTTGCTATCCAATACACTTTTTGCTTCATATATTTTAAGAGATTTAACGCTGACTGAAGCAGGTAACTGACTGGTTAAACCATAATAGACAAGCACACGAGTAAATGCATAAACAATAGCATCATAACCAACTGTACCAATGCTGGTATCAACAGAGTTAGGTGTTACACCTGCATCCATACTGGCCAATAAGGTGCTTGCAACAGGAATATACTGTTGTAAATTACCCATATCTGCTGCTGCACCAGGATTGGTAGGATCATTTACAGACAATACAACTAAATCTGAATAATCACCATTGCTTATAGCAATTATAGCTTCTGAGAGCAGATATAAATATTGGGCAGTAGTGTATGTTTCACCACCAATGACAACGCTTGTCGGTAATGCAGTATTAGCTTCAATATAAGTATTTACGGTATTTGCAGCATTGACCAAATCGGAGATAGGTATAGTTCCACCTACATTAATGTAAGCCATACATCTAATGGAAGCCGGCTCATAACTGTAGACAATAGGATAAACACCTTTAACTAAACCGCTAATAGGAATGGATGCAATACCTTCGGAATTTGTAACCGCAGAAGTTACTATACCTTCATACTCAAAGCCTATGGTAGCATTTGAAATAGGCTCACGATAAGCATTATACAATGTAGCTGAGAAGTAAGCAGTAGTACCTGCAATCATATTCAAATCCTCTGCTTCCAATATGGAACCATTTACTAAAACATGATTAGTAATAGTATCTGCATAATATACTAAATCGTTCAATGAAGTAGTTATTTCATAATAACCTACACTGAGAGCAATATGTAATCTAACAGCACCTGAAGCATTTGTACTTCTGACATAGGAAACACCATGAATAGTTAAATTAACCAGAGAGTTATTGAGAGCTTTATTATTTGAATCTAATAAAGTAACAGTGAAATAAGCATCTTCTCCGTATTCCATGAAAAGATCTTCTGCTATAAGTTTAGCAGGAAGTTTATTTATTACAATAGTATCTGAACCCTCATTATAATCTGGAGAATCAAGTGTAGAGTGAGTGTATGAAATCACATATGTACCTGGAAGCAAATTAATAGCTAAACCTGCAACTCCTTCACTATTGGTTGTACGGTTATACTGTACCCCATGTATAGTAAAAGTAATTGTTTCATTAGCTAACGGATTCAATTCCAAATCTGTTACGGTAACATTAAATCTTGAACCGTCTTTGTAATCCATAACTAAATCTTCAGCAATTAAAATTACAGTGGAATTAGCTACAACCAATTTACTAGATCCATTACAATCTAGATAATTACCGTTACCTTCAAATCCGTATTCCATTGAATAGGTACCTTCGGAAACGTTTGAAATAGTGATAGTTGCTTGACCAGTTCCATTTGTAACTGCTGTCTGATAAATATCTCCGTATCTGAAGTATACAACAACATTTTCCATTGTTTGATTATTTTCAGATTTTAATGATACTGTATAATTCCTTTCGGTATCAATAATCATATATGTATTTTCACCAGTGATGGTAGTATTGGCTTTATTAATAGTAATAATGTTTGCTATGGATAACCCATTTTCATCAGTAGAAGTGATAATATAATTACCGACATCAAGATTAATATTTAATCTAGCATCACCATCACTATTACTAGTACGAGTATAAAAAACACCATTAATATTAAATGTTACCTTACTACCCGCAAGTGCATTACCCTGACCATCAACAACATGAGCAGTGAATCTATCATTCCTATAAATCATTGCCAAATCATCAGCAGTTATGGTAGGAAGCACCTCTATAGTATTAGCATGCGCTTCATCATTAATAGGATTGATTGCAGTAATAATATAATTATCAGGATTAAGGTTAATATTTAATTTAGCAGTACCATTCTCATTAGTACTACGGGTATAAAAAACACCATTAATATTAAATGTTACATTAGTATTAGCTAATGGACTACCTACTTCATTAACAAATGTAGCATAATACTGAGTATCATTCTTATAATATTTTACTATATCAGACCCGAAAATAGAAGTTAATACAGTAATATTATTAGCATCCATTTGACCGTTGATAGGATTGATAGCAGTTATTATGTAATTTCCTGCATTAAGATTAATATTTAACTTTGCAGTTCCATTTCCATTTGTTCTTCTTTCATAAAATACACCGTTAATATTAAAAGTAACAGTAGCATTATTTAAAAGATTACCTTGACCATCAACAAATGTAGCACAATATTGAGTAGCATTTCTATAATATTTCTCAATATCTTCTCCAGAAATTGTAGACAATACTTTAACAATATTTGTAGTAGAAGAAGATCCATAGCTACCTGTACCTACATAATAAGAAGTTATATCATAATTTCCTGGGTTTAGATTGATTGCAATTGAAGCAAGACCATCATCATTTGTGGTTCTAGTGTAATTATTACCATTGATATTTAATATTACCTTTTGATTTGCTAACAATTTACCTTCACTATCGGATAAAACGACTTTATATGCAGTTCCATTTTTAAAGTATAATTCCGTATCATTTCCAGTTAATGAAGTTGAAATCACATCATTAGCTTGAATGACATCATCAGAGATATATTGAGATGTTAATAAGCCATTATCATCATGAGAAAATGTCTCTGAGATAGAATCATTACTAGAAACTTCTAAATTTGAAGAAACATCAATTTTATTATTTGCATTTAATAAATTTGAATCATCTGCAGTAACATTTGTATCCATTGCTGAAACTGAACCAATCATTAAAAAGATTGCACAGACAATAGAAAAAAACATTACATAATTTTTATTAGAAATTTTTCCACCTCTTGGTTCTCATTACGAAAATTTTAATAAAAATATGATATATACTAAGATTAGTATTCATAATGAGTAAATAAAGATTATAATTTAATAATATATAAATGTTTTTACAACTTTATTATTAAAAAAACTGCTTAAAATAAGGTAAATTAACAAAAATAACTTAAAAATAACCATAAATAACTTTTAAAATAATATTTATATTGAAATAGGCTATTACAAGATTATATATCTTGAATTTAAATTCATAAAAAAGCGACCTTATAAAAGGTAAGAATGCTATTAATCAGTTAGTTAAATATAAAACAATTAAAAATTAATTAATCAAACCTAAAAGCACTAAAAATGCAGTTATTAATCAAAAAATAATAAAAATATAAATAAGAAATTAGAAAAATATGCAATATAAATAAAATTTTAAAAAATTATAAAAAAATGGAAAAAATGATATTTGAAGACAATATTTTCAAGAAAGATTATAAAAAAATTAACATTCGATTTGCTTTAACTTACCCCAACATATACAAAACAGCAATGTCATCACTAGGTTATAACATATTATACAATTTCATCAATGAAAGAGATGACACCTGGTGTGAAAGGGTAACATATCCAAACGTTCATTCAATCGAATCCAATACTCCGCTAAAAAACTTTGATATTATAAGTTTTTCTCTGCAATTTGAAGAGGACTACATCAATGTCTTGGAAATACTTAAAAAATCAGATATTCCATTGAAACGTAGCGAAAGATCACAAAATGATCCTTTAATTATAGCGGGAGGCCCATGCGCTACTGCCAATCCCATGCCGTTATCCGATTATATTGACGTGTTTATCATAGGAGAAGGAGAAGTCATCCTAAATGAATTTCTTGACAAATTTAGAGAAAATAGGGATTTGAATAATTTTTTAGATACTGATGGAATTTATATCCCTGAATTTGACAATAATGTTAAAATAGCATTAGTAGAAAATATGGATGATGCATACCACATTACTGATCCAATTATTACCAAAACAGATAATGATGAGTACAGGACTGTTTTTAGTGACTCCATAATGCTTAACGTGTCAAGAGGCTGTACAAGAGGCTGCAGATTTTGCATGTCCAGTTATCTTTATAGACCAATACGTGAAACCAACATTGATAAATTAGTTAGAATAGCTATTGAAACCAGAAAAAATACCGGATTAAATAAAATCACGTTAATTGGCGCTGCAGTCAGTGACTATTCACAAATCGAATCATTAATCAAAAGACTGGAAGAGGAAAACTTCCAAATTTCCACACCATCACTTAGAATAGAATCAATTACTTATGAAAGTTTAAAACTTCTCAAAGAAAGCGGTCTCAAAACAATTACTCTGGCACCGGAATCAATAGATACACTGCGAAAAAGAATTAATAAAGACATTCCTGATGAAAAAATATTCAGCGTAATTGAAGATGCCGTAGAACTTGACTTCAATATAAAATTATATTTCCTGATAGGACTTCCTTATGAGACAATGGATGACATCAAGAGTCTTTGTGAATATATTGAAAAAATTGCAAAGATGCATACATCAAGACATAAGATAAAATTCAGTATCAATCCTGTTGTTCCAAAACCCCATACTCCACTGCAATGGGCGGGCTATAATTTTAAAGACCTGAAACGTAAAAGCAAATATATTAAAAAGAATTTAAGGAAATATAATATCAAGATAGAAAGTCCTAAAAAAGCACTAATCCAATATATATTGTCCTGTGGAAATAGTGATATTTCTACAATTATTGAAAAATCACTGACTAAAAATGTAACGCTTCATGAATGGATGGAATACCTGCCTGAATATCACATTGATGATGAACTTCCCTGGGACAATATCGACATCGGTGTAAAAAAGGAATTTTTAAAAATAGAATACAAACGACTCAAGTCAAAAAAGCAAACACCATGGTGTGAAAAATCACCATGCTATAATTGTGGTGCATGCAAAAATTAAGATTATATATAATATTATATAGAGGAATTAATATGATTAAACCTGCAAAAAGAACTGAAGAAATTGAACTGTCCTTGATTAGAAAAATGTTTGAAGTGACAAATCCTGATGCAATAAACTTGGGAATAGGGGAACCGGATTTTAATGTCCCGGAAAACATAAAAAATGCAATGATAGAATCAATAAAAGAAAATGATACCCACTACACACCAAATAAGGGTATTTTAGAATTAAGAGAAGAAATTGCTAAAAAATTTAAAATCGATAATGGAATTGAAACTGATCCCGAAAATATAATAGTAACAATCGGTGCCAGTGAAGGACTCTATGCCAGTACGCAGGCATTTATAGAAAAAGGCGATGAAGTGCTATTGCCGAATCCAAGTTTTCTTTTATATGAAGCCTGTATTAAATTGGCTAGCGGAACAATTACTCCCGTTGATTGTAAAATGGAAAACGAATTCAAATTAAAGGCTGAGGATGTGGAAGAAAAAATTAATGAAAATACAAAAGCCATAATATTGAATTCCCCTTCAAATCCGACAGGTGCAGTAATGGAAAAAGAAGACATTAAAGCAATTGCCGATTTGTCAATGGATAAAAATTTCCTTATAATTTCTGATGAAATCTATGAAAAAATAATTTATGATAAAAAACACTACTCTCCAGGTAAATGGAGCGATAATGTAGTTACGCTAAACGGATTTTCAAAGACCTATGCAATGACCGGTTTGAGAATAGGTTATCTCACCGCAAATGATGAAATTTGCGAAGAACTCTTTAAAGTACACCAGAATAATGTTGCATGCAGTACAAACACATCTCAAAGAGGTGCTCTTGAAGCACTGAGAGGCCCACAGGAAGAAGCAAATAAAATGATTGCAGAATTTAAAAGAAGAAGAGATTTAATTGTAAAAAGATTAAATGATATGGGTTATGAAACAGTTAAAGCAGAAGGTGCATTTTACGTATTTCCAAAAATTGAAGATGAAGAATTCGTTCCAAAAGCAGCTGAAGCTGGTGTTATAACCGTTCCGGGCGAAGCATTCGGATCAAACGGAAAAGGACATGTCAGAATGTCTTATGCTAACTCTTATGAAAATATCAAAAAAGCTATGGATATTTTAGAGGAGAAACTTTAAATGGATAGGGAAAAGAAAGGTACAAAAGCAACAGCAGTTGCAATATTTTCAAATTGCTTTTTAACGGTGCTCAACATCATAGTTGGATTGATGTGTGGAAGTTATGCATTAATTGCAGAAGGAATTCACACCTTTTCTGATGTGATTACTTCCATTATTGCATATATTGGATTCAAAATAGGTCAAAAGCCCGCCGATGAAGAACACCCAAGAGGATATGGCCGTGCTGAAGCAATCAGCGGACTTGTCATTGTATTGTTTTTGGCCATAGTAGGTTATGAAATTATTGATACAGCAAAAGATCAACTCCTCAATCCAATCTTAATACACACACCAACAATTTATGCTGCAATTATGGCAGTTGTTGGAATAAGTATAAACATTATAATAAGCTCATACCTCATAAAAACTGGTAAAGAAATTAAAAGCCCTGCAATTGAAGCAGATGGGCATCACCAAAGGACAGACATTTATTCATCAATAGCTATTTTAATAGGCATTGTTGCATCAAATATGGGATTTCCAATATTAGACCCTATTGTAGGAATGGCAATAGGTATTTTAATATTAAAAACAGCATATTCAATCGGAAAGGAAAATATCAATAATATCCTGGGAAAAGTTCCGGATAAAAATTTAGTCAGAAGAATTAAAAGAGTTGTTGACAAAACCCCCGATGCATATAATGCACACAATATTAAAATCGATAATTATGGTCCATATTACATTGTAAACCTCCATATACAAGTTGATGGTGATATTACGGTTGATGAAGCCCATAAAATTGTTCACATCACTGAAGAAAACATAATGAAAAAAATTCCGGACATTAAATCTGTTTCTGTACATGCATGTCCTTTAGGATTGGAGTATGAACATTGCCAAAAAATAGATAAAAAATAAACGCCGGGACCGGGATTTGAACCCGGGTGGTCATATGACCATCGGATTAGCAGTCCGACGCCGTACCAGGCTGGGCCATCCCGACATAAACAAAACAAGATATATCATTATATTGTTAAAAGTTATTTATAAACTTATTCATTTTATATAAATGGCATGTTCAAAAGTGGACTAATCTCAAAAATATAAGTGATCTGAAAATCCAACTCCACCCCGGGATACTACAAGCATCAATTGTTAATAGTAGAGCTGCTCCCTTCCGGGCCTGACACGTTCCTATATTAAAGATAGTTCATCTTTACCCTCCAGTAAAGACCCCATCACCATTAATCCTGTAGGACGAAGTTTCTATGTTGTTTTTCCAGGCTTACACTTCCTTAAAAAGCCGCCTCTTGAACTTCGACTGCACCAAAGGGGGTGTGTGCTTACAGAGGACCCCTAACCCTCCAGTCTAGCCACTATTATTTTATATCATTAATATTATATAAATGTTAACAATTCCAAGACAAAAAAATTATTCGAGTAACTAACTTAAACTCCTCAAAAATATAAATCGGAACATAAACTATATTGAAAAATTAAAAAAATGAATTCAAAAGAAAATATGATAAAAAAAATTTAAAAATTTAAGAAAAACTGAATAATATAAACATTAACTAAAAATAGAAAAATAGCATCAAATCCATTACTGGAAAAAAATAATTATTACAGTAACTCAAAAATAATACTCTAAATTTTAAAAAAATTAATTAAAAGAGGTAGTTTAAAATACCTCTTGAATAATATCACCATCAGAAATAATACCTACTAATTTTCCATCTTCAACAATAGGTAACTGATTTAAGATTCCAGAACCAGGATTAGAATCTTTCATGACTTTAATAGCAGTTTCTATTGTGTCATCAGGAGATATTGTAACAACATCTTTAATCATGATTTCTTCAACTTTTGTTCCTAATTCATATTTATCCAATATTAAATTATGACCAACATCAGTTGCAGTAATAATACCGATTAACTTATCCCCATCTACAACTGGAAGAGAACTGATTTTAAACTCCATTAATTTTTCAAATGCATATACAACATCAATTTCCGGAGTGGTTGTAATAACATCACTAGTCATTATTTCGGACACTTTTTTATTTATCATCATTCTCACCTCCAAACTCTTCAATAATATCATTAACCATTAAATCTATAGTATTTCTAAAGTCCGCATTATTTATAACATGGACATTATGTATCTTCGCCTGATCTATTAAGAAATTTTGTGTTTTTCTTATAATTCCAAAATTCTCCATATAATGATCAAGAGACCTTTTTACCCATGGTTGTCTACAACGGGTGTAAAATCTTTGTTTATGGGTTTCTTCATCATCAACAGTCAGCGTAAACATTATAACATTTCCTTTTTCGAGCAAATCTTCACGAATAAAACCTGGAACTACATGAACTCCTTCTATAATAGTACTAATCCCTTCCTTTATAGAACGTTCAATAATTGCTTCAATACCAACATTTACAACATCAACATGACTGATAAAGCCTTCAATTACAGCATCTACACGAATTGCAGGAGTTCTTATGCTTTCATATGCATCGAAACTGGATTTATGAATAACCGGATTTAACTCTTTGGAAACGATTTTACGCATTACCTCACGAATCATGTCCGTACCGATAATGTTTTTTAAACCTAAACGGTTTGCAAGTTCAAAAGCCATGGAAGAAGTTCCAACACCAGAAGCACCGCCAATCAATATGATTAATGGTTCATCTGATTTTCTAACACTTCTCCACCTCACATATTTGTTAGAAATATTTGAATCAATTTTATTTAAATGTCTTGAAATATAATTAACTAAATCATTGACAGTTATTTCAGTGATATTTTCATTAATAAGATTTTCTTCGATTTCATTTGCAATTTCATGTGCTTCATCCAAACCTAAATTTGAAATTCTTAATGAACGAGCAAGAATCCCTTTTGAAAATGGTTCTTTATAAGTATTGCCGTCTACATTTCCAACAACCCAAATCATAATATCACAAAAAATTATTCACTAGAAAAATATTTTAAAATAATAATAAATAAAAT
>JAFRFB010000136.1 GCA_017434555.1 Methanobrevibacter sp. | reverse complement strand
GGTTTTAATTAATTTAAAATATTTACATCATACCAATTTTAGTATTAAGAAATTATATCTCTTAAAAATATCTATAAGATATTATTAAATTATTATTAAAGAATTAGAGTACAATTTATCATGACAATTTTGGACAGAGCCTTTTATGAACTTAATATTATGTAAATAGTTAATGTCAGGATTTTTTCCTGTTTTTCTAAGATAATTAATGTCATTAATGTGGAATAATGACGTTAAATCAATATTGACTTGGGTTATTGGAAAGTATTAAATATTAATTGATGCATATCTATCTAATAGACTTTCGAGTATGTGATTATCATGAGAGATTATGATATTGATGAAGCTCGAGATATTTTAAAATCACAAGATCCAGTCAATTTGAAAATTATTCCTCATGTGGAAGAACGTTGGTTAGAAAGAGATTTTGAAATTAATTATACTGTGGATTGTTTACTTAATAAAGTTCCATTATCAATTTCTAAAACCTATCATAATCGTTTTAAATTAATATATCCTCATGAAACAAAATCTACAATGGATTTGTATGTGATTATTGAAATTAGTGATAACGAGAATGTGAGTATTATCACTGTTTATCCTGAAGAAAAAAAGAGGAGAGAACATGAAAGAAAACATTAATGATTCTTTTGAAGTGGAATATAAATATGATTATACATATGATGTATTGGCAATCAAAGTCACCAGACCATTCAAATATAATAAAACTGTTGAAATGGATGAAGGTGTTCTGTTAGATTTTGATGCTGATAACGTTCCGGTTTCATTAGAAATTCTCGATGCTTCTAAAAGATTAGATGTTCCGAAATATAGTTTGAAAAAACTAGTTGATTTTAAAATGAGAATATCTGTTGATGATAAATCTATTTGCATATGTGCTAATTTCACAGTCTTGTTGCATAATAAAGAACAATCTCCTATTTTAGAATCATTTACTAGTAACTATTCAAATATTCCTGCTATGGAAACTGAATTTGGAACTGCTTAATTCAGTTTTTTCTTTTTTTAATTTATTATTACTTATATTTAGGATTCCTTTTTATTTGTACTTGAGAAAGGGTTATGTAGAATTTCATTTTTTTCTAAAAATATGTATTTATTCAATAATTTCATGTTATCGTTCATTCAAACCTCCTAACTAGGGATTACATGTTGTGTAATAAAGTTTGATAAAGTTGTTATTAAGTGTTAAATGTTGAAAATTTATATATTTATGAGTCAAATATTATTTTGTAAGAGCTAAAAGTAGTAAATATTTTGTATAGTATACGGGCAAAATCCATTATGTATAATTTGGAGATTATTTGGCTTATTAATCATTAATTGTAAGTTTTTAATTTATTAATTTAATATGGCTTGTTTCATGATTTTATTATGTGTAATATATTTATTTTTTTAAAATTAGGTCTTTTTTTAAGGAATTGATTTGGCCTTTTTTGCAGGTGTTTATATTTTGTATAGTTTTTTCACAATATTAACTTTATTTGGAGTTAATTCTCTGAAAAATTATTAAGAAACATTTCATTAAATGTTTCATAGTTTATGTTTTCAAAAGATTCAAACAAAAAACATCATGTGTTTTTGCACAAAGTCGCAATTCAACAATATTTATTATTAATGAAGTTGATATTTTATTGAATATTCTTTTATATATTATCATTCAATATATTGAATAAGTATTTATATTATATCATTCAATATATTATCAAAGAGGTGATTTATAATGAATCCTGATAATGAAGATTCCTTTTATGATTTTTTGCAAAGTCAAATTACAGACACTCCTTTATCTCTAAACAATGAATTGTCCAATATGGGTGTTAAATTTAATCATAGGGTTGATTTTGATGAAATAAAAGGTTTTATAGATGAATTTATCGAGGGGAATAATGTTAATCGATATATTGTATTGCCGGGTCTTAGGGGTGTTGGAAAAACAACAATTCTATTTCAGGTATATGACTACCTGCTGAATCAGAAAAATATCAATCCTGAGCAGATTTTATACTTTTCATGTGAGGAAATAAATAAAATAGAAGACTGTGATATCTATGATACAATCAAATATTATCTAAAAACATTCCATAACTCATCACTTCAGACACTCGATGAAAAAATATTCCTATTAATAGATGAATCACACTTTGACAAGGACTGGTCGGTTTCAGGTAAACTAATCAATGATAAATCAAAAAACATCTTCATGATTTTTACAGGTTCATCAGCAATAAATCTTGAATATAATGCGGAAGCTGCCAGAAGGATGATACGATATCCAATAACTCCCCTAAATTATTCACAACACTTGAAATTGAAATATAACTATCAAACTGATATTTCCAATGATTTGGTTGACTTATTGTTCAATGGTAATGTTGATGATGCAATCATAAAAGAAAAGCAGCTAAATCGGGATTTATTAAATCTAAAAAATTATAACTCAATGGATTGGAACAATTATTTTAAATTTGGAGGATTTCCATCAGTGATGCATGATACAAATCACAGAAAAGCATCAAAAAAATTATACTACTCAGTTGAAACTGTTGTAACTAAAGATTTAGGGACAATGAATAACCTAACTGCCAACACCCAAACCAATGCATTAAGATTAATGAAATTTTTAGCGGAAAAATATCCTGGAGACATTTCACAAAATGCGCTTGCAAATAAAATCCAAACATCGGCAGGAACTGTAAATACAATAATGGATTTGCTTGAAAAAACCCATTTGATATTTCACACAGAACCTTATGCCGGTGCAAATGCAAGAGCAAAAAAATCATGGCAATATTATTTTGCAACACCAAGCATAATGCATGCTATAAATCTCAATTTCGGATTTTCATCCATAAAATTGAGTGAATATGAAGGAATTTTACTAGAAACGTTGGTTGGATCTAGCCTGGTCAACCTGAAAAATAGTGAACAGTTCTTTGAATTCAGCATATTCTATGATTCGTATAAAGTGAAAAAGCATCGTGTTGACTTTATAATAAAAAAAGATTTTGATGAGGTAATTCCAATAGAAGTTGGACATGGTAATAAGGGTACTGATCAAATCAATGATGCGATAAGACGGTATAAATCTCCACATGGAGTTGTTATATCAGATACAACAAAAACAATTGAAAAAGTTGATAATGTAATATTTCTGCCGATAAAAACTTTTTCATTAATGTAAAAACTATTAATTTGGAAAATATTATTTATTTTCCATTTTATATGGTGTACTGTATTTAAATATTAGTATATCAAATATTATTGTGTAAGAGCTAAAAGCAGTAAATATTTTGTAGAGCATACGGGCAAAATCCATTTTAATAAGTTTTTTAGATTTATAAAACAATATTATTATTTTATTTTAGATTTAATCAATTTTAATTGTGAGCAATTAAATGGAAGAATATTTAATAGAAACTTCAAGCATTGATTATATTAATTGTCATATTCAAGAAAAGGTTAGGGAATTAAAGAATCAATCAGAAGATAATTTGGATTATATCAAAAGAAGTTACATCTTTGTTGGAGATGAAATTCCTCACTCATGGGACATTAAAATAGAGTAGTTTCAAGAACCGCCAGTGATGTGTTTAAAACAAAACTGGAATATGCTGGAAAAGTCTGCCTTCTCTCAGACTTTAAGCCAAATCAAATCCAATCACCATCACTTATCAACTCTTACAAAATCTGATGATGCAGGTGGAGTTATATAAATCACGATTAAATCCATCAAAAGTCAATATGAAATAAAAACCCACAGAACTTAAAATAAAAAACAAAACCAAATAATGTGGAAATAGATAAAACAAGAAAAAATATTAAAAAACAAAATCATTGACAAAGTTTAAATAAAGAATATTCAATGTTTTATTATAAATAATTTTTTTCTGTGCATATTTAATCAATAAGGTGTTATTCTAGATTCAGTGGAAATATTTATATAATATGATTTTCATATTAGAATTAAAAACAAAAAACCGACTGATAGTCGAAAAATGATCGACAATAATATGTGGTCAATTGTAATATAAAAACAGATTGATTATTTATTTGGTGGAATATTATGAAAAAAGGTGAAAAAAGGAAAAAAGAGCTATTAAAAATAGCTTATGATATGTTTATCACACAGGGATATGAAAATACCAGTGTTGACGAAATCATAGAAAAAGCACAAATAGCCAAAGGCACATACTACTACTATTTCCAGAGTAAAGAGCAGACGCTTGAAGAAGTCATTGACATGATGATTGATAATGAAATTGAAATGGCAAAACAGGTCATAGGAATGGATATTCCAGTACCGCAAAAAATAGTGGGGATAATTACATCTATAAAACCTACCGAAGCAGAACAACCCGTAAAAAACGCTCTTTTTCAACCAGAAAACGTGTTAATGCACTATAAAGTCAGACAAAAATTGATCAATGTTATTACTCCACTTTTATCCGAAGTTATAGAGGAAGGAGTAAATGATGGCATCTTCGAATGTGAAAATATACCTGAGCGCGTTAAGATGCTCCTTATCATCAGCGACGGTACGTTTAATGAAGGCACATTCACTGAAAAGGATATTTCTGTATTTATAGACATGACTGAAAAACTTCTTGGGGCAGAAAATGGAACTATGAGTTTCATTTACAATCTGATTGATAAGGGTGATATGGAGGTGGTCGAGTGAACAATACTGGAAAATACAAATATAAGCCAGTTCTATTTTTTGCTCTGGCGTATCTTTTTACTTGGATATTTTGGATTCCTGCAATATTCTTACCAGAAAGCATCAGCCCATTACTCATGCTCGTAGGTCTTATGGCTCCAGCTATTGTGTCTACAGTTTTCATTATGGCATCCGGCTCAGATGCACTTAAACAAGACTTTAAGAATAAGATCATCGGCTTTTACAAAGTGAAATGGCTGAATGTAGTTTGGGCTGTGATTGTATTTGCAATTGTAATATTCTGCTCTATTATGTTATCATTACTCTTTGGACAGTCAATTAATCAGTTCTCCTTTACTGAAAGCTTTTCTTTTACTGGTGTTGGAATAGCTGGAGCATTCATTACCATTACTGTTGCTTCGATAATTGAGGAAGTGGGATGGAAAGGATATTGTGAAGATTCGATTGGTAACTATATGAATTGGTTTTGGGAATCCATGATTTTTGGAGTGTTGTGGTCTTTTTGGCATTTTCCTTTAATATTTATTCAAGGGACATATCAGGCAGGACTTATGGTGAATCCTCTTTATGT
>JAFRFB010000135.1 GCA_017434555.1 Methanobrevibacter sp. | reverse complement strand
TATTTTGATTACCGACCTCTCACACCACCGTACGTGCCGTTCGGCATACGGCGGTTCATTAGATTAATTTATTATTTGATAAATATTAGATAGGCTCATTAGACCAATACTCTTGAAGTATCTATTATCTAATGTAGCATTTAGAATTGGACTATTGGATATTCTCCAATAGCCTTTTCTTGTATTGGCATATTCATATGCTTTATACTTTGGAACTCCAAGTTTCATAAGATTTCTAATTCTTGTTTTGACTCTTTTCCATTGTTTCCATATGCATGCTCGCAATCTTCTTCTAATCCACGCATCTAGTTCCACTAGCTTTCGCCTAGCGTTAGCTATTCCAAAATAATTTATCCATCCTTTAATAGAGTCATTTAATTTAAGTAACCTTAAATCCATAGATATTCCTCTATTTCTGTTTGTTATGGACTTTATCTTTTCTTTAAATCTTTTAATTGATTTTTCATGTATTCTTATTTTGGCTCCACCTTTAGCAAAATAAAATGAGAATCCTAGAAATTTTCTCTTACTTACAATATCAACAGCACTTTTATTTTTATTAACTTTTAATTTAAGTTCACCTTCAATAATTCTTGTCATAGAATTCATTACTCTAAGACCTGCTCTTTTACTTTTAACATATATATTACAATCGTCTGCATATCTACAGAATTTATGTCCTCGTTTCTCAAGCTCCTTATCAACATCATCCAGCATTATATTTGCTAGTAGTGGACTAAGAGGACCACCTTGTGGCGTTCCTTCTTCGCTTGATACTTTAATTCCATTTATTAAAACTCCACTTTCTAGATACTTTCTTATAAGGTTTAGTAGTCTTCTATCTTTCACTCTTTTTTCAAGTTTTCCCATTAAAATATCGTGGTTAACTTTATCAAAGAACTTTTCTAAATCCATATCAACTACCCATCTATAGCCTTCATTTATAAAAGCTTCTGATTGCTTAATGGCATCTTTTGCACCTCTATTAGGTCTGAATCCGAAACTACTTTCAGAGAAAGTAGGCTCGTATATTTCGCTAAGTACTTGTGCAATTGCCTGTTGAATCATTCTATCCTGTACTGTTGGTATTCCTAATAATCTTATTCCACCATCTGGTTTCGGAATTTCCACTCTCCTTACTGGAGATGGATTATATTTTCCTTCTAGCAGTTTAGATTTAACTGTTGTCCATGTCCTTTTAACATGCTCCCGAAGTTCATCGGTCTTCATGCCATCAATTCCATGGCTACCTTTATTTCTAATTACTCTATACATTGCTTCAAGCATATTGTCTCTTTCGAGTACATCTTCGAGTAATCTGCTAGTATCAAATAATTCATTGTTTACGCTTTCCCTATTTAATAAATCTACAGTTTTACTCTGCATCTTCTGTTTGTCTCGAACTTCCATTTCTACCTCCACAGCAAGATTCCTTATCGGAATTTCTGCTTTCTTCATAATTCTTAGATTTATCAAAGTTGTAAACCTCTAATGTTCAGTCCTTCCCTTCGTTATCGCGATTAACTCAGGTACTATGACGTCTGCTGACTTCTGATAATTCAGCTATATATCACTACATAGGTTATCAATTTCGAAATTTCATCTACTTATTGATATATTATCAGACCTCCCCAGGTAAGAACGTGCACTTTCACTTCATCTATCTGCCACATTTACTCTGTCTATTTCGGATAGTTATAGGGCTTTA
>JAFRFB010000047.1 GCA_017434555.1 Methanobrevibacter sp. | reverse complement strand
CAACTGCGGATACCAAAAAAAGAACCTAAAACTAGAACACCGAGAATGGACATGCCCCGAATGTGGAACAAAACACCACCGAGACATCAACGCTGCAAAAAATATATTAAAAGAAGGAATCAGAATAATATCATAAAACAATAAAAAAATGAACCGGTAAGACAACCGGGGATAGCTTGGATAATACTTATGCTCAAAAGAGCATAACTGCCCAAGAATAATTTTACCAAATGACACAAACATTAAGTAAAAGTCTATATATAAAAATAATTATATAATAATTTATGTGGGAAGATTATTATGAGAAATATTGTTATTGTAGAGCCTCATTCTACTGGGATGAATTTTATTAAGGATGTTATTAGGCGAGGTTTTAGGCTAGTTGTATTGCAAATGAAGAATATGGGGGATAATGAACAGAGTAATGCTTATTATCAGGGTATTTGTAATGAATTGAATTCAATTGAAGAAGATTTTGTATGGCTGCATGAAAAAGATAGCTATGAAGAAACCCTTGAGATGATTAGAGATTATGATCCTCTATTAGTATTGCCTGCAAGTGAATTTGGTGTTATTATTGCAACAAAATTGGCAAACGATTTAAATTTATTATGTAATCCTATAGAAAATATTGATGCTATGACCTTAAAGGATGAAATGCATAACAGACTGGCCGAGCATAATTTAAGACATATTCGTGGTCAGGTTGTTCACTCTGTTGATGAAGCAATTGAGTTTTATGAAAGTGAAAATTTAAACGAGGTTGTCATAAAGCCATTGCATGGTGCATCTTCTTATAGTGTGCGTATTTGTCTAAATAAAGATGAAATGATTAACTCATTAGATGAATTATTTAACAGATCGGATGTTTTTGGAAAAGCTAATGCTGAACTGTTAGTCCAGGAGCGTATAAACGGTGATGAATATATAGTTAATACATTATCATGTAACGGTAATCATAGAATTACTCTGGCCTGGAAATATAATAAGGTAAGGACAAGTGATGGAAGGATTATTTATGATACCTGTGAGACAGTTAATGAATTAAACCTGGGTGAAGCAGAAATGATTGAATATGCATTTAACGTTGCTGATGCTTTAGGAATTAAATATGGGCCTGTTCATGGTGAATATATGATTGATGAAGATGGGCCGGTTTTAATTGAAGTTAACTGCAGACCTGCCGGTGGTAACATGTCTACAGGATTTTTAGATAAGATTTCAGGTCAGCATGAAACCGACAGTATTTTGGATGCCTATTTAAAGCCTGACCGCTTTGAAGAGGAAAGAAAAAAACCATATAGGTTATATGCTCATGGTGCAGTTAAGTTCTTTATTGTTCCTAAAGAGATTTTTGCTGAGTCATCTCCAATAAAAGACATCAGTATCAAACTGTCCAGCTATTACAATATGACTTTGCCAGAATTTTTCAATGAAGATAAACCTCTTGTAAAAACGGAGGATGTCAACACTGCCGGAGGTAATGTTTATCTTGTTCATGAGGACTTGTTTGAATTATACAATGATATTGATTTTTTACGTAAAGTTGAATCCATGGCATTTGATTTGGTTTTAAGTGAAAAAACCGAAGAAAAAATTGATGTGGATGTTGACAAGTCAGTTAAAGAGACTAATGAATTGCTGGCGCAGATTGAAAAGTACGGTACTGTTCTTCTGGTAAGTGATCAAAAAATTGATGCAGACTGTGTTCAAATCACTTCAGATGAGGTAAAAGATGCTACTGGTGATTATGAATGTGTTGTCATTAATTTAAACGAAAGCATTACAAATAAAATGCAGGATGAAGTAATTAATTTATTTTTAGATATTTTTGAAAAGGTTAAGGTTGGTGGATATATCCTTATTCCTGAAGGAACTTACCAATCTCTTAGAAGCAAAAGAAGGGGAATGGAAGCATTGCTTAAAGCATCTAATTTAAGAATTGAGTTTCCTCCTCAAAACATTAAAAATGTCATAATTGCTTCAAAATATTAACTTCTTGATTACTCATCAATTTTTATATAATAATTAATAAAGTATTATTATGTATTGCCCAAAATGCGGGGATGAAATTAATTATAAATCCAAATATTGCAGGAAATGCGGTGCTAAATTACCTTATAATATGGAATTTAATAAGGAAAAAATGGATTTATCTTCGAAAGTTAATTCCACTCTCAATAAAAAAATTATTTTTCTGGCTCTTTTGGGTTTGGTAGTCATTGTTTTATTGTTTTCATATAATAGCTTTTTTAATCATTCATCAATTGCTCATGAAAGCGATTCTTCAATTGATGATTTTATAAATAATTATCTTACATCTTCAGATGAAGAGGAAGTTGAATATACATATTACTCTTCCGGAGGATATAATCATTCCGGGGATGTAAACTCTTCAGATTTTTTCAATCAATTATTTGGCAGTGAAAGCCATAAATCATCAGGTGAAAATTTTTCACTGTAATATAATTTTACTTTTTCAAAAAAAGTATCATAAATTTGATGTGTTTATTTGATTTATTTGATGTATTTTTTAATTTTAATACAATAAATCACGGTGATTTTTCATATTTTTAATAAAATGAAAAAAATAGTAAATATTGATTAGTCCATATATATGGAGTTATTGAAAAATGCAATTTTTTTAAGAAATTTTTTTAATCATAAATTTTTGATGATTTTTTCAAAAATTTGGTATGCTTGTAAACTTTTGTAATATTTTCATTTTGTTTCAATATTTTCGAACATTATTTAATGATTTTGTACTTTATATTATGATGTTCAGTTTTTATATTTATTTTTTAAATAAAATTGTAATTTTTACATCTTTTTTGATGTTAAAGTATATATATTAATAAAATCAAAAATATATGTCATATTAAACTCTCGGTGATTTTGTAATAAATATATGTCATCTAAGAGGGGGACGTATAATGATGAATAAAAAGAAGATAATAATAATATTATGTTTATTAGTTTGTTTATTTTGTTCATTTCATGCTGTTTCCGCAGCAACTAATGATTTAAATAATACAAACGCTACAAGTGACAGTAAATTATTATCTCTTTCTACCAACGATAATCAAGTAGTTGGATCTGGCGGAGATTCATTTACTGTTTTAAATAATGTAATTAATGGAAATACAGATACGGAGATAACTCTGGGTCAAAACTATACCTATGTTGATGGAGATTCAGCATTTATAAATGGTATTGTAATTAGCAGATCATTGACCATAAACGGTAATGGTAAGGCTTTAGATGGATCTAATCTGGCTAGGATATTAATTATAAATCCCGGAGTTACGGTAACATTGAACAATATTGTCTTTGTTAATGGTAATAGTCCTAGTGGTAGTCCTGGAGGGGCTCTATGGGCTAAAGGTACTGTACATATTGATAATTGTAGATTTATTGATAACACAGTTAACTTTGCTAATGGTGGTGCTGTTTGTCTTGCTGGCTCTGGCAGTACACTTAATAATTCTTACTTTGAAGGTAACCTTGCTATAAGGAATACCGCCAATGAAGCTTCTGGTGGTGCAGGTGCAATATTCATAAATGCTAATAACACTATAATTGAGAATACCATAGTTACTAAGAACAATGCTGGCTTAAATGGTGGTGGTATTGGTAGTAGTGGTAATCATGTTCAAAACTGTACTATAATTAACTGTACTATAACTAACAATACTGCTGGTGGTTCTGCTGGTGGTATAGGTATGCAAAGTAGAAACTTCCGTATATTTAATTCTACTTTTAAATATAATGAAGCTAAAGGTTCATATAAAGAGAATCCTACTTATCCTGGTAATGGTGGTGGACTAGTAATGAGAGGTTGGGACAGTTATGCATATAACTGTACATTTATTAATAATACTGCTAAACAACATGGTGGTGCAGTATTCTTAACTAATACTTCATATGATTCTCTTAATAATAATACTGGTTTTATACTTTCAAAATTTATAAACAATACTGCAGGTTATAATGGTGGTGCTGTTGATTGGGCTGCAGGTGCTACTCATGGTTATATTATTGACAGTATATTTACCAATAATACTGCTAAACGTAGTGGTGGTGCTATACATTGGAGTGGTCACTATGGTATTATAAGTAATTCTAATTTCACTAAGAATAATGCAACTGGTGAAGTAATTAGTGTAATTGGTGGTATTACTGGTGGTGGAGACGGTGGTGCTATCGTATGGATAGGTAGTCATGGTATGATTAATGACAGTTGTATATTTACTGGTAATGAAGCTAAATATCGTGGTGGTGCTATATTCTTACATGGTAATGCTACCGAAAACTGTACAAATATTGCTGTAGATAGTTGTACCTTTAAAGAAAATATTGCAGGTACTAATGGTGGTGCTGTAGACTGGCATGAAGGTTCACATGATGGTGAAATATTAAACTCCATATTTGAAAATAATATGGCTAAGGCTAATGGTGGTGCTGTATACTGGAGAGGTCATGATGGTGAAATAATAAATTCAAACTTCACCAACAACACCGCTAAAGCTTTAGTTGTAGGTCCATATGGTAACACTGGTGATGGTGGTGCAATATTCTGGGCTGGTGTAAATGGTAGTGTATCCAATGCTAGATTCATTGGTAACAGGGCTATTAAAAACACTAATAGTGATACAAGTGGTCGTGGTGGAGCAATGTATATAGGATCATGTGAACACGGAAACAAAAATATTACCATTAAGAATTCCTACTTTGAAGATAATAATGCAGGAACTAACGGTGGTGCTATTGACTGGTACTCCGGTGCTCATGACGGTCTTGTAGATAATGTTACATTTAATAATAACATTGCTAACCGTTCTGGTGGTGCTATTTTCTGGAACGGTCACAACGGTACCATTAAAGATTCCAATTTCACTAATAACAAAGCTTTAGGTATCGCTGCTGCTAAAAGTGTTTTAGGTCCTGTCACTTATGGTGGTGACGGTGGTGCTGTAATGTGGTCAGGTGCTTTAGGTACTGTAGAAAATTCCAGATTCATAAATAACACTGCAGTTAAACGTGGTGGTGCAGTATTCTTGCAGGCTGCAGCTTCAGAACCTTCTGATAATACGACATTTAAGAATTCACACTTTGAAAATAACACTGCAGGTACAAATGGTGGTGCTATTGACTGGAACGAAGGGGCAAAAAACGGAAACGTTTTAAATGTAACATTCATCAATAACACTGCAAAACGTAATGGTGGAGCAATATTCTGGCACGGTGAAAACGGTAAAATCAAAGACTCCAAATTCAAAAACAACAGAGCAACAGGTGATAATTGGGAATACACTTACAACTTAAACATGTCAAACGGAGACATTATACTTTATAAAGATAATTTACCTGATATAAGTGAAACTGAAATTAATAAATTATACGTCTTAAATCAAACACGCACAACCACTACTTATAATCAGGAGTATTATGTTATAAATACAAATAATGGTATAAAAGAATGGAAAAAATTAACTGTAAGTGAAGCTGCTGCTCAATATGAAATAGAGTCCCCTGAAGGTAAAACAAATATCACTTTAAATCTTGCAGCATTACCTGATAATTCAAGTGCTAAGGAAAATCATTTATATGTTCTTAATCTATCAGCTTCAAACACTATAGCTCACTTTGAATCATGGGTTGTTTTCATCAATTCAACTGGTGGAAAAGAATGGAAACAATTAGATGAAATTGATGTTGCAGTTTCTGAATCAATTATTTCTCCTGTTGATTGGGCAATTGACCAATACTACGGTGGTGACGGAGGCACTATCCTTTGGAGTGGTGATATAGGTCTTGTAGAAAATTGTACTTTCATAGATTCCAATTCTGCTCGTCGTGGTGGTGGAGCATACATGACTGGAAGTGACAATGTTACATATATTGATTGTTACTTTGAAAACTGTACCTCAGGTACCAACGGTGGTGGAGTAGACTGGTTGGCAGGAGCTAACTATGGTAAAATATATAATACTGTATTCAACAATACAAGAGCTGCCCGTTCCGCTGGTGCGATTTACTACGATGGTTGGTATGGTGAAATGGAAAACATTACTGTAATCGGAACTAAATCTTATGGCGGATCATTACCTCAAAGTGAAGACGGAAAAGTAAAATATGCTGGTTGGGATTCCAGTCACTGGGATACAAATACCACTGGTGGTGACGCTGGTGCTATCATGTTTACTGGTTCATTCATTACTGTTAAAAATTCCAACTTCACTGACTGTATTTCTGTAGGTCGTGGAGGAGCAGTATTTTTACAGGATAACCATAATGTTACCTTTGAAAACTGTATTTTCGAACACAATTATGCTCAAGGTGTCGCAAACAATACCTGGAAAAATTATACTCAGGAAAGAGATGAATCTGTTGATGATTTAAGTGTTAAAGAAAAACTCACAGGTCACGGTGGAGCAGTTGCATTTGACGTAAACGCTAAAGACTGTAAACTTATTGACGTTAAATTCTATAACAACGCTGCTCGCCGTAATGGAGGAGCACTTAACTTCGATCAAGGTTGTACCAATAACAACATTACAGGCTGTGAATTCATAAATAACACTGTTTATGATGATGGTGGTGCTATTAACTTCGACCACGGTGCAGATTTTTGTATCGTTAGCGATACAGTATTTACCAATAACACTGCTTTAGGTAGATTATCTTCTACTTCCAAAGGAGGTACAATCTGTCTTGTAGGTAATAATGTAACTGTTGAAAATTCAAGATTCACTTTAGGTGCTGTATATGCGAATACTGCTGAAGGTGCTAAAGAAAACGAAACCTGGGGTGGAGCAATATTTGTCACAGGTAACTTCACAATCATTAAAAACTCTACATTTGATCAGTGTTATGCTCAGGAAGACGGTGGTGCATTATATGTAAATGGTGACGATTGTAAATTATACAACTCTACTTTCACCCATAACATTGCTGGAGACGATGGTGGAGCAATCTACTGGAAAGGTGAAGACGGATATATTTACAATATTACCTGTATAATCAACAATGCTATTGGACGTGGCACCTCAACTTCTAAAGGTGGAGCTGTCGGTCTTATTGGTAACCGTACTGTTTTAACTAAATCAACCTTTAAAATGAACTCTGCTATTGTGGATGGTGGTTCAATATATGCTACCGGTAACTATGTAAACATTACAGATTCTTCATTTGAAAGATCCAATGTAACCTATAACGGCAATAAAGGCAATAATATATTCGGTGGAGGAGCTATCTTTGTATTAGGTAACTACTCAAATATTGAAAATTGTAATTTCTCCTATACTCATGCTAAATATGGTGGTGTTATATATATCCAAGGAAATAATGTTACCGTTAAACATGCAATATCTGATTTCACTTATTCATTAAAAGAAGGAGGAGCAATATATGTGGATGGTGTTAATGCTGCCATTGTTGATTCAAGTTTTACAAGAACTAATTCCACTTCTGCTAGTGGTGGATCAATATATGTTAAAGGAGTAAATGCAGATATTAATAGTTCCAACTTTTCAATGTCTAATGCAGCTATTAATGGAGGTGCCATATTTATAGAAGGTAATTTGGCTGATGTATTGGACTGTCAATTTAATACATCTATCGCTTATTCCGGAAATGGTGGAGGAATATATGTTGGGGGAAATAATGCTACTGTTGGTGGGGTTAGTTCAACCCTATCTCGAGCTCCATCAGGTTCTGGTGGATTTGCATATATTCAAGGTAATGATGTTTTAGTTATTGATTCTGAAGTTAATAAATCCCGTTCTAAGGCGGGTGGAGCTATTTATGTTGATGGTAAGGATACCGTAATCAATAATTTAAATACTTCCATGACAAATGCTACAACTAGTGGTGGAGCGGTTTATATTGGTACTGGAAGTGGTGAAAGTGGTTTAAGAACTACAATTAAGAATTCTAACTTTTTCATGTCCAATGCAACTGTTAAAGGTGGAGCTGTATATGTTAATGGTAGATATGCAACTATTGAAAATTCAACATTCAACTTGACTTCTGCTAAACTATCATCTTCTTCTTATGATAAATCTAATTTGGGTGGTGCAATATATATTGAAGGTAATGATGCTAAAATTATAGGTTCTAATTTCACAAATTCATTTGCTTATGAGGGAGGTATTATTTACCTGAAAGGTCAATATTGTAATGTTTATAACTCCTCATTAGATAAAGGTTATTCATATGGAGATGGTGGTGCTTTTTATTCTACAGGTACAGATTCTAATGTTTATTATTCTAACTTCACAAACAATGTTGCTAGATCTGATGGTGGAGCTCTTTTCTGGCTTGGATCTAAATATAATTATGTAATAGGTTGTATTTTTGATAATAACACTGCTTATTCAAATCCAGGTCATTCTACAAAAGGAGGAGGTGCTATTTACTTTTCAGAAAATGGTGAATACTGCGGTATAAAAGACTCCAAGTTCTACAATAATTCAGTCCAGTCTAGTTCCAAAGCTGATGGTGGAGCTATTTTATGGGATAAAAGTAAGCATATTTATGTTGATGGTTGTCTTTTTGATGGAAATTATGCTACTTCCTCTAATACTGCAGATAGTATTTATATTCAAGGAGGAGTAATGTATGCAAGGCCAGAAAATAATATGACTATTAGTAACTGTGTATTTAAAAATTGCTGGTCTTTAAAGGAAGCAGGTGCATTATACCTGCAAAATGGTGGTTCAATTGGATTTAATTTAACCAACAATACATTTATAAATAACACTGCTAAAGGTGCTAAAGTAACTAATGATAATGATCTTGGTGGTGGAGCTATTTTAATGAAATCCATTACTACTATTTCAATCACAAAAGCTGAATTCATAAACAATACTGCAAATTTCGGTGGTGGAATTGTAATCTATTCTGCATCTACTTGTACTATAACCAATGCTACTTTTGATGGTAATAAGGCTATTTTTGGCGGTCAAACTTGCGGAAAAGGTGGAGGTATTTATTCAACTAAAGCTTTTACTGCAAATAATCTCTCATTTTACAATGGTGAGGCAGCATATGCTGGTGCAGGAATGTATGTTGGTAATGTTGAAATAACATATACTAATTTAACTTTCATAAATAATTCAGCAGGAGTTTATGGTGGAGGATTATACTGGGATAAAAATGCTGTTACAATTGATAGTATGACTTTTATAAACAATTCTGCAGATAATGGTGGTGCAATTTATATTCCTAAGGGGGGTAGTAGTACATCAGCCCTTACAAAAGTTTTAAACAGTAATTTTACAGACAATTCTGCAGATTATGGTGGTGCTATTTATGCTATTGGGGGACATATGGTATTTTACTATAATAATTTCACAAATAATAGCGCTGCATTTGAAGGTGGTGCTATTTATACTCCTATAAGTAATAATGCTGTTGATATAGCTTATTCAAATTTCATAGGAAACACTGCTGATTATGATGGTGGCGCAATATATTCCGGAAATAAAGGTTCTAATGATAGATGTATTCATAATTCTAATTTCACAAATAACAGTGCTTTAAATGGTGGTGCTGTTTACATTGCTAATAGTGAGCAGTTAATTCAATATTGTAATTTTGATGGAAACAATGCTACTCAAGATGGTGGTTCTGTTTATGTCAGTGATGGTTTGCAAAAAGTAAAAATTTTAAATTCAATATTTAAAAATTCAAATGCTGACAATGGTGGTGCTGTGTATTATGCTGGTTCAACTAATAATCTTTTATTAATAAAAGATTGTGATTTCATCAAAAACACTGCTGTTTATAATGGTGGAGCGGTTTTATATATTACTAATAGTGGGCTTAATATCTACAGGGATTACAATAACTTTGACGGAATTGGTGATATTTTAAGTTCTGGCAGAACTGATGTCAAAACAAATGATACAAAGTATAAGTTTATTGATAATTGTTTATTTGAGGATGATAATAATGATTATGAGTTACGTATCAGGGTTATTTCTGATTGGCTGAATCCATTTATTGCGGTTTATTTGGATAATCCTAGAGACTGGAAATCTAATAAGCTTAAATTTGTTGTGAATTTAACCAATTCAACTACTCATGAAGTTATCAGTACTGTAATTGTAAATGCATCCAACATAGATACTCATTACAGGGATGGCATGTTGTATGTAAGTTTCTCTGATCTTATAAAGAATGAAACATATAATATTACTGTTTCATTTGAAGATAATGATTATATGTATAAGGTAAATTCTACATTAGAACAAGCTCACGGGGAAATTATAGGCCAGTTCAAACTCCTTCAAAGATTAATAGATGACGCTGTTCGTCGTGGTGACAGTGAAATTGTTTTAAACAGGACTTTCACTTTCACTCCAGAATATGAAGGTAAAACTGAAAATATGGATGACAGGTGTATTAATTTAACAAATATCGATTATCCATTCACAATTCGCGGTGACGACTGGCGTATTGATGCGGCAGGATATTCCAGAATATTCTATATAACCTCTCCATATGTCACTATTGAAAATGTCGTATTGGTTGGAGGTAATGCCAGCGGTACATATGGTGATCCTATGTATCATGATGGTGATATTGGAGGAGCCATATACTGGGCTGGAGCAAACGGTACCTTAATAGGTTCACTCATTGGAGAAAACAATGCAAACATCGGTGGGGGAATCTACTATAATGTTACAGCTCATGATTGTAAAATTATAAATTCAACATTTGAAGATAATCAAGCAGTCACCAATGGTGGAGCTATTGATTGTAATGCTTCCAATATGGAATTGATTAATACCACATTTTCAGATAACTATGCATACATTGGTGCTGCTTTATGTAGGGAAATAAATGCTACTGGAGGTCATGGTTCCAATAATACATTCAAAGATAACTTTGCAGAATATGCTGGAGCAGCTCTTGCTTGGATTAATGCAACAAGAATCTCCATTAACACATATCACTTCTATAATAACCATGCAGGTTACAGTGGTGGAGCAATTTATGTTGGAGAAGGCAGTAAAAACTGTGAAATATTGAATTGTGACTTTGACAATAATTGGGTAGATGATTCTGTTGGCGGTCATGGTGGTGCTATTGAATGGTATTCAGAAAAAGGTATAGTATATAATTCAATTTTCACTAACAACTATGCATATGATGGTGGTGCAATTTATGTAGGAAGCGGTTCCGGCGAAATCAATGTTACCAAATCCACTTTTAGTGATAATCTTGCACTCACTGTTGGTGGTGCAATCAGTATTGAAGCATCTTCCGTTACTGTAAATGAATCCAATTTCTATTATAATAATGCTACTGATGGTGGAGCATTATATGTTGGCGGTGAAGGTACTGATAATTACATATATTCATCTTGTTTCGAAGGAAATATAGCTAGTGGAACAGGTAATATGGATGGTATTGGTGGAGCTATTGACTGGGTAGCTTCTTCAGGTTATATCTATGATACTAACTTTACAAGCAACTGTGCTGATTATGGTGGTGGAATATACTTTGGTGGAAAAGCAGAAAAAAGTGTAATTGATAATTGTATATTCGATGATAATCAGGCTAAATATAATGGTGGTGCTATTGACTGTAATGCATCTTCAATGTATTTAACAAATACAATATTTGACGGTAACTTCGCACAATTTGGTGCTGCTTTATGTAGGGAAACCAATGCAAAAAGCGGTTCTGGTGAAAATAACACTTTCAAAAATAACCATGCAGTTGTTTTTGGTTCAGCGTTAGCATGGATGGGATCTGTCGGTATTAAGATTACCAATTATAAGTTCATCAATAACTCTGCTGATGTTGGTGGTGGAGCAATTTATGTAAGTCCAACTAGCCACAACTGTTCTGTTATTGAGTGTACCTTTGAAGATAACTATGTCACTAATCTAACAGAAGGTTGGGGTGGCGGTGAAAGATTTGATTGGACTGCATGGGATGGTGCTTCTATGTATTACGCTACTGAATGGACTTCCGATTCTTCTAAAGCCACAACTGTAGATGTAACTGCTGAGGGAACTATATTTTATTATACTACTGATGAACAATTAGATAATGCTTTAGGTAATGGTGGATCAATAACAATTTATGGAGCGAATGCAACTATTGTAGACACAAACTTTACAGGAAGTAGTGCAAGATTAGGTGGTGCAATATATGTAGGTTCCGAGTCAGGACATACTAACATTAACAGAACAGTATTTAAATCAAATGTTGCTTCTGAAAATGGTGGAGCAGTTTATTTACACGCTTCAGGAGTTCACATTGATGATGGTAACTTCTATGATAACCTGGCTGTAAACGGTAGTGCAATATATGTTGGTGGTGTCGGTACTGAAAACAAAGTTCATGAATCCACTTTTGAAGGAAATAATGCAACAGGTTACGGTGGAGGAATCTACTGGATTGCATATGAAGGTGAAATCATTAATTCCTCATTTACCAGAAATGCTGCTGAATATGGTGGTGCTATTTACTTAAATGGAAGATCAGGTAATACCAACATTACTAATACGACATTCACATCAAATAATGCTACTAAAAACGGTGGTGCTATTGAATGTAATGCATCAAACATCGGAATTTACAACCTCACATTCACTTCTAACTATGCTGGTGAATATGGTGCTGCTTTATGTAGGGAAGTAGGTGCAATATACGGTCACGGTACAAACAATACATTCAGAGCTAATCACGCAGGAATTTCCGGTGCGGCTCTTGCATGGATGGGTGTGGAAAATATTCACATTTACGATTACAAATTCATTGACAACACTGCTGAGACAAGTGGTGGGGCTATATATGCAGCAAAAGGCAGTGACAACTGTTTAATTCAGGATTGTATATTTGAGGGAAATCATTTAACTAACATGTCAGATTACCACTTCGGTGGTGCAATCGACTGTGTTGGGGATAATATGACCATTAACATGTCATCATTTACAAACAATGGTGCAAACATGGGTGGTGCAATATACGTAGGTTTAACTTCTAAAGAAGTCAGTGTTTCATATTCCAACTTTGTTAAAAACTATGCTACTTCAAATGGTGGAGCTATCGGATTGAAAGCAGACAATTTAGCTATTGACCATGTTTACTTCAAATCAAACACTGCAGATGAATCCGGTGGTGCACTCTATGCTGGAGGTACCGGTAAGGATAATATAATTGAAGATTCCATATTTGAAGATAACACAGCAGGTAATCATGGTGGTGCTATTAACTGGCTTGCACAGGCTGGTGAATTCACAAACATTACTTTCACTCGTAACTCCGCAATCTATGGTGGTGCACTCTATCTTAATGGTGTTTCAAGCAACAGTAAACTTGAAAATATTACATTTAGAGAAAACCGTGCTACTAAAAACGGTGGGGCTATTGATTGTAATGCAAGTATGATGGGTCTTTCAAACACTAAATTCATATCAAATTATGCAGGTGAGTATGGTGCTGCTTTATGTAGGGAAGCTAATGCAACCGGTGGATATGGTGGAAATAACTCATTTATTGCAAACCATGCGGATATTGCCGGTGCGGCTCTTGCTTGGTTAGGTGTTGAAGGAATCAACATTAACAATTACACATTCATCAATAACACTGCTAATATGAACGGTGGTGCAATATATGTAAGAGAAGACAGTCCAAATTGTAAAGTGCGCAACTGTTACTTTGAACTAAACTATGTAACCGATATCTTATCAGGTCGTGGTGGTTCTATTGACTGGCTTGGAGAAAACGGTTATATTTATAATTCCACTTTCATATACTCATATGCGTTAGTTGGTGGTACATTATACATTGCTTCTGATAATATGAACATTTCCAAATCAAATTTCTCATATTCCATTGCTTTACAACGTGGAGGTACAATTGATGCTAAGAATGCAAGTAATGTAACAATTGATGACTGTATAATTTTACACAGTTTAGGTGCAGGTTATATCAGTCCAACTGGTGAAGATTATGGTTTTGGTGGAGCAATCTCCTGGGTTGATTCAAATAATGTTACAATATCCAATACTCAGATTAATGAAACTGAATCTCACGCTGATGGTGCAGTATACTTCTTTAACTGTAATAATTCAGAAGTATCTAATGTAACAATTAAAGGTGCAATCACAATAAGAAATGGTGGTTCCATATCCTGGAGAAACTCAACAAATATCACAATCGATTCATGTGATTTCTTAGACACTGCAGCTTCATATCATGGTGGATCCATTTATTTAAATAATGTTGATAATGCTACTGTTATGAATTCAAACTTCAACAATACTTCATCTTTATGGGGTAATGGTGGAGCAATATATATCAATGGTAATGCTACTTTTGATAATAATACATATGATGACTATATGGTATTTTTAGATTATGCTGGTGGAATATTTGTCTATGCCGGAAACTCTACTATTTCCAATTCAACATTTATCGGTCCTGATACTATTTGGGTAAATACTACTGCTGAAGCTCACATATATCACAATAATATAACTGGTGAACTTCCAAATAAAGATATTAAATATTTAGATAAGCCTTATGACGCTAAATATAATAAATATGATTATTCAGTATGGAATGATGGAACATTATATCTTGATAATAATACATTTAATTATCTCATATTCAACAATGGAACCATTAAAACCCAAACATACACTTATATTTTGGATAATGATACTATTAATGCAACATGGGCAGAGAATTTCACATTCTGGGCTAGCATTAAAGATGATACAAATAACAATTCAATAATATCTGTTAATACATTAAATACTACAAATGATGTTTATCCATATCCTGAATATGATATGTATCTCATGCCATATAACGCAAGAAGCCTTAATGTAACATTCCAGGGAATTTTCCACATTACAGGTATTGATTCAGGATTGGAGAAAAATACTGTCTATAATGGTACGTTATATGTTCTAGCACCTACCCAGATTAAAATTGATATAGATCAATATAATGAGGGAGAGGTAGTTACAATAAAAGGTATTATTACGAAAAATAATGTGGATTTCAAAGGCAACGTAACATTTAAAGTTGGAGATGAAACATATTCAAGGAAAGTTATTGACGGTATTGCGACTTTGGTATTATACAACCTTACGGCAAACACATATAGTGTAACTGCAACATATCCTGGTGATGTAAATCACTTCCCTTGCGAAAATTCAACATATTTCATTGTTGGCTTACGTAAGACTTTAATAAATATTATAGTAAATAATATTCGTTATGGACAATATCCTACTGCAATCATTACAACAAATGGAAACGGAACAATATTAGTATCATTGAACGGTAAGACTGAAAGTTATGACATTCCAAATCGTAGATTGGAAATAACATTAGATACATTATATGATCCGGGTACCCACTACATATCTGTCGTTTATGTTGAAGATGAATATTATTCATTTGCAACAAACCAGAATAATTTCATGGTATCGAAAATTAACACGACTATTGATGTAATTTCAAGAAACATCACATACGGTGAAAATGAAATAATTAATGTAACAATGCATGAAAATACCACTGGTTATCTTGGAATAATTATTCCAGGTTATCCAAACTATGTTGGTGTTATTAATAATGGAATTGTTAACTTTAATATTTCCGGATTAGCTACAGGAACTTATACTGCTACTGCATTCTATCCAGGTGATGTTCACTTCAATGGAAATTCAACGACTTTCACATTTAAAGTCAATGCAACCACTAATTATCCGTTTGATGTAAAAGTTGATGCGGTTGATTATGAAAAAGACTCTATTGTCCGTATATTAGTTCCTACTGACGCTAAAGGAAATGTAACAATTTATGTTGATGGAAAGAAACAGGGTACTGTAGATGTCATTAACGGTACTGCCGAATTAGATGTTGGTAAATGGGTTGGTGGAGACCATGAAGTAAATGTTACTTATAATGGTGATCCTACCTATGCAGTTAATTATAAAAATGGAACTATATTGAGAGTTAATCCGACTAATAATTGGACTATGAGTATATCTGGTGATTACAAGCCTTATGGTGAAAATTCAGTATTTAAGATAACTGTGAATAAAGATTTATTACTTGATTATGTAACAATAACAATTGATGATATTCCATACATTGTCAATATCGATAATCATGTTGCTACATTAACTTTAAACAATCTTTCTGCAGGTAAACATAATGCATCTGTAAGTTATCTCGGTGATGATAATTATGCTTTCAAATCTTCAAAATTCTTCCCTTCAATTCCTAAGGCAACTCCTACAATTACCCTTACTAGAGAAGGTATGGATGTAATTGCAACTGTTACTGGAAGCTCAACAGCTAGTAAAAATCCAACAGGTACTGTTACATTCTACATAGGGGCAGATCAATATACAGAAACTCTTAATGATGGAACTGTAACTTTAGAAGGTAAATTGGATTATGGAGTCAATGTTGTTTCAGCCACATATAATGGAGATGATAATTATACAACTGCTGAGGCAAGAGCAACTTTCACGGTCCCAAGATTAGCATCTTTAGTAAATGTAACAGCCAGTGAAACTGAATATGGTAATCCTGTTGAAATCCTTGTTCAGGTTGGAGAAGGTCAAACAGGATCTGTAAGTATTGAAATAAATGGCAATACATATAGGGATGTGCTTGATGATCAAGGAGAAGCAAAATTCTCCATAACTGGATTAAATGTAAACGAGTACACAGTAACTGTACATTATGATGGTGACCATAAGTATTTAGAAGAGGACAATTCAACTAAATTTAATGTAACAAAAGCAACATTAACTGTTGATATGACAGCATTAGATATAACCGTTGAAGATAATACTATTTTCATTATCAACTCTATAAACAGTGACTTCAAAGGTAATGTTTCAATTAAAGTTGGTAATGATGTATTGTACAATGATACTGTTAAAACATTGATTAGTGCTGCTAAATTACTTGCAGGTGATAAGACTGCTACTGTTGTCTTCTATGGTGACAGTAATTATAAAAATTTAACATTAACTAAAACGTTTACTGTTTCAAAAGTTACTCCAACAATGAATGTTGATATTGCTGATGTAATCTATCCTAATAAAGCTGTTGCTAATATTAATATAGGTAATAAGGCTAATGGTACTGTTAAAATTACTATCGGTACTAAAGTCTTTGAAAGAAGTGTTACTAATGGTGTTGTTAGTGTTGATTTAACTGACTTGTCTGCAGGTGAAAAAGAAGCTACTGTTGAATTCACTGCTAATGATAATTATAACAATGATGTTACTGTTAATACTAGATTCACTGTAAATCAGGCTTCTTCAGCTATTGAAATCACTGTTAATGATGTTTATAAAGTTGGTGAAGATATTGTAATTGCTTTAAATCCTGTTAACTCTACCGGTGATATTACTGTTACAATTAACGGTATAGATCATCCTGTAAATAATAAACAGGTGACTATTACTGGCGGTTTAGCTGAAGGTACTTACACCATTATTGCTAATTTGGCAGGTAAGGATAATTATACATCTGCAACTAATTCAACTGTATTTAATGTTGTTAAAAACCCTGTTGAGTTAACTCTTGATGCTGGAGGCGATGCTCATGTTGGTGATACTAGAATTATCACCGTAACATTAAATGTAGATGATGCCACAGGCGATATCATCTTCTCAGTCAATGATGTTAACTATTTAGCTACTATTAACGGCGATACTGCTACACTTGAATTAAAAGATTTAGAAAATATTACCTACAATATTAAAGCTAATTATTATGGAAATGATAAATACTTGGCAAATGAATCTAACGAAGCATCATTTAATGTACTTAAGAACACTGTCTCAATTGATGTTAGTGTAAACAGTCCTATAACTCTTGGACAAACTGCTACTGTTACAATTACCATGGATCCTTTAATCAACGCAACCGTTGCTTTAACTGTTGGCAATGCAACTCATAATAAAACTTATAATGTTGTTGTCATAGATGGTGTCGGTAAATATGACCTCTTTGGATTGGAAAATGAAGGTACTTATGATGTAAATGTTACTTTTGCTGGAGATAAGAAATATCTTCCTTCAAATGATACCACTCAATTGACAGTTAATAAAGTTTCAGATTATCAATTGGATGTATATGTAAGTGATATTACCTTAGGAAATAATGAAACTATTCTTATTGTTTTACCTGCCGATGCAGATAATAGTAAATTGAATGTAACAGTTGATGGACATGAATATTCACATACTATGGCAAATGGTTTTGCTACAGTAATTGTTTCAGGTTTATCTGCTGGTCAACATGAAGTAAATGTAACTTATCTTGGTGATGACAAGTACGGCCGTAAAGAAAATAACTCCAACATATTCACAGTCAATCCTGATGCAGGTTATGACATGATTATAACTGTAGATAATCATACTTATAGTGAATACACTACAATTACTGTGACAGTACCTTCTGATGTTACTAAAAATGTCACTATTGTTGTTGATGGAATTTCATACTCAAGAAAAGCTGATAATCAAGGTATTGTAACTTTAAGCTTAAACAACTTAACCGGTGGTTTGCATTTAGTAACTGTTAGCTATCCTGGTGATGACAATCATAATCCTAATTCTAATTCCACTATATTTACTGTAGACAGAAAAGTATCTGATATTGATGTTGATTTCATAACACCTGCCGGTGCTGGTGTAGGGGTATTATTCAATGTATCCATGGGTCAAAAAATCAATGGCAGTGCTATTTTAACAGTCGGCGATTTAAGTTACAATGTGGTATTAACTAACGGAAATGGTTCATACACTGTTTACGGATTAATGAATGGTAATTATAATGTTAAAGTAGAATTTGCTGGAAATGAAAACTACACAAACAGTTCTTCTTCAGTTAAACAGTTAGTTGTAAATAAAGCTACTACCACAGTCTCTTTAAATGATGTAACTATCGAAGATGGTCGAGTTGCTACACTCATAATTACTGTGAATGATGGCGCTACAGGAATTGTCAATGTAACTGTCAATGAAATAACTCAAAGTATTGGACTTATTAATTCCAGAGCTACAGTTTATGTTCCTAATTTAAGAAAAGGTACTTATCTAATCACTGTAAAATACGGCGGTGATGATAAACACCTTCCAAGTGAAAATATCACTCAACATATTTATGTAAATAAAGTATCAGTTTATGATTTCAATGTTGTCGCTTTAGATACTGTTGTTGGCGGCAAATCTACTGTGACTGTTTACATGCCTAGTGATGCTGATGGTAATATTACAATCGGAACTAAAACTGCTAAAGTTGTTGGTGGTAAAGCAGTCATTGTTTTAGATAAGGAAATTACTGCTGGTGAAAAAGAAATCACTGTGACTTACGGTAATGACACTAAATATGCTGATAAAACTGCTGGTGTTACAGCTACTTACAATGTTGATAAAGCAACTTCAAGTGTTGAAATTACTGTTGACAGCATTTATGTCATTGGTGATGATGTAACAATTACTTTAGCTCCTATAAATGGTACAGCTACTGTTAAAATTAATGGTAAGGATTATACTGTGACTAATAATCAAATTACATTCAAAGCTAATGTAACTGGTCCTTACACTGTTGTTGCTACTATTGCTGGTAATGATAGTTATTATGGATCAAGCGATACTAAAGTATTCAATATCATTAAAGCTAATTCAAGTATTGGAATTGAAGTTAATGAGATTAATAAGGTTGGAGAAAATATTGAAATTACTTTAACTCCTTCAAATGCTGATGGTGCTATTACTGTTACAATTAATGGCAAATCTCAAGATATTACAGGAAATAAAGTACATGTCGGTGATTTAACTGAAGGTACTTATACTATCGTTGCTAATTTATCCAGTACTCCTAAATATGAAGCTTCAAGCAATGTTAAAGTATTTGTTGTTGTTAAAAACAATTTAACAGTTACCTTAAGTGATATAAGTACTATTAATGTGGGCAGTCCTGTTACTTTAACTGCTACTTTAAATGAAAGTGCAAAAGGCAATATTATATTCAATATTAATGGTGTTAATTACATTGTTTCAATCGATGGTAAAACAGCTACTTACACTTACACTCCTTTAAATAATGCTACTTTAAATGTTGTTGCAACATTTACTGGAAGTGATAAGTATAATGCTAATTCATCTGCTTTAAAACAATATAATGTAAATAGTGTTGCTCCAATTATTGAATTAAATGATGTTACTATTGAAGTTGATGAAATAGCTAAGATTGAGATTAATGTTACTGCTGGTGCTACTGGTGTTGTTAATGTAACTGTAAATGGTAAAACCCAGAGTGTTGGTCTTGTTGATTCCAAAGCAATAGTATTCGTTTCAGGATTGCCTTATGGAAATTATCCTATTACAGTAAAATATCTCGGTGATGACAAATACCTTGCTAGTCAGAATACTGATTATAAGGTTATTGTGAATAAGATTTCCAATTATGATTTCACTGTTGTGGAATCCGATACTGTTGTTGGCGGCAAATCCACTGTAACTGTTTACATGCCTAGTGATGCTGACGGTAATATTACTATTGGTTCAAAAACCGCTAAAGTTCAAAATGGTGTAGCAAGCATTGTTTTAGATAAGGAAAATTATGCAGGTGTACAAAAATTCACTATAAATTACGGTGATGATAGTAAATATGCTGATAAGAGTGTTGTGGATGTTCCTTATAATGTTGGTAGAGCTTCATCCAGCATTAGTATTGATGTAGCAAATGTTTATGTCATTGGTGATACTGTAACAATTTCCTTAACAACTGTAAATGCTACAGTTACTCCTACTGTTGTAATTAATGGTAAAACTTATGATGTAACCAACAACAATAAAGTTACTTTCATTGCTAACGTCATTGGTCCTTATAATATTGTTGCTACTATTGCTGAAACTCAAAATTATAATGCATCAAGTGCAACAGCATCATTTGATATTATTAAAGCTCCTTCAAGCATTGGAATTGTTGGTGTTAAAGACATTTATAAAGTTGGAGAAAATATTGTAATTACCTTAAATCCTTCAAATGCTGATGGTGAGGTTAATGTTACTGTAAATGGTAACTCATATACTGTAGAAGATAAAAAAGTGAATATTACTGGTGGTTTAACTGAAGGTACTTATACTATTGTTGCTAATTTATCCAGCACTTCTAAATATGAAGCTTCAAGCAATGTTAAAGTATTCAATGTTGTTAAAAATGATTTAACTATTGTTGTTGAAGATGATGTTACTGAGGATATTTATGTTGACAGTCCTGTAACATTCACCGCTACTTTAAGTGAAAAAGTTACTGGCGATGTAATCTTCAATATTAACGGTGCAAACTACACAGTACATATTACAAATAAAGATAAAGCAACTTATGAGTACACTCCGGTTAATAATGCTACTTTAACTGTTGTTGCTACATTTGCTGGTAATGACAAGTATAACACTAATGCATCTGCTTCAAAACAATTTACTGTTAATAGAATTACTACTGGTATTGGTGTAGTTGTAAACACTTCTGTAACTTATGGTAATGATGCTGTTATTACAGTTACCATGAATCCTTCCATTAACGCTACTGTTAAAGTTAAAGTTAACGGTAAAGATTATGATGTTGCTGTTGTAAACGGTAAAGGTAAATTAAACGTATCCGGATTAAATGCTGATAAGTATGGTGTGAATGTAACTTATGCTGGTGATAACAGATATGCTTCAAGCAGTAATGATACTGTTTCATTTGAGGTTACTCCTGCTGAGTTAGTAGCTGAAGCATTTGCTTTAGATGTTACTGTTACTCAAAATACTACATTTGTCATTGATGTTCCTGATGACTTTAAAGGAAATGTTTCAATTAAAGTCGGTAATGATGTATTGTACAATGGTACTGTTAAAACATTGATTAAGGCTGCTAAATTACCTGCAGGTACTAAATCTGCTACTATTGTCTTCTATGGTGACAGTAATTATAATGAAACAAAATTAAATAAGGACTTCACTGTTTTAGGAGTTACTCCTACTATTGATGTAACTATTGATGATGTGACTTATCCTGATAATGCAACTGCTAACATTAAGATTGGCAATAATGCTAACGGTACTGTTAATGTTACTGTTGATGGTAAAGTCTTTAAGGGAACTGTTTTAAATGGTATCGCTAGTGTTAATTTAACTGGATTATCTGCTGGCAGTAAAGTTGCTGTTGTTGATTTCTTCTCTAATGATGGTTATAACAATGATGTAGCTGCTAGTGCTAAATTCTATATAAATAAAGCTAATTCAGCCATTACAATTGCTGTTGAATCCGAATATGTATATAATGATACTATTACTATTGATTTAGATCCTAGTTATGATGGTGTTGTTAATGTTACAATTAATGGTAAAGTTTATCCTGTAAAAAATAATCAGGTTACTATTGAAAATATTGCTGTTGGTGACTACACTATTGTTGCTAACTTGGCTGCTAATGAAAACTACACTGCTGCTGTTAATTCAACTACATTTAAAGTTAAACCTGCTGCAACCAGTGTTTCAATTGATGTCAAATCAATTTACAATGTCGGTGATAAGATTGTTATCACATTAACTACTGAAAATTCAACTGATTTAACTGTTACAGTTAACGGTAAGGAATATCCTGTTGATAACAATAAAGTGACTATTGAAAACGGTCTTGAAGCTGGTGAATACATTGTTCGTGCTGTTTTAACAGGTAATGAAAACTACACTGCTTCATCCAGTAATGCTACATTTACTGTTAACAAGTTAACTCCTGTAATTGAGGTTACTAATGTTACTGTTGTTGAGGGTAAGGATGCTGTGATTAATATTGCTGGTTCTGATGATCGTGATGCTAATTTGGTTGTTAGTGTTGGTGGTGTTGATTATGCT
>JAFRFB010000046.1 GCA_017434555.1 Methanobrevibacter sp. | reverse complement strand
TACACAAATATACACCAAAATCAGTGGCAAAAACAGTATATTTAAATGTATTTTTAGGAGCCTTAATCATATCACAAGGATTTTACTCAAAAACAGCCATACAACAATTATCTGAGAACTAAAAAATTCAGACCCCTAAAATATTTATATATTTTTTTTAAAAAATCAATATTATAAATAGTTTATTCGGTATTTATTATGGAAAATGAAAAATATTTTTTAAGAAATGATATTCATATTTTTGATGAATTCGAATTATCTTCAGGATACGTTTTTAGTGATGTTCCTGTCGAGTATGGTATTATTGGAACGCCTAAATATGATGATGAAGGCAATATTGTAAATGCAATCATATTTTGCCACAGTTTTGAAGGCAATTATTCATCCATTTCCGATTTTCATCAATTGATTGGTCGGGACAAGCTTTTTAATTATGATGATTATTTTTTCATATCAATTACTTCTCTTGGATTTCCAGAGTCCTGCTCTCCTTCAACATCAGGTTTAAAATATAATTTTCCTAATTATGTAATTGAAGATTTGGTTAATTTTAGAAAACAGCTGATAACAGAAAAGTTTCCGGAAATTAAAAAAATAAAAGGAATTATTGGCCATTCTTTCGGTGGCTATGAGGCGTTAGGCTGGTCTATTTTTTATCCTGATGATATGGAATTTGTAATTCATTTTGGAAGTGCTTATAAAAGTTCAGGATATAAACATATTTTTGCAAGATTATCCAATAATATTATTGAATCATCTCCAGAGTATTATTCTGATATTTATGATGAATCCCTTTCTAAAGTTCTGATTTCAATTTCACAACTTCATTATTTAATTAGCTTTTCAAGAAAATTCTTCAATAGAATGTCTGCTGATGAAATTGATTTTGCTATGGAAAACTTCTCGGATGTAGGTTTGTTTTATGATATCTATGATATTAAGTTACGTAATGATTTTTTATTGACATTTAATTTGGAAAATTACTTGGACAGGATTAAATGTAAATTATTGATAATAGGCATTGATAATAATAATTATTATATTCCAGAATATGATTCAATACCGTTATATAAGTTGGTTGAGGGTTCACAATTGATATTTTTGGATACTAGTGATGAACCTAATCAATTAGAATATATTTATAAAATAGAAGATGATATTAAGGAATTTCTGGATTCCTTATAAAAAAGTTTAAAGCTAGAATTAATCTAGCTATTTTGATGCGTCAAGCATGTGTTTGACTGCTTTTAGGGATTTGCTTGCAACTTCATCAGGTACAACCACTTCGGGGGATTCTGTTTTAAGTGCATCCCTTACTTTTTCTAATGTATGAAGTTTCATTGTTTCACAAATTGCACCTTCAAGCAAAGGATATAATTTTTTTCCAGGAATTTCTGAATTGATTCTTGTAATCATGTCGATTTCAGTACCGATTACAAATTCTTCAGCATCACTTTCGGCGATAAACTTTAACATTCCACCTGTGGACAATACCTCATCACAGGCTTCCTGGACTTTTATATTACATTCTGGGTGGCAAATTATGATTGCATTAGGGTGTTCCTTTCTTTTAAGCTCAACATCCTCAACATGGAACAATCTGTGAACATAACAGTGCCCGTCTTTAGGTGTTGGGATAATTTCCTTATCCACTTTTTTGCTAACGTGAGTTCCTAGGTTCTTGTCAGGCCCAAATAAGATTTTATCATGAGGTAAGCTTTCAGTTACTTTAACTGCATTTGCTGATGTACATAGGGTATCTGCGTGTTGTTTTGCTTCAGCAATACTGTTGACATATAGAATAACTCCTGCATCAGGATGTTCTTCTTTAGCTTTCAATAATTCTTCTTCAGGTAACATATGAGCCATAGGACATTCTGCACCTAAATCTGGTATAACAATTTTTTTATCCGGATTTAAAATGTATGCGGTTTCTGCCATGAAATCCACACCACAAAATACAACTAAATCCTTATCGTCAATTTCGGATGCTTTTATACATAATTCTAAAGAATCACCTAAAAAATCAGCAATATCCTGAATTTCTTTTGGTTGATAGTTGTGTGCAAGGATTATTGCATTTTTTTCTTCTTTCAACTGCTTTATTTCTTCATGTAATGTGCTGCTCATAATTTTCACCTATTTAGTAAATTTTCTCACATCATTTGTAATAATTAATTTGTAATCATCTTTATTATTATAATCTTTTATCCAAAAGGATATTTTAATATTTGTCTGTTCAAATGTTATATCTTTTGCATATATTCTAGGTTTTGGTTCGTCTAGAACTCCGTCCAGTTTATTGATTTTTTCAAGAATATATGAATTGAATTCATCAAGGTCAACATTTAAAGGAAGACCCGCCATTATATTGATACGGTATTTTTCCGGAGCTTTATATAGTTTAAATAAGTTATTTGTAAGAGTTGAGTTTGGAATGTTGCTGACAATGCCTTCATCATCTACAATGGTCGTTGTTCGTAAGTGGATCTTTTCAACAACTCCCTTACTTTTATTTATCTCAATTGTATCTCCTACTTTAATACTTTTGCCGATTATTAGGATTATTCCTGAGAATAAGTTGGATATTATGTCTTTTGCTGCAAGGCTCACAGCAATACCTACAATACCTAAACTTAATAATGTACCATATAAATTAATTCCAAATAGTCTTAATATGTCCATTAATGCTATAAAATAGATAATATATACAATAATATCCCTTATTAAATATATTCCAGTCATATCATCTTTAAACCGGTTGAATTTATTTAATATCTGAGTTATTATTTTGGATGTGATTGTTGTCAGGACAATAATCACAATTATCCATAATAATGTTTGAACTAGGTTTGTTGGAATATTCATATTATAGCTCCACTTTCATCAAATCTTCCGCAATTTTTGTATTTTCAAAAATTTCTTTAGCTTCAGCAAGTAAATCACTGACATCAGTGTATCTTGCACTTATATGAGTCAATATCAGTTCTTTTGAGTTTGAATAAAGGGCTGTTTTTGCAGCATCAACGGAAGTTGAATGGGCGTGTTCGTCTGCCTTGTCCTTATCTTCAACTTTATATGTTGATTCATGAATTAAAAGTGTAGAATCTTTTGCAAATTCTATAAGTTCCTCGCAGGGTCTTGTATCTCCAGAATATGTTATTTTGTGGCCTTTTCGTGGAGGACCCAATACCTGTTCTGGTTGAATTATTCTGCCGTCCACTTCAACTGGTATTCCATTGTGGAGTTTTCCAAAATCAGGCCCAACAGGAACTCCCAAATCAATAGCTTTCTGGCGTAAAAACCTTGGTTTTTTTAGCTCTTCAACTGAATAAGCTAATGTTGGAGTATTGTGCTTAACCCTTTGAGCTTTAATAATGTATTCATCATTTTCAATGATTGTTCCACTATCAATTTCAACCCATTCTATGGGAAAATTAAAGTTAGGAAAACCTAGATTGGATATTGCCTGACACAAATTATCCAGACCTTTTGGTCCATAGATATATAATTTATTCTCTCTGCCTCTGAAATTCATTGATTGCAATAATCCAGGAATACCTAATATGTGATCGCCGTGATAATGAGTAATAAAAATCTTTGAGATTTTCATAGGACTTATTTTTGCATAAATTAACTGTCTTTGCGTTCCTTCACCACAATCGAATAATAAAGTTTCTCCGAAAGCCTTAAGGGCAATTGATGCATGGCTTCTGGTATATGAATGGACTGCAGATGAGGTTCCTAAAAATGTAATTTCCATAATTCAATCACTTATTTTATATTATGGAATAAATATATATCTTTAATAATTATATAACTTTTAGGTGATTTTGTGAATAAAATACTTGAATATATGCTTGATGAGGATGAAGGATTTGGTGATGTAACATCAAATAGTGTTATTGGTGAAAATGAAGAAGTACATGCATATATTGTTTCAAAAGACGAAGGTATTTTGGCAGGCATTAACATAGCTAAAGAATTATTCGAATCAAAAAGAGTAAAAGTTTTATTTCATTTAAGTGATGGCAATAAAATAAAAAAAGGAGATTTGCTCATGTCCCTTTATGGAAATGCAAGGGACATTTTATTGGTTGAAAGAACTGCTCTCAATTTATTGATGCGCATGAGTGGAGTGGCCAGTGCAGCTAATGAATATGTAAAATTGGTTGATGGAAAAGTCATCATTGCAGGTACCCGTAAAACTCAGCCTGCAATAGGCAAATTTGATAAAATGGCATTGAAAATAGGTGGGGCTGATACTCACAGATTCAGTCTGGATGATATGGTTTTAATTAAAGACAATCATATTGCAGTAGTGGGATCTCCTTTGGATGCTCTTTTAAAGGCACAAAAAAACGTGAGTTTTTCTAAAAAGATAGAAATTGAAGTCGAAAGCCTTGAAGATGCAATATCCTGTGTTGAAAATAAGGCAGATATTGTCATGCTGGATAATATGGATTCATTTAAGGTAAGTGAGGTTATAAAAGAGTTGGAAAAGAGAAATATTCGCCAAAATTCACTAATCGAAATTTCAGGTGGAATAAATAAGGAAAATATTTTAGATTATGTTGATTTGGGTGTGGATATCATTTCAATCGGCGGGTTAACACATTCTTCAAGAAGCTTGGATTTTAGTTTAAAAATTAAATGATTAATTATCTTCTAAGTTTTGTTCCGGTTAACGCCTCTTCTTCTTCAATTATCATTTTTTCTATCTCACCGTTTTCCAATAATTCCAAACCGCCGTCAATTTCATATTTTAAACTAGTTAATTCATCTAATTCAAATTTCCATTCGCTGTTTTCATTCAATCTAAGTTTATCCCATCTTGAATAATCAATTTCTGTTTTAAGTCCGTTTTTATTAAGATTTTCCATTATTTCAAAGTACTTTTCTTGAATTTCTTTTCGTGTTTCCATTAATGATTGGTAATCTTTCAGGATATTTTCCAGTTGCAGTGAGAGAAGTTTGAATCTTTCAATGTCATAATTTATTTTTAAGTTTCTAAATTCGTTCAACACGTCAATCAAATCGTTATCCATTTTTTACACCTGGTTTAATCGTTTGTTAGTAATATGTCATTTGTGTGTTAAATGATATATATGAATACTATTTACTTTTTATAAATATTTAACCATGAAAAATGAAGAGGAATTTTTGGAGTTGGTCGCCTATGTTAAGGCATCAAATCATAGAGTTAACATTTTAAAATTCATTGAATATGACTTGAAAACTCCAAAAGAAATTGGTGATGCAATAGATGTTCGCACTAACCATATTTCAAATCTTCTGGCTGATTTAAGAAAGCATGATTTGGTTGTATGTGCTACACCTAATGTTAGAAAAGGTCGCTTATATAAACTTACAGATGATGGAAGTAAGGTTCTTGAATATCTGTAGACTATTTTTTTCAAAGCAATTTTTTTTAGAAATTCTTAAAAAACAAACTTTTAATAATATTGTAAAAGATATATAATACAGATAGATATAATTTTATATTTTTTTACAATGGTGATTTAATGGTAAAAATAGCTAAATTAGCTTTGGAAGATGGAACTGTTATTAAAGGAGAGGGATTTGGTTATGAAACTACCAAATTAGGAGAACTTGTTTTTTCAACAGGTATGGGTGGTTACACCGAATCTTTGACTGACCCGTCTTTTAAAGGAGAAATATTAATGTCCACTTATCCTTTAGAGGGAAATCATGGGGTAAGTGAAGAGTGGTATCAGTCTGACAATATTCAGGTTGAAGGATTTGTTTGCCGTGAGGTTTGTCGTGAATTATCTAATTTTGGACCTCAAAAAACTTTGGATGAATTTTTAAAAGAGTTTAAGACTCCCGGTATCAGCGGAGTGGATACAAGGGATTTGACCTTAAAAATTCGTGAAAGAGGTTCTCTAAAAGCGGCTATTACTACTGAAGATATAGCTGATGACAAATTAATCGAAATGGCTAAATCACAACCAAGCATTGAAGATAAAGATGTTGTTCCTTTAGTTTCAACCAAAGAAATTAAAGAATTTGGAGAGAATATGGATAAAAAAGTTGCATTAATAGATTGTGGTGTTAAAAAGAATATTATTAACTCATTTTTAGAAAGAAATATTGGTGTGGTCTTATTCCCATATGATACTGATTACAAAACTATTTTGGATTATTCTCCAAGCGGTTTAATGATAACTTCAGGCCCTGGAAATCCTGACAGGGTATCTGAAACAATTGCAACCATGAAAAAATTATCAAACAGATTGCCTATATTTGGAATTTGTATGGGTCAGCAATTGATTGCAAAGTCCTTTGGAGCCCGATCTTATAAAATGAAATTTGGACACAGGGGAGAAAATCAGCCAGTTAAAGATTTAAACACTGGAAAAGTATTCATCACATCACAGAATCATGGATTTACAATTGATAAGGAATCATTAAAGGAAACTGATTTGCTTTTAACACAAATCAATTTAAATGATGGAACTCCTGAAGGTATTTCCCACAAGGAATTGCCTCTGCATTGTATACAGTACCATCCTGAAGCAGGCCCTGGTCCAAATGATACAAGACATATTTTTGATGAATTTAACCAAATGATGGAAGATTATTAAAAAATTTAATGAGGATTACATATGCCAGTAGATAAAGATATTAAAAAAGTTTTAATTATTGGTTCTGGACCTATTCAAATCGGGCAAGCTGCAGAGTTCGATTATTCAGGATCACAAGCATGTAAATCACTAAGAGAAGAGGGAATTGAAACAGTACTCGTTAACAGTAATCCTGCTACTATCCAAACCGATATAGACATGGCAGATACTGTTTATACAGAACCATTAACTCCAGAAATTGTTGCTAAAATTATAAAAGAAGAAGAAGTGGATGCTATTTTACCAACCATGGGTGGACAAACCGGATTAAATATCGCAACAGGTCTTGGAGATTTAGGATTATTGGAAGGAATTAAAGTATTGGGTTCCGATGTTCAAACTATTAAAGATGTGGAAGACCGTGACTTATTTGCAAATCTTATGGAAGAAATAGGTGAGGAAATTCCAAAATGTCAGGCTGTTGAAAGTGTTGATGATGCACTTAAGGCAGTAGAAGAAATAGGCTATCCTGTCATTGTAAGGCCGGCATTCACATTAGGTGGAACTGGTGGAGGAATTGCTCACAATGAAGAGGAATTAATAGAAATTGCAACTCACGGATTGGACATGAGTTTCATCAACCAGGTTCTTATTGATGAATCAGTTCTCGGATGGAAAGAAATAGAATTTGAAGTAATGAGGGATAAGGAAGATACCTGTATCATTGTATGTACCATGGAAAACATCGACCCTATGGGAATTCACACAGGAGACAGTGTCGTAGTCGCTCCAATTCAAAACTTATGTGATGAAACAATCCAAAAAATGCGTGACGCATCAATTAAAATCATCAGAGCATTAGGTATCCGTGGAGGATGTAACATTCAGTTTGCATTAAACCCTTATACTGACGAATACAAGGTCATTGAAGTAAATCCACGTGTATCAAGAAGTAGTGCTCTCGCATCAAAAGCTACAGGTTATCCTATTGCTAAAATCTCTTCAAAAGTAGCTTTAGGAATGACTTTGGATGAAATCAGAAATGACATTACCAAAGAAACCCCTGCTTCTTTTGAACCTGCTATTGATTATGTTGTAATAAAAATCCCAAGATGGCCATTCGATAAGTTTAAAGGAATTAGTCGTGAAGTTGGAGTACAGATGAAAGCTACCGGTGAAGTAATGGCTATTGGAAGAACCTTTGAAGAAGCATTCCAAAAATCACTCAGATCACTTGATATGGGCTTCGACGGTTTTGAATATGTTGAATACACTGAAAAAGATTTAGCAAATCCTACTGATTTAATTTATTTCCAAATCTATTCAGCTATTAAGGATGGAATGGATCTGGATAAGATTCATGAATTAACCAATATCGATAAATTCTTCCTATACAAAATCAGAAATATCGTCAACTTTGAAAATGACGTTACTGCAGATAAGTTGGATGATGAAGAATACTTAAGAAAAGCAAAGCAAATCGGATGTTCCAATAAAAGATTGGCTGAATTATCCGGCCAAACTGAAGAATATATCAGAAACTTGCTTAAAAGATATAATATTAAACAGTCCTATAAAATGGTAGATACCTGTGCTGCAGAATTTGAAGCTAAAACTCCATATTACTACAGCAGCTATGATACTGGTAATGAACTGACCTCAACAACTAAGAAAAAGGTTGTTATTTTAGGTGCAGGTCCAATCAGAATAGGTCAGGGTATTGAATTCGATTACTGTTGTGTACATTCATCTCTCGCTTTAAAAGAAGATGGAATAGAAACAATTTTAATCAACAACAACCCTGAAACAGTAAGTACCGATTATGACATTTCAGACAAACTGTTCTTTGAACCTATTACATTTGAAGACGTGATGGGGGTAATTGATCAGGAAAAACCTGATGGTGTTATTGTCCAGTTCGGTGGTCAAACATCAATCAACTTGGCAGTTCCTCTAGCTAATGCTGGTGTAAAAATATTGGGAACTCCATATGAAAGCATTGACCGTGTTGAAGACAGAGAATTGTTTGCTGAACTCTTAGAAAAATTACACATTCATCAGGCACCTTATGGAACTGCAAACTCATTTGAGGAAGCTCGTGAAATCGCAGAAAAAATCACTTTCCCAGTATTGGTACGTCCTTCATACGTTATTGGTGGAAGAGCAATGGAAATTGTTTACGATAACAACGAGCTTGAGGAATATATGAAAGAGGCTGTAAAGGTATCACCTGAACACCCAATTCTCGTTGATAAATTCCTGGAAGATGCAATCGAATTGGATGTTGATATTTTATGTGACGGTGAAGACGTATTCATTGCAGGAATCATGGAACACATTGAAGAAGCCGGAGTTCACTCAGGAGACTCCGCATGTGTAATTCCACCACAGACAATACCTGCACATATTTTAGATACCATACGTGAAAATTCAACTAAATTGGCATTGGAATTGGATGTTAAAGGTTTAATGAATATTCAATATGCCGTTAAACTCGATGAGGAAATGGTTTATATCATTGAAGCAAATCCTCGTGCAAGTAGAACTGTTCCATTTGTAAGTAAAGCTATTGGAGTGCCATTGGCTAAAGTAGCTACTTGGATTATGAACGGTGCAAAACTCAAAGACTTCGGTTTAACTAAAGAAATCAAAATCGATCATGTTGCAGTTAAAGAATCAGTATTCCCATTCTTGAAATTACCGGAATCTGATACTGTTTTAGGTCCTGAAATGAAATCTACCGGTGAAAGTATCGGTATTGATGAAACCTTCGGTATGGCATTCTATAAATCTCAGCTTTCAGCAGGAATGGACTTACCAAAAGAAGGTAAAATATTCATCAGTGTAAAAGAAGACGACAAGAAAAAGATCAGACCTATTGCAGATAAAGCTAATAATTTAGGATTTGAACTTGTTGCAACTCCAGGTACTGCTGATGCAACAGGCCTTGACAGTGTTGAAAAAGTTAAAAAGGTATCTCAGGGTTCTCCAAATATCCGTGATTCCATTTTAGCAAAAGAAATAGATTTGATTATTAACACTTCAGAAGGTCAGCAGTCTGCTCAGGACGGTTATATCATTAGACGTTTAGCTATTGAACTTGGTATTCCTTACGTTACCACATTAGCTGGTGCAAGAGCAGCATTGAATGCTATTGAAGCAGTTCAAAACAATAAAATCAATGTCAAATCATTAAATGATTATGTTGGTGAAGAATAATTATTCTTCATTAATATCTTTTTTTTAATTTGAATATAAATACTCTTTAATGTTAATACCGCATGAAGGGCATTCTTCCTGATTAATTTTTAATTTGCTTCTGCAGTTAGGACAATAATTAAGTTTAACTTCATATTCCTTGGTCAGGTCAATTTTCTTATTCATTTCAATTCTCATTGTGACCTTTTGTTTTAGAGCATTTTCATCCCAGTTGTTTTCCATAAGGATTTTTTTATAGTAATATGCTTCGGTCATTGATGCATAGTATCCAAAGAACTTTTCTCCCTTTTGGATATAGAATCCTCTTTTTTTATGGTCAAAAAGAATTTCACCTTCCCTTTCTTTCTTGTTAACTTTAATTCCTTTTATTCTTCCTTTTGATCTTTTTTCTGGAAATGGTGGCAGCGTCATGCCTTCGTATTTATTCTCCAAATCACATTCTACAAGCAAATCATAGTCAAAATTACAGTAAAATAAGGCATCTCTTTCATATAATGCATCGGATAATTTACTAAACTCTCCATAATCCTTATTGTTATATTTGATACGGTATACATTACCGCTTTTAACAATATTTCTGTAAAAATATCTGATTTCCTGGGAGTTAATTTCAATCATCCTCATTAATTTGATGTAAATATTATTTTGTAAGTGGTGTTTAATAAATTTAATTTCATGAAATTATTACATAAAATTCCCATAAAATTTAAATATTTTCAATTAAAAACTTTTCTTTAATGTTTACTTTTACTGATGGAATTATTTTAAGAGGATTGAATTTAGAGCCTGTTAAAGCTAATGTCACTGTTGATGATGGAATTATCACAGACATTTCTAAAGATACTAAGGAAGGCAAACTGATAGATGTTGATGGTGCTATTATTGTCCCTAGTTTTTTTAATGGCCATACTCATATTGGTGATTCTATTATTAAGGATGAAGGATATGGGCTCTCTTTAGGTGAAATGGTTAAACCTCCAAACGGAGTTAAACATAGGGCTTTGGCATCAGCAAAAGACAGTGACATCATTGAATCAATGAAATCCTCCATGCTGGACATGCTTGAATCAGGAATTACTCACTTTATTGATTACCGTGAAGGTGGAATTAAAGGTGTAAAACTTCTAAAGGAAGCTTCAAAAGATATTCCCATTAAACCAATTATTTTGGGGCGTGATGACAGTTTTTACGGCGATGATCCTGATTTGGCAAAGGTAAAGTCACAAATCAGAAAACTCCTTAAAATAGCTGATGGGATTGCTCCAAGCGGTTTTGGTGAAATTACAGATGAAGTGGCAAATCTGATTGTGGAAGAATGCAATAAAGCAGGTAAAATTTCTTCCATTCATGTTGCTGAGTCTGAATCCACACAGATTGAATCTCTTGAAAGGTTTGGTAAAACTGAAATTGAAAGGGGTGTTCAATCCAATTTCAATCAGCTGGTTCACTGTACCAATGCGAAAAATAATGATTTGGAGCTAATTAAAAATTCTAATGCAAATGTCGTTGTGTGTCCAAGAGCTAATGCCACGTTAAATGTAGGTATTGCACCATTAAATGAAATGCTTGATTTGGGAATAAAACCTATTTTGGGAACAGATAATCTGATGCTTAATAGTCCCGACATGTTTAGGGAATTGGAATTTGCTCTTAAAATAATGTCAGTTAATTATAATAGTTATTTAAATCCTTGTGAGCTTTTAAAAATGGCAACTACAAATGCATGTCTTTTTGATTTTGATAAGTCTTATATAGAGATAGGTCAGGTTGCCGAGTTCAATGTCATAAAACATTTTTCCAAAAATCCTTATTTGTCTATAATTAACCGTTCACAAACAAAAAATATATTATATACTATTAATAAAATTATAAAGTAATAGTATATTGGACATAAAATGTCATATATTATTGGAGATGGAAATATGTACAAGAAGATTTTAGTCCCAACAGATGGGTCTGATTTTGCAAAAGATGCTCAATTACATGCTTTATTCTTAGCTAAGGTTAGTGGTGCTGAGATTATTGCTTTAAGTGTATCTGAAAATCATTTTATTAATGGGATTTCCGTTAGCGAAGAAATAGAACAAATAAATCAAATATTGGAAGATCGTTGTAAAAAAGACCTTCAAGAATTTGAAGATATGAATGATGAGGGTGTAAAAATATCATCTGTTATTAAAGAAGGCTCTCCGGCAAAAACAATACTGGAAGTGGCCGAAGAGGAAGATATTGATTTAATCGTTATCGGTAGTTCTGGTAAATCTGGTTTCGATAGATTTATTTTAGGTAGTGTTAGTGACAAGGTCGTTAATGCCGCTAAATGTCCTGTTTTAGTTGTACATTAATTTTATTATAATTTTTTCATGTAGAATTGCATGAGGTGTTTTTAATGTTAGTAAAAAGAGTGATGTCTAAAAAAGTTGTTAGTGTTTCTGTTCCAGGAAGCAGAGAAAAAGTTTTAGACTTAATGAGAAAAGAAAATAAAGCGGTTCTTCCTGTTGTTAAAGAAGACAATAATAAATTGGTCGGTGTTGTAACCCGTTCTGATTTAATTAACAATCCTGATGAAGAACAAATCGCTATGTTAATGAGTAGAAATCTTATTATTGCAAGTCCTGATGAAGATGTAAAAGACGTTGCAAGTAGGATGATTGAAAATGATGTAAGAAGAGTTCCTGTTGTTAATGATGATGGGGAATTAGTTGGTATCATCACATCCTTTGATTTGGTATCACAAGCTTTAACCAAACTTGAAATTGAGGATGCTGTTGAAAATTATATGATTACTACTGTTCCAACCACCTGGGAAAAAACTCCTTTAAACGTTGCTTTCGAATCAATGAAACAATTTGGTCTCAAATCCATTTTGGCATTGAATGATGATGCACAGTTGTCTGGTATTTTAACAGAAACTGATTTCATTGCAGAAAGTGAAATCATCTCTGAGAGAAGTGAACACAGTTCCACTGTAGGTACTGAAGGAGACAAATGGTCCTGGGACAGCACTTCTGTTTTATACATCGAAAAGAATCATTTGAAATTCACCGATAAGGTTGTAAGTGATGTTGCTATCGGTAATGTTGAAGTGGCAAATTCAAAAACCAAAGTTTCTGACTGTGCTAAAAAAATGAAAACATTAAATATCGAGCAAATTCCAGTTATCGGTGTTGAAGGCGACTTAGTCGGTATTGTTAGGGCTAGTGACTTAATTAAAGCTTTAGTTGAATAATTGTGATACGATGGCGGTTAGTCCAGTATTGGTTATTAAAATCGTTGATGACAGTTCAGTTGGTGTCAGGGCTCGATGGAGAGACGAGTATGTTGAACACCATATCGTTTTGAACTCTGTTCTTGCATATTGGTGGGCAAATGATATGCCTCCAGTTGTCAAGTTCCTGGAGCTTTTCGAATCTGTCATTAAAAGAACTATTAATGAACTGACCCCACATAAAACTTTAAAACTAAAGTATGATGTTAAAACTGATGACACTTTAGAAAAGGCATCACAAATCGAAATCTATTTAATTGAAGTTGAAGCAGATGATATTGGGTTTAAGATTGATGGTAAAACCTTATCATTAAAAGGCCTTAGAAATTCCCAAGATGAATCAGAAGAAAAGACTCCATTTAGTGGAAGTTATGATAGAGTTATGGAAACTCCAGATATTGTTTTAAAAAAATATATGGAAATGAAAAATAAGTAATTATATGTTTCTTCTTATTTTGGTCAAAATATTCATGAACTCAGATATTGCTTCGGTATAATCTTTGAAATTGTATCCTTCAATTAATCCATTTTTATTAATGACTATTTTTTCAAGTTGAATTTTTTCACTGTTTTTGAAAAGTATACTTTTTTCAAGCTGATTTTTTGTATTTTCAATGTTTATCGTAAACGGCAGTTGGTATTGAAAAGCATTATTTTTATAGTCCAGGTTAATGTCTTCATCATCATCAAGTGGTGATAAATTTAAACAGACTTTTTTATAACCTAGTGATTTTAATTGATCATTAATTTCATTAAATGATTTGTCATTCATAATTTTTGAAAATGAATCTAACTCACATATACTAAGTTCATTAAAATCCCTAACCTTGACAAGTTCACTTCCACTTATATCTGAAAGAACTTCTTCACTTTTTTTGATTTTTTCAATTTTGTCATTGGTGATTTTTGTGTTGGTCTCAATTCTTGTTGCAAGACATGTTGTTGATCTTGAATAAGGGATATTGTTTTTGTTTAGATATTCGTGAATTTCTTTTGAGGTCAATCTTGCTTCAATCAGTGGTGTTTCAAATTTCATCTTATATGTAATTAATATTCCTGGTCTGTCAATAACCAAATCACTGATATTGTTTCCGTCACATACATAATCAAAGTCGTTTTCCAAAGAATGGGCTTTGATTTTTTCATACATTAGATTTCTGCAGGAATGACATCTGCTTGGAGAATTCTTTAAAAACTCACTGTCTTTATAAAAATTAATGTCAATGATGTGATGCTTTATATTGAATCTTTTAGCCATCTTTTGCGTGTGATTTAAAAAATTAGTCGGAAATAAGTGATTATCTATGGTTATTGCTAAAACGTCACTGCTTACTTTTGATGCAAGATAAGCAATTAATGTACTGTCAGCACCTCCGGAAAATCCGATGGCTACTTTTTTGTCTTTTAAACAGCCTTTTACAATTTCAATTTTATCTTCTAAAGTCATTCTACCATATCTCTAATATATCTAATCAATTCCTTAGCATCTTCTTTTTTAATGTCAACAGAAGTTCTGATGAAGTTAATTAGTTTATTTTTAGTCTCTTCATCCAAATCGGATTCGTTTAGAGTTTGTGAATAATTTCTTTTTGGATAAAATGTGGATTTGGCTATTCTTATTAATTCGTCTTTTTGGGTTTTACTAATGATATTTTCACTTACTGCATTTGTAAAGACATAATCCATGTTAATTAACGGTTCGGATAAGCTTTCTAAGGTATCGCTGTCAAGCATTACAGCAACATCGTCATCGGATGCGACTTTTCCGGTTGCATATTGCTCATAAACATAACCTATACCAATCATTCCAAGACTGTCCATTTCAGATGCTCTTAAAGCACCCATACTTGATGAGCCGACAACGGTAATTCCTTTATTCAATACATTTAAAATTTCCTTATGGCCTACGGAGGAATTCTGGTGAAATACTCCATCAATTATTCCGATAATGTCTGGATTTTCTTTTATATCATGTCCTAAGTCTCCTCTTTTTATTGGCCGTTTGTAGATTACTTCAACGTCTGCGTGTGAATCCAAAATTTCTTTTGCCTCATCAAAAGGAAGTGACAATCCAGTATAAATTATAATCTTAACCATAACATCATACTCTTAAAAATCTATATCCTGCACGGCTTGGATCAATTGAATAGAGTTCCATTGTAGGAATGACAACTCTCACGACATTAACGTCAAGCTCCGGACGTGTTAAATCATAATAAAGGACATGTTCTATATCATTTGCCTTAAGTTCCTCTAAAACAATGTCTATATCTTTTGTAATTGAATCAGTACTTCGGTTTTCAATATCACTAAGATTGATTTTTTTATCTTCATCTTCAAAATAATGCTTGTTGATACGTTTCATACGTTCATAACCTGCAGTTCTTGCAAAATCAGCCCTAACGGTATCTTCACGAGCACCATGAATCTGCGTTGCTCTGCTTTGGGCTACTTCAGTCAACGCCCTTAAAATTGCAACTTCAGGATCCAAATGTGTTCCAATACCTAAGGTTAAAAGCCCCGCATCTTTTAATAGTGTATCATCAGAAGATGCAGCTATTGTCGGAACATTAACGTCTGCTGTCAAATCCATTAATTTAATATTGATTTCATTTTCACTGAATTTTGAAAGTGCATCATTTACAACTTCACTGTCAATGCTGTCCAGGTCAATTTGGGATGAATTTTTATGGGTCAGTTCAAAAATGCTCCATGCATCCCTTTCAATGACTTCAAACATTCCATGCAAAATCGCTTCATCCAGGCTATTTCCTGAAGCAAGCCCGTTTGTGTTGGATTTAAACAGGTTCTGGCAAGCATTATCCTCTAAAACATATGGATGATAAATCGCATTTGATGGGACATAATAGTCTTCATCTGTAATTAAATCATGGCAAAGATTCCATTCAAGGTTCATCAAATCGAGATTTTCCTTTTTGAAATCTTTGGGGAGGTTCAGTGACTCAATATCAATAATATTTCCTTTACTGGAAATCTCTGAAACTGTTCCAGTAACTAAATTTTCATCCTGTTTTTCAGCAGAATATCTTTCAAAACCTTCCATCATTGCAGATGCCTTCGCATGTTCCACGCTTATTCCTTTACCACCATAAATACTGATTGCACCATCCTGTGAAGTTGGTCTGATTGCTGAGAAAACAGGCAGTCCAATCCTGTCCAAATGTGTGATTTCAGTAATACGGGTAATGCCCGCAGTCTTGCATTTGTCCTCATTGTTTTCAATGGTTTCACTTGGTGGGATAATCCTGTGGGTTCCTTTAAAATATTTGATTTCTTTTGATGTCATATTATAATCCTATAATCATTCTAATTAGGTTTTCAGCACCCATTGTCATTGAAAAGTATGTCATGATTCCGGCAATTGCAATTGTCACAATCCATATTCCGATATTCCATCTCATAACTTTAGACCCATCCAAATTCCAGATTGGAATTAAATTAAAAACTGCCAGATAGCTGTTGGTTGAAAAGCCTAAGTTGCACACGATGAATATGAATTGCATGGTAGTGTTATAATGTGCAGGCACATAAATTGCTGCACCGATAAGCAAGAATACTAATGCAAGTACAATATTAACAACAGGTCCTGCAATTGAGATTATTCCATTTGTCCTATCATCCAAATAAGATCCTGCATATGTATAAACCGCACCTGGTGCTGCAAATACAAAACCGAAAAATGATGAAATCAATGCAAATATCAATCCTGTAGGCCATAATTTGAATTCTGCCCAGTAACCATAGTGCATTGAAGCAAATTTATGGCCTAATTCATGCAGTACAAATCCTAAACCCAATCCAATCATCACTACAGGAAATATGCTTCGAAGTAAAGCAACATTACGGCCTGAGTAAAGAATTGAGAAACTTAGAGAAATAAAAATAAATGCAATAATCAAATCTCTTATTTCACTTGTTGTAACTTTAAACATAGTTTTTAAATATCTAATTCTATATATAAAAGTTTTTTCTAAAATATTAATTATGCATATAAAAAATATTTTAAAAGATATGGAAAAAGATGATATTCAAGCTTATCTGCTCACACAATTTACAAATATTCAATATATTTCAAATTATAAACCGACCAGTTTTGCCTTTTGTGTAATTAAAGAAGAACCAATAATTTATGCTTCAAAAATGGATATGGAAATTGCAAATATGAATTCCTCAATAGAAGTTAAGGAATATGATAAATTCGAAACGATGCTTAGTGAACTGAAAGAAGAAGGCATTAAAAGCATGGCCATTGAACCAAGCCTGGTTTACAGTACATATGAGAAGTTTAGGGATGATTTTAATATAGAATCCAAAACCTATATTGATAAGGAAAGAATGATAAAATCTCCCGAAGAAATTAAAAATATTGAAAAGGCAACAGAAATCGCACAAAAAGCCTTTAAAGAACTTGATGTTTCAAACAGAAGTGAAAGCGAAGATGTTCTCGCATTTGATTTGGTCAGATTGATGATTGAAAATGGTGCCTCCTCAGAGTCATTCGATACGATTCTTGTCAGCGGTTCTTCAACAAGCCTTCCCCATGCAGTTCCTCAAGCCAAAGAATTGGAAACTCCAATATTGATTGATTGGGGAGCAAAATACAATGGATACTGTTCTGATAATACAAGAACAATAGTTTACACTGAAAAAGAACATGAAATATTTGATATAGTTAAAGAATCTCATGATAAGGCAATAAAAGCAATAAAACCTGGTTTAAAGTGTTGTGAAATCGATAAAGTTGCAAGGGATATCATAAAAGAATATGGTTATGGTGATAACTTTATTCACTCAACAGGTCATAGTTTAGGTTTAGATATTCATGAAACTCCAGGATTTTCTCTTCGTGATGAAACAGTAATTGAAAATGGTATGGTAATTACAGTTGAACCCGGAATTTACTTGGAAGGTGAGTTTGGAGTTCGCCTGGAAGATACAATAGCTATTGAAAATAAGGGAAGAATTCTTGGTAATCTGGCGTTAATTTAAGATATTGTTCAAATTAAACCTTAATATAACATTTTACATTTGGTGAATTGAAAAATCAAATCATTTGCCTGCAATGTCTTTTATCACTTCACCGGCAATTATAAGTCCTGCAACGGATGGCACAAAGGAAACGCTACCTTTTACCTTAAATTTTCGATTCTGATTAATGGCACAGTCATTAGTGTTTATCGCATGTTCCTTGGAGTAAACAACTTTTAGTTTTTCTATATTTCTTTTTCTCAGGTCTTTTTTCATAATTCTTGCAAGTGGACATACGGAAGTCTCATAAATGTCTGCCACTTCAAACATTGTAGGATCTAGTTTATTTCCGGTTCCCATTGAGGAAATAACCGGTACATCAAGGGCGTCACATTCACATATGATTGCAATCTTTGCCATTATAGTATCCACGCAGTCAACGGCATATGATAGGTCTTTTGTAATGATGTCTATTTTTGAATCTGCCAAATAGAATTCCTTATAAATTTCAACATTTGCATCGGGATTGATTTCTAAAATTCTTTCCTTCATCAAATCGGCCTTATACTTACCGATTGTGTTTACCGTTGCAATCAATTGTCTATTGATGTTGCTTTTATCTATTTTGTCATAGTCCACTAAAATGAAATTACCTATTCCGCTTCTGGCAAGCCCTTCACAAACAAAGGAACCTACTCCACCGATACCAAAAATGGCAACTTTGGCATCATTTAATTTTTTCATTCCTTCATTTCCAATTAACATTTCCGTTCTTGAAAACTTATCTTCCATATCTGCTCACCAAAAAATTTAATTCAATTCAGTTATATATATTAATTGAAGTAACTGTAATAAAAACTTAATGCAAAAAGATTTTTTGGGGATTTTAATGATAATAGATACACATTGTCATATTTACTCTAGTGAAATGGAAAACGCAGAAGAAATAATATCTGAAGTCGGAAATAATGGTATTGGTGTTATATTAAACGGCATTGATGTTTCAAGCAATAAGGAAGTATTGGAACTTGTTGCCAAATATGATAATGCTTATGCTGCCTTGGGATATTTTTACTCAGTTGCTGATGAAATAACAGATGATGATATTGCTATATTGGATAGTCAGCTTGAAAATGATAATGTGGTTGCTGTAGGTGAAATTGGTCTTGATTATTACTATACAAAGGATAATGCGGATAAACAAAAGGAACTTTTTGAAAAAATGCTTGATTTGGCCCAAAAGCATGACTTGCCAGTAATAGTCCATTCCCGAAAATCAATGCAGGATACCTTTGATATATTAAAAAAGCATGACGTTGTTGGATCCATGCATTGCTATCAGGGTTCAGCGGAAATGGCTCGTGAATTTATTAAATTGGGTTTCTATATAGGTATTGGTGGACCGATTACTTACAACAACAATAAAAAAACGAAAAAGGTTATAAAAACCATGGATATCAACCACATGCTTGTAGAAACAGATTCTCCATATTTAACTCCTCAAGATAAAAGGGGAGAGAAAAACACACCACTTAACTTAAAATATATTATACGAGAAATCGCGCATGAATTGGATTTGGATGAAGATGAAGTCATTGAATTAACCACAGAAAACGCAAAAAGGCTTTTTAAAATATAATAACATTTGATTTAAAAATTCTTATTTTAACTAAATATTCTAAAAACTCGGTAAATTTAATTTAACTCATAACTAGGGGTTTATATAGGATAAAAACAATATTAAATTTATGAAATTTAAAAGTATTAATTTAATATCTGAAATAATAGAAAATAAAGTACCTGAAAAATATTTGTTATCATTTGAGGAATTTTTACTTTCCGGTTCGATTTTTACTGGTGCATCTGAATTTTTAGCTTGGACGGTAATTTTTATATTAGTTACTGAAATTATTCTAGTAACCCTGTCATTTATCTTAAATTTGCCGTCATCAATATTATTTGCACCTTTGGTAATTTTTCCTGCAATTTATACATATGTCTCTGTAAAACAGGAAAGAAATGCACAGGAAATTGAAAAATCAGCACCGGATTTCTTAAGACAGCTTTCAAGCATGTTAAAAGTTGGTCTCAGTTTCGAAAATGCCATGGAAGACATGTCCAAATATGGTCAGGGCCCACTATACGACGAAATGAGAAGAACAATCTTGGAAATAAGAATGGGAAGAAATTTTGATGAGGCATGGATTGCAATGAGCAAGAGATTAAAGTCAAGGGAACTTGAGCGCATTTTTATTATAATACTTGATGGCCGTAAGAGCGGATCCAGTATGGCCGATGTGATAATGAACATTTCAGATGACTTGAGGGATTTGCTTGCAATCAAGCAGGAGAGAAAATCCTCTGTAATGATGGCTGTGATGTTTTTGATAATCTCTGCCGTTATTGCAACGCCATTTGCATTGGGTATGGTAAGTGTTTATGCGGGATTCATGGAAAGCTTCGGTCAGGTAACAGATTTGGTGGCTACAGCACTTATTGCCGGCCAGTTTTATCTGATAATTCACTCTTTATTGGTTGGGATGATTATAAGTGTCATTATGTATGGTAATTTCAAAAAAGGCATAAAGTTTTCCGTTCCGATTGTTGTGGTGTCATATGGGATATTCTATCTGATATCAAACTTTGGAGTGTCTTTAATTGCTGGCGGTTTTTGAAATTTTCTTTCTATTCTGGATTGAAGATATATATGTGGGTGAAGTCGTAATTTCAGCTGAATCATCATAATATGTTTGATTTAAAATATATATGCTGCTTGAGATTTTTAAGAAAAACATAATAAAAGAAGTAAAACATTTAATCAATGCTCTAATGTGGAATTACAAAGTATAACTCCACAAAAAGCCAAAAAGCATTGATTTTAAATCACCGGTTATTAGTGAATTGAAAATTCACACAGAATTTAATTAAAAATTCTTAATTGTAATTATTGGAACTACTACTATATAAACATTATTTTTTTGATGTTGAAAATGTTTGTTATTATCCATTTCAAGAAAGGAAAACACCCCTTATCAAAAATAGGATAATATTGGCCATATTATCCTGCAAACTTCCATCATCAATTTCATAACAAACAATCAACATCTTGGGGGTGAAAACTATGGATTTCAGTATTATCATATATGTTTAGCAACAAATATGATTAATACTATTAATGCCTTCAACATAATAATTGAAGAAACATTAATTACTAATCGTACTGATAGTTTAAAATCCAAGAATTTTCACCCCCTCCTAAACCGGTAATTTCATTATGGTTGATATCATAGGCCACATCACAACTACTTTTCAAAGCATTATAGTGATATTGCATTATAATTTCCACATAATATCTGGAGGGTGTTTTCACTTAATATATTAAATTTAGCAGTATAAATAAGTTATCTTTATTTTAAAGGTTTTAAAATTCTTATTTCATTATAATATTGCTTTAAAAGAGTAAAATTATGGTAACATTGGAAAATTGTCTTCACAATGAAGTTAAAAAAATAAGTGGGGGGTTTTAGTTAACCCCTTATTGTAATTTTGTTTGCGGTGTTAAAGCCGTTGTAGCTGGATGTTATAATATACTCTCCGGCCATTAAGTTGATGTTTAATTTGGCTACTCCATCACTGCCGGTAACGCTATTATAGAAGACTCCGTTAACGTTGAACTGAACACTTTGGCCTGCATAGGCTTTGCCCTGGTCGTCAACAAGTTTGGCTTTGAACTGTGATCCGTCCATATATTTCATCTCTAAATCATTGGCGATTAATATTGGTAGGACTTCAATGTTGTTTCCTTTGCTGCAATCTTTGTAATATGTTGTTATTGTGTAGTTGCCTTGGCCTAAGTTAATATTTAACTTTGCATGGCCTGTTGCATTGGTTGTTCTGGTGTAGAATACTCCATTGATGTTGAATGTGACATTTTCGCCGGCACCGATGTATCCTCCGTCAGCGGAATGTATTCTGACAACGAACTGTGAAGCGTTCCTGTAATATTTGGTTAAATCATTGGATTCGATTAGGGAGATTACTTTGATTGTGTTGGATTTCATTTCGCCTGTAACTGTATTGGTTGCGGTTATGATATAGTCTCCCGCATCCAAGTTTATGTTCAGTTTTGCAGTTCCGTTTCCGTCTGTTGTGCGGTTGTATATAATTCCATTTATGTTAAAGGAAACACTGGTGTTTGCTAGTATGTTAGTGTTTGAATCAATGAATTTTGCATAATATTGAGTGTCATTTCTAAATATCTTTATAACATCGGCTGCATCTATAGTGGATTTGACAGTTACTGTGGAGTTGACTATTATATCATCAACTGCAACACTGACTGGATACTCGCCACTGTTTAGGTTAATGTTCAGTTTTGCGGTACCGTTTTCATCAGTGGTTCTGTTGTATGTAACACCATTGATTGTAATTTCCACTGTTTTATTTGAAACAGCCTGACCTCTGGCGTCAGTTACTGTTACAGCGAACTTTTCAGAATCTTTATAGTATTTGGTTAAGTCTTCAGCAGTGATATTTAGAGTATTCTTGTTAACTGTAATGTTGACTGTGGTCATTGCAGGGTTGTATTTATCATCACCGGAGTAGGTAATAGGGATGCTTGTGTTTCCAACAGGCAAGTTGGTTAAAACAGCACTTGCAGTAGCATTTTGAACCGGAATGCTTTCATTACCAATGCTTACATTTCCTGTTGCATCTTCAGGTAAAGTTACAGTGACTGTTGCATTTTCACCTTCAATTATCTCAGGTGCGTCAATGCTAATGTTGGCATCTTTTAAATTTACGTTAACACTAATGGTTTTATTTTCTGCAGCAGCATACTTTTCATCTCCTTCAAAGCTTAAAGTAATGGTCGCATTACCTTTACCAACGGCAATAATATTACCATTAGCATCAACAGTAACAACATCTTCATCATTGGATGTGAAAGTAACATTACCGGCATCACGAGGAGTTAAAGTAGCAACAATCTGGCTTTCATTTCCTATAAGTAAATCCAATGAAGTAGGATCGGCACTGATTTCGGTAGGTATTTTACTTACTGTAACACTAACGTTTGTTGAATTTTTAGCATAGATTTCATCGTCACCGACACTTAAAGTAATGATTGCAGTACCTTCACCGACAGCAGTGACAATACCTTTTTTATCTACGGTAGC
>JAFRFB010000045.1 GCA_017434555.1 Methanobrevibacter sp. | reverse complement strand
GTAATACCATGCCACGAGCACATAAAAAGAAGTTCAGAACTATGGAAGGAGTATTCAATCAGATAATGCTTCAAAAAAATGGATGGATTGAAAAAAGAAATCAAGAGCTAACATTTTGACAGTCCCAATAAGTGAAAATATATAAAACTTTAAATACTATTAAATTAATATAATTTATTAATAGTTATGATTATTGAAATATCTCATTTTCTTCATAACGATTATTTAATTTGATTTCATTATTATAAGGAGGAGTTATTAATGGCTAGGTTTGAAGAAGCAGAAAACAGAATGTTCAATATTAAAATCTGCTTAAAATGTAATGCTCGTAACCCTGCTGGTGCAACAACTTGTAGAAAATGTGGTTACAAAGGTTTAAGATACAAAGCTAAAGAACCAAGAGGATAGATTTATTCTCTTTTTTACTATTTTTTAATTTTTTTGTTGATTTTTACTACAATCTTTTTTTTAATTTCCTAAAATCATTAATTTAATATATAATTTTAAATAAAAATATTTCCATGAAAAATGTAGAAGCATATATCAAAGATATATTAAAAGAAAGGAAAGTTCATTTCACATTAATCGATCCTGATGAACAGACTCCTGAAGAAGCTTTAGACATTGCAACTGAAGCTATTGAAGGTGGAACTGACGGTATTATGATTGGAGGCTCAACTGTAGATAATGTTGGCGTTAATGAAACATGTAAAATATTGTCTGAAAACATTGCCGTTCCAATAATCATATTCCCTGGAAATACAAGTAGCGTAAGTAAATATGCTGATGCTATATTTTTTATGAGTTATCTCAACTCCAATAACCCATACTGGATAATTGGAGCACAGGCTCTCGGTGCACTTCCAGTAAAAAAATCAGGAATTGAAATATTGCCTATGGGTTATATGGTTGTCGAACCTGGCGGAACTGTCGGTTGGGTAGGAGACGCTAAATTAGTACCTAGAAACAAACCTAAAATACCTGCCGCTTACGCAATGGCTGCCGAATCCCTGGGAATGAGATTCTTCTATATTGAAGCGGGTTCAGGTGCAGATAAACCTATTCCTCCGGAAATGGTTGCATACACCAAAAGAGCTACTGACGATATGGTTGTTGTCGTTGGTGGAGGTATCCGTGATGCTAAAGCAGCTTACACCGCAGCAAAAGCAGGCGGAGATATTATAGTTACTGGTACTGTTGTAGAAGAAACCAGTGATGTTAAAGCTGTAATTCAAGAACTTACCGGAGCTATTAGAAAAGCTTCCATGGAGTAGTTTTCAACTGCTCTACCACTAATTTTTTTTAAATCAAAATAATAGCTGAGTAAAAATACTCTTCAATTGCTCTCTGATAGGATTTAAATAATCATATGAATATATTAATAAATGACATTGAAAAGTTTAATTTTAACATTAACCAAGTTAAAAAATTAAATTAAAAGTTTCAGGAGGGCTAGTTTGAATACCTAATTCTAGTCTTCTAAAAGAGAGGTAGTTTGTTATGTTAAAATCTCTTTATATTAAAGCACTGAATAACAGAAGATTTCTTCAACCAGAACCAGAAAAGAACACTGATTTTTCCCTGGAGGGCAAATGGTTTGACAGGCCTTTTGCCAAAAGCAATAAGGAGTTTTCCATTGCTGCAGGTGATGGAAGTTTCAATATCAAGAAATTTCTCATGTTCAATTACTGTCCCGTATCTGCTGAAGCGCTTATTTATGACGGGCAGCTGAAAAATATCGAACAGTCAGAAATATTTGAAATAGACCATGTTCCTTTCATAAGAGAATTGGTTCCCAATTACATGTCAATATTTGAGCTCAAATGCTGTTTGAAGGCAATCAATGAATTTGATGTCGATTATTATTTATTTGACGGATCTATTCTGGGAGATTTGCAGAACCATTATCCGAAAGGTGCAAAGCAGCCTTCAGATATCAAAAAGAAACTGACTCCTGGAGTTTTAAAATTATTTGAAGACAATATCAATGATTTGTCAAGTCTTGATTTGTCCTTTCCGGAAATAAAAAAGAAAGTCTATGTTCATGTATCCGGTGAAGGTGAGGATGACTTTAAGGACACCGAAATTGATGACGTTTATAATCTTTACTTGTCTTCAATCGAGAAATTATTGGTTTTAAAGGAAGTTTTAAAGAAAAATAAAAAAATCATTTCAATTTCCAAGTCTTCATCAAGCAATGATTTGTTCCACAGCAATGCTCCCGACATTGGTATCTTGGATCAGTTCACAGAAAAACAGGGAATTTCAGAGTTAATTCACAAGAAAGTTGAATCAAGCACTCTTGTGCCTTTCCCGGTTTACGATGACTTTTTCAACGGATTGTGGTTCACGATATTTTATGTAAGGCTTAAGGAAAACAAGAACGTTTTAAAGGTTGAAATTCCTTATTATATAAAAGATAAAGATGATGATGAAATAAGAGAAATCATTGAAATAATTAAAAGGGATGCCGCTGAAGGCTATCCCTATTTACTGAATAAGGCTCATAATGATGTGGTAATTACCAATAGGCATGTTGATGAACTTTTAAAGATTAGCAGAATTTATGAAACAACAAACAGAGAACAGTTAAAGAAGTGATAAAATGGTAGTTGGTTATTGTGTCGGTGAAATATCTCTATCCGAATTGACGTTTATTTCAGATAAAATGCCTCAGGTTGGAGAGTATGTCACGGTAGAATATGACGGTAAAAAGGTTTTGGGAATGGTTGAAAATCTTGTAAGGGGAAATGATGCTCTAAACATTGATTTGCACGATGTTGAAGCTATTCAAACCATTGCACGTATCGGCGGAAAGGATTACTATATCAAAGGTAAGGTAAAGCTTTTAGGGGATGTCAATGACAATTTAAGGCTTCCAAGAACCCCTGCTCTTCCGGGTACTCCAATCAAACTGGCGGATAAGGAAATTTTGGATAAAGTATTCAAGGTTAAAAATCCGATTAGATTAGGTACATTGGTCAATCAAAGGGATATTGAAGTCAATGTTGAAGGAAACCCAATATTAAACAGACACCTGGCCATTCTGGCAATGACCGGCGCAGGTAAATCAAACACGGTTGCGGTTTTGATGGATCAGCTTCTCAGATATAATGTTCCGATATTCGTATTTGATATGCACGGCGAGTACAGGGATGCTGATTTCCCGAATGGTAACGTTAATGTAATTCAGCCTAAAATCAACCCTACATACATGAATTTTTCAGAAATCAAAAGACTGGTCAATATTCCGAATAATGCGTATATTCAGGAAAGGCACTTCAGATACGCTTTCAACAAGGCTCAAAATCAGATTAATGAAGGAACTGAACATACATACAAGTTTCTAGATGCAATGTATGACATTTTATATGTCCGCTCACAGGAAGAGGGTTCAGATAAACAGATTGTTGACGTTATGAATAAGATTGAGGATGCCAAAGACAAGTACAACAATTTATTCGACAATAACAAGGGAAATATCTTAACCAGCATTAAGGTGGGTCATGTTAACGTCCTTGATTTAAGCCAGACTGATGAATCTGTATCTGAAGTTCTTGTAAGTCATATCTTAAGAAACGCCCTTCAAAGAAGAAAAAATTTCTTCCATGGTGGTTCTAATAAAACTTTAGATCACTCAGTCTTTTTCATCATAGAGGAAGCACATATTCTGGCTCCTAACAAAAGGGACTCCCAGTCCAAGCATTGGATTCAAAGGGTTGCAAGAGAAGGCCGTAAGTTCGGTTTGGGATTGTGTCTTGTAAGCCAGTCTCCAAAAACTGTAGACCATGACGCATTGTCTCAGATGAACAACATGATAATATTGAGGTTAGTTGAACCTGAAGACCAAAGGCATGTTCAGTCTGCTTCAGAATCCCTGTCAAAGGACTTAATCAATCAGCTGCCTTCTCTAAATGTTGGTGAAGCCATTGTTCTGGGTTTGATGAGTAAAGTGCCGACATTAGTTAAAATCGATGAGTTTAAAGGTCGCCGTACTGGAGGAGACCTGGATATTATCGGGGACTTGGCAAGTTTTGAAAAGGATGAAGAAGATGAAATCAGACGCCAAGAACAGGAAAGTCTTGATTTGGGATATAATTACTAGTTAAGGTCAATATTGCTCTTAGAGAAAACATAAACCTTAAATAATTAATAAATTAAATTACTACATAATTAAATACTTTGTAAGTGTTTAAATTGGTTATATACAAAAATTTTAAAAGGTAATATAATGAAATTTGCACATTTAGCAGACACTCATTTAGGTTATCGCCAGTTCGGTTTATATGAACGGGAAAAAGACTTTTATGAAGTGTTTGAGAAGATAATTGATAGGATAATCGATGAAAAAGTCGATTTTGTAATACATAGTGGAGATTTATTTGACAATTCAAGACCTGCTCCAATAGCACTCTTGACATTTCAAAAAGGTTTGATAAAACTAAAAAATGCTAATATTCCTGTTTATGCTATTGCAGGAAATCACGATAGTGTACTTCGTAAAAACTCCATACCGCCACAGGTGTTATTCAAGAAATTTGGTTTGAAAGTAATTAGTCCGATAAATACTAATTACATGTTTGATGATGTATTCATTGCGGGTTTGCCTTTCTATTCATCATCACAGGATAAAAACCTTAAAAACAAACTTTCAGAATTGTCCAAAAAGGCAGCCAACCATGAAAAGTCCATTCTTGTATTGCATCAGGGCATTGACAAATATTTTAACCTCCAGTATGAATTGGAAATAGGTGATATTCCAGACAATTTCACATATTATGCGATGGGTCACCTTCACAATTACATCAATGACGATTTTGGAAAAGGTAAACTGGTTTATCCGGGTTCCAGTGAAGTTTGGAAAACAACAGAACTTGGAGATTATAGAAAAAATGGAAAAGGTTTTGTCATTGTAGATTTGGATGGTAAAAAACCTTCCGTTGAAAGGATTACCATTGATATTCCCCGTGAATTTATAGACAGGACTATTGAATTTGATGATTTGGCCAATGGAATTGAGGAAATAAAACAGACAATTAAAAATTTTGACAAAAAACCTATCCTTAATTTAACAGTCAATAATGTAACTTCAACGGGCACTGCATATGAAATGATTAATGAGGACCTTGAGGATTTGGCATTGATGATTAGGCCTAAATTCAACACTCCCGGTGAGGAAAACATTGATTTGATAATTGATAAGGAAAATGCATTAGGTCCTATTGAAGTATTGTCTTCAAGACTTGAAAGCTATGATGATGAAGACATTACCAAATTCGCTGCGGAATTATATAATTTGCTTTCAAAAGATAAAACAGAAGAAGCAAAAGAGTTAATTGAGGAATTCTATAAAGAGAAATATCCTGTTGAAGAAGTTGAGGAGGATTAAAAATGATTTTTAAAAGATTAAGATTAAAAAATTTCAAATCCTATTCAAATGAAGTTATTAATTTTGATAAAGGAATCACAGTTATTGTTGGAGAAAACGGTGCTGGTAAATCCTCTATTTTTGAAGCTATTAGTTTTGCTTTATTCAAACAACACACTGCAGGTAAATTAGGTGACCTGGTTAGAAATAACACTGACCATATGAGTGTGGAATTGGATTTCGTATCAAGGGGAAAGGAATACAGGATTGTACGTGACAAGAACAAATCCAAATCAGTATCAAGACTATTGACTAAAACCTCAAGCGACGGAGAATTCATGTCACTCTGTTCAGGTGAAAAAGAGGTCTCCGATAATATCCAGGCAATATTGGATATGGATGCAAATCTGTTCTTAAATGCGATTTATGTAAGGCAAGGCGAAATTGCAGAGCTTGTCGACAAACAGCCTGCAGATAAAAAACGCTTAATCGGTAAATTATTGGGTCTGGATTCCCTTGAAACCGCATGGAAAAATTTAGCTCCATTAATCAGCGAATATGAAAACAAGTTATCCGAGATTAAGGGAAAACTTTACTCCAAGGATGCTCTTCAGGAAGAATATGACCAAAAGACTTCTGAACTTAATGAAATGAAAAACAGAGGCCATGAGCTTGAGTCACAAATTGAAGAAGTTAAAAATCTCAGAGAGGAAATTTCTGAAAGTAAACGTAATATGGAACGTGAAAAGGAAATTTATGAAACTCAAATGAATAATTTGACTAATGAAAAACAGACCTTGGAAAAACTTGAAAAGGATAAGCATACCCTTCAGGAAAATCTTGATAAGATACGTGAAGCTGAAGAGGAAATCGAACGTTTGGAGAAATATGTTTCAAAATTGGATGTTTATCTTGACTTTGAGAAATCTGTTGTCAGTATTCAATCATTAAAAGAATCAGAAATGGAAACTGAAGAAAAAATAGATTCAATTAAGGAACAAAAACGTTTGGTTCATGCTAAAAAGCAAGGATATAATGATTATTTAAAATGTGATGAAGAAATAACCAAATTAACCAATCAGAAAATTGATTTGGAAAAAGAGCTGGCTACTATTACACAGCTTGAAAAGGATAAAAAGAAACTTCTCGAAAGCATTGAAGCAGATAGAAATGACATTGAAAAGTTCTTCTCCCTTTCAAAGGAAAAGTTGCTTGAGTTTGATTTTCCACAGGATGATTTGGTTGAAGTCGATGACCTCAAAAAGTTAGGTGAAACCACCAACCAGTTCCTCGAAGAAATTTCAACTAAAATAGATGATTTAAGCAATAGCATATCTTCTAAAAAGGAAGAGATTGTTGCATTTAAACAGGCAATTACTGCCAATGAAAAACCTCTCGAAGAGCTGTCAAATGTAGACAACAAGTGTCCTGTATGTCAATCAGATATTGATGATGCCAAAAAAGAGGAGTTAATCAATCAATATACTACTGAGATTGAAGAAAACAATAAGGCAATTAAGGATAATGAAGAAGCTATTCGCCTTTTCACCAAGAATAAGGACAGCTTTAAAGAAAAAGAATCCAAGGTTAAAAAATTGTCTGAAGACATTTTGGAATATAAATATAAATTCTCAAATCTTCAAAAAGACTTGCAACGCTTAAGCGAAATAGATGAAGGTCTTGATTCCAAGGAGTATATTGGAAATAAATTGGGTGAATTGATTTTAGAAATCGCTAGACTAAAGGAAGACCGTGAAAAATTCAAGCAGGATCATGATGATTATAACCAATCCAAAGGTGCTTTGGATGTTTTAGGAAGTCAGACTGAAGCTGAATATAAATTAAAACAGATTAAAAACGAAATCGATGTTCATGTTCAAAATATCAAACTGGCTATTGACAATGATCCTCATCTAAGCGGTGATATGGATAACCTTGAACTTAAACAGCGCATTGATGATTTGAAAGAAAAGAATGAAGAGTATAATCAATTGAAAGGTTTCGTTAAAAATAAAAATACCATATCTGCCCAATTTGATTCTGTTAAAGAAGATATTGGTGTTTCAAACAATCAATTGGAAATTATTCAAAACAAAATCGATGCATCAACTTATGATAAGGAAAAATACGAGCAAATCACTTATCGTGATGAGATGTATGGCAGAAGATATGAATCCTTCAGCAATGAACTGTCTGAAATCAAAGGTAGAGCAAGGGAACTCATTAATGTCCATAAGTCTTTAGCTGAAAAAATCAAAAATAACGACAGGTTCCAGATGGAATATGATAATATTTCACAGTATCTTGTTTTATTGAAAGATATTCGTGAGTTATATGGTAAAAACGGTATTCAAAAAGAATTGAGAAATAATTCCAGACCGATTATACAGAAGAATACTAAGGAGTTCTTCGATGACTTTAATTTCAACTATTCTGATTTGATTTTGGATGATGATTATAATGTCACTGTAAGAGGTCCTGAAGGTGAATCTTCAATGTCCATGGTTAGTGGTGGTGAAAAAATAGCTATTGCGTTGGCTTTAAGGTTAGGTATCACCAAATCAATGGCAAAAGGAGATTTGGAAACTATCTTATTGGATGAACCTACAATTCATTTGGATGATGCAAGAAGACAGGAGTTAATTAATCTCTTAAAAGAAATGTCTTTACTTCCTCAAATGATAATTGTAACTCATGAAAATCAGCTTGAAAGCGCTGCTGATAATTTAATAAAAGTAGAAAAAGAAAATGGAATTTCAAATATAGTGAATTAAATTCACTATCATTCCATCATTTCGTCTGCGCTTTTAATTGAGTCAACGATGCAGTTGCCGTTCCATCCAACGATTGTTGCAGCCTTACTTTCTAATTCTTCCGGCACTTCTTCAAGGCCGTATGGTCTAACAAGTACTAATGGTATGTCATATTTTTCAGCTGCTTCAAGTAAATCGTCAAAAGTTTCTTTGTTGTCTTTATATAGACCAGCTAGTAAAATGATGCAGTCTACCTTATTGAAAAAAGCATCTCCTGCTGTTGAATATGAAGCTGACACGGATTCTTTCCATAAGAAATCGACTTTTGAGAATAATTTTTCAGTAAACTGAGCGTACTCATTGTTTTTGTCAAAACCATTGGTAATAATCAAATTATAAATTTTATCGTCTTTTTCTTCCTCGAACATTCTCTCACCTAATCAAAAAATATATTTTATAAAATATGTAAATTATTAATATATTTAGTATAATTTATTTTAAGGTTTATGTTTTTTATGAGAGCGGCGGTTATAGGTTTAGGTGTTGAAGGTAAAAAGGCAGTTAATTCACTTTTAAAACATGGTTGGGATGTTTATGCAAGTGATTTAAATAGTAATATTGACTTATCTGATTTGAGTTTACCAGGTATTTCTTTAAATTTTTTAGATGGTGGAGAAACGTTTTCTATTGTTTCTGACACTTTAACTTTGGATTTGGGATTTACCAATTCTCAGGCCATTGATGAGTGTGATGCTATTGCTATCAGTCCCAGCATGTTTGGAGGTTCTTTTGCAAATAAACTGCTTGATGAAGGTCATCTCCTGAGTGATGTTGTCACCAATCATAAAAAGATATTTACAATCGGTATTACAGGCACCAACGGCAAGACAACCACCGTTCACATGTTAAAATCCATTTTGGAAAATGCAGGAAAAAAAGTTCTTGTCGGAGGAAACGGTGGCGGAGGCTTTTCAGGTTATTATGATTTGATGCTTGAGGCCGAAAACGGCGATTATGATATAATTCTTGTTGAAGTATGTGACATGACTTTGGATTTCTGTAATTATGCATTTGACTTTGATATGGTCGGTTTAACAAATATAGGTAATGATCATATGGACGTTCACAAAACCATTGCCAATTATAAGGATTCCCTGGTTAGATTTTTTGACTCTAAGGAGATTTTTACAGCCTTCAATCAGGATTTCAACAGCAATTTCAAAGAAGCCTCATCAAAACACATTTCTTACTTTGAATATCAGGACAAACTTAAGGTTTTCGGTAAGTTCAATAGATTAAATGCTGGTTTGGCTATGGCAATTGCAAGTGAATTGAAAGTGCCGAAAGATGTTATTAAAGATACTTTGGCCGAATTTGAAGCAGTCAGCGGCCGTTTGGATGTTTATAAAATTAATGATTCTTTGGTTTATGTTGGTAAAACTGACAATTCTGATGCTTTAAAGTCAATATTATCTGAAAAGGATTTCTATGCAATATTTATCGGAACTCCAAGACCTCATGAATCACACAGGCTGGATATTATTGATGAAGCGGTCAAGTATAATCCTGAAGTCATTGTAGTATTTCCGGGTCTTGATGATAATCTTGATTTGGTTTTATATCGTTTGAACTATCTTAAGTATAGGGGAAGAGTATTGACTGCCACGTCTTTAGATGACATTATTGCTTATGTTGCAGAGTTTTCTCATGAAGAAGCGATGTTGATAGGTGGAAATGGTCAGGATGCCATTATCAACATTCAGGAGAGAATTAAACTCATTTCTGAAAAACTTTCCTAATACATTATGTATAAATAGTAATAAACATAAAATTATAATTGTATAATTATTTAGGGTGTTTATGATTATGGGTTCAAAATGGAGAAACACATCTGTTAAAATTGTTTTAATTTTATTTGTTGTTTGTATAATGCTGTTCGCATTTTCATTTGTAAATCACACTTCATTCACAGGTAAATCATTTGCTGAAGCTTACAATTTGCCGGTTGGACAATCAATGTTTGCTGGAGATTCTGTTTTAGATGAAAGGGAGATGGTTCAAGTTCCGCTCATTGGTAATCCCACATATATTCTTCATGAGATTCTAACTCTTGATTTGAAAGGTATATTATTGACTTTAACTACGGGTTATGTTCCTTTTGATTTTTCAACAATTTCTTCTGAAGGTATTGATTCATACGGAAATGTCTATGGCTTTGAAGGTCCGGGTTATCTGGAAATAGAGGGGGATAAATTAGCTGTAAAAGCTCCAGATACTTACATATGGGGTTACAGTTCACCATATAAAGTTTTAACTAAAACAGAAAATGGTATTGATGTTGTTGAAAACGGTACTGTTGTCCAATCAGTTCCGACAGATCAAATCAAGAATTTGAATTTCAGTAATGATTTCTTTAATTCAACTTCAATTGTAAACTGGTATAATTATGATGCCAGTGTTGGTTCAAACTTTACTATAGAAAAAGGAATCGTAGGATTTTCCGATGGAAGGAATAATATCAGCTATGATGATGTTGAACGTATTTTCGGTAAAGAAGTATCCGATTATGTAGATGCTTATCCGTCAGGTTCTCCTATTGTATTGTACATGGGTAATACAACAAACGTTGAGGGACAAGTTTACTACACTTATTTAGGTTCTCACCCTGAATATGGTGACAGTGTAAGAGAATTTAATGCTAATCAATTCGTAGAAGCCTGGAATAATACAGTCATTCCACCTAACTGTAGCGGTAACGGGCATGACTATGTTTCATTCGGTTCTGCAGCTGACGCTTCAGCGCCTGGAGGAAGTGCTGCTCACGGTGTCTGTCCTCCTGCAAGAGCTTTAAGGGCTGCTGTTTTAGGTGAAGGATTCAGTTTGCCTGTAGGTATGGATGGTTCTGAAAATGCTGTTTTATACGGTTATAATCCTGCAAGTGATATTAAAGTAACCAATACTCATGATTACCCTGTTAAAATTGTAATGTGGACTGAAGGGTCTGGAACGGGAATGTGTATTCTTGCTAAGATTGTCAGATATGTGCCTACAGATCAGGTCAATACAAGTAATATGACTTCAAACACTACGACTACAAGTGATATAGGTGACACATAAACCTATATTTCTCTTTTTTTTATTATGTCAATTTCAGCTATTATTACCGCAGCCGGAAAAAATTCCAGAATGCGAAAGGATCAGATTTCAAGAAATCTAGAAGTAAAAAATAAACTTGTTTTACCATTCGAAAATAAAACTGTTTTAGAGACAACAATTGACAATACATTATCCTCAAATATTGATGAATGCATTGTGGTACTTGGTCATTATAGTGATGAAATACTTGAAGCTATTTCAAATAATTATGAGGATAAAGTAAAATTCATTATTAACAACCCCTGTGATGTAGGTTTATCAACTTCATTATACAATGGTTTGTCAAATATCTCTTCTGATTTTGCACTTTGCGTTACCGGTGACCAGCCGACAGTCTCAACTGAAACATTCAACAGGATGATTGACGTATTGGATAAATGTGAAAATCCCTATAAAACAATTTCCATTTTGAGAAGAAGAAAAACCGGACTGTTGGATACTGCAGAAGGTCTTGGAATGCCTTTTGTTGCACCTAGAATTAACCTGATGGAATATCTTGAAAATGAGGACGATAATTTAAATCCAATACTTAGAAAAATATTTGCTGACGGTTTTACCTTTTATGGTGTAAAAGAAAAAAATAAAAAAGAATTATTGAATATTAATCATTATGACGATTATCTCGAATTAAGCCATTGATTCTAATCCGGAGATTACTTCATCTATTTTTTCAGCACTGATACCGATAGTCATTTCATTATCTTTGATATCTGCAGCTTTTCTGGAACCGTCACAGCCTAATGTGAAGTTAACTCCGCCTTCAATGTAAGGATTTGCAAAAGCATCTCCGCATAATGATTGAATACCTGCAAAACTTGGGTTAATTTTATCACCGGTAGCGTAAACGATACTTTGAGCAAGTTTCATTCCGCCTACAGGTTCGGTAATTACCTGAATCACATCTGCTTTAAAATCAGCTTCATCTAAAGGTGCATAAATCATTCCCCAATATCTGTCTTTGACAATGGATAATTTAGCAGTAAGGCTTTTTGCAGTTTCCAAATCTTTAAATCTGCCTAATGATAAGTATTTTTCACCGTTTGCCAATTTTTCAGGCATGTCTCTAAGGCCGATAGCTCCAGCTCCTCCAAGACACATCTGTTCTTCAATGGTGCTGTAGAATTTTTCACCGAGAGAAGCTTTTCTAACCATTTCACAGTGTCTTACTTTTTCACTGATTAACTCATAACCTTCTGGAAGTTCGTCTTCACCGTTAATTAACTTCATTGCAACAGGTTTGCAGGTTAATTTAACTTTTGAAGCAATTACTTCAGCATATTTTTGATTTTTTTCTAAATCACTACTCATAGTACTCACCTATTTAAATTATTTGTTTTATGGAATTTTAAAATCTTCGCTTTTGTTTTTGTTGTTTTTACAAAAAGTTTTAAAGTCGCATGCGCTGCAGGTTCTTTCTTCTCCTTCAGCAGTCCATGCATCCTGAATCTTTTCACCGTTTATTTCTTTGATTATTGATGTTTCTATCTTTTCAACAACACTGTCAAATTTTACCAGTGCCTCATTGATTTTATCATCATCAATAGGGATAATTCTGATGGATCTGTCAATTTTAAATTTCTCACTCAATTTAGGCATTTCATCGTCTTCTGTCCAATCATCAATAAGTTCAATGTCTTTTTGATATTCCTCACTGTCTCCAACGTCAGTCAAATGATAATGAATATCTTCCTTGATTAATTTCAAATCCTCAATAGAAGGAACCAGTTCATTCAAATAGAATATGATTCCTGCAACAGGTTTTTTGCCTTCCTGCTTCTGCCTGAGCCAGGAATATGTTAAAATCTGCCTTTCATGATAGTCCCAGTTCTCATTATTGCTTCCTGCAACATCACATGGAGGCCTTTTCATACCTTTATAATCAATAATAATTTCATATTCGTCTTCATCATACTTTTCAGCAATCCTGTTGAATTCCTCATTTTCTTTGAGGTATTTCACGATTTTATTGTCATCATTTATATTGATGAGGCTTAATACATCAATGACTCCGTTAATTCCATAATACTTTGAACGCTTATCGTTTTTTGTATATGGCATATCCCTTAATCCTTTGATTAGAACTTCAGCAGACTCCATTAACGGGAATAAATCAGAACCCCAAACGTTAATTGCCTTTTCGGCACGGGCACTGGCCAGCTTTTTGTGGTCGTATTCATTCAAATCATCTATTGTCATATCAATATCCGGATGATTTATTGTAAAGAAATGATTTGCCGGAGGATAAAGTCCCCTTACCTGTAATCTTAAATCAATAATGTCTTCGATTGGTCTTATGTCATTTTTCCAGTCCCATGGAAATTGGGTTTTGTCATTTTCCCATTTCATATAGGCCTCTTCCATCACTCCGTGAATAAACTCCCCAAACCAGAGCTGAACAGGCATTGAAGGAGGAAGAGTTCCTTTGTTTTGATATCTGTACTGTAAACCGCATGTCAAATAAGACAGTAAATCTCCTGTCAGGCTGTACTCTGGAATCATGTACGGTTTTGATTTTGATGATAATCTCATTAGTTTCACCTTCTTATATTAAATAAATCTCCTTAAATCCTTTCTGACGTTCATCTCTGCTCCAGCCTAACGCAACATTAGGAATTGATTTGTGCTTTTGCTTAAATGAATAGCCGTCAATAGCTTTATTAAGCCCAATTAATATTAATATATGTTCTGCTCTTGAAAATGCAACGAAATAAAGTCTTGTCAAGTCGTCAAATGACTTGTCCTTTTCGCTTCGCTCATCCTCACCAAGTTCACTATATTTGCGTATGCTTTCTTCCATAATAGTATATTCCGGCTCTTTTTTAGGAAATCTCAGGTTTTGTGTTCTTATGTCATTGTTTTTAAATTTTGAACCGACATCCACAATAACCAATGGAAATTCCAATCCTTTTGACTGGTGAATAGACATTACATTCAGTCTGTTTGCAGGCAAAGTCTCAAGCAGTGCCTCATCAATTGCAACGTCTCCTGTAGCTATAGGCAGGAAAATGTTCCAGATAGCTTCCAAAATTGATGCCCTTTCAATTTCCGGCGATGTAAAGACAATATTTGCAGAAAACTTGTTGAAAAATCCTGTCTGTGTAATTGACTGGGTTATTGCTTCAAGATAAACTACTCCTTCAGCATCCTCCTGCAGGAAATCCAGCCAGGTTACCAGTTTATATGCAAGCTCCATCAAGTTTGCCCTGTCCGGCCATTTCTCATATCCTCTAGGGTTTCTTCTCTGCCAGTCAATGACAAAAGTATTTAACTCAAATGGTTCGTGAGGCTCCGGATTCAATTTCATATAGTCTCTTGCCTCATATCTCCAGCGCTGCATATTTTTCTTACCGAGACTTGGAAGCTGCTTATCTGAATTCTGTATTTTTGATTCGGGATCAATACATTCAAGCATCAAACCGCAGAATATTGCAACCTCTTTGATTTCCTGCAAGTCACGGCCACGTGGATTGAATACTTCAATAGGTTTTCTCAATCTTTTAAGCTGATTTCGTAGGTATCCGTTAAACGTATGTGTTCCGGACTTCATTTCCTTTGGAGAATATGTTAAAACAGCCATGTCCGAAGCAGAACCTTCCTCCTCATCCAGTTTGATATTGATGTTTTCGATATCCTGTGCCTTTCTTGCACTTTCTCTTTTCAATTCCTTTAACTCTTCCGGTGTTTTACACTTTTCAAGTTTTTTAAAGTATTCAGCATCAATAACCCTATTGACTTTCAGAGTGGTCTCGCCGTTGTTAATCAAATCGCTTACCAACTTTGATAGGTCTTGAGCCAGCATCTTCGGATTGTTTCTAAACATTCCCAAAATTGGCATGTTGTACTTTTCAAGTTCCGGTGCGATAATTTTAGGCTTTGCCTCTACCCTTGCCTTTTGATATTCACCGTCAAGCTCAACAAACTGATTACAATGATTAATAATATTTTTGCTTGAACGGTAATTGGTTCTAAGGTTTATTTCTTCAACGTCAATTCCAAGCTTGTTTTTGACTCTTGATTTGAAATTTGTAAACAAATCAACGGTCGCTCCCCTGAAACGATATAGGGATTGGTCATCGTCTCCTACAACGGAAATGCTTCCTCCATTTTTGATTGCGGATTTGGCCATTGTAAAGTAGATTTCTTCCTGTATGAGATTGGTGTCCTGATATTCGTCAATTAAAATGATTTTCAAATCATCCAAAAATATGTCCAGTTTATTCTTTCTAAGTGAATCCAAAAACTTTGATTCAAGCATTGTAAAATCGATAATGTTTCTACTTTCAAGCTCTTCCTCGTACTCTTTAATGCAGTCCAGTGCAATCCTTGCTCCTCCGCCTTCACCTACATTGTTGTAGAACTCTTCAAAGTCAATCTGGTCATAATACATCCTGTTTTTTAGCTGCAGTAGGATTTCACTCATCTGGGAAGCTTCCTTAAGCTTATCCTTTTTGGTAAAGCTTTTAAGATATCCCTGCAGGTTTTCATCAAGATAACGGTTGTCCTTTAAAAGTATTCTGACCATAGCGAATTTAGCGACAAACTCTTCAATGACTACTTCCTGGTTTGTTCCGGGTTCTTTATGTACTCTTAAAAGTTCCTGGGCAATGCTGTCTGTTGTTCCAATGGTCAATTGGTTAAAGTCGATTCTGTTGATTTCTATCAGTCTGTCAAAATCATCTCCTGCATTGTCGATAAGGTAATTTTTAATCTCATCTCCCCATCCAAGAATACGGGAATAGAGTTCATCTGCCGCTTTTCTGGTAAATGTGGTTGCAAGTATTTCAATAGGCTTGATATCATCAACGAATATGTACTTTAATATTTTAAGCACAATTACGGTTGTTTTTCCAGATCCTGGGCCTGCTACAATAAAAAGTCCTTCATTTGCCTTTGAACGAATAGCTTTTTTCTGGTCATGGTTGGATGAAATATCTCTTTTCAAAATATTTACCACTATATCTTCAAATTCTTCATAACTAATCATTGTAATCCCTAAAATTTTTATTATTTATTATTTATTTTTTTAATTATTAATAAATTAATTGAGAGAGCATTTGAAGACTATTATTTTTACACGAATAATATAAATACTACATTAAATCAATATAATATCTGAATAACTATTTTTCATGATTATTATGTTAGATTCCCCGATTGATGCGTTTAAAAATGATGTTAGGTTCAGGGACCACATTGCCCATGTTGAAACTATTCCTGCTAAAGAGGCCAGTTTCAAAAAGATACCTGATTTAAATGATACAATCGTTGATTATCTTGACTCTAAAGAAATTAAACTCTATGATCACCAGGCAGATACATATGAAGCAATAAAAAGAGATGAAAATGTAATCCTTACAACCACAACCGCATCCGGTAAGACTTTGGCATTCAATCTGCCCATTATGGATTCATTAATCAATGACGATAAGGCAACTGCCCTTTACATCTATCCGGCAAAGGCTTTGTCAAATGACCAGTTGCATGTCTTAAAGGATTTGGAATCTGATTTGGGAATCGATATCAAACCAAGAACATATGACGGGGATACTCCAAAGTCCCAAAGATACAATATCCGTCAAAAGTCAAGGGTTATTCTAACCAATCCCTACCAGTTGCATCTGATTTTATCATGGCATCATCAGTGGGAGAGATTCTATAGAAATCTTAAATATATCGTTATAGACGAAGCCCATTACTATAGGGGAGTTTTCGGTTCAAACGTTGCATTTTTAATCAGAAGGCTTAAAAGAATAGCTAATTTCTACGGTTCCGAACCGCAGTTCATTCTCTCATCCGCAACACTTGCAAATCCCCTGGAACTTGCAAATAAATTAACTGGTGAAGAGTTTACTCTCATTGACAACGATACATCACCTAGCGGTGAAAAGGATTTCATTTTATTCAATCCATTTAAAAATTACAGAAATTCGGCTGAATCATCCGCCCCGTCAATTCATGTAGTAACGGCAGATATCTTTCGTTATCTCATGCTTAAAAACATTCAGACTTTATGCTTTACAGTTTCACGTAAAATCACAGAGCTTATTGCAATGTGGTCAAAAAAGGATGCTAAACTGACTGACGGCAGACTTGACAACTCACGTATTGCCGCATATAGAGCAGGTTATCGTCCAGAAGAGAGACGTGAAATCGAAGACGGCTTAAAGTCAGGCAAATACCTGGGAGTTACCTGTACAAACGCTTTGGAATTGGGAATAGACATCGGTTCACTTGATGCTGTTATCATATCAGGGTTTCCGGGAACTATGATGTCAACCTGGCAGCAGAGCGGAAGGGCAGGAAGAAGCAATCAGAAGTCTCTGGCCATTTTACTTGCATTTGAAAATCAGCTTGACCAGTATTATATGAATAATCCAAAGGCATTTTTCTCAAAGCCTCAGGAAAAGGCAATCATTGACCTGTCCAATCCGATATTGCAGGAAGCACATATTCTCTGTGCTGCCAATGAACTGCCCCTTAAGAAGGGTGAGGCTTTAAAATACTTCAATATTCCCGATGCATTTCTGGATAATCTTGTTGAAAATGATGATTTATACCTCTCAAGGGTTGGAAACTATACCTATAAATATGACGACAATCCTGCCTTTGACCATTCGCTGGACCAAATATCCTCAGAGGAATTTAAAATAATGAACAACGGCAGGCTTTTGGAGACTATGGAACGTTCACAGGTATATCGCGAAGCTCATGAAGGTGCAATATTAATCAATAAGGGGGAAACTTATACTGTTGACAATATCAATTTAAAGTCAGGTTATGTAAACGTTTCCAAAAAGAATGTTGATTATCATACTATGGTTTTAAACGATACGGAAGTAAATGTCGTTTCAAAGGAATTTAAAAGGCAGTATGGGGATTTGACAATTCATTTCGGAGAGCTTAACGTTAAAAAGGATTATTATAAATATAAAAAGATGCAGCATTCAAGAGTTTTGGGAATGTATCCTCTTGATTTGCCTCCGCTTAAATTCAAAACCAAGGGTTTATGGTTTACCATACCTCAAAGCGTAAAAGATGAACTTAAAAAACTCTATCCTGATGAGGATGAAGTCTTTGAAGGAGGACTTCACGGTGCAGAACATTCATTAATCGGACTCTTCCCGCTTCAGGTAATGTGTGACCGCTTTGATATCGGTGGAATGTCAACAGCTTATCACAAAGATACAGAAGAAGCAACAATATTTATTTATGACGGATATGAAGGTGGAATAGGAATCTGTGAAAAGGCAGTTGATGTATTTGTGGAGCTATTGGAATCAACTTTGGATTTGATTAAGGGATGTAAATGCAGAAAGGGATGCCCATCATGTATTTATTCACCAAAATGCGGAAACGATAATAAACCTCTTCACAAAAAGGCAACGGAATATATTCTGCAGTATATGCTTGATGAAACCTTAAAAAACAATTCCAAGGTTGTAACTGAAGATGTTAAGGTTCATGATGATGATTTGTATGCTCAGGCATTGGATTTCTACACTGAACATTTATATTCACAGGCAAAGGATTTGCTTCATGAGATATTGAATGACGATGCAAATAACCTCAATGCAAATCTTTTGATGGCACATGTTCTTTATGAACAGGGAATAGAGGATGTTGCAACTTATTATGCAAGAAAAGCCTTAAAGATTTCTCCTTCAAATGCTAATGCTGCTGAACTGCTTCAGAAACTTCAGTTTGCACCTGCAAAAGTGGAATTTGTTCACAAAAGCGTTGAAAAAGAAGAAGTCATTGATAAAATCGATACAGAAAAATCATTTGATGATGTTGACACATTATATGAAGAGGCCTATGACTTATTCCTTCAGGGAGATTTGGACACTGCAAGGGAATTGCTTGAGGAACTTCTTGCTATTGATGATACTCATGTAGAGGCTACTGCATTAATGGGTTTTGTTTACAGAAGGGGTGGAGTATTTCCAAAGGCAATGGAATATGCCAAAAAAGCATCCAAACTGGATAAGAATAATGAAATGGTTCGTGAATTAATTAAAGAATTGTCTTAAAAAATTAAAAAAAGGAGAAGCTTTAAAACTTCTCTATGATGTTATTTTTATTGTATTTGCAATATTCTGTCCGTTATAACTTGATGTTATGATGTATTCGCCAGGCATTAATCTGATGTTTAGTTTTGCTGTACCTGTACTGTCGGTTAGTCTATAATACAACATACCATTGATATTGAACTGGATATACTGGTTAGGATAGATATTGCCTTGACCATCAACCAAACTTGCTTTAAACTGTGTTCCGTCAAGATATTTCATTGTAATGTCGCTTGCATTCAATACGGACAATACTGTAATCTTATTGGACTGCATACATCCTTTGTAATCGGCTGTGATTATATATTCGCCAGGTTCTAAATTAATGTTTAATTTGGCATGGCCGGACGCATTGGTTTGTCTTGTGTAGAGCACTCCGTTAACGTTGAATGTCACGTTTTCACCTGCACCGACATAATTGCCGTCAGGTCCTAAAATTCTTACAACATATTGTGAAGCGTTCCTGTAGTATTTAACCAGATCATTTGACTCGATTGGTGATATGACACATACGCTGTTTTCAACGCTTAGATTGTTGAATGTTGTGGTAATTGTGTAATTTCCCGGATTTAAGTTAATGTTTAATTTGGCCGTTCCGTTTTTATTGGTGGTTCTGTTATAGCTGACTCCATTTATCTTGAAATTAACGGTAGCATTTTCTACACCAACATTGGCCTCGAACTGGGATTCATTTTTATATATTTTTACCAAATCATTGGTTTTTATTGGAAACTCCACAGTATAGACTTTTAAAACAGCTGTTGTTTTATCCAAGTATAAATCCTTCCATTCACCGTTGGAATATAAGAATGAATTGTTTGCCTCATATACGAGCCTGGAATTTGTGACTGTAGGGACAGGGTTGCCGTTAATTATTACTGTGAAATTATCTCCTGTTTTAATCGGAATATATTCATTAAGTTTAATTGTGGTGAATCCGATAAATTTGGAAGTTTCATTTTGAGTTAATTTCAAAATGTCATTCACGAAAACGTCAATTGTATAATTCAGTCCGATTTCATTGATGTATGTTCCAACACCAGCTATTAAATCATCAGCCAATGAGGTATATCTATTATAATATTTATCATATTCGAATTGTTCCTGAACTGTGGTTCCGCCAACTTCTGTCTGGTAATTTTTTGTATAGTTTTCAGTATTTCCGATTTTAAAAGCAATGCTTGATTCGCTTCTAAATAAAGTTTTGTCATAATATGAAATATAGAAAAATCCATCTTTTCCCCACTCTGTACCCCAGCTGTTTTTACAAATCCATGCTCCATTGCCTTCAGGGGTTGTAGAAAAGTTTTCTTTTGGAAAATTATCGTCCCAGCCTACGATAGTAATAACATGATATTGATTATTAAGTATATATGGACAGTAATATGTGCTTGTTGAGGGATCGTAGTAATCAAAGTTATCTGTATGGGCTTCAAATACAGCTGCAACAGCACCACTATTAATTATTGCTTCTTTTATATCATTTTGATATAGTAAATCAGTGAATTCCGGAACAATAATTACATCTTGAATGTGTATGTTTTCATTAGTGTTAATTAATGGGGATAATTTACCGTATTCATCATATTCATCATATTCTGATAAAAAACCTCCTAACCAACCGGTAAAGTATCTTATCGCATTATATAAATGCCCTCCTTCGCTCTGGGTGGAAGTACCATATTTTGAATATCTTAAAATTGTGTTTTGAAGATTGTTTTCAGAAAGATTATACGCAATTCCTGTTGATTTAAGCAATGCTGATTCTAAGGCAGATATTGTTCCAAAAGCCCAGCAGGCTCCCATTTCACCCTGATTTTTAACTGGTGTCACCCATCCGTAATCACGTGCATCGAATTTTTCAGGTAAATCCGTATAATTTATAGTATTGTTAATTATTTTAGTTTCCAAACCATTTTCAACAACGATTGTTTCGTAATCTGTCTGTTTTAAATGCACGGTATCATTTCCATAATCATTATCCTTTTCACCGTAATAGTCATCATAAACTGAATATATTGCTTCACCATTGGCATTGAATTTTGAATTGTATATTCCCGCATCATAAGGCTGATAAATGTATATTGCATCCCCATGAGTTGCAGCATGATTTTTAATGAATGTTGAGTTTTTGACAAATAATACTTTATAATAATCGTAATATATTGCGCCGCCATAAGATCCCATTTCATCGTCAATTGCATTATTTTGGATAAATGATGTATCATAAATACTTAAATCAGATGAAGAAACATGAATTGCTCCTCCACCATAGTTTGCAGTATTGTTAAAGAAAGTGGAGTTTTCTACACGCATTTCTGTATTAAGTCCGCAGATTGCGCCACCATAATTTGCACTTGAATTGATGAATTTTGAATTATAAATTGATAAACTTGAATCTTTAACTACTGCAGGGTTTGTATCTGCAAAAATGCTTCCACCATCATTTTGGGCATGGATATTTATAAAAGTGGAATTTCTAATTTCTACAACATCATAATTTTTAAATAACAGCGCTCCACCAGTTAAACTTGCAGATAAGTTAATAAATGTTGAGTTTGTAATGTATGCTCGCTTATTGCTAAATATAGCTGTACCATATTTGGAGGTGGTATTTGCAAAAATGCAATTATTAACATATAAAGTAGAATCATCTGCATAAACCATGAATTTTAAAATCTCTTGTGTGTTTGAAAAAGTACAATTATTTAATGTTAAAATACTATGAAAACTAACATCAAGAGAATTTCCTTCATCACTAGCGGTATTGTCAATAAATTGAGCATTATTGATTGTTACGTCTTCACCACATGTAACAGCCCCTCCTCTTACGTCTGCATGATTGTTTATAAAGATTACATTGTTTAATGTTATATTATAACCTGATGCGCTAATTGCTCCTCCTGACATGGATCTTCCATTTATGAATGTTAGATTATTGATTGCGATATTGTCCGTGTTAATATAAAAAATTGAACTTAGGTTGGCCCCATCTAAAATATGACCATTACCGTTGATTATAAAGTTTTCTTTATTGTTTAGTGAAATTCCCCCACCGAGATTATCATCAGTGGATTTGTTAAAAGTATAATCCTGAGTTATTTCTAAAACGTTACCGCTATTGTCAATTTCATTTTGCAATGCAGTAAAGTTACCTTCTGCCGAAACAGAACCTGTGCATATTAATAAAATAGCTATTATTAACATGACTTTGATAATTTTTTTGTAAAATTTTGTCATATTTTAATATTTGTATGTTCTAATGAATATAATCTTCATTTTTTGAAAAAAAATAAAATAGTGATGGGGTTTGTTTTAAGGTGCTCCGGCATAAGCGCTGAAACCCTCTTCAAAGTGTTCACAGACTTTTTCAAGCTCTTCAGGTATGTCAATGTGTTGGGTACAGTAATCAATGCATGTTCCGCAGTATGTACAGTCATCTGCAGGTATTTTTTCATCACCTAACTTGTCGAAATAATTTCTGTAGATGTTTGATTCAGGCTGGTTTTTGCTTGTATTGTACAATGAGAAATATTCAGGAATTGGAATCATTTCAGGACATGCATCTACGCAGTATCCGCATTCACTGCATGGAACGGCTACTTTGGAGCGTAGTTTTTCAGCCATCTGTTTTAAGAATTCATTTTCCTCATCATTTAAAACTTCAAAGTTTTCAAAGGTATTGCAGTTATCAAGAAGGTCATCCATTTTGCTCATTCCGCTTAAAACGATTTTAACGTTTTCAAGTGATGCGCAGAATCTCAATGCATAGCTGGCTATTGACTTGTCCGGGTTGAATTCATTAAAGTCATTTTTAATCTCTTCGGGAGGATTTACAATAACACCTCCTTTTAGAGGTTCCATGACATAAACGTCCAATCCGTATTCTACACATAAGTCATAGCACTTGCGGGCTTCAATTGCATTGTCTTCCCAATCCAGGTAGTTTAATTCTAATTGCACTATATCTAAAAAGTCCCCATATTTGTCAAGGACTTCTTTCAGTAGTTTTGAGTTGTCATGAAAACTGAAACCTATTTTTTTAGCTATTCCGTCCTCTTTCATTTTTTTAACGTATTCAAAGGCTTTTGCATTTTCCGCCAGTTTGTACCATGGAATGTTTATGTTGTGAACAAAGAATACATCAAAGTAGTCAATGCCTAGTCTTTCAAGCATTTCTTCAACGAATTTGTCATTGTCCTCAGGTGATGTTAATGCCCATGTCGGCATCTTGTCACATATTCTGTATGATTCTCTAGGGTATCTTTCAACAACTGCCTTTCTGATGGCCACTTCGGAAACTCCATTGTGGTATGCATATGATGTATCGAAGTAGTTAAATCCTTTTTCCATATAGATGTCAACCATTTCGTTGAATAATTCCTGGTCGACACTTGTCGGGTCATTTTCATCTGTTTGTGGAAGTCTCATGCATCCAAAACCAAATTTATCTTTAAAAGTCATAGTATTATCCCTCTTTAAATTAAATAATACTTTGTTTTAATCAATATATAAATGTTGTTAATTGCAACAATTTTATTAATAAAATTTATAAGCATATTAGATTAAAATTATAATATTAATAATTATATTTTTATTTAATAGGTGAAAATAATGCATGAATTATCAATGGCTCAAGGAATAATTAATGCGGTAATCGAAACTGCAGAGAGTAATAATGCAACCGAAGTCAATGAAGTAACAATTGAGCTTGGAAGACTTGCAATGGTTAATCCGGAACAATTGGAATTTATATTGGGAGTTCTTGTTGAAAATACAATTTTGGAAGATGCAAAAATAGTATTTGAAGAGATTCCTGTTGAAATAGAATGTCATGACTGTGACTTCCATGGAAAAGCAATAATTGACGATAAAGATCATTATGCTCCAATGGTCAAATGTCCTGAGTGCGATAGTTTCAAAATTGAAATTTTAAACGGTAAAGACATCGTTGTTAAAAATATAGTTATTGAAAAACCTGATGATTAATTAAATGGTGATAATATGCATCAAGTGGCTGATGTTGAAGTAGCAAAAAATATTATGGATGCTAATAAGAAATTAGCAGATAAAAATAAAAAAAATTTAGAAGACAAAGGAATTTTCTGTGTTGATTTTGTAGGAGCTATCGGTTCCGGTAAAACAACATTAGTAGAAGAAATCATTGACAGTACTGATTATAAAATCGGTGTTTTGGCAGGAGATGTGATTTCAAAATTCGATGCTGGAAGAATAGAAAAACATAATGTGCCTGTTGTAGGTTTAAACACAGGTAAAGAATGTCATTTGGATGCCCATTTGGTAGGTCACGGAATTGCAGATTTGCCATTGGATGACTTGGACATGCTAATCATTGAAAATGTAGGTAATCTAATCTGTCCTGTTGACTTTGAATTAGGTTCCCACATGAGAATAGTTGTTGTTAGTGTCACTGAAGGAGATGACACCGTTGAAAAACATCCAATTATTTTCCAAACCTCTGATGCAGTCGTCATTAACAAAGTTGACCTCGCTGATGCTGTAGGTGCAGATGCTGATAAAATGGTCAATGACGCTTTAAAATTAAATCCTAATATTAAAGTCATTAAATCCAGCTTAAAAGAAGGAACTGGATTAGATGAAATCATTAAATGCATTGAAGAAAAAATGAACAACTGAATCTGGTGATTTTTTGAAAATTTGGATTGATATTTCAAATGCTCCTCACGTGAGGTTTTTCAAGGATGTAATCAAATATCTTGAAGCCGAAGGTGAGGATTTGATTGTCACTGCAAGGCAATTTGGAGATATTCATAAATTAATGAATATGTATGATATAGACTTTATTTCCGTTGGAAAACACGGTGTAAGTTTATATGACAAACTTAGAGAAAGTACTTCAAGAGTTTATAACCTTGTTGATATTATAGCCGATGAAAGGGTTGATGTCGCCCTTAGCAAGCATTCTATAGAACTTCCTAGAATCTCATTCGGTTTAGGAATTCCTAGTTTGTACGTTTTAGACAACGAACATGCTCTTGCAGCTAATAAATTAACATTGCCGTTATGTGACAGAATTATCACTCCAAGAAAAATCGATTTCTGGAAATTAATGAAATTCGGTGCTGATCCAAATACTATAATTCCATATAACGGTACTTCAGAACTCATGCACTTTAAAAGTTTCAATTATAATGACGATGTTTTCAAAGACTTGAATTTAAAGCTTGAACATCCTAAAACTATTTTGATGAGGCCAGAGCCTTCCCTTGCATCATACCTAAATACTGATTGCAGAAAATCCGTTTTATCTCCAATCGTAGATGATTTAAAGGAACACGCAAATATCCTCATATTGCCAAGATTTAAAGAACAGGCTGAAATCTTTGAAGGCATTGACCATGTTACAATATTGGAACCTCCTGTTGACACTTCAAGCCTAATCAAGAAATGTGATTTGGTTATTGGTGCCGGCGGAACAATGAACAGGGAAGCAGCTATTTTACAGACTCCAGTTATTTCCTGTTATCCTGGAGAAACATTATCAGTTGATCAGTATTATATCGATTATGGCTTGATGTACAGGTCAAATAATGTAAATCAGGTAATTACAAAAGCTATGGAATTTTTGTATAATCCTCATGAAAAAATTGATTTAAAGACTGATGATTTATTCCAAATTATTATCGATAACTTATATGATTTAGGCAAAAATGGTAAATAGTTTTTTATATTACTTTTTTCAAATATTATTCTATATTGCCTATTCATATATTTTTTATATGGGCTGGTAGCTCAGATGGGAGATCGTCGCCTTGGCATGGCGGAGGCCCCGGGTTCAAATCCCGGTCAGTCCATTTTTCTATTTATTAAATAAAGTTAAATTGTGATTCAAATATGATGTTAATAGCTCAAAATCATTTACAGCTAATATTGGAATTCGGAATAATGATTTTTATTCTATTGGTCTTTGTGCTTAACTTAGTTCCATTATCTTTAAGTGTAGTAACTTTCTTATCTTTGTTTTTAGCAGGAGGTTTTACTCTTCTTTTCGGAGCAGATATTGCTTTGCTTGTTGTATCTTCAAGTCAGGCGGAATTTACTCATCCATTTGGTCCAATTGCTCTTCTTGGTGCGGTGACTGCTTTAGCATCGCTGAAGGTTATGCGGAGCTCGGGAGTAGATGTCAAGCCACTTAGAAGGTTTGTTATTTTATTCCTCGTAGGTATTACAGTATTCGGTGGATTAATGCACAGATCTTTCTTATTATTATGGATATTAGGTTTATTCATTGGTTATACCATATTATCCAAGTCATTCAGAGAAAAGTCTTTCTTCACTTTAAAAAGAATAATGCTCTTTATCGGTATAGCTGTAGCCGGATTTTTAAGTTTGGAAGTTGTATCAAGAATTACCGGAATGACAATCTTTTCACCAATGTTAAGGTTAGCTAGGATTGAGCAATACTCCACATCCAGTGTAAAAATGGTATTAAACAATATTCAGCTAATTGGACACAGTGGAAACGCTTCATACTGGGGTGCGGAAGGAACAGCATTTGCTGAAGGTTATATTACTCTTCCAATGCAATTGGTTTTATTCTTCGGACTTCCTTTCCCAATGTTCTTTGGTATATTGGTTAACCAAAAGGATACTGTTGATTACATGCTTCCAGGAATTTTAGGTTATGGATTTGACTTCGGTTATTTAGGACTCATAGGTTTAATGGTATTTGTTTTAGGAACCATTATTATTGGTTTTAAAATATTAGCTATCTACAGAGAAAAAAGAGAGAAAAACAGTAAAAAATACTTAGGTAAAGAAGTATTGTTAACTGGTGCATTAGCAGCATTTTGTTCACAGGCTTTAATCGGTTTATTTATATTTAATAGGACTATTAACGGTACTGCTCTTTTGACTTTCATGTTCTTGGGATGTCTCATATTGGCAAATGCAGTTACCTTAAAATCAAGAACTTAAATAGGAGAGTAATATATGAAAGCTTTAATTTTATTAGGTTGTCCAGAGACACCTTCTCAAACACCGATGGCAGTTTATGCTTCCAGTGAATTAACTAAATTAGGTTATGACGTTACAATAGCTGCTAATCCTGCAGCTTCCAAATTAGTTAAAATATCTGATCCTGAAGGTTATTATAAACTTAATCTTGTAGATTTAGAAAGAACCTTAGGTGAAGTCAGTGAAGGTGACTATGATTTGTTAGTTGGTTTTGTTCATAAAGATGCCGCAGCAGCATTCTTTGTCACATTCGACCAAATATTAAACACCAAATCCCTTGCTTTAGTATTTGAAAGGGACTTGGATTTAGTTGGTGAATTTGTCAGTATGATTGAAGAAAGTGGCAGTAAAGCAAAAATCTGTGCTGTAAGGGCTTTCCACAATCCTTCTCCAATAAAAATTAATTTAGATAAAGCTTTAAAGGAGTTATAAAATGTCATTTTGTTTAGATACTTATCTTCAGCAATCAGATAATTATGAAATTCACGCTTCAAAAGCCGGTTTTAAAGATTGTGCTATGATTATTCGTTTTAAAGCTGATGAAATCGTTTATGTCAAACCTGGAGACCAGGTGTTAGGCGTTCGTGTTATTGGAATTCCACCAATTCCTATTGGAATCGATGATGAGAAAGGAACTGTCTTTATTCCATACACAAAACCATGTCACGGCACTTCTGTTGTTGAATTACCAATTGATGCTGAAGAAATTGATAATATTAGAAAATTAAATACTAAATAAGTGATTGTTATGCGTTCCACAGTTGTAGGTAGTTATCCCGTTGAATTGAAAGAGGCATCTGGTTTTAAAGATAAATTGCTTAAATCTGTCGGAGCATATGATCCATTTAAAGAGTCAATTAAGCATGCTGTATTTTCCCAGCTTGATGCAGGTGTTGATATCATATCAGACGGTCAGGTAAGGGGAGATATGGTTTCCAGTTTTTCAAAATTCATTCCTGGATTTAAAATCGAGGATGGAAATAATTATATCGTTTCCAAAATCAGAAATCCTACTGGTGAAATCTCTGTTAGTGATTTGCTTTATGCTAAGAAATTAATTAAAGAGTATTATAATGGAGATGTTCCTGAAGGAAAAGGAATTAAGGGAATTATCACAGGTCCATCCACCATTATCCATTCATCAAGAATCACTTCTTTTTATAAAAACAAGGATGATGCCATTATTGATTTGGCACACAGCCTAAAGAAGGAAGTTGATGCTATTGAAAAGAAAGTAAAACCTGTTTATATTCAGGTCGATGAACCATTTTTATCAACCGGCATGGTAAACATGAAAGTTGCCCGTGAAGCTATTGAAATATTACATGACGGCTTAAGCATTCCACTGGCTATGCATGTTTGCGGTACCCTTGAAGGTGCATATAAAGACATTGCCAGTTTTGACGTTGATATTCTGGATTTTGAATTTGCAGGAAACAATGTCAATTTGGATTTATTGGAAAAGAATATTAAACTCTTTGAAGGCAAAAAAATTGGATTCGGCTGTATTGATTCAGCTAAAAATGAAGTTGACTCAAAAGACAAGACTCAGGAACTAATTTCAAAAGGAGTGAATATTATCGGCAAGGACAATATCCTGCTTGATCCTGACTGCGGGCTTAGAAGAGCACCAATGGATGTTGCCTTTAAAAAATTAAAATTAATGAATGACATTAAAGATTCATACTAACTATTTTTCAACATTCCATGTTGGAGGCCTGTTGATAAAACAGGTGCTTGTTTTTTTCCAGTAGCAGTTATTGCACATTCTACATTCATTAATGCCTTCATCTTCCATTTGCCATTCCACTAAGAAACTAGGATCGTATACGAATGGTCTTTGCATAGAAATAAAATCGATTTCTGTTTTATTAAGGATTTCATTTATCTGAGACTTGCTGCTGACTCCACCACCCATAATTACAGGGATATTGACGTTATCTATAATCTTTTCAGTCTCATTTGTCAATAAGTGTATTTCTTCTACATTCATTGAATGGATTTCCGGATTCGTCCTGTCCTTGTGTTCCTTTGAAAAGTACTGTGGTGAACGTGGTCTTGTAATCTGCAAGCTGTCAACGCCGAATTTTTCAAGAAGTTTGGCTATTTCAACAGTGTCATCTATTGTCATTCCGCCGGCTTGAATGTCAAATGCGTTTAATCTGCAGTTGATATGTAAATTTGTAGTTTCTTTAATTACCTTAATCATTTCCAATACTATTCGCAAACGGTTAAGTGTGTTTCCGCCGTATTTGTCTTTTCTTTTGTTAAAGTATGGGCTGATGAATCGGGTGAAGAAATAGTAATTTCCCAATGCAATCTGGACACCATCAAAGCCGGCATAATCGATTTTTTGACAGGTCTTGATAAAATCTGCCTGAATTTTTCTTATGTCTTCAATTGACACCTCATCAATAGGCACGTTATGCTCTGCATGCTTGTTGAACTGTACAAAACCGAGCTGCGCAAAAATGGGAACATCATAAAGATGAACCAAGTCTGTCAAGTCTTTCATTTCACGAACAAAGCGTTTAAAATGAGGGGTATGAGAATATTTTGAAAATGCATCTCTCGGATAAAGAGATATCAATTCAGTTATTATCAGTCCAACGCCGCTTGCGGCAATATTTTCGTAACGATTATATATTTCAGGAGTAAGATTTCCTGAGTTTTCCCTTTCAGACTCCCATAAACCGGTTCTTACAATACGGCTATTGAGGTCAAACTCTCCAAATTTACAACAGTCAAACAAATCTTTCATAGTAATAATTTAAGTAAAAATACTATAAAAATATATTATATTAAAAGTTCAAATTGGGGGAAATAAATGAAAAGAATATTTGTTTTGTTATTACTGTTTTTTGTTTCGATTGCCTGCGTATCTGCAAACGAAGATATCAATGCCGCTGAGTCTGGAGGAGAAATTTTAGCTTCACAGGACTTTAATCAACTACGAAATTTAATTAACGGCGCTAATGATGGTGACAGCATCTTTTTAACCACTGATTATGTTGGAAGCGGTGAAATAAGTATCAATAAGCAGATAAGCATTTATGGAAATGGTCACAGCATTGACGCATCACAAGCATCCAGAATCTTTAAAATCGATGCAGATAATGTTGTTTTAAATAATATTAAATTCCTTAATGGAAACGCCGCTAATTTTGGTGGGGCGATTTACAGTGATCATCCTTTAAAAATTGACAGCTGTGAATTTACAAATAACCATGCATCCTATGGTGGCGGAGCAATCTATTCATTTACCTCAATTGACATTACTAATTCAATTTTTACTAAAAACAGTGCTGAAAATCATGGTGCAATATTTTTGGAAAGTTCAAAAGCCTATTTATATAATGATAAATTCATAGAAAACAGTGCTAATTGGGCTTCAGGCGCATTAACATCTCTTTATGAATCAAATACTACTGTTGATAGTTGTATTTTTATCGATAATATGGCTAATCAATACGCTTCAGCCATTTGTGCAAATAATGAGATTAATGTTATCAATTCCAATTTCACATCAAGCAGGGGCAATACGAACTTCATAGAATACTTTGATGATTGGGATGGACGTGACGGATCACTATACTTAAGAAATAATATAATGACCTCTTCTTATCTCTGGGATATTTCCTATCGTGGAGATACTCCAATCGCTTCTTTAATTTATCTGGAATTCTTAAATCAGACAGTCAATTCCGGAGATACGGTATTGGTTGGAAATGTCTATGATGACAACAAAAACAGGATTAAACTGGATTCATATCCTAAAGATGTCTACAATACAATAACTCTTGAAGTCTATGACAAAACAAACAATCTGGTGGATAATCCTACATTATATTTGGATGAAAGTTCAGGATACACCTATACTGCCAATTTAAAAAATGGAATTTACAGACTATCCGGAATTTTAAGTGAAGCAATTTCAAATGACTGTACCGTCATTGAGGCAATATTGAATGTTGGTGATGTGGATGAAAAATTCATCCCTGAAGTTAAAACCACCTATAAGAAAAACAACCGAAATGTGATTTTGACTACAAAAATTAGTCCTGAATCTGCAACAGGAAGCATAATCTATGATGTCAATGGTAATAATTACTCTTCAACAGTTAAAGATGGAATGGCCAGTGTAATATTATATGATTTGGAAAATGGAACATACACTGTCAGGACAATTTATTCAGGTGATGATATCTATAACCGGACCAGTGCAAATGCCGTCACTTTCATAATCGGACCCTCAAAGGTTAAGATAAACGCTCCGGACTTAACAAAGTACTATATGGGTCCTGAAAGATTTGTTGTAACTTTAACTGATGAAAATGATCTTCCTTTAGCTAATAATGCTTTGGCTATCATCATTAACGGCCAAAGCTATGATAGAGTAACAAATGATAAAGGCCAGTCAAGCATTGCAATCAATTTAAACAGCGGAGTCTATACTGTATTCGTTGATTATGACGATGAAGAGGTAAATGCAACTGTAACTGTTAAATCAACTGTTTTGGGAAAAAACATTACTAAAACATTCAGAAATGCAACACAATACTATGCCACTTTCTTAGACTCCAATGGAAATATCTTAAAAAACAGCGATGTTGAATTTAACATTAATGGAGTATTTTATACACGAAAAACCAATGATGAAGGTACGGCCAAACTGAATATAAACCTAAATCCTGGAAGATATATCATTACTGCCAAAAATCCTTCTTCAGGAGAGTTTTATTCAAACATTGTTACAGTTCTATCAAACATGGACATGAACAATGATTTGACCAAATATTATAGAAACGCTTCCCAGTATTATATCAGGCTTTTGGGAGATGACGGAAAGCCTGTCGGTGCCGGTGAAAGCGTCACGTTTAACATTAACGGTGTATTCTATAATCGTCAAACTAATGCATCAGGAATTGCAAAACTCAATATTAATTTAGGTCCTGGAGATTATATCATAACCGCCCAATACAAAGGCTTAATGACATCAAATAAAATTAAGGTACTTTCTGTTTTAAAAACTAATGATTTAAATATGAATTATAGGGACGGATCTAAATTTGAAGCTAAAGTTCTTGATGGTGAAGGCAATCCCTACGCAGGTCAAAATGTTACATTCAATATTAATGGTGTTTTCTACATTAGAACAACGGATTTAAACGGTGTAGCCCGATTGAATATAAATCTCATGTCCGGTAAATACATTATCACCTCATCTTATAATTATTTAAGCGTTGCAAATTGGATTACCATAAGCTAATCATTGATTTTGTTTTGCCGCTAAATATTTTTAGATGAAAAATCAAATTAATAATTATGTTATTCGTTCAATATCCTAAATGTTCAACATGCAGAAAAGCCAAAAAATGGCTTGAAGAAAACAATATAGAATTCGAAGAAAGACATATCATTGAAGAAAATCCCACATATGAGGAGCTGAAGGAATGGTATGAAAAAAGCGATTTGACCTTGAATAAATTCTTTAACACCAGCGGAATGAAATACCGTGAGCTAAAGCTTAAAGATAAGCGTCCAGATATGTCAGAAGACGAACAGTTAAAACTGCTTGCAACTGACGGTATGCTTGTAAAAAGACCTGTAATTGTCGGGGACGAGTTTGTTTTAACCGGTTTTAGAGTTAAGGAATGGGAAGAAAAACTTCTATAAATTCACTCACCATCACCCGTTATTTTTTAAGCCAAATAAGTTTTTTATATATCCAATTCTAAATTAATTAACATGACTAATGATGATTTGGATATGGTAAAACTGGAACTTGAATGCGAAAAGTTCAAATTAATGTCTTATCAGCTTGACGATTTGCTTGAACAGTACGACAAGTTAATGGAAATAAGAGGAACTATTCAGTTTAAATTTTTCAATGCATTGGATAACATTAAAAAGAACGGCATTCCCGTAGATGAGGATTATGAACGCTGGGAAAAAATCAGGACCAGTGAAAGAGAAGGCTGGGATGAAGAAATTAACCTCATAGCCGACCTGAAATATGACATTGACGATAACTTAAAGATTTTGGACAATACAAAAATGAGAAGAATGTTAATTGATAAGGAAGTTAAGGATTAACTTTAAAATACAAGAGATTCATAATTATATAGTGATAAAAAATTGATGGGGACAAAAAGTGTTAGATATAAAATTATTCAGAGAAAGTCCAGAAATTATCATTGACTCTGAGAAGAAAAGATTTAGAAGCACTGAAAATGTTGAAAAAGTAATAGAATATGACACCTTATGGAGAGAAGGTGAAAGAAAATTAAATTCTTTAAGGTCTGAAAAAAATAAATTATCTAAATCATTCAAAAAAGCTAAAGAAGAAGGTAATTTGGAAGAAGTTATCAAACGTTCAAAAGAAGTAGCAGCAGAGATTAAGGAATTGAGTGCTAAAAACGAAGAATATCTTAAACTCAGAGATGATTACCGATATAAAGTTGGAAACATCATAGATGAAGATGTACCGATTTCAGATACAGAAGACGATAACGTAGTCGTTAGAACCTATGGTGAAATCCCAGAACATGACTTTGAACTTTTAAACCATGTTGATTTAATTAAAAAAATAGACGGTGCTGATTTGGAAACTGCAGCAAGCATTGCAGGAGCACGTTTCTACTACCTGAAAAGAGATATCCTTCATTTAAACCTTGCGTTAATCCAGTTTGCCCTTGAAGAACTTGAAGCTGAAGGATACATTCCAATGCAAACTCCGTTCTTTGTAAAAGGAGAAGTTGCAGCTGAAACCTCTGAACTGGGTGAATTTTACGAAACTCTATACAAAGTGGAAAATGAGGATATGTATCTTATTGCAACCGCTGAGCAGACCCTAGCAGCACTTCACAGAAACGAAATCATCTCACCTGATGATTTGCCTTTAAGATACTGTGCGCTATCAACCTGCTTTAGAAAAGAAGCAGGTTCACACGGAAAAGATACTTTAGGAATATTCAGGGTTCACCAGTTTGAAAAGATTGAACAGTTCATCTATTCCGCCCCTGAAGATTCAAGAAATCAGCATGATCACCTGATGGAAGTAACAGAAAGAATCTATCAGAAATTAGGCCTTCCATATCAGGTAATAGCTATTGTATCTTCTGCTTTAAACGATAATGCAGCTATTAAATATGACCTTGAAGCATGGTTCCCAGGTTCCGGAGCATTCAGAGAACTTGTTTCATGTACCAACTGTAAGGATTATCAGGCAAGAAAAACCAAAACTCGTTATGGAAGAGCAGGTTCCGGAGACGCTCAAACCTTGCACACATTAAACAGTACAGCTATTGCAACTGAAAGGACAATGTGCTGTATTTTGGAAAACTATCAACAGCCTGATGGCAGTGTTAAAGTTCCTGAAGTGTTAGTCCCTTACATGAATGGAAAAACTGTCATTGAAGCTAAAAAATAAATTATCAAATTATAAGTGTGTTTTTACACACTCCAACTATTTTTTTAAGAATTAAAGCGATAAACATATATAATCCATCAATCAATTTAATTAATACATAATGATTGTGAGTGGTTATCATGTCAATTAAAGAAGAATTATTGGAAAACGGCTATAAAGCTTATGAAAATGATGAAATAATTGTATTTTGGAATCCGGACTTGTGTGTTCATGCAACTGAATGTGTAAGAGGAAACAATAAGGTTTTTGATGTTTCAAGAAGACCATGGGTTGACATATCCCAGGCACCGGCTAAAGAAATTGCAGAAATCATTGACAAATGTCCTTCAGGAGCATTAAAATATGAGCTCAAATAATGTCTGAATATAGATGTTCTAGGTGATTAATTGAATTTAAACAATATTATAATAATTTTGGCAGCTATTTTAATCCTAATTATTGTTGGAGGAATATTTTTCATTTTCAATAACAATAATTCTAATGCAGATACTGTTGTTAATAATACAACTAATTCTAGTGTTAATGTTGAGCAAATTAATACCGAAGAAGTAAGCAGCAGCGGAAGCAGCTCTGGTGGAAGCAATACTCATACGGTTATGGGTGAAGATGGATATTATTATGTAGTGGATGATAATGGAAATATTCTACAGTCTTTAGGACCAAGCAAGAAATACCATCCTAATGAGCCTGGTGCTGTAGATTATGGGAATGTAGAGCCTGCCTGGAATTACATCGATAAATCATAAGAAAATTTTTAAATTAGAATCAATAGAATAAATCTTATGAAAACTATTGTTATTAATGCAAGTCCACGTAAGAAATGGAATACTGCTGAAGTAATGGAGTCAGCTTTAAAGGGAGCTGAATCTGTTGGGGCTGAAACAGAATACGTTAATTTATACGATTTGGTTTTTAAGGGATGCAGAAGCTGTCTGGTCTGTAAATTAAAAGATAAGCCTAAGGGAAAATGTTATTGGAATGATGAGCTTTCTCCATTAATTGAAAAAATCCTTGAAGCAGATGCCTTGCTTATAGGTACTCCGATTTACTTTGGAGAACCTACAAGTGAATTTCGTGCATTAATTGAAAGACTGATATTTTGTATAATGTCATATGATGACGGATCAAGCTATTATACCGGAAAAGTTAATGTGGGAATTTTTTACACCATGAACGCACCCTTTGATTACTATAAACAGTCTATGGAAGCAAGCCTTTCAACTGTTGAATATCTATTTTCATTCTTAAATGGCGAAGTTAAATCATATCCTGTTTGCGATACCCTTCAGGTTCATGATTATTCAAAATACAATATGGCAGGTTTTTCACAGGAACTAAAGGAAAAACAGCTTATTTTACAATATCCAAAAGATATAGAAAACGCCTTTAAAATCGGTGCAGAACTAAGTAAAATTTAATCAATTTTTCTCTTTTATTTTTAATTAAAATTTTAAATATTTTAAAAACTTCATATTAGATTATTTTGCTGGTTTTCGCATATATATGAAAACTAGCTCTTCATTTATTCTTTTTTCAGTGAATATTTTATATCCTCTTTTTTTATAAAATTCGATGTTGTTTACACTTTTGGAGGCTGTAAAAAGTTCATATATTGTATTTAAAAAGCAGTTTTCAATTTTTTCCATGAGTTCAGTTCCTAAACCTCTTTTTCTATAATCCGGATGAACCATTAGTTTTCCTATATGTGTTGTTCCGTCTTTTGTATATGCTCTAACAGAACCGATAATTGTATCATCATCTAATATCAGCTTTAATATCACCCCCTTATTCAGTTCATCAGTCAATTCATCTAGAGTCTGCTTTAGCGGCAGATCTTTTTTGTTTTTAAATAGCTTCACTTCACTTTGAAATGCAAGATACTGAAGAGCAAGTATTTTCGGCAAGTCATCCTCTGTGGATTTACAAATTTTCATAATATTACCTAATTCAAATTATAATTTCTAATATATTTAAATTTAAATATCTTGTCAAACTATTAATTAACATGACAGATTTTGAAGAAATTATTAAAACAAGAAGAAGCATCCGTGAATATCAGGATAAGGATGTTAGTGATGAAGATATCTTGAAGATTATAAAAGCAGGAATGCAGGCACCGGGTTCCAGATTAGGCGCTGAGCCATGGGAATTTGTCGTCATCAAAAACAAAAAAACTTTAGCTGAACTTGCTGAAATCAAGCCTAGAGTAAAAACAGCTCCTGTTGCAATATTGCTTGTTGCAAACATTGAAAGGGCATTTTACAAGCTACATTGGCAGCAGGACATGGCAGCGGCTGCTGAAAACATGCTTCTTGAAGCGGTTAATCTTGGATTAGGGGGTCTCTGGAATGGTGTAGCTCCAACCGAAGAGACAATGGAGAAAGTTGCCGATTTATTTGGCCTTGACAATGAAAACCAAAAACCCTTCTGTGTAATAACTATAGGTTATCCTGCTGAAGGCTGGCAAAACAAGTTCATGGATAAATTCGATGAGGGAAGAATACATTATGAAAAATACTGAATATGATTTTGAAAGTGTCATCGACAGACACAATACGAACTCAGTAAAATGGGATCTTTTTGATGATGATGTCCCGATGTGGGTGGCGGATATGGATTTCAAGGTAGCGCCGCAAATCCAAAAAGCTATTCAAAAAAGAGCAAATCATCCTGTTTATGGTTATACGATTGTTCCTGATGAGCTATTTGAAGCATACATTAACTGGTGGGATTCAAATTATGGTCTTGAAATGTCTCGTGAAGACATGGCATATTCCATAGGTGTAATGCCTTCAATTTCATCAATGATAAGATGTCTGACTGATGAAAACGACGAGATACTGATTCAGTCCCCAGTTTACCATGTATTCTACTATGTAATTGAAGACAACAATCGTAAAGTCCTTGAAAATGAGTTAATCTATGAGGACGGCAAATACAGAATTGACTTTGATGACTTGGATGAAAAGCTTTCAAGAGTTAAGCTGATGATTTTATGTAATCCCCACAATCCTATCGGTAAAATCTGGTCCAGGGATGATTTATCTAAAATTTCTGAATTATGTAAAAAACATGATGTCATTTTAATATCTGATGAAATCCACTGTGATTTGACGGACCCTGGAGTCAAATACAATCCATTTGAAGCGGATGATAATGTGATAAGATGTCTTTCTCCTTCAAAATCATTTAATATTGCAGGTTTTCAAAGCTCTATTGTTCATACAACAAACAATGAACTTTTAGAAAAAGTAAAAACTCAAATGCATATTGATAATTCAGATTCCTGCAATGTATTTGCAACAGCTGCTGTAATTGCTGCTTATAATGAATCTGGAAAATGGCTGGATGAACTTAGGGAAGTGTTATATAAAAATAAGCAAATCGTTAAGGAATTTTTAACTGATGAACTTCCCGTCATAAAAATGCTTGAATGTGATGCAACATATCTGTTGTGGCTTGACTGTTCAGCTATTGGTTTTAAATCAAAAATATTATCTGAATTCTTAAGGTCCAACCAGGGACTCTTCTTATCTGCCGGAATAGACTTTGGAGAGTGTGGAGATAACTTCTTAAGGATGAATATTGCATGTCCTGAAGAATTGTTGATTGATGGTCTTTTAAGGTTAAAAGGTGGAATAATCAGTTTAAACAATATTAAACAGTTTTAAAAAAAGAAAAAGGGGTTTCGTAATTTAGTCATTTGCTAAATTATCGAAATATCCTTGGATGAATATAACTGGAGTTCCTTTATCTCCGGAACCGCTGGTTAAGTCACATAGAGAACCGATTAAATCGGTTAATACTCTTGGTGTTGTTCCTTCGGTAATCATTTGTCCAGTTAAGTCTTTATCTTTGGTTCTGATTTCTTCTTTGATAGCTTCTTTTAATTCATCGCCTTTTAAATCAGCGAATTTATTATCTGAAACGTATTTTAATTTGATTTCGTTTGGAGTTCCTATTAATCCGTCAGTATGTGCTGGTGATACAACAGGGTCTGCTAATTCCCAGATTTTTCCAACAGGGTCTTTGAATGCGCCGTCTCCGTAAACCATTACTTCAATCTGTTTGCCGGTTAGGTCGATTAATCTTTTTTGTACTTCTCTGACTACTTTGTCGCCTGTTTTTGGGAATAGTTTTAATTTTTCTTCTGTTGCTTTGTTGGATCCGAGTAATCCGTAATCTGGATTGGAACCTGAGTCTCCAATTGGTTCGGTTAGGATTTGGTGTAATCCGTATACGTTAGCTCCAAGGTCTTTTAGTAATTTTACGGTTTTTTCTCTTGTGTGGATGTCACAGGTTAAAATATCTTTGTTGTAATCTAGAATTGTTTTTACGTCATTGGAAAATACGAATTCGACTTCACAGTCTTCGCTTTCGATTAATTCTCTGTAGAAATCGATCATGTTAATGCCTGTGAATGGGTGAATCCATGAGCCGAAAGTTTCTTTGTATTCGTCTTCTGAAATGACACTTCCTAAATGGTATTCACTTTTTTCTAAGATTTCTTCATCTAAAATACCGTTTCCTACTTCGTCTGCAGGGAATGATGTTAATAATGTAATTTTGTCCATTCCTCTTGCGATACCTTTTAGGATAATTGAAAATCTGTTTCTACTTAAAATAGGATTTACAACTCCTATGTTTTTGGATGGAAATTTGTTTTCAACATCTTTGGTAACATCGTCAACGGTTACGTAATTTCCTTCTGAAATTCCTACAACCGCTTCGGTAATTGCAACTATATCTTTGTCCCTAAATTCGAATCCTTCGCTTTCTTTTGCAGCCATTAGTGAATCTACAACTATTGTAGCTAAATCATCATTTTCTTTAATAATTGGTGTTCTTATACCACGTACTACAGTACCAACACATCTCATTTTTTTTACTCCTAAGCAGTAAGTCGAATTAAATTTTATTAACCCAAATATTTTATATTGTTCAAATTATTTATATCTTAAGATTATTTTTCTGTTCATGAATAATTATTGTCCGAGTATATGGGTATTACTAATTTCTGTTGTTCGAAAGATTTAATTATAAAATAAAATTTCATTTGATTATAATTTGTTGGTGAGTAATCTAAATTGATTTTTGTCTTGAAAAATATTTGGTAAAATCTTTTAGAAAATTGAGTCTGTAAAGTTTTATAGGTTTTTTTCAATTTAATTTTTTTACACTTTAGTTTCGATTTGACAAAAATCAGCCTAATTTTTCTTTAATTTTAAAATAATTAGTTAAAAAATAGTTTAATAGTTTAATATTAAATGAGTAAACCACTTGTATTTATCTTCATGGAATTTGGACTCATTCAAGTTAATCTTTTTTTCTGAAAAAATTGGTTATAAAAACAATTCAAAATTGAATAATCAACAATCCACTAAAATTGCTTTGACTCATAAAAATTGTTCTCACTTATAAAAATTGCTTTGAGTCATAAAAATTGTTTTAACTCATAAATATTTCCTTATGTGATAAATATTGCTCTAACTCATAAATAAAGTTTATATAATAGGATATTTAAATTATTAATCGCATTTAATTAAAAAAATAAGGAGAAAATTAAATGAAAGAAGAGTGTCAAATACAAAATACTTTATTATATATTGGTGAAGAAGGATAAGTGTCAATAGATGTTATTATTGACCATGAAAGGGAGACTATGTGGGCTACACAGAAAACAATGGCTGATTTGTTCAATGTTTCAAAACAAAATATTTCATATCATCTTAGTGATGTTTTCAAAACTGGAGAATTAGAAAAAAATTCAACTGTCAAAAAAATTTTGACAGTTCAAACTGAAGGAAATCGTAAAGTAAAACGTAATCAAACTTTTTACAATTTGGATGCTATTATCTCTGTGGGATATAGAGTCAACTCTAAAAATGCAATACGCTTCAGAATATGGGTTACAAGTGTTTTAAAAGAGTTCATGATTAAAGGTTTCGTTTTAGATGATGAACTTTTAAAAAATGGTTCCCGTTTTGGTAAGGATTATTTCACGGAACTTGTTGAGCGAATTAAAGAAATCAGATCATCTGAAAGGAGAGTGTATGAAAAGGTGACTGATCTTTTCGCCACATCATATGATTATAATCCAAAAGCCGAAATAACTATTAATTTCTACAAGTGTGTTCAATCTAAATTACATTATGCAATTTCAGGTTTAACTCCTCCAGAAATCATTAAAGAACGGGCTAACAGTGAAATGGAACATATGGGATTAACTACCTGGAAGGATGCTCCTAATGGTAAAATTATGTTGAGTGATGCTAAAGTAGCTAAAAACTATTTGTCTGAAGAAGAGATTTCTGAACTTAATCGAATTGTTAATATGTATTTGGATTATGCTGAGAATTTGGCTTTAAGGCAAAAAGCAATGTCTATGAAGGATTGGGCTTCTCGTTTAGACAAATTTTTAGAATTCAACGAATATCAAATCTTGCATGGAAAGGGAAGTATTTCCAGAAAAGCTGTTGATGAGTTTGTAAAAGAAGAATTTGATAAGTTCAAACCGGTTCAGGATAAAAATTACATTTCAGATTACAATCGTTTTGATGAACAATCCAGATTGATTTTAAAAGACAATAATTAATGATTGTCAATGAATTCCTGAATCAGCCAATCGGATATGCTGATGTCTGAGGCATATCTGATTATTTCATCTTTTTTAAACCATTTTGCCTTTACTATTTCATCTCCGTCAACTTTTATCTCGCCGGATTCATATTCGGCTTCAAAGGCAAGCATAAGTGAGTTTGGAAATGGCCAGGATTGACTTTTTTTATAATTTAAATTTTTAATTTTGATTCCTACCTCTTCTAAAACTTCTCTGTGAACGGCTTCTTCTATTGACTCGCCAGGCTCTACAAAACCTGCAATCAGGGCATATCTTATGCTATCGTGATATGAATGCTGTGCCATAAGAAGTTTGTCCTCATTTCTAATGGCTACAATAATTGCAGGAGCGATTCGTGGATAGTGCACTTGACCGCATTTTGGGCATTTTAACATCATGTCCTTTTCATCTACTTGAGTCATTGCTCCACATCTTCCGCAAAATTTGTGTGATATATACCAATCGTTGACTAAAACAGCTTTTGTGCCCATCAGATATAAATCATGGTTAAATTCATAGACTTCTCTTAAATCAAAACCTTCTTTAAAATCAGCGTTTACTACAAAACAGTCCTTGGATTTATATTTTCCGATATATAGTGAAAAATTAACTTTTAAATCAGAAATATCTTTAATCAATTCTTTATTATCTAATAATAACTCTCTATTATCATTAAAAATGAAATAATATGCATCATCGCTTGTGTATGTATCGCTGAAATCGATTTCATAATCTTCATAAATGGACTTTTCTATCATAATATGCTATTTGTTTAAAATTATATATTAAAGAAACTACAAAATGTATTATGGTGATATTAAATGGTATCAGAAAATATGGAAAAAGCATTAAACGCTCAATTAAATGCTGAAGTATACTCAGGATATTTATATTTATCCATGGCAGCTTACTTTGAAGATGAAGATTTAGCAGGATTTGCTAACTGGATGAGAGTACAAGCAGCGGAAGAATTGGAACATGGAATGAAATTTTATGATTACATTATCAGAAGAGGAGCTTCTGTAACCTTAACTGCTATTGAAGGACCTCAAACCGAATGGGATTCACCATTAGCAGCATTTGAACATGTATTAAGCCATGAACAAATGGTAACTGGTTTAATCAATGATTTAGTAAACTTAGCTATTGAAGAAAAAGACCATGCAACAAACAACTTCTTACAATGGTTTGTTGAAGAACAAGTTGAAGAAGAAGAAAACGCAATGGAATTACTCGCTAAAGCTAAATTAGCTGACGGCGACAACAGATTAATTTATGAATTAAACAAAGAATTAGGTGCTCGTGCACCTTCCGAAGACTAGATTAACTTCTAGTCACTCTTATTTTTTGGTGTTAACATGAACTATCCCGAAGGCCCCACTTATGAAGCTCAAGTCGATTCAAGCCAATATGATGCTGCATTAATTGGTGAAAATGATTTGGGAAGTGTATACCTTCACGGCCCTTTTGGAGATGAGAGTTCAGACGTTAAAATAGCTTATGTAATCGGAATGCACCCTCTTGAAAGCAAATCCCACAGAGCGCTATTTGATGAGTTAACCTCAAGAGATGATTTGAAATACTGCTATTTTTTATATAATATTCAGGTTAAAAATCCCGATAGCGAGACTGAAGGCCGTCTTGAAGGCCAGCTCTTGGCACAGGAATTCATTAAGGATGATATAATAGATAAGAAATACGATTTGTTTTTGGATATTCACTCAAACAGGGGATCACGTGGTCCCGGCGAATATAAGATAACCAATTTCGTTTTCGCTCCAGGCTTTGATGACGATTCAACAATATACATGAATTTCATCATAGATTCTATTGAGGAACTTGTTTATTATGCTCCGGAATTCAGATCAAGTCCACCATTTATTACAGAGCCTACAGCCAATGCAGGAATACCTACGATTGTTTATGAATGTTACACTTACGAGCCCATGGATGTTACGCACAATCTTGCTTCAAAATTAGTTAACTGTATTGATAATTATGATTTTTTCTAGAAAACAATGGTTCTATTTAGCGATAATTATTTTAATAATACTTGACTTTAGTCTGTTGATTTACGTAATGTTTTTTCCGGTAAATCCGTCTTTTAGAAGTACAATTTATACTTTTGATGTTATAATGTGTATTATCATGTGGGCAGAGTTCATTTACAGCTATAAACATTCCGAAGAAAAAAAGCAATATCTGAAGGATAATTATATAAGTGTTGCAGGAATGCTGCCTCTGGATTTCATGTTTTTACGAGGATTACGACTGATTAAACTTGTCAATTTCATTAAGAAATTTGCCCTCTCACATGAAAGCGAGGCTATTGAAAAATTCCTTAAAAGAACACTTTTGGATAAAATCCTTTCAATTGCCATAATATTTATTTTTGTTGTTGCAATTTTACTCAGGTTTATTGACAGCGAAATTAATGACATTCAAACTGCAGTGTGGTATACATTTGTAAGTATGACAAGTACAGGTTATGGTGATGTTATTCCAGCCACTTTTTCAGGAAAATTGATTGGAATAATTGCTATGGTTGGGGGAATAGTTATTTTTGCAACCATTACTGCTGTAATTTCCTCAATATATGTTTCAAAAATCAGTAGGGACCATCATGAGGATTTAGAATCAAAAATAGAAGATTTAACTTCTGAAATTGAAAAGTTAAATGAAAAGATTGATGAGCTAAAAAAAGAAAAGGATTGGGATTAAATCTCAAATCCGCCGTCTACTTTTATAATTTGACCGTCAATGAATGCAGAGTCATCACTTGCAAGGAATAATGCAACGCTTGCAATGTCTTCAGGCTGACCGCATCTTTTAACAGGACATTGGTCAATCATTTGCTGTAATGATTCAGGTCCTCCGATACTGTCTACCATTGCTGTGTGGATTAATCCTGGTGCAATACCGTTACATCTGATTTCAGGACCTAATTCCCATGCCATAGATCTTGTAAGACCCATCATTGCGTGTTTACTGTCAACATATGCTGCAAATCCGTGGTGTGCTCCAAATGAAGCTACAGAACATGTATTGACGATTGTTCCTTTTCCTTTTTCTTTCATTACTGGAGCTACTAACTGTGTTAAAAGCAATGCTGAAGTGACATTGACGTTAAATATTTTGTTCCATTCTTCAAGAGTCAAATCCATTAATGGGGACATGCTTAACATTCCTGCATTGTTGAATAGCACATCTATAGTTCCATAAGCGTCCATGGTTGCTTCAAAGACTTTAGGAACTTCATCAAGATTTGCCATGTCAACTATAACATAGATTGCTTCTCCTCCTGCAGCTTTAATATCATCAACTACCGCTTTTGCCCTTTCTTCGTTTCTTCCTGTTACTACTACTTTTGCGCCTTCGGCTGCGAATAGTTTTGCTGAGTCTCTACCCATTCCGGATGTTGCACCGGTTACTATAGCTACTTTACCATCTAGTTTTCCCATTTTTATCACCTAATTTTGTCATGAAAATGTCATGAGTTTGATGATAATAGTATATTTTATAAAATATTTAAATATTATTTAAATAATGGTATATTTGTTAATTAAAATAGGTGATGTGGTATTTTTAGATGAATATTTTTTAAAAAAGATAAATGAAGTTTACAGGTTGTAAACTTCTTCGCTTTCGACGATTGTGATGTTGTTTTTTGTTAAAACGTCTATTAGATTATCGATATCATCTGCATGAAGTAATAATATAGCTTTTTCTGATTTATCATGGGAAAATGCATAAAGATATTCTAAATCAATATTGTTGTCTTTAATTATGTTTAAGACACTTGTCAAACCGCCAGGAGCATCATTCATTTCAACACCGATGATTTCAGTCATCTTGACTAGGAAATTATTCTGTTCCAGTGCCTCTTTTCCTTTTTCAGGGTCATCGACAACCAGCCTTAAGATACCGAATTCGGATGTATCTGCCATACACATTGCCCTGATATTGACATCAGCGACTGTTAAAACCTCTAAAGGTTTTGCTAAACTGCCCATCTTATTTTGTAAAAATATTGATAGCTGTTTGATTTTCATAACTTAATCCCCCTAATGTAAATTCCTCTCATCAATAACTCTTTTGGCCTTTCCTTCAAATCTAGGTAATGTCTTAGGTTCAACCAGAGTTACCTTTACCCTGATACCTGTTTCATTTTCAATGGATTTTGCGATTTTCTTTTGGACAGATACCATCTCTTTTACTCCGTCAAAGAAAATGTCCTGTGAAACTTCAACTTTAACTTCAATTTCATCTAAAGTTCCAGGTCTTGTAACTATAATTAAATAATGAGGCTCTACATCACCTGCTCTAAGCAATGCTTTTTCAATTTGTGATGGGAAAATAGCTACTCCTTTAACTTTAATCATATCGTCTGATCTTCCGGTAATTCTGCTCATTCTTGCATGTGTTCTTCCACATTCACATTTTTCATAGGTAATTTTTGTAAGGTCTTTTGTTCTGAATCTGATTACAGGCATTCCTTCTCTTTCAAGGTTAGTTAAAACTAATTCTCCTTTCTGGTTTTCTCCTAAAACTTCTTGAGTATCTGGGTCAATGATTTCAGGATAGTAAATGTCTTCTGCAATGTGAAGGCCGTTTTGTGCTTCACATTCAACACCGACACCGGGACCTGTCAGTTCGGTCAATCCGTAAATGTTATATGCTTTTGCGCCGAAGATTTCTTCCACTCTTTGTCTGATTTCTTCAGTCCACATTTCCGCTCCAAAACCGATAGCTTTAATTCCTAAATCTTTTGGATTAATTCCGTCTTCCAGTGCTACTTCTCCAATGTGAATTCCATAGGATGGCGTAAAGATTAATCCTGTAGTTCCAAAGTCCTGCATTATTTCAATCTGTCTTCTGGTTTGTCCGGTTGAAATAGGAATGATTGCTGCTCCGACTTTGTGTGAACCGTAGTGAACACCGAATCCTCCGGTAAACATACCGTATCCGTGTGTATTTTGAAGGATATCATCTTTACCGATTCCCATCATCGTTAAACCACGGGCGATTGTTTCTGCCCAGGTATCCAAATCCTTTTCGGTGTAACCTGAAACGACTGGTTTTCCAGTGGTTCCGGAGGAGGAGTGCAATTCCTTTATTTCGGATATGTCCACTGCAAACAGTCCAAAGGGATAGCTTTCACGCAGGTCATCTTTAGTAATGAACGGTAACTTTTCAATATCTTTTAAAGTTTCAATATCTTCTGGAAAAACTTCAGCTTCACTGTATTTCTTGTTGTAATAAGGTATTTTGTCAAATGCTCTTTTTACTGTTGATTGAAGTTTCTTTAATTGCAGTTCTTCAAGGTCTTGCCTTGACATTGTTTCTATTTCTTCATTCCACATCATGGATTTTGCCTCATTTTTATTTAATATTATTATATTTTGTTTTTTCTATCTTTAAATTTAATCAATAGTAATACTTTTTATATTCTTTTTATTTATTAAGTAATACTTTAAGTATATTTATATATTACAAATTATTTATTTTATATTATACCGATTTAAAGGTATGTTTAATTATTAATGGGGGTAAATAATGAAATTTAAGAATAATTTATTATTTTTTACAATATTCGTATTCTTAATAATGATTTCTTCAGGAATTGTTTTTGCTGAAGATTCTGCTTTACCTTCAGTTGAAACGGGAGTGGTGTCTGGTGATATTGAAATTGCATCAGTCAATCCTTTCGCTACTGGCGTAACTGATGGTGAGCTTGTTTATGAAATTCCTGAAAACGTAAGCAATATAAACTCTGCATATGTAGTTGTTAATTCTTATTCAGGAAGTGGAAAAGCTACATATGGATTAACAACAAATATTTCTTTAACAACTGGCAATACAACTGAAGTATTGGAATATGCGAATTTAACATTCGTTAATGATACTGCAAATGATCCGGTTGTTTATGATATAACTGATTTTACTAATAAACAATATTCTGACTATCAAACTTTAGTGGATATAACAGATAATGTAAAAGACTTGTCTGCTGGAGATTCAATTACAATTTCAGTAAATAATACTAAATTGGATGATTATCAATTTGATGGAAGAATAAAAGTTATTGCTTTAATTTTTGCTTATGATGACGAAGATAATGATCAGATATCCTATTGGCTTAATATTGGTCAAGCATGGACAAAAGGAACATTAAGTACAATCTTTAATACAAAAGATTTCGAGGATGATTATGAGGAGATCACATTAGAAGCTATTTCTCTATCTACTACTGATGCAAGATTATATGAATTAAATGGGGAAGAATTAGCTGATCCTATTCAAGAAAAAGGAAGTAATTATATCTATGATGTTTGGGATGTAACTGACAATTTTGAATTAGGAGAAGATACAAACTTCACATACACTTCATCAAATGCATCCGCTTATTCTTCATATAAAAGTGTAATTCAATTATTAAAAGCATATACTCCGGAAGAGTACTATATATCCGCTACAATAACTCCGGAATATAAATATGACACTTCAATATATGCTGGTGTTGAAAACACCTTAAAAATTAATGTTAAAAATGGTAATCAAGACTTTAATGGTAGTGTTATATTATTGAGTGATGATGAAGTGATTGATTCAGGCGATTTAACTATTGGTGCTGGAGAATCTAGTGAAATTAAATTAATCGATGCTACTATTAGACCTATTGATGAAACTACTGTAAATGGAGCTAATAACACTCTTGTAAATTATACTTTAAATATTGTAGATGATGAAGGTAATGTTTTAAATTCTACAAATGTTTCATTTAAAGTTTTATATAATGGTTATTTAGGTAAAGACTTTGAGTATCCTGGAGCTGAACCATTTTTAAGAGAAATAGCTTTCACTGGTGACTATTTCTATTTAATCTCTGATAAATATAGTGCTGGTGGTGCTACCACTAGAACTGACGAATATGATGCTGATTTAATGAATGGAACTGTTAACACTGCTCTTTTATATGTTCCATATAACTGGGATAAAAATCTAAATGACGACTTCAACACCTGGAACACCACATTCAATAATCAAATTATCTCTCCAGTCGCTTCCTACCGTGATCAGTCTAACTTAGGAAGTTCAGGTAAATACGGTTATGGTTTGGTTGTTTATGATGTAAGTGATTTGGTTGTTGATGGTATAAACACCTTTGAATTTAATAAAACTGCAGGTAATGCTGCTGTTTACCCAACAAACTTAATTATTTTAACAGATAATGATGATAGTACTTTTAAAACTGCATATATTTTAGAAGAATCTGATTTATTATCTACAGATTATAACAAAAATATAGAATCTTCTTTCACCGCAAGTTTCATCGATGTGATTGACGGTAATGCTACATTATATGTATTTGCTGCAAGTGCTCAAGCTGGTGAAGGTAACTTAATGGTCAACGATGCAAACTATAGTGACGTTTGGAGCGGAACTTCCTCATCACTAGAAATGTTCATAACTGATGTGGATATGGATGATTCAGGTATCATTAACGTTTACTTTGAAGCAACCGGCTCAACTATTTTAGGCTTACACCAAATGGTCGTTGTTGAATCTGATTCAATTTCAGCAAGCAGTAATTTAAAACCTGAATATTCAGGTACTGTTTATGCTGGTGTGGAAAACACATTAACTTTAACTGTTACAAATGAGGCTTCCAATCTTGAAAATGTTACTGTTGATGTTTTAGGTGATGGTGACGAATTAGACAGTTTTGTTATTGATTCATTACGTACCGGTGAAAGTAATGTTACTGTTGTAGTTGATTCTAATATCAGACCAGTTACTGCACAAACTGTAAATGGAAATGACAATGAAAAAGTTAATTATACTGTTATTCTTTCATTAGAGGACGGTACTATAATTGATGAAGCTAATTATACCTTTGTTGTATTATATAATGGTTATTTAGGTAAAGACTTTGAGTATCCTGGAGCTGAACCATCTTTATTAGAAATTCCTATTACTGGTGATGTTATTATTTTAAACACTACTGCTTATAGTGCTGGTGGTGCTACTAACAGAGCTGACGAATTTGAAGTTGATTTAGCTAATGGAACTGTTAACACTGCTTTATTATATGTTTCATATAATTGGGAT
>JAFRFB010000044.1 GCA_017434555.1 Methanobrevibacter sp. | reverse complement strand
GAGTGTTGGCGGAAATTATTTAATTTTGAACATTTTTCATTTTCTCCATTTTATTTTTCTTATATTAAGTTAATGATATGAATCTTATTGCGTTAATAACTGAATTTAAATCCATTTTATTTATTTTTATTAGATTAAATAATCTTATTAGATTGTATGATGCTACAATGGCGAACATTAGGTTCTGTACTCTTTTTAATCCAATTATTGGGATATGGTCATAATCATAGATTCTTTTGAAAGTTCCGTTGTGTGCTTCTACTGTCTTTGAACGTAGTTTATAGTCTTTTATTCCTTCTTCTGTGGACATTAATCGTTCTACTTTGTATGTAACTTCATGAACGTATCTTGTTATTGTTCTGTGGTTTGTTGTGTAGCAGGTTCCTTTGTGTTTGCATTTTTTGCAAGCTGTGTAGTTGGAATAGACTAATTTGATTTTATTTCCTCCTCCTTTTTCTTGTGGTGCTGGATATGCGCCGTCAAGGGTTAATTCTTGTTTTTCTGGGCAAATAAAAACATTTTTATATTCATCAAAAACAAAGTAATCTATAGCAAATGGATTGTCAGGTTGATTGCCTGAATTTTGTCTATTTTGCTGTTTTGTTGGAATTAAGGCAGTGATATCTAATTCTTCGAGATATTGCAGATTTGCTAGTGTTGAATATATTGTATCCGCGCTAATTTTTTGGGGTTTAAGTTGTAAATTAACGAGGATTTGATTCATTAATGCTGGGATTTGGTAATGGTCTGTGGGATTTTGAACTGCATTAACTCCACAAATTAACTTTGATTTTGTATCTGTCCCCAATTGTATGTTATATGCAAATTTTGGATATTTTTGTCCTTTATCTTTTATTTTCATTAATCGAGCGTCATGATCATTTAAAGCCAGTGACACTTGGCCAGAATAATCTAACAACTGCCACCAATGAAACAAAATATCGACTTTTTCTTCGTCAGATAATGAATTATCCATTAGAAATTTTCTTGCTGTTCTTCTAAGCTGTTTAATTTCATCTTTTGACAATTCTTCAACCATATAATGTCTAATTAATAGACTAATGTCTTTTTCTTTAATTATATTAAATGGTGAATTATATGCCTTTTTGATTGTCCCATAAATCGCAATATGTTCAAAATCAGTTAAATCCAGTTTATTAGCCACAATTAGAATAAAACTCATAATAAACTGGAAAATTCCTTGAAAATCCTCACGATAATCTCGAATAGTTCGATCTTTAGGTTCAATAGCATGTGAAATTAAATTATACAAATAATTAAATTTTGCATTATGGGCCAAGACCACAGAACTTGTTATTTTATTAATATAACCATAAAAAATTAGTTTAATCATATCTTTAAGTTCAAATGGCGGTTTTCCTTTATTAGACGTTATTCGTTCAATTTTAAAGAAATTAAAAGCACTATCAACAATAATGGATGCAAGATACATAAGCTGAAATTCTTCATCCATTTCATCAATTTCCCTACTTTTATCACTCAGAATAAGTGAATTCAAAATCATATAAATCAAAACTCCATATAATTAATTAAATAATTATAAAATTAACTATAATTAATTATATATTTGTAATTTGTAATATAAATAGATTTTAATAACTTATAGTAAGAATAAAAAATAAATAACTAATATTATCAAATATTAACAATAATATTAATAGTATAGAAAAATTGAAGTTTAAAATCTCAAGAAATGAAAAAAAAATAAGAAAAATCAAGCAAAAAAAATTGAAAATACATGATTGAACATTATTTAAAATTAATTTAAAAAATTAGTAAAAAGTTGAACAGTTATTAATAACTAATAATTTCCGCCAACACTCGAATTGTTAAATAATTCTTTTCAAAAAAGTAATGTTTTAATATCCATTCCACTTAATATTTGGTCATGTATTAATAATAAAGAAATAAATGCTATTCATATAACACATTATAATAATGAACTTATTGATAAGGTTCAGGTTAATGGTGAGGTTTGTGGTTTTTTTATGTAAATGAAGTTATTAAAAATTCACTTGAAAAATTATGGTCTAAATATGGTTTATTTTTAAATATATCAAAGCATCTATTTTCAAATTATCTTCAAAATAATGATTTGGGTTTTGATATCAAAATTAATGGGTTGGTTAAATTTGATTATCCAATACCTCTCAATGAATTTGAGGATAAAAAAGAGATGTATTTTATTGAGGGCAATGAAAAATTGAAATTTTTATTGAACTTTGATTGAATTTTTCTATTAATTGGAAATGTGATGATTAGGATAAATGATGATGAAAAAATGATGGATATAGTAAACGGATCTGTTGATTTAGAACTCTTTGATTTGACTCTAGGAACATATGTTGTAAATGCGGAATACTCTGAAAAATGAGTACTGGTGGGATATTCCTGTACTGTTAAATTAATGTTTTCAGATTCACATTTCATTGATGCAGAAAATCTCATAAAATATTATGGGAATTGGGGGGGGGGAACTCTTTGCTATATATGTCCGTAAATTGATGGAATGACACTTCGGTAAAAAATTGTCATCAATATCAAGGAGGACTATTCAAGAACTACCAACACAGCCGGTCAGGTTAAGTTAAACATAACCTCCAGCCGGGTGATTATATAATAACTGCTGAGCATAACGGATGCAGAGTTGCAAATAAGATTACGGGGTTATCGCTTTTAAATGCAAGTGACTTGAAGATGACTTACAAAGACGAATCCAAGTTCAACGTTACTCTTCTGGACGGCGAGGGTAACCTTATGCCGGTCAAAACGTATCATTTAACGTAATGGTGTTTTTTATGTGAGAACTACTGACGTTAACGGTGTAGCTCACTTAAACATCAATCTGATGGCTGGTGAGTATATCATTACTTCAACTTACAACGGCTCAAACATTGCAAATAAAATTACCATTTCAAGTTAAAGATTAACCTCTTTAACTTTTTATTTATTAATTTTTCTTTTTTTTAAAAACGAAGTTATTTTCTTTTAAATAGCTATATTTTTATACATCTTTTGATAGAATTTTAATTATAATTATGTAAAATGGGGGTTAATTTTAAATGAGAAAAATACTTTTAATAATATGTCTGATTTTTTTTATCTCAATAGCTGGAGTATCGGCAGAGGATTTAAATCAGGATATTTCACTCGTGCAAAGTCCTAATGGAGGTACTTTTAGTGAATTACAAGATAAAATCAACGCTGCCGATGAAGGCTCAACAATTAAATTAGAAAACAATTACACTTATGACGATTCATTTGAAGACGGATACATTACAATTTCTAAAAAAATCACTGTCGACGGTGATGGTTACACTATAGATGCAAAGTCTGCTTCAGGAATATTTAATATAGCTGCAGCAGGTGTCGTTTTAAATAATATTTCATTCATCAACGCCTTATCAGATGATGGGTTTGGCGGGGCAATTTATTCTACTGACGCTTTAAGCATTAATAACTGTATATTTACAGATTCAATCGCTCCAATCTATTCAGAAAGTGATTTGACAGTCTCAAATTCCATTTTCAGGGGAAATGTCAATGAGTATAATGGCGGTGCGATTTTTTCTGTTGGAAGTTTAACCGTTAAGGATTCTGATTTTACTGGAAATGTTGCAAAGTGTGGTTCCGGTGCTGCAATTTATGCTGCCGGTGATTTAACTGTTTTAAACTGTAATTTCAACGATAATATTCTTTTAAGAAAGGACCCTGAATTTTATGCTTTTGGAGGAGCAATCTATTCAAGCGGTGTTTCAAAAATTTCTGATTCCACTTTTACAAACAATACTGGTGCAATTTATTCTGAATGCAACATGGAAGTTATAAATTCCACTTTCATAAGAAATGTCAATGAGCATAGTGGAGGTGCAATTTACTCAGGTGCTGATTTGAATATTTCAAATTCCATTTTTGAAGATAATACTGCAGAAGAGGGTGGTGCAGTTTACTCACAGGGTAAGTTAAGAGTATCCAACTGCCTTTTTTCAGGTAATTTTGCAGAAGAGGGTGGTGCCGTTTATTTCACTGACACTATGACTGTAAGTGATTCCAATTTTACAGGAAATGCTGCCCATTGGCTTGGTGGTGGCGCAATTTATGCTCTTGGTGACTTGGCTGTTAACTCAAGTAACTTCATCGATAATGATGCACCGGACTGGGATTATCAGGGAAATATCGGAGGAGCAATTTATTCATCAGGTCCTCTTAACGTTACATATTCCACTTTTATCAATAATACTGCTGGAAATTTTCATGAAGAATCAAATAATGCAATATATGCCTATGCCGCATATGCAAATATTGTATACTCCAAATTCATAAACAATTACATTATTCTCACCAAATTTTCATCTGCATTTGACTTGGATTTTAATTCAACGGTCGTTCCTTCAGGAGGAAGTGTCATGATTTTTCTTAGATTTAAAAATGAAAACATTCCAGGTAATGTGACGATTCGGATAAATGATGATGAAAAAGAAGTTGCGATAGTAAACGGCTCTGCTGATTTACCACTCTTTGATTTGGCTCCCGGCACATATGTTGTAAATGCAGAATACCCTGAAAACGATGACTGGTGGGGATACTCCTATACTGCCAGATTCAATGTCTTTTCAGGTTCATATGTCATTGATGCACCAAGTCTAGTAAAATATTTTGGCGGTGAGGAACGCTTTGGTGTATGCGTCAGTGAAATTGATGGAAGGGTAGTTTCAGGTAAAAAAGTTGTCATAAATATCAATGGTGAGGACTATCAAAGAACCACAAATGAAGATGGATATGCTTCAGTTGGCGTTAACTTAAACGCTGGAAAATATGATGTAAGTGTTAAGTGCGAAGATTCAGAGGTCACATCATCAATCACTGTAAAATCAACCATGAGTGGTAAAAACATTACTAAAACATTTAGAAACGAAACCCAATACTATGCTAAGTTTCTTGATAGTGAAGGTTACTATTTAACAAATTCCACGGTTCGCTTTAACATCAACGGCGTTTTCTATGATAGATTGACCAATGATTCAGGTGTTGCTAAGCTAAACATTAATCTAAACCCTGGTGAATACATCATCACGGCTGAAAACCCTGATTCCGGTGAGACCTATTCAAATGTCATTACGGTATTGGCTAACATGGATGAAAATCACGACCTGGTTAAGTATTACAGGAATGATTCTCAGTATGTCATCAGGCTTTTGGATGATGAAGGTAATCCTGTCGGTGCAGGCGTAAATGTAACATTTAACATCAACGGTGTTTTCTACACAAGAACAACTAACGCAACTGGTCATGCCAAGTTAAACATTAACCTTGAGCCAGGTACTTACATTATAACTGCAATCTATAAAGATTTGATGATGTCAAATACTATTACGGTACTTCCTGTTCTTGAAGCTGAAGATCTGGAAATGAAATATCTTGACGGATCCAAGTTCAACGTTACTCTTTTAAATGGTGAAGGTAAGCCTTATGCCGGTCAAAACGTAACATTTAACGTCAACGGTGTTTTTTATGAGAGAACTACTGACGCTAACGGAGTGGCTCACTTAAACATTAATTTAATGGCCGGGGAGTATATCATTACTTCAAGTTACAACGACTCAAACATTGCAAATAAAATTACCATTTCAAGTTAGGGATTCACCTCCTTAACTTCTTTTTTTTAAACACTATTGTTCGCCACAAATCGAACAATAATTGGCCAATTTTCATATATATTTTAACATTATAATTTTAACAAAAATTTTTAATATCAATGTTCAATTTTTAACCAATAAATTATTCATTCATTCATTATTTTTTTTCATTGCTCCCAGTTAAAAATAAAACTTTCACTTTATTTTTATACAAATTATGCATTTTTGAAAAAATATATATATTTGCATAACAAAAGTTATAAATGGATAAGAATTATCGCCTATAATTTTTATTCCATTTTGAAAATTGACTGGATCAGGGGGTGAAAATCGAAAATGAAAGGCAAGACGTTTATTGTGATAATGGCTATATTTATTATTCTGTGCTCAATTCAAGCGACAAGCGCATTTGAAGATAACAATTTAACTCAAAGCGATGTTTTAACTCTTGAAAATGTTCAGCTTACAGACGTTATACCTAGTCCGGATTTAAATCAGTCCTCCAATCAGTCCCTTCAAGCTTCACAAAATCAAAGCTCCGATGCTTCAAAGGCATCTTCTCAAAGCTCTGATAATTTATTGAAGATTAGTGTCACTAGTGAAGATATTTTGGGAGCGGTTCATACTCCAGGTATCTTCGTTTATGATGTTGATTACGATCCTCAGTACCAGGATGTTGATGAAGTGCCTCTAGAAAGGTTTTTCAAGGCTGTTTACTGGGGAATAAGGGATTATGTGCAAAGTCACGGTAATTCTCCTAAGGAATGGGATGTTTTCTTATGTAACAAAACATTCACTGGAGGTTACGGTGATGCGGGTGTCGGTACAATCCAAACTGGTTATCTCTCTCCAGGAGGATCTCGTGTTCCTTATCTGACTTTCAATGGTTTGAATTATAACTCAAATATTGCTTTAACTATCCATTTATATGGTGGTCGTGATAAAGATGATGGTTTGACTTCAACATTGGATTTAACAAATTATGGTGCAGACTGCGCAATTATTGACTTTAGTACTGCAGATTCTTCAATCACAGGTATTAATTTCAAGAATTTCAATGTTAATGACCATTCTGCTACTGAAAAACCAGGATCAACCGTTCCGTTTATCAAGTTAGGTGATGCAAGTAATCCTCGTGATATGCCTGAGGCTTTAATCAAAAACTGTACATTTGAAAATATCACACTCAATCCAAAACAGCCTTTATATGAGGTTGGTCAAGTGGGTGAGCTTTCCTATTATTATGATGATTCATCATTGGACAAGTTTTTCAGATTTGTCTTTTGGGGTATCCAAACTAGGATGGAAGCAAGCCTTAGAAGTGGAAAAGCACCAATTACCGAATGGAATGTTTACTTGAACAATCAGACATTCACAGGAGGATATGGTGATGCCGGTGTCAGTACAATAAGTACCGGTTACGTGACATGGAGTGACGTTACACGTGCCACATATCTGACATTCAGGAATTACTTTAAAAATAGCTGGAGTAAAGATTTGAATGTAACCATCCATTTGTATGGTGGATATAATAAATACGACGGATTAACATCAACTTTAGACTTAACAGATTATGGAGCTTCCCATATGCTTATGGATTTAAGTGGCGGGTCTTCTTCAATCACAGGTTTAAACATTGTCAATTTCAATGCTTTAGATCATTTTAATACTGATAGGGAAGATACTTCAATGCCGTTCATATTCTTCGGTGATGAAAAAATCTCAAATTATCAGTCAAATGTAATAAATTGTACTTTCCAAAATATCACATTAAATCCTAAACAGCCTATTTTAAGGATGGCATTCGTTGCTGATTCACAGGACAGTTCCCAAAAAGTATATTCCGGAGGTCTTGTTGAAAACTGTACATTCAGAGGTAATAATGCATCTCAGATGATGGCAATAAGTGGTCCTATAGCTGACAGTCAACACAGTGACGACGGACCGATTTTCTATGGATTTAGGGCAAATAACAACTTATTTGAAAACAATGTCGGTAGACAGGAATACGATTCTAATGTAAAATCATTAGGATTCTGTGTAAAAGTTTGGAACGAAGTATTCAATGCAACTTTTGATAATAACCGTTTCATAAACAATACCAATGCAGTGCACGGTGCAGCTTACTGTATTATTGGTTTCAATGCAACTATTACCAATAACTATATTGATGGAAACGAAGCTGTATTCGGTGCAGGTATCGAAGCTCACAATGGTAACATTACCATTAAAGACTGTATCTTCGTTAACAACGTTGCAAAAGGTAATCATTCCCAGCATCCTTACAGGGATGGTAGTGGTGCAGCTATTGCACTTTTAGGATGTAACAACCTTATTGAAAACTGTACTTTTATAAATAACACTGCATATGGCCACGCAGGTGCTATTGATATTGTAGGTGGTACTAAAACATTGGATGACGGTACTTCATATTATTTGGTCGCTGACAACACTGTAATTAAAGATTCAAGATTCTATGAAAATCTTGCGCTCGATTATGCAGGTGGTGTTCATATTAACGGTACGAATACTGTTATTGACAATTCTACTTTCTTCTACAATAATGCGTCACATGCCGGTGCAGTTAAATTAATCGGTGAAAACACTACTATAGTAAACTCTTCATTTACAGCCAATAATGCTATACAAGGTGGTGCTGTATATCTTGAAGGTAATTACTCAAAAATTATTGATTCCATATTCACTAGCAATAATGCAACACATGGTTTAGATAAAGTTAAGGCTAATGCCTCAATGATTAGTTCCGGTGGTGCAATATACCTTGTAGGTAATTATGCTAATGTAACGAACAATACATTTGCTGCTAACTCTGCAGTAGGTAAATATACTAATAGTAATGTTGAAGGTTTAGGTGGTGCTATTTATATCGATGGTGAAAACCTTACTTTCAATAAAGATGATTTCATTGATAATATGGCTGTATTAGGTGGTGGTGTATTCATTGAAGGTGATACCATTTCTGCTACTGTAATGAACTTTACTAGAAACAAAGCTATTAAAGGTGGGGCTGTTTATATTGAAGGTAATGACATTATAATTGATGATTCAAGTGCTTCAGCCAACACTGCTGTACAAGGTGGTGCTGTATATATTGAAGGTACTAATACAAAAATCATTAATTCTGAATTTACACTCAATAATGCAACAAAGATAATATCTGGTATAGATACAAGTGCTGCAGACAGTCTTGATATAAGTGGTGGTGTAATAGATATTGTAGGATCTAAAACCAACGTTACAAGTTGTACATTTAACAACAATACTGCAGTAGGTGAAAATAACTTAAGTTATGGTGGTGCTATATCCGTATATGGAGTTAACACTTCACTTACCGAATCTGACTTCCATTATAATGAAGCAATTCTCGGTGGTGCTATATACTTCGACGGTACTGTTGAAGATGTAGAAAATACAAACTTTACTCACAACAATGCTATACGTGGTGGAGCTGTATATATTGCAAATTCAAACGCAGTATTCAATAATACTCTGTTCCATAACAACTCTGCAACCCACGATTTAAGATTCAAATTAAATTCTAAAGAATTAAACGAATTGACTACTATGGGTGGAGCTGTTTTCATACCAGGTAATAGTATTCATGTAGCTAACTCTGAATTTATTAACAACACTGCTTATGGTATATTTGAAAAAGGTGGTCTTGGAGGAGCTGTTGCTGTAAACGGTTCTGACGATTACATTATAAATTCCACATTTGAAAATAACCAGGCTATTAAAGGAGGAGCTTTCTACTTAGAAGGTGATAATACTAACATTATCGATTCCAACTTTACTAAAAACTATGCTATTAAAGGAGGAGTAGGTTTCATCGACGGGTCACAAAGTTTGGTTAAAGGCTCAATATTCGAGGAAAACCAGGCAACACACGACGGCTTAAGATACAGCTTAAATGAAAATTTAACTAAAATGCCTACAACTGCAGGTGCAATTCACATTGTTGGTGAAAATATTAATATTACTTTAAGTAATTTCACTAATAACGATGCTGTTGCAGCAAATCCGACTAACAGTATTGGTGCTGGTGCAGTTTATGTAGAAGGTAACAATGCTTCAATTACAGAATGTAACTTTGATTCAAATACCGCTATTAAAGGTGGGGCAATATTTATCGTAGTTAACAATACCGATGTTATAGATTGTAACTTCACTGGAAATTCCGTATCAAACTTCACATTTATGGAAGGTTTAGGTGGGGCAATTTATCTCGAAAACGCAACAGATTCTGATTTCATCAGATGTAACTTCATAAACAATACTGCATCCATCAATGGTGGTGCAATCAATTGGTTTGAAGGTTGTGTTGATGGTCAAATTACAGAATGTACATTCATAAATAACTCTGCTGCTTCTAATGCAGGTGCTATTTTCTGGTTTGGTGAAGGAGGAATTATCCAAGATTCAAATTTCACAAACAATAGAGCTAACGGAACTGCTCAGTGTATGATGGGTAACGCCGGAGACGGTGGTGCTATCATGTGGACAGGTTCTGACGGTACATTAAACAATTGTATATTTGAAGATAATCGCGCAAAAGACCGTGGAGGTGCCGTGTTCTTACGTGGTGTTCCTGGTCGTGCTGATTGTAACAATAATACCTTTGTTGATTCCAAATTTATAAATAACACTGCTGATGTTAACGGTGGAGCTGTTACATGGGATGAAGGTGCTACTGACGGCAAAATAGAAAATTCATTATTTGAAGACAATTCTGCTAAAGCTAATGGTGGTGCTGTATTCTGGTATGGTCGTTCAGGTACTATCCAAAGTTCCAACTTCACGGGTAACCGCGCTAACGGTACTGCTCAAGGTACTTACGGCGAATCAGGTATGGGTGGAGCTGTAATCTGGACAGGTTCTGACGGTATTGTAGATGATTGTATATTTGAAAATAATTATGCAGCTAAAAACGGTGGAGCAGTTTACTTAAGAGATTTGGACACTGGTCACTGTAATAATACTACTTTCTCCAATTCCAAGTTCATCAAGAACGCCGCTGGTGTTAACGGTGGTGCTGTTGACTGGCATGAAGGCGCAACCAACGGTAGAATTGAAAACTCTACATTTATAGAGAATTCTGCTAAGGCTAATGGTGGTGCTGTATTCTGGTATGGTGTAAATGGTACTATTGTAGGATCAAACTTCACTGCCAACCGCGCTAACGGTACTGCTCAAGGTACTTATGGTGATTCCGGTATGGGTGGAGCTGTAATCTGGACTGGATCCAACGGTACTGTAGATGATTGTTTATTTGAAAACAATTTCGCTGCCAAAAACGGTGGTGCAGTATATTTAAGAAACTTAACTGCTAACGATTGTGATAATAACGTATTTACCAATTCCAAGTTCTTCAATAACACTGCTGGTGTTAACGGTGGTGCTGTTGATTGGCATAAAGGTGCAACCAACGGTAGGATTGAGGATTCAGTATTTGAAGACAATTCTGCTAAGGCTAAT
>JAFRFB010000065.1 GCA_017434555.1 Methanobrevibacter sp. | reverse complement strand
GTTTTAAGAGGGTCTTTGTTTAATTAAATAGATTTAAATTTTATAGGGATTTATTCCTTGAAAGGAAGTCAATGTGTAATTTCAACTGATAGAAATACCAGTTTTACACATCGACATTAAAGTTAAATAGTGGACAGTCCCATAAACAAAAATAATATCTATAAAGAAATATAATTTTATTATAAGTAAAGAATCCCATGATTCAATTAAATAGAGATGATTTTTTAAAGGAGTGTTTTCATTGAAGATAAATTTTTTATCCAAAAAATATATAGGTTTGGTTTTTTGCCTACTTCTATTGTGCAGTATGCAGGCCAGTGCGGCATGTACTGCAGTATATGTGGGTTTAAATGTCAGTGCTGACGGTTCGACAATTATTGCAAGGTCAAATGACTATCAGGATGTTTGGGCCAACCATATCACAGTGACTCCTGCAGTGGAGAATGAACCTGGCCGTTTCATGCCTATAAGTGATGATGGTAAAGTAAAAACAGAAATTCCTTCAACCACTTACAAATACACTTCAACTCCATACATGAACAGTACATTAGAATACAGTGATCAGGAACATGACGCTGCAGTAGCTACTAATGAATATGGCGTATCAATGACCATGTCCGTTACAGCATTTCCAAACGACGAGGCATTGAAAGCAGACCCTTTAATAGATGGGGGACTTTGTGAAAATACCGCTACAGACCTTGTGGTTTGTCAGAGCAAAACTGCCCGTGAAGGTGTGGAAGTTCTTTTGGGACTTGTTGATAAGTATGGAAGCAATGAGTCAAATATTGCCATAATCGCTGATCAAAAAGAGGTATGGTATGTGGAGATGTATACCGGCCATCAGTATGCTGCTGTTAAATTGCCGGCAGATAAGGTATCAGTATTTAGTAATGAATATAATTTGGAGTATTTATCTGACTATGAGGACAGTATCTCATCTAAGGATTTAACCAGTCTTGCGGATGAAAAGGGTTTTGCTGTACGTGGAAAAAACAATGAAATTAATCTCTTTGATACATATTCCGGAAATAATACCACTTCAGAATATTCTCATATGAGAACCTGGGCAGGACACAAGCTTCTTGCTCCTTCAAACTTCTCTGCAGACTACAATCATGACGCCATGTATCCTTTATGTTTTACACCGGATAAGAAAGTTTCTATAGAAGATGTCTGTCAAATAATGCGTGATAGATTTGAAGGAACACAATATTCTCCTGATGAAACTGAAAGAATTGACATGAGGGTTATTGGATCTGATACGTCACTAAGCGCTCATATAGTGCAGTTATTCCCTAATATTTCCTCTGAAATGTCATGTGTTAACTGGATCAGTTTAGGCCCTCCTGTTTATGGGGTTTTTGTACCTGTATCCAATGACTGCATTAATGTCAGTGACGCTTATGGGGCCGATCAGCCTGCATCGCAAAAAGGTAATTTTGATACGGATAATTATCCTTATTATCTTTTTAAGGAACTTTGTACACGCTGTGTCGGACCGGACAACTATGATGTTTATGGTGAACCGGTACAGAAGTACTGGAATGAAGCGGAAAGCAATATGTTTGATTCAATGAGTGAGGTTCTTGCTCATGCAGTGTCAATTAAGGATAAGAATGAGAGGGCAAATTATATCACTTCATACTGTAATGATATGCAGACCAAAGCATTCAATGATGGAAAGGATATTCTAAAAGTAGTGATTTGGGAACAGAATAAAAACAGTAATACCTTTAAAATAGAACGTAACCCTGAAACCCATCAGATGACCGGTAAGGAAGTAACTCTTTCCCCAATAAAACTGGATCTTGATGCATCAAAATACAAATCCGTTCCCAATTAATTAAATATATTCATTTAACTTCACTTTTCAGGGTTTTTTAGAATGTATGTTCAATCCTGAAGGCTTACGTATATTTTTGTTAGAAATATACGTAAACTATTTTTTATAGTTTCCGATTAAAATAAAATTACACAGACTTTTCATTAAAGAAAATATTTTTCACTTGTATGATAAATTTTTCCTTATTTAGTAAAAATTCTGATTAAAATTTATTTATATTTAAAATTAACTGTTTTTAAAAAGTATTTATGCTATCAAGTACATATAATATCTTTAATAAAGCATCCGTTACTAAATTATTGCTGGGGGTGATTTTATGTTTCATTTCATAAAACTCATTAATGGATTGTTTTTTGATTCATCTTATGCTATAATTGGTGATTTCATAACTTTGGAGGTTTGCTATGGTTATCCAGATACCTGTCACGATAACTGTTGATTTTACAGTTGTCGTCTTTTTAATAGTATGGGTATTCTCCTGTAAAAAGGAAATAGGATAATATAGTGAACTTCTGTTTTTCATCTTGTGTGGGTAAATTGTTTTAGTAGGTTTTAAAGCTCGGTAGCTTGTGGATGCTTTTCCTATTCACATTTACCCTATATTTTAGTAATTAATGAAATAATTTAAATAATATGAGTTACTTAATTAATACTGGAGATGAAATCTCTAAGTTATGGAATTTTGTTAATGCTCATTACCGAATATTGCAATTTTTTTTTGCAATATTGAGTATTAACTTTTAATGCTTATTTTTTTCACTTTTTGATGAATTATGCTGATATTAAAAAAATAAGGCAATATTTTTTTTATTGATGTGTTATGGAATTTTGTTGCTACTTTTTGTCAGATATTGTAGTTTTTTCTACAATATGAAGTATCAATTTTTTTGATTATTTTTTTTAATGTTGATATTGTGTTTTCTAATAGAAATGATATCTAAAAATAATATCGGATGTTTATTGGCTTTTTTCTAGCCAAGAATCTTTGAAAAGCTCTATAAGTCAAGATTACTATACAATTTTCTATGTAATATTTAAACATTATTGGATGTCAAATTCTTTTTGTTAATGGATATTTTAAAATTAAATTTAATATTTATTTTTTAAATTCAAAAAAATGGAAATATTTTCTTAAATCATATCAATTAAAATTTAGAAAATGGTCAATTTTACTTTTTATCAGTTATTTGTTCTTTTTTATTTTATTATTAAATCAAGTATACTTGATATATTTTTAATAACATTTATATATTTATTAAATGATATTTTAATATGTCAATATTTTTTTAAAAAAAGTTGATTGATGTGAAAAAAATGAGTATTAATAAAAAGATTTTTTGCTTATTGATTGTACTAATCTTCTGTTTGGGGGTTAGTTCGGCAAGTGCAGCCGATGTTACTTCAGATATAATTGCAAGTGAAGACACTGCAGTTGATGCTGATGTTATCGGTGAAGCTAGTTTTGATGAAAATTTGGGGGCTGGCGAAACATATGTCGTTACAAACACAACATTTAATAATTATTTCACAAATGGTGAGTTAAATGGCAATGTTAGTGCAGGCTCCACTTTGGACTTCCAAGGTACTTTTACTGGTGTAGATTATAAAGTAAATATTACTAAACCTGTAAATATTATTTCAAGTACCGGGGATGCGTTGTTTAATGATATTGGTAAAAAGGATTCAACTGGAGGATGTTTCCATATTTCCAACGGTGGATCCGGAACTAATGTAACTGATCTTAGTTTTATAAATTCCGCTTTTTATGTAACCAATGCTTCTGATGTAAACATCGAAAATATTTACATGATGGCAAATACATCTGGTGTTGGGTCTGGAACTGGATTTATGTGTGTTCAGGCTGGTTCCAGGTATGTAACAGTTAAAGACAGCTATTTTGAAAACAGAGGAACTGGTTCAAGTATTCTCGTTATCGGTTATTCAGACTACTGTACTATAGATAATAATGAAATTGTCATTAACGGATCAAGTGGTAATGCATTATATATTACTACTTATGTGCCTGCAAAATGGACAGGTACTGCTCCTACAGGAAATGTAATTTCAAACAATTATATCCATGGTGAAAAATCCGGCTTATGTATGGCATTGGTTGTTGCAGGTAATGGTAACATTATTGATAGTAATGTAATAGATTATAATGGTGCTAGCGGTATTGCAAATCAGTTTGATTTCTATTCAACTCCATCAAACAATACTTATACAGACAATGTTTTAACCGGCGGATGTTCATTCACTGCAGCTGAAGATTCATATGTTTCAGGAAACACTGTTGAAGGTTCAATGACTGTTGGTTCCAACAGTATTGTAGAAGATAATGTAATGGCTTCATTATCATTATCCAAACCTAACTGTATTGTTGATAATAATGTAATCGGTGAAAAAGGAGTAACTTTTAACGTTGCTGCTTTAAACACCACATTAACTAATAACGTTATCTTATCAAAAGTTAATGTAAAATCAAATAACAACACTATTCAAAATAATACCATCCAATCAGATGATGAATATGCAATAGACTTATTCACAACCACTGGAAATGAAGTTTCCGATAATAATTTGATTTCAGCTAACTTTACAGGTGATGCTGCAGTAAACGCTGGTGAAGGAAACTCCGTACATGATAATGGTGGTATAGACAACATTGTAACTAAAGATAATTTCTTCTATTTCTTTGATGAAAACGGTAATTACAGAAACCTCAATTTCACAGATTTAATCTTTAAAGGTGATTTTGATAGTTTAGTTGATGCAATCACAATCAACCAAACATTATCCATTGAAGGTTTAAATGCTAACTTGAATGACATGGCATTTATTTTACTTGCAGATGGAATTACTTTAAATGATCTTGAATTGAACTTTGACAAAGCACCTGTTTTAAGTAAAGGTTCTGCTATTTTAATTAACGCACCAAACGTTTCAATTACAAACATTACAGCAAACTATGCAATAAGTGAATCTGCTGATGCTTATGTTATCTATGCTGAAAATGCAGACAATTTAACCATTGAAGATAATGTAATTGATATTAATGCCACATCTGATGGTGCTGCTGTAAATAATGCTATTTCTATTTTAGAATCTGCTTATGTATTAGTGGAAAATAATGTGATATCTGCATATATCCCATCATGTGCCGTATCCTGGAAAGAATTCCCACCGGGAAGTGGAATTTGGGTAGGTTCCCCTGTTAGTGAAGGCGTAGTCTTTGACGGATGTTCCGATTTAACAGTTGCAGATAATATTATTACTGTTGTTTATAATGATGTTGTCGGTAATTATGACACCCTTTATGCTGTTGATATTAAAAACTGTGAAAACGTTGAATTTTTAGACAATACTATTAACGGATTAGGCCACTCCTACATTTACGGATTATATGTTGAATCAGATAACTTGATTGTTGACGGTAATATATTCAGCATTATTTCTGATATTGAGTATGCTAACGGTATTGAAGTTGAAGCATCTACCGATGCTGTTATCAGCAATAATACTTTTGAAATTGCAGCTCCAAAATTTGCTTATGCAATATATACAGGTATGAATGGAGGGGACTTGGAAGTTGACTACATTGGAAATGATATTGAAGCTATTGCAGATATCGTTTACGGTATGGAATTATGCGGTAATTTAGAAAATGTTTATAATAACACAATTACCGTTGAAGGTAATAAAACCACTGCTTTAGCTATTAAATCAAAAGAATCCTATATCTATAACAATACTATAAATGCTTTAGGTGATAATTTAGGAAATTCCACATCTGTCGATTCCTTTGCTGCAATAACTGCAGGCATTAACTTACAAAATTCAGATGCTAATGTTGAAAAAAATATAATTAATTCTAAATCCATTGGTATTTTAGTTAATGACGGTGAAGTTATCATCGAAAACAATGAAATTAATGTTGAAGATAATGCTTTAGATAATTCATATGCTATCATTGCTGAAGATGCTGTAATCGACATTAATTCAAATAATATTACTTATGTTGGAGCTACTGACGGATCTACTGTAAATAATGTAATTAACTTGAACGACTGTGCGGCAGTTTTATCCGAAAATGAAATCGATGCTTCTATTCCTTCATGTTATGTTGACTGGAAAGAAGAACCTGCTGGAAGCGGTATTTGGGTAAAATATCCTGTTTCTGAAGCTATTGTAATTAATGGCTGTCCTGATTTAGTATTAACCAATAATGACATTCTTGTTGAAGCTGGTTCCATTGTTGGTGCATATGACACTATTTATGTAATGGACATTAAAGATTGTGAAAACGCTTTAATAAGTGAAAATGACATTAATGCATTAGGTCACTCATACATTTATGGATTGTATATTGAAGCAGATAATGCTACTGTTGAAGGTAATGCATTTGGTATTGAATCAGATTCATACTATGCTAACGGTATTGAAGTTGAAGCATCTCAAGGTATTGTAATCACTGATAATGTCATTGAAATTGAAGCACCTCTTGTTTATGGAATATACTCCGGAATGAATGGTGGTGATTTAGAAGCTGAATACTCTAATAACTTAATTTATGCAGATGGTGATTTTGTATATGGTATGGAGTTAATGGGATTAAATGAAAATGTTTTAAATAACACTTTCGTCCTTGACGGATCTGATGCAATTGGTATTTATTCATTTTCTAACAATGTAACTGTAAAAGATAATGCTATCAATATAACTGCTGAAGAAGATTCATTATCTCTTGCATTTTTAGGAAAATCTGGTAATGCTACAATAACTGACAATGAAATTCAAGTAACTGGTGAATATACTATTGATGTATCCAGTATCAATTCTTTAGTAAAAGATAATTATCTAGTTGCTGATGTGTTAACTGGTGATGCATCTGTAGATTATGATTTAGAAACTTCATCTGTTTACAACAACACTCCGAAAAAGGATAAATATTTCATTTCTACTGAAGGATTAGTAAAATACTTCGGTAATGCTGAAGCATTAGAATTCGTATTAACCGATGCATCCGGTAATCCTGTTGCAAATCAAAGCATTAAAATATCAATCCGTGGTATAGATTACACAAGAAAAACCGATGCTAACGGTACTGCTAGAATGGCCATTAATTTGGATGCAGGTGATTATAATGCAATAGCAACCTATGAAAATCAAAGTGTAGTTGCAGATATTTCAATTATATCTACCATCTGGGCAGATGACCTTACTAAAATGTTTAAAAACGCTACACAATTTGAAGCAACATTTGTTGACAGTGACGGTAACCTCATCATAAACACAGATGTTAAATTCAACATTAATGGGTTGTTCTATACAAGAAAAACTAATGAAAACGGTACTGCTAAATTAAACATTAATTTAGAACCTGGAGAATACATAATTACTTCTATTAACCCTGTAACTTCAGAATCAGCAGGTAATATAGTAACTGTATTGTCAACTATTACAGATAACAACGACTTGACTAAATATTACAGAAACGATTCCCAATACACTGTAAAAATATTAGACAGTCAGGGTAATGCAGTTGGTGCAGGTGAAAATGTAACATTCAACATTAATGGTGTATTCTACAACCGTACAACAAATGCGTCTGGAATAGCTAAATTAAACATTAATTTAGAACCTGGTGATTATATCATTACTGCATATTATAACGGCTGCGCAGTTGCAAACAACATTAAAGTATTACCTACTTTAATAACAGAAGATTTATCCATGAAATATAAAGATGGATCTACATTTAATGCAACTGTTTTAGATGGTCAAGGTAATCCTTATCCTGGACAAAACGTTACATTCAATGTAAACGGTGTATTCTATAATAGATTAAGTGATAGTAACGGTGTATCAAAACTTAACATTAATTTAATGCCTGGTACATACATTATCACATCCACATATAATCAGTTGAATGTAGCAAATAAAATTACCATTTCAAGTTAGGGATTGATTTCCTTAACTTCTCTTTCTTTTTTTAGTCCAATTTTACATAAATATTATACATATTAAAATACAATATTATTCTATGACAGATAAAAATGAATGGGGCAGTAACTTATCATTCGTATTGGCAATGATTGGTTCTGCAGTCGGCCTTGGAAATATTTGGAGATATCCTTATGTACTCTATTCCAATGGTGGAGGGGCTTTTTATATCCCGTATATTGTGGCTATTCTTCTAATGGGAATTCCATTTTTAATTTTAGAGTATGGTGTTGGATATAATTTCAAATCTTCTTTTGCAAAGGCCGCAAGAAAGATTAATTCAAAATATGAGTATCTCGGATGGTTTTTACCGATTGCTGTTTTCATGATTATGATTTATTATTCAGCTATTTTGGGCTGGGATGGAATTTATATGGTCTTGAGTTTCTTTAAAGGTTGGGGAGCAGACCCGAATACTTATTTCACAACTACTCTTTTACAATCTTCATCAGATGTTTCCGGCATATTAACTTTCATTCCATTAATTGCTGTTGCAATGCTTGTTAGTTGGGTTATTATTTGGTTTATTTCACATAGAGACTTGGAATCAGGTCTTGGTCGTGTTAGTAAAGTTTTAGTACCTCTTTTATTTATTATTATGGTAATTATTGTTGGATTTTCTTTGACTTTGCCTGGTGCATCTATTGGTCTGGCGGAGCTGTTCAATCCTGACTGGTCACTTTTGGGCAACTTTGATATATGGATGGCTGCTTTCGGACAGATTGTATTTTCCCTAAGTTTGGGAATGTCGATTGCATTTACTTATGCAAGTTATACTAAAGATAATGCGGATTTAATTACAAATGCCATTTCAATAGCTTTAGCAAATTCTTTATTTGAAAATTTCGCTGCTTTAGGTGTATTTTCAATTTTGGGTTATATGTCATTGCAATCCGGAACTGCAGTGTCTGAACTTGTGACTCAGGGAACCGGTCTGATATTTATCGTTTATCCGGCTGTGTTTAATGTTTTAGGTCATTGGGCATATGTTTTAGGGCCTCTGTTTTTCACAACAGTGTATCTTGCAGGTCTTACAAGTATATTATCAACAATTGAACCTTTATCTTTTTCAATTCAGAACAAGTTCGGCCTTACAAGATCAAAAACAATGACAATATTAATTGTTATTGGTGTCTGTGTATCCATGTTATATGCCACTGCATTCGGCGGTGAACTTTTAGGTTATGTTGATATATTCATTAATCAGATTGCATTACTCTTTGGAGTTATTGTTGAATGTATTTTATTTGCTTGGATATTTAAAGCCGAAAAACTTATTGAATTTTTAAATGAGAGAAGTAGGGTAGTTAAACTAGGTAAATGGTGGTTAGTAATTGTTAAATACATTCTTCCGATTTTTATTTCAATCGTTTGGATTGGAGGATTGGCTGAGGTTATAGCCGATGGTTCACTTCACCAGTCAATTTTCATGATTATTTGTGCAGTACTTTTGATTGTCGGATCATTAGTATTTACATTGCTTCCTGCTAAAAATCCTAATTGGAAGGATGTGGATGAAAGAGTATAATTTTATACTCTTTTTATCATTTTTTTGGTGTTATTTGGATTTCTGTATGTTTTCTATTTTTTCTAGTGGTATGTCCAATTGTTCTGATATTTCAAAGTATTTTACAGAAAAAAACTCTTTGTTTTTAATAATGATTTCATTTTGTAATATTTTTTAATGAGGTATTTTTTCATATCTCTGGTAAAAATTCAAAAAAATCAATAATTTAATTAAATATTAAAATCAAATTATATTTAGATACTAATTAAATCTTAATAAGTTTTTTAATTAAAAATTCTACACATTTCTTTTTTGTGGAGGTGATTTTTATTAATCAAAATAATTCTAGTGAAAATGAAAACTTAGTATCTAAAGATACAGATATTATATCTGAAGAAATAAAAACCAATTTTCAGGCCGGAATCGGTGAGTATCGTGAAGTCCGTTATAAAGATGGCGGATTTCGACAATATGATGTTGAAACTGGCGAATTGATTGGTTCATCTTACTCCTCAGATCAAAAATATCTGCCAAATTTAGAATAGAGGTGAAAATATGAAGAAAATAATCCTTGCATTGCTTGTACTTGTTATTGCAACATCTTTTGTATATGCTGCTCAGGACAGTCAGATGGAAATTACAAGTCCTGACTCTTTAAAAAACGGAGACTTTTTTAATTTAACTTTAACTGCAAAAGACGGTTCTCCTATCGCTAATCAAGTAGTTGACATTATTGTCATTGCAGAAAGCGGTGAAAAAAATCATATTAACTTTACTACTGGCAATGACGGTAAATTAGGATTTGGTATTGCAGGCGTAAATCCAGGTAAATATACTTTCAACTGTACTTTCAACGGTACCGGCGATTATAATACCTGTAACGCAGTAAAAGAATTAACTATTACAGCATAGTTAATTTTATTTTTTTATTTTTTGATTCACATGATTTTAAAGGATTTATTAACTTATTTTAATTTGGATATTGAATTACCAATGTATCTTTATGAAGAATCATTCAATGAGGTTTTTCTTGAAGGTGATCTTGTAAAAAAGGAAAATACTTATGAAATAACAATCAAGACAAGAAAAGATGTAATTCATACAATGATTATCAATCTTTTAGATGATTATCCTCTCACCATCATATCAACCCTTCCAAATGGAAAAAGCAATGGAACGAAATTTGGAAAAACAAAAGATGATTTAAAATTTATCTGAAAATTGTGACTGTCAAAATGTTAGCTCTTTGACAGAATTTTTTTAAATTTTTTATTTTTCTTGGTTTTTTTCATAAAATTAGTGAGATTCTTTAAAAAGGTTTAAATAGAAGTTAGGGTTTGTTTTTCAGGAGCCCCATATTTTGCTAATTTTCGTGTTTTTTATTCCTTTTTAAATCATCTGAATTTTTAATTAAATAATTATGTATTTTGCAAACCTAATTTTTAATTGTATTTCATGTGTTTTTTTAAAAATTAAGTCATAATAATCTTTATATAGGTTGGAAGACAAATATTTATATATGAAACAAAAAAACAAATGCCTTCCATGTCTTATTTTGGACGGCAACCAATATATATTTAACTATTTGAATTCAGATCCTGTTCGAAAAAATGATGAAAAATCATCAAAAAGTACTTTTGGCGAAAACACTGTTCAATTTGTTTTGTATCTTGATGGAATTCTCGATGAAGATTGCTTCATTAATAAAAAAGGAGTCATAGAATATCATGATCCTCATTGCAAGAATTGTTTTTCAAATGATGTAATTAAAAAATCATTTAACAAACGTAAAATATATTTAGAAAATGGAGTAAGTGTTATAATTAAAGTCAAACGATATTTGTGTAAGAAATGCAGAAAATACAGTCAAGTAAGGCTTAATGGAATTTATGAAGATTACTGTAATTTTTCTATTAAAATGAAAAACAAAGCAATTCAACTAAGAACTAGAGGTTGGGATTCTCTAAGAAATCTTACTTGGACATATAACATCTTTAACAATGTTAAAATGTCTTATGAAACCATAAGACAATCTTTATTAATTTTTGATGGACTTTATTATTTAAATGAAGATTTAAAACCCTCAGGATACGTAGCATATGACGTACAATGGATTAGAATCAACAAAAAATGGCATTATAGACATGTACTCTTTGATATAGTTCATAAAATACCAATAGCAGAGTTATTGGCTAAAAAAGAAGATTCAAAAACAACTAAAAATTTTTTAAAAAACAGCATTCAACCAAAAGACTCCATTGCCATTGTAACAGACTTAAAACCAAGTTATGATAAAATAATGAGAGAATTAGGATTTATTCACCAACATTGCACATTTCACTTACTACAAAATATCTATGACACAATTAGTCCCCAATTAACAAAAATGAAGAAAGAATTTGAACGAAATCTAAAAAACACGGAAGTAAATCTCTCAGACACCCAAATCAAAGAAAAATCAAAACAATTCATAAACGACTACAAATTAGAAATAAACGAATATTTAGGACTAATTTACCAATTATTCAAACAACAAACATACAATAAAGCAATACAATATGTCGAATTATTAAAAAGAGAATCTATAAATTTTCCAAAACTTTTACAAGATTATATGAATGAAAAATTCTTCCCAGAATATAAAAAATTCATTCACTGCCTTGAAAAAAGACACAAAGGAAAATTAGACAATACCAACAACCAAATAGAAAATTATATTGGTAATACCATGCCACGAGCACATAAAAAGAAGTTCAGAACTATGGAAGGAGTATTCAATCAGATAATGCTTCAAAAAAATGGATGGATTGAAAAAAGAAATCAAGAGCTAACATTTTGACAGTCCC
>JAFRFB010000134.1 GCA_017434555.1 Methanobrevibacter sp. | reverse complement strand
TACACAAATATACACCAAAATCTGTTGCAAAAACAGTATATTTGAATGTATTTTTAGGAGCCCTAATCATATCACAGGGATTCTACTCAAAAACAGCAATACAACAACTATCTGAAAACTAAAAAATTCAGACCCCTAAAGAGTTTACATTCCGTTATTGTACAATAAGGTACATATCTACTTGTTAAAAACAAATCTCTAAAAAAAATTAAAGGAGAAAATGAAATATGTTCAAATTAAATAATTTCTGCCAACATTTAAATAAATAAAAAAAGAGTGAAGATTTAACTTCACTATTTTGTTCCGTATACTCTGTCACCGGCATCTCCAAGACCTGGTAAAATATATGCATTTTCGTTTAATTCCCTGTCCACTGTTGCACAGAAAATTTTAACATCAGGATGTTCATCTTCAATAGTTTTTATACCCTGAGGAGCCGCAACAATACATAACAGTTTAATTTTAGATACTCCATCCCGTTTAAGTCTTGAAATTGTTGCAGATGCACTTCCACCAGTTGCAAGCATAGGATCCACGACCAGAACTTCTCTGCTTCCGATTCCATCCGGCATTTTATAGTAATATTCAACCGGTTCAAAGGTTTCTTCGTTTCTGTAAAGTCCTATATGGCCTATTTTTACATTAGGAATTACATTTAAGATTCCATCAACCATACCCATTCCTGCTCTTAAAATAGGAACAATGGCATAATTGTCTTCGTTCAGCATTCCTGTTTCCATTTTTTCAAGTGGAGTTTCAATAGTAGTTTTTTCAAGTTTTGCATCCCACATAGCCTCATACATCAATATTGTAGATATTTCAGTAACTAATTCTCTGAATTCCTTAGTTCCTGTGTTAATATCTCTTAAGATTGCAAGTTTATGGGTTATTAATGGATGATTCAATACAAATTCATTCATGTTTTTCCTCCGGAACCAATAAGTTTAATAATACACCGATAATTGCTGCAAGAGACATTCCTGAAATAGAAATGGATAAATCACCGTATGCAATTGATAATGCAGCACCTCCTAAACCTAGAACAAGCATGGTTGCAGCTACAACAACATTTTTCGTGTTGTTGAAATCAACTTGGCTGTTGATTAAGATTTTAAGACCGTTAACACAGATGAATCCGTATAATAATACTGAGATACCACCTAATACCGGCTGAGGAATTGCTGTTAAAAGGGCAGTCAGGTGACCTGAAAATGCAAATACTATAGCAATAATAGCTGCAAGACCTATTACATAAGTTGATGCTACACGGGTCATTCCAACAACAGAGGTATTTTCACCATATGTGGTGTTTGCAGGACCACCTAAAAATGCTGCCAGAAATGTTGCAAGACCGTCACCAAGCAAAGTTCTTTGAAGACCTGGATCTTCGATTAAATCACGTCCGATAATTTCACTTAAAACCTTGTGGTCTCCAACATGCTCTACCATAGTTACCAGTGCAATTGGAACTATCGTCAATATAGCTGCAAAGTTTAGATTATAATTCATGAACGGCATGTAAAATTTAGGAATTTCAATTACATTGGCAGTCAATGCCTGAGTGAAATCAACCATACCCAGAACTGCTGCTACAATATAACCTACAATGATACCAATTAAAAATGGAATAACTTGCTGAATTCCTCTTCCACGAACTGCAACTATTACAGTTGCTAAAAATGAAATAAAAGCAACAAGTAAATTTTGCCATGGAATGGTAGTTAAATCTAAACCAATTTCAGAAATAGCTGTTGGAGCAAGGGATAAACCGATGACCATTATCATTGGACCGACAACAACAGGAGGCAGTAATTTATTAATCCATCCTGAACCGGTGACACGGATAATCAGTGAAATAATTACATAAACAATACCAACAACCATTAAAGCTGTAAAAACACTTCCAGTGCCCCCAATTGCATAACCTGCAATCATTGGAGCAATAAATGCAAACGAACTTCCCAGATATACTGGGCTTCTATTACGGGTACAAATCAAGTAAATTAATGTACCTAAACCAGATGAAACTAATGCTACAGGGATGGATAATATATCTGCTCCAGCAGTAGTATTTACAACGATAGGAACTAAAATTGTAGCTCCAAACATTGCACATACATGCTGGATAGCTAATAAAATCCATCGAAGTGGAGACGGTTTATCACCAGTGCCAAGTAGCATATTACTATTCTCTTCGACCATATTTATCACATTATTTTCCGATATTTCTCATAAATTAATTTCGAATAATTTATAGTAAAATACATTTTAATCAATAATATGCATAATAATTGGTTGAACCATTAATGTCTAATGTTAATAGTTGAATCCAATTACAAAGAATGTTAATAAAAAATTAGGATTGCAATAAAATCCCTAAGGGACTGTCCGCTATTTAATTTTTTGTTAAATTAAAGTTACATTTAAATGTTTTTTTATTTTTTTAATATTTATTACAATTGCTTCGAGTTTTAAGTCTATATCTACTTTATCAAATCCTATTCTTCGAGATTTATGG
>JAFRFB010000133.1 GCA_017434555.1 Methanobrevibacter sp. | reverse complement strand
ACTTGTCTTCCTGATAATGTACCGGTATCGATTCCTCTAAATCTGCATAAGTAAGATCTAGCTCTTAAGAAAGGATGAGCTGGAGCAAAGTACATGGAGTCTACGAATTGGATGTATCTAATTCTGTCTCCTGCTTTTGCACCGTCGATTGGTGCAACTAATTCTCTTACACTGTCATCTGGCTCATCCATTTCATCTAATGGTGGGTGAACGGATTTATATTCTTCACCTGGAGCTTTATGACCTAATATTTTTACTACGTCTTCATCAGAGATTTCTCTTAACTTTTCTAACTCGTAATCAGCGTTAGTGAAATTTCTTCTGTTTTGAGCAACCTGAGAAGTACCTGGATAAATTTGTACCATAATTATGCATCTCCTAATGCTAATTTAACTTTTCTAATAATTTCATCTAATTTTTCCTGTGAAATTGTTTCACCACGGATAACCCCTGTAACAATATCATCAATAGTTCCGACTGTTTTAATATCCTCGTCCTTTGGCATGACTTTAGAAGTTTTTACTCCAATTTTAGCAAAATCCTCATGGTCAACCGGTGATTCGCATATAATAATGCAATGTTTATCAAGGTTCCTTAAAATTAATCTTGCTTTGTAAGTAATATGATTCGCCACTCCTCCCAAGTGGATTACAAGTAATTTGAAATTGTTCATTTGTCCTACTTCCTTATCCGTGAGTCCGAATAAGGTTCCACCTGCAGCAGGAGAATCATGAGGAACACCCGCACCGGCATTTAAAACCAAAGTGCTTGTTAAAACATTAGCTTCACGCAATCCAAATGTAATTTCACAAACAGGTTTAGTAATGTGTCTACGTCCTGGGGACATAGCTACTGCACATACGTCAGTACCACATTCAGCAAAAGTTCCTCTTTGAGCGAGGTTTCCGCCTTTTCCCATACCGCTTGTTTCCCTACAATCTACTACGTGAGTACAGCGTCCTATCATTTTAATCTAGTCATCCTTTTTAATTATTTTCACATGGTCATCGAAACTTGAATATTGATCTGACATTCCAACCAATTCATCGGGTAAATCTGTATCCCCATATTTTATTCTATCAGTAACTGTTTTTTGTTTTCTGATATAATTTGCTCGGGTTTGATTAATATCAAAACCATACGGGATGTGTTTTTCGCAGATTTTTTCGATTTCATCAATAGTAGATTCCATAGTTATTTCAAGAAAGATTCTGGCAGTTTTAACCTGTAAAACAACATCTTCCCCATTAATATTAATAACTCTGCGTTCTCTATATTTTTCAGGTAAAGTTGCTTCACCTTTTGGAAATCTAGGCCCATGAATGACTGTTCTTTTTACATCATCTAATGACTCTAAGTCATTTAACAACTTTTCAGTCGTGTCGCTTCCAAGAACTCTGTTTGGGAATATTTCAATATCCATATTTAGACCTTCAAATTAGATATGTTTAAATTAATTAGATGTCACCTTTAATTTCATCAGCTGCGATAGCAACTGCTTTAATAGGTTCTCTGAATTCATCAATTTGACTGTATACTTCTTTAATTAAACCAGAAGTAGCTTCCGGTGAAAAGAGTTGTGTTCCTGCATCTAAGGACATAGCAGCAGCTACACAAGGGATACAGAATCCTTTACTGTGTCTGGTTACAACGTGGTTACCGTTGAATAAACCAGGACCTCCTCCTCCGTAAATGGAGTGAGAGAAGAATGAGAATCCTACAGCTACACCTTCTGCTCTACCGTAGTCGAGACCAGGTAAACCAGTAGCGAATTCGAGGTTGTCGTTGAAGTATAATAAAGTAGATGGAATACCTTGAGCAGCACGAGCTGCACCTACGTTAACCATAGTTGCTGCAACAGCACCAGCAGCAGCGTATGCGTTCCATTTAGCTGCGTCATCAGTGTTGTAAATAGCGAAGTCGGTTAATTGTTCTTGAGGAGCAATTACACCATCTGCTTCTGCACGAGCAATAGTTGCTTGTACTACACTACCAACAGTACCTTCAGTTGCGTTTTCTTTTACCATGTCGTATACTAAATTATCAGCATTTAAACCTTGGTAAGCTAAACCTAATAAGTGTAATCTTTCGAATGAACCTAAAGCGTCAGCCATTTCAAACATAGCAGTTTGTTCGAAAATAGCAGCTAATGCGGTAGCTTGGAAAGTATTTTTTAAGGTTGCAGCAGCGAAGTCGTTTGCTTTAACGTTTCTTAAACCATAACCTGCACCTTCGAGTTTTTGTGGAATGTCTAACATGGTTGCGATGTTAGATCCTTTGTAGTCTACAGATTGTGGGTATCTACCTAATACTGCAGCTTTTACGAAGTTTGCATCGTAAATGTCAACGCCACAAACATCAATTACAGATTGTACTAAAGCTGAAGCACTTGATAATGGAGCTACAGAGTATTCAGCAGCAACATCAATTCTTTTGGTTGGTACTTGTACTAATAACCTTTTTCCTCCGGAAATAGGTGTTACAACAGTATCATCGTCTTCAGAAATTTGGATAATTTCTTTCATTTTTTCTGCAATTGCTTCTGCGTTGTCTACAATATCGAGATCTAATTCTCTACCTAAGATTCTAGATTTGTCTCCACCAACAGCACCGGTTTTAACGGATTTTTCGAGTCCTTCTAAGTTTACTGCTACAGTTCTTTTAACACCTTTTACAATGTTTTGAATTGCAGGGTTTCTAATTGGACTTATAGCTTCGATTGGTACGTCAGATGCAATTTCGTTGCCTCTATCATCGAATAAATCGATTTTATCATCAAACTTTGCCATTTTTTCCCTCCTAAATAAATAGAGTTTAACTAATATACCACATCAATGGTAAAACTTTTTTTACCAAATTGAGTATAAGCTACAAAGCAAGTTTTTGCAAATAGCCAGCCATATGGTATACAAATTTATCTTTAATTAAGATATAATATAAATATTACCCCTAGAAATTTTTAGAAAAGTTTATAAAGAATAATATAATAATTTGATTTTAAGAAAAAACTACTCGAAAGTAATACTTTTAAAAATAGATTTAAAGTAGTTAAAATAAATAAAAAAACTGAATTTAAATCAAATCAATTAAAAATTAATGGTCATAAATAGAATTTAATTTTAAAAAAGAAATTATATCTTTTAGGTAAAACTAATAAATTTAACAAATTAATACTTTTTTCATCCCCAGTAATAAATAATACTTTTTTTAATACTTTTTTTTGACAAATTCATTTATATAATAATAAACACAAAATTTAAAACTATGCATATTGTAGCAGATGTTGGAGGAATACCTGGAAAAGATTGTAACGGTTTTTGCAAATATTGTTACTTTAGAAAGGTAAAGGAAATTAAAGTTTTTGGCTGTGCACATTGTCTTCCAAATAAAATCGGCTGTGAAAGATGCTCAAAAGGAGTGGCTGATGCCCAAAGTGAATTCAAAAGCCCCTTTGAAGTATTGAATAGTGTTCAAAATACACTCATGATGAACATGGCAAGAGGCGAGATAATAGCCGATATCAGTGGTGGAGGAGACATCAGTTGCTATCCGCACCTGGAATCATTGACGGCACAATTTCATCAAATGTCAATAAAGTCACACCTGGGATACAGCTGCGGAAAAGGAATAACAGACAGTTCAATAGCTTCAAGATTGATTGACAATGGAGTTGAAGAAGCCACATTTACTGTCTTTTCAACAGATTCCAAACTCAGGCAACAGTGGGTTCGAGACAAATACCCCGAAGAAGCACTAGCGGCATGTAAAACATTCTGTGAAAACATCAAACTTACCGGTGCAAGCGTAATAATACCCGGCGTTAATGACGGAGATGTTTTGAGAAAAACCTGCGACGATTTGGAAAGCTGGGGAGCAAAGGGATTTATTTTAATGAGATTTGCAAATACATTTAATGAAGGACTGATTCTTGGAAATGAGCCAATACTGAAAGACCATGAATCTCAGCCTGTAGAGGAATTTGCCCAAATGGTTAAGGATTTAAACAAGGAATACAATTTTAGAATCACAGGAACACCGCTATGCGATCCAGAAACCGGAGGCCCATTTGCAATAGCAAAGGATGAAAATGAAATATTTCTCCAGTTCATAAAGCCTGTTACAGGAGAGGCCACATTAATCACTTCAAAAATAGCTGCACCTTTCATACAGAACATATTTGACAAGCTTAAAGTCGAAAGCGTCAATGTAGTTGCCGTTGAAAAAGAAATAGCATGTCTTATAACAAAAGAAGATTTGGAAACACTTGATTTAAGTGAAATAAAACAGGCAGTAATATTGCCGGGAAGGTCATTCGTTCACCAGCTTGACGCAGAAAGAATCTTAAGTGCAGACGGCGTTGACCGCATCATCGGACGTGGCCCGGACACATTAACTGTAGACGGAGAATTAAGTATCGATATGACCGACGAAAATGTGATTGAGCGAGAACTGGAAGACTTTAATGACCTGGTGGATGCAATCAATTTCTTCGGAATGAGATTAATTTAAAAAAAAGAAAGTTCAGTTCTCAATAAGAGAACTTTCACTGTTTATTTTAACCAAAATATAATTATACATTTTAGACTTTTTGATATCGGCAATTTCAGATAGCTTTGTACCGTCAATTACGATATTTTCAATCAGTTCATGATATTTATCATAATCTATTTTTACACGAACCCCATCGAGCTGAGTAGTGACTGGTGCTGGAGAGATAACATCCTTTATGTCAGGAATCTGATTTTCAATTGCATTTTTAACGACAATTGAAGGAACAAGAGGAGGATCTAAATTCATTTCACGTTTTTTATTATTCAATATTTCTTCAATGGTTTCAACAAGTTTATCCAATGCCCTGATATCCGGGCCTCTTCTTAACCTACGAGGTATTCTTCCCAAGTCTCCCACATAGGCATCCGCTCCAGGAAGTTCATCTACAGGAATATCAGGAGCTCCGGTAACAATTACAGGAATGTTAATGTCGTCATATAGGAATGCTTTATTTTTAATACAGGTTTCAAAGCTTCCAAGGGCAAAAACTGCAATATCATGCTCTTCAATTAACTGCTTTTCTTCTTCAGAAATTCCGGAAGTTCCTTTACCGTCACCTCTTGCAAGACCAATCATGTTGTCTTTTGCACCGAATTCACGCAAATATTCGGATATGTCACATGCAGCGTGCGGCAAGTGATGCCTTGCAAGTGTTGGAGAAACAATAGCTATTTCAGAACCGGCCATAGGCGCTACACTCAAATCTCCCAAGAGTTCCTTAGATTTTTCTTCAATTTTTGCCACATCATTCAAAGGGACGGCCATGTTCAATACCAATTCCATTTGTATGATGTTTTCCTGAAAAATGAATCCACCTAAATCTTCAATTAATTCCTTAATCTCTTCACTTTTGTGAACTCCACCAGTAAACGTTAATGTTTCATACATTTTTATCTCTCACAATAAGTCTATAGTAATTATAATTTTTCATTTTATATCTATATTAATTTTTCCAAAATCCCGTATCTTGCCTCGATTCTTTCAAAGGGATTTTTAGAAACAAAAGTGTGTGAGGGAATCTCTACACATTCAAAAACTTCATTCAATACTTTTTCCTTCAAATAATCAGGATAGATGACATAATCGTAATCCTCATCACTTATTTCAAAGCCGATATTTATTATAATATCCTTTAGGAAATTTGATAAAACCTTAACTTTAACATGAGGGTTTTCATGGTCTTTGAGGTATTTGCGGGAAAGTTCATAATCATCAAAAAACTTTAAAACTTCCTCATCATCCAATTCATTGTCCGTTAATTTGGAAACCTCTTTAATGCTTTCAAAGAGTTGTTTTGGAGTATTGAGCTTAATGGCAAGGCTCTTCATTTCAACTTTGCTTTCAGAAAGCAGTATTGCCAAGTCTCCATCTTCCAAATCGGGATTTTTATTGACCTTATATTCTTTTATTCCGGCAAGTCTTACAACTTCCTCACACATTGGTGTCGTGACAATTTTCATATATAATATTATATAAAGCCCGGTAATATATACTAAACTATGAAAGTGACATTGAGTTTTGAGGAAAGTATAAGCAGTGACGTTTCGATAATGGTAGATGTCTTAAGGGCAAGCACCACAATAACGGCCGCTTTGGATAAATTTACACAAATCATTCCATGTTTTACTCCAGAAGATGCTTTTAAACTTAGAGATGAAACTGGAGGAGTCATTGCAGGCGAGAGAAAAGGTGCTAAAGTGGAAGGCTTTGATATTGGAAACTCACCCAATGCCCTTAAGGAATTCAACTGCAATACCAAGACGCTGATTTTAACTACAAGTAACGGTACAAGAATACTTGAAAACATGAAATCAAGGGTATTAGTAGGATGTTTAAACAATGCCCGGTCAGTAGCTGAAGCGAGCCTTGAACTTGCAACAGAACACATTGATCTGGTAATGGCCGGAGTATGGGGAAAGTTTGCAATTGAGGACTTTCTTGCTTCAGGTGAGATAATTTATGAAATATCAAAAAGATGCGGAGAATGTGAAATAAGCGAGTATGCAAAGTCTGCAGTTTTAGCAAGAAGCGATTATGATGCAGTAAAAAAGGCATTTCATGAATCAACATCCGGAAACAAACTTAAAAGTCTCGGCTATGCAAATGACATCGAATACAGTTTGAGTAAAAATTCCTCAAAAAATGTCGGGCTATATAAAGATGGAAGTATAAATAAGATTAACTTTAAATAATTGTAATTAATAAACTACATTATAATATATTTTTAACGAGTGTTTTATTAATGAGACGTGAATGCCTAACAATCATTGGAACAGCCCACGTATCTGCTGAAAGTGTTGAAGAAGTAAAAGATGCGATTTATGAAATACAACCGGATAGAGTTGCTATTGAACTTGATTTTGCAAGATATACTAAAATCAAGAATAGAATGAATGGTATAGAAGAAGATGATACCATATCCGTTACAAAAATCATAAAGGAAAACAAGGTCGGCTTATTTTTAGTCACTACAGTATTGAGTTACTTCCAGTCAAAAATCGGTGATGAAGTGGATGTTGCTCCAGGTTCAGAAATGGTAGGTGCAATTGAAGCAGCAGAGGATTTGGGAATTCCAATAGCTTTGATTGACCGTAACATCAACACCACATTAGAGCGCGCATTAAATAAAATGTCTTTCATTGATAAAATCAAATTCCTCTACGGAGTATTGGTCACCGATACCGATGATGAGGAAATCGATATTGAAGATTTAAAAAACCCAGACAAGCTTGACGACTTGCTTGAAATGTTTAAAGATGAAGCTCCAGGAATCTATGAAGTATTGGTTCATGAAAGGGACGCTTATCTTGCAGGAAGCCTTTTGAGAATTCCGGAAGACAAGGTTGTTGCAGTTGTAGGTGCAGGCCACCAGCCAGGTATAAACAGATACCTCGATGACCCGCAGTCAATTCCACCCCTTGAAGAATTAAATAAAATTGTAGATAAAAAAGGAATTCCATGGACTAAAATAATTCTTGCATTAATTCCTATTCTCTTTGTTGTGATATTTTTTCTGGCTTTTCTAAACGGGATAAACATCACATATAACCTTTACCAGTTCGTAGGAATAAGCATATTAATGGGATTTTTGGGCTCAATATTATCCGGATCCAAAATCCAGTCCGCAATCGTTGGAGGACTTGTTGCTCCGTTAACTATTATTCATCCATTGCTTGCTGCAGGATGGTTTTCAGGATTAACCGAAGCCAAATATAGAAAAGTAAGGCAAAGTGACATTTCAAGTTTAGCACATTTTGAAAGCTTTAAGGATTTATGGCACAACAACATTTTCAGAATATTACTGGTTGTTATCGGTACAAACATTGCAGTCAGTATAGCCACACTGGTGATTTTGCCTTCACAAGTATTCTTCCCATTATTCATGCAAATTTTTGGCGGATAATAACATCACTACAAAATTGCTTTATACGAGTTATATTGTATGAAAAGGTAAAATTGACCTTATTTTGTAAAAAGAAAAGATTTAAATACTTTATTTTTCAAATTAATAGGCATGAATTCCCTAAGCCACATTTCTATGAAAAATCATGTCTATTACCAATATAGTGACTATGTTTTTAAACAAACTGTGCAAAAACGAGCCAATGGTGTTTTGAAGTTACTTGGAATACCCTATACAATCAATAACATCATATTATCCGAAATAACCGATTTAGGACCTAAAATACACCGTCTAGATTTTGCAGGAGAAACCATTAAAAACGGCGAAGACATCTGCTTTGTTCTCGAATGTCAATCACAGCTACCTACAGACGACGATATATTGAGGTTCTTTCAATATGTATCCTCATTGCTCGTTTTGAAAAAGAAAAAAGTTGAACTCTACATTCTCTGTATGCAAAAAGCCCCATATAACAAAAAGGAGTTTGTATTGAACGATGACTGCACATATACGATGCACGTAATATCCCTCAAAGACATTAAAGCAAAAGATATATTTAAAAGGATTGAGGACAAAAGATATAATCATATCAGTGATGAAGATATCGCTGCATTACAATTGATAGCATACACCGATTATAGTGAACCAGCACTAGAAATTCTAAAAAAAGCGCATGATACCGTTGAAAAATTAAACATTGCCAATCCTAACGAAAAAGAAGCAATACTTTACATTTTAAACATATTAAGCGTCAACATGCTCGATGAAAATGACTATAATGAATTTATGGAGGTAACAGAGATGATACTAAACCCAAGAGACAGATATTTAATCAATAAAACTAGAAAAGAAGAAAAAGAAAAATACGAAGAAGAAACAAAAAAACAAAAAGAAAAATACGAAGAAGAAACAAAAAAACAAAAAGAAAAATACGAAGAAGAAACAAAAAAACAAAAAGAAAAATACGAAGAAGAAACAAAAAAACTAAAAGAAAAATACGAAGAAGAAACAAAAAAACTAAAAGAAAAATACGAAAAAATACTAAAACAGGAAAAAAATTCAAACGACATAATCCAAAACAATACTAGAAAAATATCAGTAATGTAAAAACCCATTACCTAAAATATATTAACATCACGAGGAAAAAAATGATACTAAACCCAAGAGACAGATATTTAATCAATAAAACTAGAAAAGAAGAAAAAGAAAAATACGAACAAAAAGTAAAAGAATACGAAGAAAAACTAAAAGAATACGAAGAAAAACTAAAAGAAAAATACGAACAAAAAGTAAAAGAATACGAAGAAAAACTAAAAGAATACGAAGAAAAACTAAAAGAAAAATACGAACAAAAAATTAAAGAATACGAAGAAAAACTAAAACAAGAAAAAGTTCCAACAAAATAATTCAAAAGATAGGACTAGAAAAAATGATACCTAACCCCGAAGAAAAATATAAAAAATCACTTATAAATATTACCATCAACTATGATTTTTAACAAAAAGTTTTTTATACTTCTAATAAATAATGTTTATATAATCTAAATTTTAGGAAAACTATCATGTATTTTATATTTCGCTGCGATTGTGGAAGAGTTTTATATGCTAAAGAAGGCGTTGCCACCAGAAAATGCGTATGTGGTAAAACTTTAAAAGTTAAAGGTCGTAGAATCTTTAAAAAAGTAGAAACAAGAGAAGAAGCCTCTTATGCAGTACAACAAATGCAGGACGAAATATATGGAAACACTGGTTTTATGAAGGCCAGTGATTTATAATTTAAGGTCTGTTAGAAATGGCTGGAGAAATAATTGAAATAATTATTATATTAATTTTAATAATACTTACAGGTTACTTATCAATGGCGGAACTTGCTGTTGTGTCGGTTAGAAAAGCGAAAATGCAGAAATACATAGAAGAGGGTGACGAAAGAGCCCAAATTGTTTTTGATTTATTGGAAGATCCTAATGAATTTTTATCAACAGTGCAAATTGGAATTTCACTTATTGGTGTATTAACTGGGGCTTTCGGTGGAGTTACTCTGGCTGAACCCCTTTCCAAATTAATTTCATTCGTTCCATATAACGAACCGATAAGTGTTATAATTGTTGTTATTATTACCACTTATTTGACATTGGTTGTAGGAGAAATTGTTCCAAAGGTTATTGCTTTAAATGAACCGGAAAAAGTCTCTCTTAAAGTTGCAAAAAGTATGGTCATTCTTTCTAAAATATCAAAACCGGTCAGTTTTATTCTTGCAAAATCAAGCAGTTTTCTATTATGGCTTATGAGAATTGAAAACAGAACAGACGATACTGTTACTGAAGAAGAAATTGAACTGATGATTAAAGAAGGAAGAGAAGACGGAACAATCGAACAAGAGGAAGAAGACATTATTAAAAGAGTATTTAAGCTTGATGATCAAAAAGTCGAATCAATCATGACTCCAAGAAATGAAATTATCTGGATTGACCTGGAAGATCCTAGAGAAGTCAATAAGGTTAAAATTATTGAAAGTAAAAGGTCAATTTTCCCAATAGCCAGTGGAGAACTGGATGATTTCATTGGTGTTGTTCAGGCAAAGGATATTCTCTCAGTAATGTTCAGCGATGAAAAATTCGATGTTCAAAAAATCGTTAAGGAACCTTTGGTTGTTTCTGAGAATTTGGAAACCCTGGAACTTCTAAAGGAATTTAAAGAAAATCAGGGATATGTGCACATGTCTCTTGTTGTTGATGAATTCGGAAGTGTTGAAGGTTTAATTACCTTAAACGATTTGCTTGAAGGTATTGTCGGAGACATTCCGGGTATTGACGAAGAAGATGACCCAATAGCTACTCAAAGAGATGATGGAACCTGGTTAATTGACGGCAGATTTGGAATTGACAGGTTTAAAGAACTCTTTGACATTGATGAAACTTTCCCTGATGAAGAGGAAGACGGCTTTACAACCCTTGCAGGATTTATTTTAAGTATTAGTGGTACAGTACCTGACGTTAATGACAAATACCAATGGGAAAGATTCTGCTTTGAAATTGTTGATTTGGACGGTCATCAAATCGATAAGATTCTTGTAACTGACCTGGGTGAAGATTATATTAATAGTGATGAAGAGGAAAATTAAATGGATTTTGTTAGCATAGGAATACAATTTGCATTATTGATTGTCGGTTTTGTTTTATTGATTAAGGGATCAGACTTTTTTGTTGACGGTGCAAGTAATATTGCATCAATTTTAAAAATTCCTACATTGATTGTGGGTCTTACCATAGTAGCTTTCGGTACAAGCGCTCCCGAAGCAGCAGTCAGTATTACATCTTCTTTAAACGGAAGTAATGCTTTGGCTGTAAGTAATGTTATCGGAAGTAACTTGTTTAATATGATGCTGATTGTAGGTTTATGTGCTCTTTTAAATGAACTTAAAATTGGCCGTGATGTCGTAAAGATAGATTTGCCGTTTTTAGTTATAATCACTATAATCCTAACTGCAATAATATTAATCGGATGGAATATTTCACAAATTGAAGGTATTCTTTTACTTATTATAATTATTGGATATATTTCATTTCTTGTTTATAATGCCAAGAAAACAAAAGAATCAGAAATTGTTGAAAAGCCAAAGATGAGTCTTTTAAGGAGTATCATTTATATTGTTCTCGGTGCAGCTGCTATTGTAATTGGTGGAGATTTTGTTGTTGACAGTGCATCATATATAGCAATGGCATTCGGAATGAGTGAAACTTTAGTCGGTTTGACTATTGTGGCTATAGGTACCTCTTTACCTGAACTTGTAACCTCACTTACCGCTTTAAAGAAAGATGAAAACCAGTTAGTTATAGGTAACGTTATAGGTTCAAACATTTTCAATATTTTATTTGTACTTGGAGCAAGCAGTGCAATAAGTCCTATTGCAATAAACCCTAATATGCTAGTAGACATCCTGTTAATGCTTGGTGTTACAGTATTGTTCTTTATATTCGGTAAAACACAGGATAAATATGATAAAAAAGAAGGATGTATACTCGTTGGATTATTCATCGCATATATGGCATTTGCAATCCTAAGAAACTAAATCTTTTTTGATTTCACAGGCCTTGCAGATATTTGATGAAGTCGGCTCACCGCAAACTTCACATTCATTCAAATTAGTGGAAATATCGTTTTCAAAAGTAAGAATCTTTTGAAATGATTCCATAATATTCTTTTTTAAACCCGGATGTGCATCCTCATTAACATTTAAGAACTCTTTAATCTTAGCTCTTAGAGAAAGATGTGAATAAGGGCATTCATCAAGGTGAATTTCAATATTGTTTAAAATGGCCCACGTTCCCACATCCTTTTCGGGAGTATTCCACAAAGGCTTGATTCTTGGAACCAGTTTAGGATGAATAACGTCAAGTTCAGGACCGAATTTGGAGAATTTTATAGTGTCTCCACGGGCAAAACTCATTAAAAAAGACTGGATTTCATCATCAAGGTTGTGTCCAGTAGCAATTTTAGATGCACCTACTTCATAAGCGGTTTTATTTAAGATAGTTCTTCTGAAAACACCGCAGGGAATGCATGCGCTTTTAAATTCCTGATAAATATCATCCAGGGCAAAACCTTCATCTTCAAGAAATGACTTTTGAATCAATTCAATGCCCAGTTCCCGAGCATTGTTAACGGCAGCATCAATACCATGATCCCTGTATCCTTTAATGCCTTCATCGACACTAATGGCCACCAAATCAAAATCCAAAAATTCCTGATATCCCTTTAAAGCATGCAATGTCAAAACACTGTCCTTACCACCAGACAATGCAACAGCTATTAATTCATTTTCCTTAATTAAATCATATTCAGAAATCAAATTATTGATTCGGCTAAAAATCATATCATTATATTCTTCTACGTCAAGTTTTGCCATGACAAATGGTTTATAATTATTAATAAATAAAATTTATTGGTAAAAACACTGTTTTCCAGTTAAGTGTATTATTATTTATTGCAAATTATTTTAAATAATTAAAACTAAATAAATAATTAAACAGTTAAAATATTTTTGAATAGTGGATTAGACTAGATTTTAGTAAGGAATCTATTCCAAGAACAAGTATTATGATAAAAATATTGATTTTAAACGATTTTCGGTGATAATGTGGAAGCTAAATTAGAAAGAAACTATACATTTTTAAAAAATAAATATAGAGAGTTTCTATAGCCCACATTTTTCATGGTAATGTCTGAAAAACTGTGTATTATAATTGATGTAATCATTATAGGCTTCTTTTTAGGTTCTACACAATTGGCTATAGTCAATCTATCATATCCTTTAACTTACATTGCAGGAGTATTTTATGTTTTATTTGGACAAGGAGGAAATTTATTAGCATTAAGAGCCCAATCACAATTACAAAATGAAAAAACAAATTCCTATTTTACAATTTCAATTTTGGGAATATTAATGATATCCGCAATAATTTTATTGTCTGTTTTTCTTTTCGTAGATAATATTCTGATGTTTTTCAGTGTGCCTGCAGATCTTTTTGATATCAGTAAACAATACTTATTAACATTAATGTTTTATTACCCGTTAAATTCTTATTTGCTGGTTGTTTCATTTTTTGTCCGTTCTGACGGATATCCGAAAATGCCTTTTTATGCAGTATTGACCGCAAATATTTTAAACATATTTTTTGATATACTCTTTTTAAGTGTATTTCATTGGGGAATTACATCTACTGCTTTAGCATCTATCCTAGGATATCTTGTAGGTGCGATTTACATTTCCAGATATTTATTTAAAAAGAATGCTTCTTATAAATTAATTTCACTTACAAAATTAAAGATTAAAGAGATTATTATTTCATTTAAAGAAATTATGCTCAATACACCTGAAACTATTGGAAAAATATTTTATGCTTTGAAAATGACGGTTTTAACATATTTATGTTCAAGTTATTATGGTATGGCAGGACTTTTAGCGCTTTTAATATATGACAATAGTGAATCTTTCGTTTACATATTTTTATCCGGAATTATGAAAACCCTGTCTCCAATTGTAACCATTCTGTATAAAGAGAAAGATTATGATGCAGTTCATTATATTATTGTACATTCAATAAAACAGATATTATTTATTTCTTTTCCGTTAAGCGTATTATTTTTTGTTTATCCGGAAATATTATTATCAATATTTAATATCTCTGAACCGGAATACGCCAAAGTGGTTACATTAGCCATACGCATAACCGCTTTTTCATTAATCGGCCGCTGTATGACTAATCTATTCGCAAATTATGCTCAAGCTACTGAACAAAACAGAATTGCTTCTATCATTTCACTTTTAGAAGAATTTTTCTTTGCAATCGTTGGTGCATTAGTATTGGCAAATATACTTGGAGGAATTGGTATTTGGGTTTCAATACTACTTGCAGAATGTATTCCAGTAATTATTTACATTATTTACACAAGCAGAATACAAAAAATCAATAAAAATCGTATAAAAAATATTTTAATGCTTCAAAATTCAAAATTGATTACCTGGACATATTCCAGAAAAGATATTGGAAAAGTTGAAAAATATTTAGACGAAGAATCCCGTGAAATACTAATTTACATAGAAAGCGTTTTTAAAGATAAAGCAATTCTTATTTCAAATTCCATGAATGAATTGTGCAATAATCTTTTTGAGAATAATAAAAATCTCCATGAAATAGATATTACAATCAGATTAATAGATGATGAACTTTATATAGTGTTTACGAGTGATGGAAAATTATATAATCCCTTTTTAAACGACAGTTTAATGAAATCGGCCAACATTACAGAATTATCTAAATTATAGTCACTTAACAAATTGATGTCAGGTATTTTTCTTTAAAATTTTTTTGTAGTGACTCTCCCTTACATTTCTTATTAAAGAGTATATATGATTCTTCTATTAACATTTCTTTTGATTCAATAGTTATGCCTTTAATATGTTTTTTATGTATGTCCCATACGCTTTCAACTGGATCAAACCATGGAGAATATTCTGGTATATATAGAAGATAGATATTTAATGCTTCTGCAATATCTTTTGCGAAATCAGAGATGTGGGCACGTGCATTGTCTAAAAATATAACTATACGTTGCCTATTTTGGAATATTTGATAAATTTCTAAGTCTTTAATCATTTGATATATGTAATCTTTTTTAGTTTGTTTTATTTTTTCTGGATTTTCTGTTGATTCTCTTTTACAGTGTTTTCCCAATTTTCTAGCAAGAATTGAAGATTTATCTTTTTTATTTCTTTTCATTGATCTTAAAATTTTTTCAGAAAATTCATCATTATTTTCATCATTATCCTCTATAATTTTCCTAATTTGTCTTTTTGATAAATCATAATTGTTTATTATGTAATTTAATAATTCTATGTCTTGTTCTTTATCTGAATAAAAATTTCTTATTTTAAATAGTGATTTGCCAAATTCAAATTCATTTAAATTTTTTATATCAAATAATAAAGATTCACAATTAAATCCTAAAACACCTAAAAAATTCACTGAATATGATTTAGCAGTTATTTGTACAGTATTTTCTTCACCTTCCAGATAAATACTTTTTTTAGTCCCTATTCCTGTTTTTATCGTTGATTCATCAAGTGCAATAACAATGTCATGTATTGTTATTCTTGCAAAATCAATGTTTTTTTTAAGATTTCTTCTCCATTTTCTGGCGCTTCTCTGAATTTTGGTCTTGGTTTGCCGTAATTAAACCTAATTGCCTTACAATATTGCAAACATGCGGTAAAGTAAATTCTATTCCAAAATCCTCTTTTAAAATTCGTTGAGCATCAGTCATAGTTACATTTTCGCTTTCGATCAGGATTTGTTTGAATTGTACTTTATTTTCTTCAGATAATTTTGATGGTTTTCCACCACTAAAATTTGGAATCAAACCATTTAAACCTTCATTTTCGCAAGCTTTAGCCCACCTGTTTATTGTTCTATAACTAACTCCAAGTATTTCTCCTGTTTCTTTATGATTATGACCAACTGATATTAATTTCATTGCAATCAATCGTTGATAATACCTAATTGGATAATCAAGAGATTTTAAAGCTTCATCTAATTCTTTTTCATCCATTACATTAAATATTTCAATTTTACTTTTTTTAGGCATAATATACTATATGTCTAAACTAGTATATATAAAAGACATGACAAAAGTTAGTTAAGTTACTATAAATTGTAAATTAGAATATGAAGAAATATTAGGGTTTAATAAAGAATATATCATATTTAAAAAATGCGAAAAAATGAATGGTTAGATTAAAAGTCAGATAATGACCTTTAAGCTAATTTATCAGAAGCTTTTTTAACGGCTTCAATAACTAAATCCAAATCATCACTGGTTAATGATGGATGAACCGGTAGTGAAATAACACCGCTTGCTGCAATCTCAGCATTAGGACAGCTACCGGTAAAACCTAATTTCTGGTAAATAGGCTGATTGTAAAGAGGTATCGGATAGTGTACACCTGTACCGATTCCTTCTTCGGTTAAAACATCAATCCAGTCATCACGGTTGCCTTTTTCAACACGGATTGTGTATTGGTGATATACATGTGTTGAGCCTTCTCTTGCATAAGGAGTAATTACTCCATCAACGTCAGTTAAAGCATTATTTAAGTATGCTGCATTTTCAGCTCTTTTCTTATTGAATTCATCGATTACATTTAACTGTGCAAGACCTATAGCTGCTGAAATATCAGTCATTCTGAAGTTATATCCAATATCATCATGATGGTACTTTACACGAGAACCGTGAGCCCTGAAAATGTGTGCTTCCTCAACAAGCTCTTCGTTATTGGTAGTAATCATACCTCCTTCAGAAGTAGTCATGTTTTTGGTCGGATAGAAACTAAAGCAAGCCATATCTCCCAAGCTGCCGACTTTTTTACCATCAAAAGTGGATCCGTGAGCTTGAGCTGCATCTTCAATTACAATCAAGCCATGGTCTTCAGCAATATCGCAAATTGCATCCATATCAGCGGACTGACCATACAACTGTACCGGCATTATGGCTTTTGTCTTATCTGTTATTAATGCTTCAATACATTCAGGATTCAATGTATAAGTTTTTAAATCAATATCTGCAAAGACCGGTTTTGCTCCGGTATAAACAATTGAATTTCCACTTGCAATAAACGTGAATGGAGTTGTAATAACTTCATCTCCAGCACCTATTCCTGCCGCAAGCAATGCAACATGCAATGCTGCAGTACCGGAATTTGTTGCAACACCATAATCTGCATCTACCCATGATGCAAATTCTTTTTCAAATTCTGCAACTTTTGGTCCTTGAGCAATCATTCCTGATTTCAAAACCTCAACTACATTATCAATTTCTTCCTGACCAATGATTGGTTTAGCTATTGGAACTTTAATATCTGACACAATATCACCTTTTCAAACTATACTAATATTTAAATTTAATAATATTTAAAATATTAGTAAGTAAACTTAAAAGTGATTATTTTGGATGATTATAAACTTAAAACAATTGAAGAAGGATTAACAAAAATAGAATTCCCCGAATATGAAAAAGTTTCATCAGATGCTCCGGTCTTTTACAATCCACATATGGAATTGAATAGAGACATCTCAATTTTAGCTCTTCAGACATATCAAAAAGAACAAGATAGGGAAATAAACATCTGCGATTTGTTTGGAGGAAGCGGAATAAGAGGCATACGTTATAAAAACGAAATAGATGGAGTCGGACATGTATCCATAAATGACATAAGTGAACTGGCAAATGAATTTGAAAAGCATAATGTTGAGTTGAACAGTCTTGAAGACATTTCAATCCACAATCATGATGCAAGCATATTCCTAAGACAGAACCGTGGAGAGTTTGATGTAATCGATATCGATCCCTTTGGAACGCCTTCTCCGTTTTTGGATTCTGCAGGATACTGTGCAAGAAGAGAATCCCTATTATGTGTGACTGCAACAGATACATCAGCACTATGCGGAACCTATAAAGAGCCATGCATACGCAAATACAACGCAAAACCATATAAAAGCGAATACTGTCATGAAACAGGAATCAGAATTCTTGCAGGTTTTTGCGCATTGACATTATCCAAATATGCAAAATGCATTGAGGTGTTATTGTCACACAGTACTGAACATTATATGAGATTATACCTGAAAGTTAAAAAAGGTTCCAAAAGAAGTGATGAATCATTGAAAAATATAGGGTATATCAGCCACTGCAATGAATGTTTATATAGGGAATGCAACAAGGGATTAGCTACACCGATTCCTGATACATGTCCTGAATGTGGTGAAAAACTAATTCAATCAGGTCCGTTATGGCTGGGAGAAATCCAAAATAAAGAATTCATTTCAAAAATGATTGAAGAGTCAGGAAACAAAAAGTTAAATAGTGAAAAACAATTGCTGAAATTATTAAATTCCTGTATGATTGAAGCTGAAAGCCCTGCTACATTTTATGACGTGCATTCCATATGCCGCTCTTTAAAAATTAGTGCACCAAAACTGGATTTGATTTTCGATGAAATTAGAAATAATGGATTTGAAGCTGAAAAAACACATTTTACACCAACCGGAATCAAAACAAATGCACCAATAAATGAAGTAAAAAATGCCTTTATCAGACTAAATAATAATTAATTAATCATTTATCTTATTAAACATAATTCAAAAAATAATAAAAAAATGAAAAAAAATTAATAATATCTAGATACAATGAATATTTTTGATGAAAAAAATATACTCCACTCTAAAAAAAATTCATAATGTTTAAATAATATATAAAATATACTTTGTATTACGAAAAGATTTTTTAAATTTGGAGGTAACAAGTTATGGTTAAGGAAAAAGATAACATAGTAAAACTTGATGATACTGATGTAAAAATATTAAAAATCATCAATAAAGATGTTAGAACATCTTACAGACAAATATCCAGAGATTTAGATGTATCTGTTGGAACCATCCACAACCGTATCGATAAAATGGTCAAAACTGGAGTAATCAAAAAATTCTCACCGGTAATCGACCATGAAAAATTAGGATTTGTCCTTACAACAATCATAGGAGTAAGAGTTAAAGGAGGAAAACTCAAAAACTGGGAAGAAAAAACTTTCTTCAATAAGAATGTTGTTGGAATATACGACGTTACAGGAGAATATGATGCATTTTTAATTGCTAAGTTTAGAAATACCAGTGAGTTAAACTCATTTATTAAAGAATTACTCAAAGATCCAATTATAGAAAGAACATACACACAAACTGTTCTCGATGTAATTAAAGAAGATATGGGATCTTCAAATATTTTATAATACAGTAGTCATTCTACTGTATCCTCTTTTTTATTTCAATAAGAATTGAACAAAGTATTTACTGTCAGAAAAAATATTAAAAAATATCTTAATTTTAACAATTGAAACATTGAATTTTTAGTTAAAAGCCCATATACCAACTATTTAAATATATTGAAAAATAATAGTATTATTATTAAATATTAATTAGAGGTTATGAAATTGGCAATTTGTTTACCTGATACTCAAGACGATGCGCCCAATATTCCTATTAAATTAACCAGAGTGGGAGTAACAGGCGTTAAAAAACTCTTGCAACTGGAAAGACCAAATAAAAGGCCTATAATTCTATTACCAACATTTGACGCATTCGTGGATTTACCAAATAATCAGAAAGGAGTCCATATGTCAAGAAATCCTGAAGCTATCAGTGAAGTATTGGAAACTATATCTCAGGACAATACCGTTGGTGTAGAATCATTATGTGCTCGGATTGTTGAAAAAATGATGGACAAACACGAATATGCCAGACGTGTTGAAATTTCCATGACTACTGACTATATGTTCATGCATGAGTCTCCTGTAACCAAACATCAAACTCAGGAGATGGCAAACCTTAAAGCAAAAGCTGTTGGTTTGAGAGATGAAGATGGTAATGTAGAAATCAGGAAAAGTATAGGTGCGGAATTAATTGGAATGACCGTTTGTCCATGTGCACAGGAATCCGTTAGAGAATCCGATAAAATCAAATTATTAGAGTTCTTGGATGAAGAAACTACACAAAAAGTTCTTGATACTGTAACATTTGCATCCCACAACCAAAGAGGTATTGGAACATTGTTAATTGAGGTTCCGGAAGGATGGGAAGTAAAAGGAGAAGATATAATTGAAATTATAGAAAAATCAATGTCTTCCCCAGTATGCGAACTTCTCAAAAGACCTGATGAAAATGCAACTGTAATGAATGCACACAGAAACCCTGTTTTCGTTGAAGATTGTGTTAGAAACATGATGGAAATGATTGCAGAAAAATACTCAGATTTACCTGACGACACATTAATTACTTCACGTCAAGAAAATCAGGAAAGTATTCACAGACACAATGCATTTGCAGAAAAAGTAACAACAATGGGCGAATTAAAATCAGAATTAAACTTATAAGGACTTGATGTAATGCAAAAGAAATATGAAATAGCAGGCAGTGTTATGGGCTTTTTTGATTCATTCAAAGGATCCCGCCCAGCTATTGACAACGACAAAATATTAATCGTGAGAAGTCGTACAAGAAAGATTATTCCTATTAACGAACTTGAAGATAAAGTCTTAGAAATTGGAGAGGAACTTGGCGGTGTTGAAGTACCTGCAACCTCCAGTAAAATAGAAGATATCTTAAAATCCGGCGATAAGCACATTAAAGAAAGTGGATTAAATACAGAACCTGTTGATGGAAAAGGTTTCATTAGAGTTAAAGAGGAATTGGAATCAATGGGGCTTGTAGTAGCCTATAAAGTATTTGAACTTCCAAGCTTTGATGTGATTATTGCAATATGGGAAGATAAAAACGAACTTCCTCCATTATATGTTGAAGTTACTGTTTCTGAAAAAGAAGATTGAAAATGACAAAATATTCAAAAGAAGATATTCTTTCAGTATTGGATGCGAAAGGTTCAGACATAATAAAAAACATGTCTGAAACCACACAATATAGAAAGGATAATCTTATTACTTATTCTAAAAATGTTTTTATTCCACTGACTGAAATCTGTAGAAACGATTGTGGATACTGTAATTTTAAAAAAGACCCTAATGACAGCGAAGCCATTATTTTAAAAACTAAAGAAGACGTTTTAGATGAATTGAAAATCGCTGAAAAGCAAGGGTGTAAAGAAGCGCTGTTTACTTTTGGTGAAGATGCAGATGAAGAAGAAGTGGTTTTAAAGAGACTGAATGAATTCGGCTATGACAACATGGTCGATTACGTAGCTGACATCTGCCGGATGACATTGGATGAAACCAGCCTGCTTCCACACACAAACGGAGGCAACTTTTCATACGATGCCTTGAAAAAGCTTAAGGAAGTAAATGTATCAATGGGCCTTATGCTTGAAAATTCATCAAAAAGGCTGATGGATTTACCGGCACATAAAAAAAGTCCGGGTAAAGATCCAGAATTAAGACTTGAAAGCATTTCAAATGCAGGAAAATTAAAAATACCATATACTACAGGAATCCTTATAGGCATTGGAGAGACACACAAAGAGATTGTTGATTCCCTTTTTGACATCCGTGAAATTTATGACAAATACGGACATATTCAGGAAATCATCATACAGAACTTTACCTCAACGCCCGAAATTGAAATGAAGGATTCACCGGAGCCAAGTCTTCTGGACATGATTCGTACCGTGACTGCCGCAACGTTATTATTCGGAGATACTGATGTAAGCATTCAGGTCCCTCCGAATTTAAATTATGATACTGCACAGATTTTTTTACTCTGCGGAGCTGATGACTGGGGAGGAGTATCACCGGTAAATCATGATTATGTAAATCCAACTTCACCGTGGCCAACAATAGATACGTTAAACGAATTAACTCAAGACAGCGGTTTTAAGTTGGTTGAAAGATTATGCATTTATGAAAAGTACGTTAATGATGAATGGTTAAATGAGACGCTTTTAGAAAAGTCACTTAATCTATTAAAGCATCTATAACAACATGCTCCACACCAGGAGCATATTTTTTAATTTTATTTATTTTCAATAGTTCAACATCCCTATCACCTGCAGCCTGCCTTATTCGAGAAATCGGTCTTTCATCCATCAGTTTTTCTGGAACTGTTTCATGATAGTGAATTATTCCACCTTTGTTTAAGCTGTTTATGGCAACTTTCAGATAATGGTGAGTTGTTTTAACATACCCCATCAAAATACGGTCTGCTTTAAATTTTGGTGCTTCAACAAGACAGTCCCCCAAAACGGGAGTGATATTGTCACATTTGTTTAATTTTATATTTTCGCATAAATAATGATAGGAATTTGGATTGATTTCAATGGAAATTACCTCTCGGGCATTTGAATGAACACCAATAGGAATTGAAAAATAGCCTATTCCTGCAAACATATCCATAACAGTCTCACCATCGCCAACCAGCTTTGCAATCCTTAAACGTTCATTGACATTACCCTTTGACCACATTACTTTAGACAAATCCAGTTTAAAGAGGCATTTATTCTCCCTGTTGATGGTTTCGGTCTCCTCACCATATAAAATCCTGTAAACAGGTTCCCTTTTTGTTCCTTGAATATGATCAATTAGCATTATCGTTTTAACGTTGTGTTTTTTAGCTAAATTATCCAAATCTCCAGGATTATCATTTAGAATTAAAATATCTCCAATTTTTTTATATTTCATTACAAAAATATATGGCATGAATTATATTTAAAAATTGCCTTAAAATCAAAATCTTAAAAATTTAAAGAAAACTTTATATACTTAGAATCATTAATAATTAATTGTTAGTTTAAACTGACATATTGATTCTGATTTTAAATAAAATTAAATAATATTTTATTAATGATAACCTAAAAGTGTTGAAATAATATTTTAAATACTTATAGAGGTGTTTTTAAATGGATGACAAAATTTTAGAAGGTACAACAACAGTAGGTATTACCTGCAAAGATGGTGTTGTATTTGCAAGCGAAAGAAGAGCTAGTATGGGTAACTTAGTAGCTCACAAAGTCGCAGAAAAAATATTTAAAATTGATGATCACATAGTAACAACCATAGCTGGTTCCGTTGGAGATGCACAAAGTCTCATGAAAATAATTGAAGCAGAAGTTTCCTTATATCAAATGAGAAACAACGATGCTATCAGTGTTAAAGCTGCAGCATCATTAACTGCAAACATTTTACGTTCAGGACCAATGTATGTTCAAACATTACTCGGTGGTATGGATGGGGACAAACCTTCCTTATACTCACTCGACCCTGCTGGTGGTATGATTGAAGATACTTATATCTCAACTGGATCTGGTTCCATCGTAGCATACGGTGTTTTAGAAGACAGATACAGTGATGACCTTACAACTGACGAAGGAATTGAAATAGCCATAAGAGCTATAAGAGCTGCTGCTGAACGTGACACATATTCCGGAAACGGATATTTAGTCGCTAAAGTAGATAAAAACGGCTTTGAAATGTTAGATAATGAAAAAATTAATGAGATTCTAGAAAAAATTTAAGCGATAACTAATTTTTCATAAACTAACTATTTTTTTATATAATAGGTGTACATAGTTTGTGAAGTTTAACTGATTATAGCTGAAAGCTTTTCACAGACTATTTTAATACACTAAACTTTTTTTGAAGGGATTATATGACTTCAGACATTTTAGAAGATATCAAAAAAGAGATTTTATCTAAATTACCAAAAGATACACAGGTTACAAAAGTTGAATTTGAAGGACCTGAAGTAGTGGTTTATACTAAAAACCCACAAGTCATTACTGAAAACGGTGATTTAGTAAGATCACTAGCAAAAGAGCTTAGAAAAAGAATTATTATTAGATCTGACAAAAGCGCATTACTTGAACAGGAAGAGACAATCAATAAGATTCATGAAATTGTTCCAGACGGTGCAGAAATTACTGACATTTACTTTGATACCGTAACCGGAGAAGTTGTAATTACTGCTAAAAAACCAGGACTTGTTATTGGTAAATACGGAGCAACTTCAAGAAATATTGTTAAAAATACCGGATGGGCACCAAAAATATTAAGAACCCCACCGATCAGTTCAGACGTTATTGGAAAAATTAGAACTACTTTAAAAAACAGTAGTAAAGACAGAAAAAAATTATTACAAAGACTTGGACGTCAAATTCACCAGGGAAGTAAATATCCGAATGATTGGGCTAGAGTAACTTCCATGGGAGGATTTAAAGAAGTAGGACGTTCATCCATGCTTTTACAAACACCAAACAGTCGTGTTTTATTAGATTGTGGTGTTAATGTAGCAGCTCCAGATAACAAAACTGCATTTCCTTACTTAACCGCTCCGGAATTTTCAATTGAAGAATTAGATGCAGTTATTATTTCTCACGCTCACTTAGATCACTGCGGATTTGTACCATACCTTTATCATTACGGATATGAAGGACCGGTTTACTGTACAACCCCAACCAGGGATTTAACTACATTATTACAATTGGATCATATTGATATTGCTCAAAGAGAAGGTAATCCCTTACCTTTCAGTGTGAAAGACATTCACAAAGCAATTAAAAATACGCTCACCTTAGATTACGGTGAAGTTACAGACATTTCTCCAGACATCAGATTGACCCTGCACAATGCAGGACACATCTTAGGTTCAGCAATTTCACACATGCACATTGGAGACGGTGCATATAACCTTGTTTACACTGGAGACTTTAAATATGAACCATCAAGATTACTTGAACCTGCAACCATAAGGTTCCCGCGTGCTGAAACAGTCATTATGGAAAGTACTTACGGAGGTAAGGAAGACGTACAGCCATCAAGAAATTCTGCTGAAAAAGAAATGATGAAAACCATTTATAAAACTTTAAAACGTGGCGGAAAAGTATTGGTTCCTGTATTTGCTGTAGGAAGGGCACAAGAACTTATGGTAGTGCTTGAAGAATACATGAGACACGGAATGATTGATGAAGTGCCTATTTACATTGACGGTATGATTTGGGAAGCTACTGCAATTCACACAGCAAGGCCTGAATACCTAAGTAAAGATTTAAGAGATCAAATATTCCATATGGGCAGAAATCCATTTGTCTCTGACATGTTCGAAAAAGTTCAAAACTACAATCAGAGAAAAGAAATTGTCGAAAGTCCGGAACCTGCAATTATCCTTTCAACTTCAGGTATGTTAACCGGTGGAAATTCAGTAGAATACTTCAAATGGTTATGTGAAGACGAAAAGAATACTTTAATATTTGTAGGATACCAATCTGAAGGATCACTCGGTAGAAGAATCCAAAAAGGAAGAAAAGATGTTCCTCTTGAAGATGATGACGGAAGAACCAAAGAATTCCACGTCAATATGGAAACTAAAACCATCCATGGATTCAGTGGTCACTCCAACAGAAGACAATTAATGGAATATGTCAAAAGACTCAATCCAAGACCTGAAAAGGTCATTACCTGTCACGGAGACCCTAAAAAAGCAGTTGACTTAGCTTCATCAATCCATAGAAGTTATAAAATTGAAACAAGGACTCCTATTAATTTAGATTGTGTTAGAATTCATTAAAAAAAATTATATACTAATCGAAACAAATATTTAAATAATATAAATTGATTTTCAAATAAAAAAAATGCGATGGGTGAATATATGGTTACTTATTCAGAATCCGGTGTTGACATAGATTTAGAAGCAAAAACTGTTTCAGAAATTGCTGCTAAACTTCAATCAACATTAGAATGTAGAGATATTATTACTGATAGCGGCCATTATGCTGCTTTGGTCAAATTAGGTGATAAAGCTATTGCAATGAGTACCGACGGTGTCGGAAGTAAAATTTTAATAGCTGAAATGATGAACAAATACGATACTGTTGGAATTGACTGTATTGCAATGGTTGTAAACGATATTTTATGTGTCGGTGCCGAACCAATAGCATTAGTTGATTACCTTGCTGTTGAAAAACCAGACCCTCAAAGAGCAGCTGAAATTGCAGAAGGTCTTGTTAAAGGAGCAAATGAATCTAAAATAGCTATTATTGGTGGAGAAACCGCTTCACTTCCAGGAATCATTAAAGACTTTGATCTAGCAGGTACAGGTATCGGATTTGTTGATATTGATAAAATAATTACTGGAGAAAATATCCAACCGGGAAACGTTTTAATCGGTATTAACAGTAACGGTATCCATTCAAACGGTTACAGTTTAGCTAGAAAAGCATTGTTTGATGATGCGGGATTAAGCGTTGACGATAAAATGCCTAATGGTGAAACTACTGTCGGTGAAGAATTAATCAGACCAACTGAATTATATGTTAAACCTATTGTAGCATTATTCGAAAAAGAATATGAAATAAATGGATTGGCTCATATTACTGGTGGAGGATTTACAAACCTCAGACGTTTGAAAAAAGGAGTAGGTTATGAAATTACAGACTTACCTGAAACACCGGAAATATTCAAATTAATCTATGAACAGAATGTAGACATCAAAGAAATGTATAAAGTATTCAACATGGGGATTGGATTTGTAGTAATTGCCGAAGAAAGAGAAGCGGCAAAAATAATGGATACTTTAAATGAATACTGTGAATGTCAAATAATTGGAAAAGTAACTGACGATGAAAAAATTGTTGTCAAAGCATTTGAAGGCTCAACAATAGAATACTGAGGGAGATATAATGAAGATAATGAAAGACAGTGAAATGGCTCTTGTAAAAGAAATATTAAAAAAATTAGGAGCAAGTGAAGAAGACTGTGAATTAGTGGCTGAAGCTACAATTGATGCTGACTTAAAAGGATTTACATCACACGGACTCGGAAGATTCCCACAATATTTAATTAGTATTGAAGCAGGAACAATTAACTTAAAAGACAATATTACCATAGAAAAAGAAACTCCTGCAATCGCATTAATTAACGGTAACAGTGGATTTGGACAAGCAGTATCCTACAAAGCAATGCAACTTGCAATTAAAAAAGCAAAAGAAGTAGGTATCGGTTGTGTAGGAGTTCACAATACCAATCACTTTGGAGTAACTGGATTTTATTCTGATTTAGCATTAAGAGAAAACGTTATTGGAATGGTTATTGCAAATACTGACCCTGCAATTGCACCGTTAGGCGGAAAAAATGCATTAATCGGTACCAACCCAATAGCTATTGGTATTCCTTCAGAAACATACATCACTGTCGATATGGCAACATCAGTTACTGCACGTGGAAAAATTATTGAATCAAGAAGAAAAGGCTTAGATTTACCTGAAGGCTGGGCATTGGATAAAGACGGAAATCCAACAACTGACCCTGAAGCAGCACTTGACGGAGGATCAATTTTACCGTTCGGCGGATTTAAAGGATATGCTCTTGCATTAATGGTTGAAATATTAACAGGACCATTAGTACAGGCAGGATATGGTATGGGCGTTACCGGAACTGCTTCACCAGAAAAAGACTGTACTAAAGGAGATTTATACTTAGCTATTGATCCATCCAAATTTGGAGACTTCGGAGACTTTGTAGCAAATACCGAAGACTTTGTATCACAGGTAAGAGCAACAGGTGAAACCGTTGCAATTCCAGGCGATTTGGAAGTTAAAAGAATCGCTGAAGCCGAAGAAAACGGAATTGAAATCGATACTAAATTATACGAACAGCTAAAAGGAATCTGTGATGATTTAGATATTGATTTAGATTCATATCTTGAAGAATAGATAATATGTTTGAAAACAGAAGCAGAGGAAGGGCTTTAGCCAAAAGAACTTCCTATGTTTATATTATTTTTGCTGTTTTATTAACAGCAGTCGCTTTAATGCTGAATTCTGAAATGGGTGCTCTCGCATTGGCCCAAAAAGGTGCTGATTTAACTACATTATTCTTCGGAATAATATTATATGTAATTTTTGCTGCCGTTATCTATCTGCTTTCAACCAAATATGAAAATGATGAAATGCTATGGAAATTATACATTGTTATCGCTGTATTGAATTTCATAGTCATCGGATTCAGCATAATACTAATCGTATTATCCGTTTTACTTATCGTTGCCGGAGACGATATCAGAAAAGAATTGCAATAATTCTTTTTTCTTTTTTTATCCTTAAACTTTTTAACCAAAACTCTTTTTTACAAATAATTTAAATAATTAGAATTCGAAAAATAAGTATACCAATTATTAAATTAGGTGTAATTATGAGAAAAAAAATATTAATGATAGGGCTACTTTTATTAGTAGTTTGTGTTTCAATCAGTGCTGTAAGCGCTGACTTTAATTTTAGCTTTTCCTCAAGTGAAAGCAGTAATTCCGATGGGGATTCAATAAAATTTGACAATGGTAAATTAGTAATCCAAGGTATTGAATTTGCTATTCCTGACGGATACAAAGAAGTGGATGATGCAAAAGTTTTAGGCGGAAATGATACCAACTTCCCAGGTTTTAAATTATCCTCAGACACATTCGCTAAAGGCAATGACAAAATAATTGTCAAAGTCTTATACAGTGATACAACTGAAGGTACTTACACACCACCTGCTAATGCTACCAATAAAACAATCAGCAATCAAAACGGATGGTTTATGGAAGAAAACGGTCAATCTATCTTTATATACATCAAAGACAAAAAAGTTGTTGAGATAGACGCTCCTGATGAACAGACCATTACTTCAATAATCAAATAGGAATTTGTATAATTTACAAATTTCCACTTTTATTTTTTAAAATTAGATTTTCAATGATTTTCTTTTGTAAAATACCGCAGATAAAACCAGAACCAGAACAATAATCCCAACATCAACCATTAACTCAAACTGATTGGCATTTGAAAATAACTCAATTATTCCAATTACCCATATTATTATCAAAAATATAGGGAGAATGTATTTAATTACTGATGTCCAAATTGATCCCACTTTTATTCTTGATTTTTCGTTTAAAACAGAGACAACCTTTTCAGCACCGTAATACCAACCGAATATTATACACTGAACTGCAATTAAAAGCAAAATCCCGAATTTATTAATAAAACCGTCAACAACACCGACAAGATAGCTGCTTATTCCGCAGGTAAATAAAAGGGAACATAAACATCCGATAATGCTTAAAATAGTTGCAAGTTTTTTACGGCTCATGTTGGTTTTTGATGAAATTGAACCTATAATAGGCTCAAAGAATGCAAATGCTGAACTTATTCCTGCAAATAATACTGCCAAAAAGAACATAGGCGCCAAAATACGCCCAAGAATTCCCATTATACTAAAAATCATTGGAAATACAACAAATATCAGCCCAGTACCTTCACTAACCAATTGAACCAAAGGCGTTCCGGCAGTTGCAGACATATAACCAAGTATTGAAAATACTCCAAATGCAGTAAATATTTCAAAACCTGAGTTTGACAGAACAACAAACAACACATTATCTGTTAAATTTTTATTATCCGGCAAATAAGTTGCATAAGTAAGAGCCAAGGCTTCACCTATTCCAAGTGAGAATATAATCTGTGAAAAAGCAACAATCCAAAGGTTAACATCAAATAAAAGATTCCAGTTTGGATTGATTAATGCATTTATTCCGATGCTTGCTCCGGGTAACATCAATGCAAAAACAACGATAATTGCCATTATTACAAAAACTGCAGGTATTAAAATCTTTGAAGCAAGCCCTATTCCCTTATCAATTGACCTGTGGGATATGAACCACAGTATAAACCAGGATAGGATAACTCCTCCAGCAACAGGCAGGAAAAAATTACCTATCTTGGATATGTTTTCACTACCACCCACATTCTGTACAAAATAAGCTGCAGGATCACTTCCCCAGCCAAAGGATAAACTTTGAAGTAGATAAAACAAGTCCCAGCTGATAATTACCATATAATAAATCAGCACTATCGATATTAAAAAAATAAGTATCCACGCTACGAATTCAAATTTTGGATTAATCGATTTAAAAATCTCAGTGAATGATTTTTTAAATGAAAAACCAATTCCATATTCCAAAATTAAAAATGGAATCCCCATAATAGCTATTGCAAAAAAGTATGGGATAAAAAATGCTCCCCCACCATTGGAGTAGACTATATAGCTGAATCTCCAGATGTTTCCAAGACCTATTGCAACTCCAATCATTGCAAAGATAAATGTTAGGGTCGAATCCCATTGCGCATACTCACTCATAATATAATCTTTTGTTCGATTGAATATTTAATGATTAATGGGTGTTATTCCACATTTAAAAAATTGCTCAATTAAGATATTAAAATTTACTACTAGATTATTCAAATATGAAACATAATCATCAACTGAATCCTTGGCGCCTATCTTCAGCACCGTACCGGCAGGAACGTTCATGTATGCAGAAGAACTGGTCATCTGTTCATCGAATTCCAGAGCTTCACCTTCTTTGGCCGCTGCGACCAGTCCAATGCCTTCAGTCTCGACCTTGACCAGGAAAAGCTGGCCGGCATCTCCGGGGATCTCTACTGTTTCTTCCTTTTTTTCTTCTTTTTCTT
>JAFRFB010000043.1 GCA_017434555.1 Methanobrevibacter sp. | reverse complement strand
TTGCAACCCACCCCACCGTTGCCGGTGACGCAGTTTCAAGGGAGAATAATGCGCACAACAACATTATCAGTTCATAGAACTGCACTAACATATACTTTAGGTATATAACAAATTACTGATCCTAGGCTTGTCGCACAGTTGTGGTATTCTTGCATATTTATGATAAAAATAATAAACTTTTTTTCATAATTATTCCCCCTATAATTATTAGGTGTGAATTAAATATCACCAGATATACTATGAAACACGACATATAAAGATTTTCGAATGTAAGCTCCCACTTGCATCCCTAAAAGCTTAAAAACGATATTATTATGCTTTAAATTAAAATTACATCTTTTTTAAATCGACTTCGCTTCCGGTTAACTTATAATTGATTTTATGAATCAACTTTACAACGTTTCCTATGCACAATGCTCCAAGAACAGTTCCAATACCTACACTTCCGAAATTACCTAAAAAGAGATAGGACAGTATCAGGGAGGATAAAACAATAGTAACATCAAAATATACCTTCATTCTTGAAAATGGTTTATTGAATACTATAGCCAACGTTTGTGTAATACCGTCAACAGAAATCGGAACGATATTAGTCGGAACATAGAAAAATAACCCGAAAGCAATCAATATAATCGATACTACACACATCAAAAGGGCAATTATCATATTATCTGCTGAAGGAATGAATGTGAGCAATGACATTGAAAATGTAGTGAAAGATCCAAAAATAACACTTACAAAAAGTTGAAAAAAGTGTTTAGTCTTGAAATTTCTTCTCAAAAGTATTAACTGAAGCATCACCAGAAATACCTGGAAAACAAATGTTGTTATTCCCAAATCCACATTCAATATCAGATTAAATGCATAGGGTATTGATGCAACCGGCGTTGAGCCAAGTCCTGACTTGATTGAAAATGCAACACCCAATGTTATCAAAAATAAACCAAAAATGTAGTTAAAAATGCGTTTGAATGTTAATTTTTCTCCACTGAATTCCATATACTATTGATATTTGTTTTAATAGTATTTAAAGTAATTTAAGTAATAATATTTTGGCCAAACGGAAAAATAATTGCCGACTATAATATTTAATAGGTATAAAAATCAAATATTTAAGTAGGTTTAGAAATGCTAAATCTTTTTTATTATATGGAGGAAATTTAATGGATGAAATTTTATTAATGCTTCCAGGTCCAACAACAGTAGACCCTAGAGTTTTAGCTGCAATGTCAAAAGCTGTTGTAAATCACAGGGGAGCAAAATACGGAGAAATTTTAACTGAAACAACTGAATTAATGAGTAAAGTTTTCCAAACCCCAAATAAATCTTATTTATTAACTGGATCAGGTACCGCTGCTATGGAAGCAGCTATTGCAAATACTGTTGCACCTGGTGAAAAAATGTTAAATGTTGTTGGTGGAAAATTCGGAGAACGTTTCATGAAAATAGCTAACACACATGGAATCGAGACCGAAGAATTAGCAGTCGAATGGGGAACTGCAGTAACACCAAAACAAATTGAAGAAGCACTTGATGCAAATGAAGATATCAAAGCAGTCAGTGTTATCCACAATGAAACCTCTACTGGTGTGGCAGCACCAATCGAAGAAATTGGTAAAGTCATGAAAAACTACGACGCATTATACATCGTAGATACCGTATCCTCACTTGGAGGAGACTATGTGGACGTTGAAAAGTTCGGCATTGACGTTTGTGTAACCGGTTCACAAAAATGTCTTGCAGCACCTCCTGGAATGGCAGCAATCACATTAAGCGACGCTGCATGGGAAGCTGTTGATAAAGTTGAAACCAACACATACTACCTTGACATGAAAGCTGTAAGAAAAAGCGGAGACAAAACCCCACCTGAAACTCCTTACACTCCATCAGTTTCATTAACATATGCAATGAATGAAGCTTTAAAAATAGTTATGGAAGAAGGATTAGAAAACAGAGTTGCACGTCACCACAAAGCTGCAAAAGCAAGTGTAGCTGCTGTAAAAGCATTAGGTTTAGAATTATTCGCAGACGAAGCAGTATCATCTGCAACCGTAACTGCAGTTAAAATGCCTGAAGGCGTCACCGATGCTGACTTTAGAGGAACAACCCGTGACAAATATGGCGTTGAATTAGCTGGAGGACAAGACCACTTAAAAGGAAATGTCTTCAGAATAGGTCATATGGGATGCATCTCATACAAAGAATTAGTACAAACCTTTGCAGCTATTGGAATGAGCTTAAAAGGTTTAGGTGCAATTGACGACGCTGGTGCAGGTGTTGCATCAATTACAGAATCATACTTATGATTCTCTCTTTTTTTCTTTTTTAAATTCTTCACAAATCACATATAATACTCGCCATCGATTAATACCAATAAATCCATATAATCCATTACTTCATCTAAAAAATTAGATTTTTCACAAAAATCAAATAAATCATTAGTTATTATACGAAATAATTTTCTTTCAGTTTCTAAGTCCAATTTACGATTGTAACGAATATAGAATTCAATTGCAGGGTTTCCTTCTTCATCGTGGTTTGAGCGGTGACAGCTAATCAAACAATCAAATTTTGGAATAATCTCCTCATTAATGTGTTTTTCTATAGCTATGTAAGGATCAAAACCATGATGTGCAATAATCTCTTCAAGATTAGGCTCTTCATACATTTTTTCACATCATATGATGGTACATATACTTTGTAGTTAAAAGTTTATAAATTCAATAACAAAATTTAAAAAAAATTACACATAAAAGGATTAGTATGAAATATTTCAAATTAAATAACGGGGAAAAGATGCCTGTCTTAAACTTCGGTGTTTTTGACATAGAACCTGAAGACACAAAAAGTGTTGTTTTAAAAGCGCTTGAAGTGGGTTATCGCTCAATTGACAATGCGCAAGTGTACTATAATGAAAAGGAAGTTGGCCAGGCCATTAAAGAATCTGATGTCGATCGTGACGACATATTTCTTATCAGTAAAAACTGGGTAAGCAATGCAGGATATGAAAAAACCATAAAAGCGGTTGACAAGACTTTGAAAGATTTGCAGACCGACTATCTTGACTTGTTTTTAATCCATCAGCCTTATGGAGACTATTACGGATCCTACAGAGCAATGGAAGAATTGCAAAAGGAAGGTAAAATCTTATCCATAGGACTTTCAAACTTCTATCCTGACCGTTTGACTGATCTGGTCATGAACAATGAAGTAGTGCCTCAGGTGAATCAGGTTGAAACAAGCCCTTACTTCCAGCAGTGGGAAGCTCATGAAATCATGGAAAAATACGGCATTACCCATCAGGCATGGGGTCCATTTTCAGAAGGAATGGATAACCTTTTTAAAAATCCTATTCTTGTCGAAATAGCTGAAAAGTATTCAAAAAGTACCGGCCAGGTAATATTGAGATGGCTTTATGACCGTGACATTGCCATTGCATGCAGGTCAGTTAAAGAAAGCAGAATGCGGGAGAATTTTGATATTTTTGATTTTGAACTCGCAAAAGAGGATATTGAAAAAATTATGGAGTTGGATCAGGGTAAAAGCCCATGTCTAGACCATAACGACCCCGAAACTGTTGAAGAATTTAACGAGGAAATAATTTAACTTTCCGATTTTAACAAAATATTTAATGTAAAATATCCAAAGTAATATTTATTTATGATAGGATGTGTAAATTATGGTAAGCAATATTAAAACAAGTGTTGAAGAATTACGTAAACTTATCAGTATTGACAATGTCATTGGCGAACCGATTGAAACCGAAGATAAAATACTTATTCCTGTAATGAGAATGGGTGTTGGTTTTGGAGCCGGTGAAAGCCTATTTGGTCAGGAAAACAATGATGTTGTAGGTGCAGGTGCAGGTGTAGAACCTATTTCAATGGTATTGATTCCTAAAAAAGGAAATGATGCTGAAGGTGTTCGTGTACTTGATTTAAGTAAAGGAACTGAAACCAATAAAGCTTTATCCGATTTAGGTTTAATCATTACTGATTTGGTAAAAAGCTATATGAATACCGAATCAGAATACGTTAATGAAGAAGAATTTATCGAACCTGAATTTACAACATATGATAACGAAGAAAGCGAAGAATAGGACTCGTATCTTATGTTAAACATCCTATTGATGATTATTTTATTAATCATCATAATTATTTTTATTATTCTACTTTTTGGAATCAGACTGACTGGAAGATGGCTGAAAGCAGATAGTAAATATGACGGATGTATTGAAGTACTTATTTTTAAAAAACTGAAAGTCTATACCTTTGACTTAACGTCAGACGATGATGATGACGATGATGATGAGTCTGATGAAGAGGATGAAGGAAGAGACCTTAAAGAACTCTTTGAATTGGCCAAACCATGTTTTAATGATTTGAAAACATTTTTCCATGAATTTTTAGATGCCGTTAACATCAACAGACTGGAAAATGACGTCATTATCGGCTTTTCAAGCTTTGCAAAAACCGGAGAGTATATAGGATATATCTGGGCAATATTTTCAGTATTAATGGGAATGATACCAAATTCACGTTTGGGCGTCGAACCCTCATTTGCAGGTGAAACCCTGAATATAAAAGGATACATCAATATTGACATCAACATTTTTAAACTGATTATACCTGTATTGAAGCTCATATCCAAAAAGGAAATCCGCACATTGATTAGAGGTGTTTTAAGTGGATAATTTTAAGGAAGACATCAAATCAATATTTGAAATTGAAGAAATTGATGAAATCAAATTCAAGACAATTGAAATAAGTCCGGATAAAACAATCTATTTTGCAGTTTGTGAAAGCGAAAAAAGAATGTTTGGAAAGATTAGTTCAGCAACACTTGAACCCAAAGCATTCATTTTAAAGATGGGTGATGAATACCACTACTGCAGCCTGAATGATAAAAAATTAGATAAAAATATAGTCATGGAATTTTTAGAAAAATGCCTGTAATTATTTCTCATCCAACAGCTTTTCAAGACGACTGATTTTTTCTTCCTGCTCTTTTAATGATTCTTTCAGTTCATCAACCTCACTTTCAAGATCTCTTTTAACCTTGGCTTTTTCTTCATTGTCTTTTATGACCAGTTTGAAAAGGACAATACCTATTACTGAAGAGAAAAGCATCGGAGGATATATTTCATGCACCAGCTTAAGAGTCTGGGCAGAAGGAGAAAAGCACAATATAATCAGCATTTCAAGACCTACCATCAGAAACATCAAAATAGCTGATTGTGATGACCTTAAAAAGCGTTTTCCATTTAAGATATAGACTGCACTTCCAATAAAACCGCAGAGAACAGTTGAAATGCAGCATGGAATAGCGGTTTGACCACCGATAGTTAATCTGAAAAGGCCTGCAACAATAGCTGACGGAATTCCCACAATAGGCCCCCCAAGCATTGATCCGATAAGAATTGTCATGGTTCTTACATTTGCCGGAATGCCATAAAATAAAATGGAAAAGGAAGCAAAAACACCCAAAACGGAAAATATTATAGTACAGTAAATGAGATTTCTGCGGGATTTGTCACCGGCAATTATGGCTTTGAAAACTTTCAAATGCATTGCCACAATCATGAAAATCAATGAAACAGCCAATATATTGAACATGTCTAAAAAAGAGCCTAAACTCATGAATTCATTGATAACAGAATTATAATATGCAATGAAAAGCGTCAGCAATGCAAGTATCAGAAAATATGTAACATCGTAAAGGGAACTGTCCCCCAATCGTCTAAGTGTCGGCAATTTAGAGGATATGAAAGCAAAAATGATAATTGAAGAGAGTATCATACCCAAGCTCTCAAAAGTATCTATAGAGTTGTAAGTAATGTTTAGACTGGAAGCAACCATGAAAAAGAAAATCAGATTGGCTAATATTAACACTGCAAATATTGCCAAAAGTCCTTTATTTTGTGATTTAATTCTTTCAATCATGTTATCAACCATTAATTTGGTAAAGGTATGTTTTCCTTATCCACTTTTATTTCGACAACCAGAGGCCCATTTAGGTCATTTTTAAGGAAATCTTCCAGATCAGTTAAATTGTCTATCTGTACAGCATCAATTCCATATGATGCTGCAAGCTTTAAAAAGTCCGGATTTGCCAAGTCAGTCTGGTAGGAATCCATATCATAGAAATCTTCCTGCCACTGACGTATGATACCGAGCTCTGAATTGTTTAAGATAAATACGATAACATTCAAATTGTTTTTCCTTAATGTTGCAAGTTCCTGAAGGTTCATCTGAAAACCTCCGTCACCGTTAAAGACTATAATTCTTTTATCAGTTGCTGTTGCTGCTCCAATACCTGCCGGAAGGCCGTAACCCATAGGCGCTGAAGCACCCGGAAACAATAAGTGATTAGGAAATTTCGCATTATACAAAAGCATTTCAAATGTGGTGTGTGAACCTGCATCTGAAACGAAAATATCATTTGGAAAAGCTTCAAATATTCTTTTGATGGCTGCCTGCGGTTTTAAATCATCATCCGTGCCTTCAACATAAACAGTGTTGTCAATTTCCATGAGTTCATCAAGCCAGTCAACCTTTTTAAACTCCAAAGTCATTATTACCTCTTCAACGTCACCCTGAATCTGATATTTTCCTTTAAGGACATCCTTGTTGATATTTACATGAATGAATCTGTCCTCATCAATTTCGGGAAAGGTTCTCTCGCTTGCAATTGAACCGAGTGCAATAATGCAATCAGATTCATCAACAGCTTTTCTGGCCCTTGGAGTTGACCTTATTCCCACAAGCCCTAAATTAATGTCTTCGTCTTCTGAAATGATTCCTCTTGCGTTGAAAGTGGTTGTAACTGGAATTCCATACATTTCTGCAAGCATCTTAATGTTATCTGCCTGCGCAATTGCACCTGCTCCCAGAACGAATAGGGGCTTTTGAGACTTTGAAATCAAAACCTGGGCTGCTTCAAGTGATGACATGTCGCTTTCACACAAATAGCACAGGTCAATGTCCATAAAGTCCTCACTTAAAAGCACATCTTTTGATAAGTTAATATGAATTGGTCCTTTGGGATTATTTTTAAGACCGTATAGGGCTGCCTTCATTGCAAAAATTGCTTCACTTCCATTTAACGGCGAATAATTTTCATAAGTGATATTTGAAAAGATATCCTTTAAGGGCACGGACTGGAACATGTTCTCATTTCTTTTGGCCAGTTCGTTATCCCCGGTTAAAATAAGCATTGGAATGCTATCCTTATAAGCAGAAGACACTGCCATGACAAGATTTAAAGCACCCGGGCCTGCAGTTGTCATGCAGACTCCAACATTATCTGAAGTTCTTGTAAATGCATCTGCAGCATGTGCTGCCGCCTGTTCATGCCTTGTTAAAACGTGTTTAATGTCTGAAGATGATAGCGCCTTATACATAGGCATTATCTGCTCGCCGGGAATTCCGAAAATATGCGTTATCCCGTTTTCCCCAAGGATTTCAACAAGCCTTTCGGCCACGTTCATTCCTCTTCCTCCTGATATGATCCGTCATATTCACCGGAGCCTTCAACTTCAAAAACGACCGCCTGAGCTATTCTGTCACCGGATTTGATTTTATATTCAAAATCCCCATGATTGTAAATCATAAACATCAGCGTTCCGTAAAAACCGGGGTCTCCCACCGCAGTTTGAACTGAAATGAATGACCTTAAAAGGGTTGACCTTGGAAGGTAGAGCATGGTATAACCTTTAGGGATTTTGACCTTTCTTTTAATACTTGCCAGATAGGCCGTGTGTGGCTTTAAAGTATAAATTGGACCTTCAAGCTCTTCCAATTCCGGCAAGTTTTTTTCATTGTCAATCAAAGAACCACCAGATGTTTGTTTATAGATTTTATCCAATTCTAAATCAATACCTGATGGCTGTACTAAATCTGCGAAATCCGGGAAAATTTTAACAAGTTCTTCTTGGCCAAGCATTTTGAATATCTCCTTAGGTTAATTTTTATATCTTGTTTTTTATATAATTAATTGGAGGAGATAATATGCCTGTTATAACAATTGCTGGAAACGATGGAATTAGTGTTGAGAAAAAAAGAGAAATGGTTAAAAAAGTGTCTGAAGTTGTAGCTGAAGCTTATGACTTGCCTATTGATGCAATTACCGTTTTAGTTCAGGCCTATCCGAAGGAAAGTATTGGTGTGGCCGGTGAATTGTTAAGTGATCGCTAATCACTTAACTTCTTATATTTTTCCAATCTATTCAAACTTATCCTTATCAAGTGTTTTAACTATTTTTGCAGGTATTCCCACAGCAACACCGTAATCTGGAACATCTTTTGTAACGATTGCTCCGGCACCTACAATAGCGTATTTTCCAATTGAAACTCCAGGAAGAATGCTTGCACCTGCACCAATCCAAGCTCCCTTTTTAATTAAAATTGGTTTGCATGTCAGAACCTGTCTGTCGTATTCATCATGATTATTTGATAATAGCTGAACATTTGCAGCAAGCATTACATCATCTTCAATCGTTATTCCGCCACGAGCCATCAGAAGAACATTTGAATTGATGAATACATTATCCCCAACCTTCAGATGGTCAAATGCAGCACCTGAAAATGGAGCCATTATTGTACTGTTTTCACCAAGATTATCTCCGAAAAGCTCCTTTAATAAGGCATTATATTCATCGCTTCCAGGCAAAGTATGATTGATTTTAAAAACTAGTTCGTTCATCTGATTTGCCTTTTCAAACTCTTCCGGTGTCATTTTTCTCATATCCACACGTTCTTCTTCACAGTTCATTAAAACCTCTCCTTAGTTAATGTTTTATTTAAATTAATTTATAAAAATATGGAAATTTTATATCTTAATATGCAAATATTAACCCCAAAAGATTTAATAATCAAGAGAAAAAAGTAAAAAGTAAAAGAATTAATACGTAACACAGACTTGGGAAAATAACCATGTTTTCCCTCCCTAAAAAGGTGAAAGTAAATACCACACCATAATTCCAATAGTTCACCATTTATTTTTATTATTGAATGCCAAATTTTCAAAAAATTGTCTTCACTCATAAAAATTGTTCCCACTCGTAAAAATTGTTCTCACTGATAAATATTGATTTCACCCATAAAAATTGTTCTCACCCATAAAAATTGCTCTAACTCATAATATAAGGTTTAAATAGTAAAAAAACAATTATAATATTGTTGGTGATAAAATGACAAGTGAAAAATACGAAATAAATTTTGAAGATGAATGCGGAAGATGCGCCGATAATACACAAAAGCCACATCCAGAAACATGCTCCCGGACCTCCAATACAAATTGCGGTGGACACTCCGATAATGTTACCTGTTCCTACCCTTGATGCGGTTGATACAAGCATCGCCTGAAGGGAGGATACTGAATTTTCATCACCGGACGGTTCCATGATAAGCCTGATTGATTCCGGCAAGAGTCTGATTTGCACTCCTTTTGTACGGAAAGTAAAATAGAGTCCGGATAGCGTCATGACTATAATCAGCACCGGAAAGTACATAAAATCGTCAATCAGAAGCAATAAATATGTTAATATATCCAACATTTAAATCATAAATTTAAAGTCCAAAGTAAGATGTTACAATCATTGGAGTTATAAATCCTTCAATCAGTGCCGCAATGAATAAAAGAACTACAATAACGATAATCAGTAGGAGAATGTCTTTCACTTCTGTTCTTGACTCCCTTAATGTCGCCATGAAACTTCTCTCTTTAATCATCTTTATTTCCAGTTTAGTAATCATGAATGCAACGGCAAGTGAAAGTGATGTTGCGCTGTATTCAAAAAGACTGTGGGGCAGAATGGAAAGGGCTGCAAAAGTAAAATCTGATCCGAATGGCGTTCCTATTGAAAATGCGTTGAAAATCGTAATAAGAACGGATATTACAGAAAAAAGTATTCCTCCAAGAATTATCATGATACTTACAGTCAGATTATGAATGAAAATTTCAGAAAAAGAAACGCTGAACCCCAAATCCTGATTAGTGCCATTTTTCGGCATCTCCATCAACGCTTTAGTAATCTTTCCACCATTTTCTCCAGTCAATATGCCTGTAACAACTCCTCCGATTAATGCACAGACTATGAAAATAACAAATGATATTATGATTATCTTTTTGTTTCTTTTGAAAAATCCTTCTTCGATAAGTTTCATATGAATATTTTAGTAATACTTGAATAAAAAAGTAACTCTCATTAAAAGAGTCTTTAAATTTGAAATAATTTTAATTTTGAAAAAGAATAGAATCCTTACCATGAGTTTAAAAAGTCTTCAAGTTCCTTTTTCTTTCTTTCCCTTTCTTTCTCTTCTTCAAGGACTTCCTCATGAATCTTTTGCTTTTCGGCTTCTTCTTTTTCCCACTGCGCCGTGATTTTTTCAAGAGTTACTTTGTTGTTTAATGGCCCCCGATAGAGATTATTAATCATATTTCTTAATTTTCTTTCCAAAGGTTTTTGGGAGTTTGCAATTTCATCATAAGTTATTTGAACTGTAATTTTAACCGCCTGAGGACCAATACCATCAATTTTAAAGGTATAATCCTCTCCGTCAACGTCAACGGTGATTTTTTCATTGTAGAGATAATGTTTACGATTGAAAGCCACATCTTTAAGTGAGTATGCATTTTTTGCTCCAGGTGAAATCATGTTATGCAATTTCATTTCAACCGGTCCTAGAGATGAAGCAATCTGGAAATATCTGAAAAATCCTACGATATCCAGCGCATTATGGCCAATATCATGAACCAGAAAATCGTATTGCCTAATTCCACTTTCAAATTCCACATATTCTTTCTCGATTCTAGATTTATCGGAGAAAATTACACTTCTGAATTTATATGCTTCAAAGTCCATGTTAATTACTTGTGTATAAATAGTATATATAATTTGTGGGAAAATAATTTCTCAACTGCCAAAAAATATCAAAGATTTAAGAAAAATAACTTAAATGCGATTTAAAAAAAAGAAAATTGGAGATAAAATCTCCATCAAGCCTTTACAGTTACAATATTTGAAATAGATGCATCAGCATAGCTGGAAGTGATAATATACTTTCCTTCCTGCAAGCTGATATTGAGCCTTGCATCACCATCCACATCTGTTGTACGGTTATAGAAAACGCCATTAATGTTAAAAGTAACTATCTGATTAGCATAAGGCCTTCCCGTAGCATCAACTAAATTTGCTTCGAATTTAGATCCGTCACCATAATGCATCTCCAAATCATCTGCAGTCAATATCGCCAATACATGAATGGTATTACTTTTAGCGCAACCTCCATAGCATGTTGTTATGATATAGTCTCCGGAATCCAGATTGATGTTTAAAACAGCATGGCCTGTTGAGTTTGTATGTCTCACATAGATTACACCATTGATGTTGAATGTTACTTTTTCATTTGCACCTGCATAACTGCCGTTTTTATCAATAATACGAACAACGAATTGAGAATCATTTTTATAGTATTTGCTTAAGTCCTCAGACTCGATTTGGCTTAAAACTGTAATCGTATTTGATTTCATCTCGCCTGTAACAGTGTTGATGGCAGTTATAATGTAAGATCCGCTTTCAAGATTTATGTTCAATCTGGCATGTCCTGATGCATCGGTCGTACGGTTGTAAAATACGCCATGAACGTTAAAGCTAACAGTAGTGTTTATAAGTTTCTTGCCATTTCCATCAAGGAACAATGCATAATATTGAGTGTCGTTTCTAAATACCTTAACTAAATCATCAGCATATATAGTCGGCTTTACAAAAACATTGATAATATCTATAAATTCATATTCCGGAACTTCAACAACAGCCGAATAATTACCGCTATCAAGATTAATAGCTAGTGATGCGATACCCATATCATTAGTTTTTCTTGCATATGAAACTCCATTGATGATAAATATTGCCCAAATATCGGCCACAGCAGTATCATTTTCACTGACAGTGACACTAAGCTTTTCGGGACCTGAATAGAATTTTAAAACATCCGGAGCAATGATTTTAACTGTAGAATTAAGCTGGTTTACCTTAAATACACTAGTATTCATTGATTCTGAATAATTATCATCACCTTCAAGTTTTGCAATGATTGTATAGGTGGCATTTGAAAGTCCGTTAGGAATAATGACCTTATTGTTGATGACACTATAATCTTCACCGTTAATGGAAAGGCTTACACATCCCGTTGAGTTAACCGGAGTTAAACTAATTATAATCTCTTCTCCGGCAATATATGTGTCATTGACATCGATAATGATATTGGATGCAGCCTTATTTACCATATAATAGGCCTCAGCATTTTTAGATGCGTATTTATCATCACCCAGATAATAAATACTGACAGTTTTATTTCCCGCTGAATTTTCACGCTCAAGAAGTATTGTTTCATTGACTGAATAGGATTTGTTGTTGATTAAAAGATTTCCTGTTGCGTCATAAGGCATTAACAAAGTAAGTGTAGAATTTTGGCCTAAAATAACATCCAAAGCATCGGCAAGTATAATATAGTCATCGACTTTTGATACTTCAAATGAAGCTGTTTTATTTGAGTCGAAATATTTTGCATCACCGGTTAATGAAATTGAGACTGAATAATTGCCTGATTTATTAATAGGCACGGATATTGAAATGACGTTTTCATTTCTTGAATAATTGGATAAAACTTCATCATTCACTTTAAGAGTGATGTCACCTGTTGCATCACGGGGCAGTGCAATTATAATATCTTCTTTTTCACCTGCTTTGATGTTTGAAGCTGAAATGGATATATTTGCCATGACTTTAGCAACGGATATTGAAGAAATTCCATCGAAAGCCTTTAAAAGATATTTAGGGGTCTGAATTTTTTAGTTCTCAGATAATTGTTGTATGGCTGTTTTTGAGTAAAATCCTTGTGATATGATTAAGGCTCCTAAAAATACATTTAAATATACTGTTTTTGCCACTGATTTTGGTGTATATTT
>JAFRFB010000003.1 GCA_017434555.1 Methanobrevibacter sp. | reverse complement strand
GGCGCCCATCAGAGGGGAGTATCCCCTACGAATGAACGCCGTCGTTCATCTTCATCCGCCCTGAGCGGACCCTTTCTGCAGTTGTTCGTTTCAGTGTTGGCTGAAACAATATATATTATACAAAAAACGGTATGGATAATCCATACATCCATACTATCCATACCAAAAATTGCATAATAGCTTCGCACAAATGTAAACATAAATGTAAACAAAGACCATTATTTCAAATTCCTATTAGGCTCAGCATAATTAACAATATTATAATCTAAACTTTCAATATGCTCCAACAACTCATCATATGAAACATCATACTGTTTAGCAAATTTCTCAATCTGATTTTTACCAATCTCACCCAAACCCTCATGCAACCTGTTAATTGTAACCATAGGTGCTTCAAAAATATCTTTTTCATCAATTTTAGACAAACGATTTTTACGAATATTCAATAACCTAGTCTCTAAAACAGATAACTCCGCATTCAATTTACCTATATTCTTAATTATTAATTGTTCATCCATACACACATTATCCAAATAATACTTAAGAATCTTTTCAATGAATTCACTACGATTAGGTATCTTCTTACCAGCGTCTTCCCACACTTCAGAATCAATACTAATACTCACTTTCTTTTTAGTAGATTCAGCATTCATTTTTTTAACTCCTCAAGTTTATTCACAACAAGATCATACTCATCCTGTTTTCTTTTTAACTCAGATTCCAATTCTTTAATTTCTCTTCCTAAAATTGATTTATCCACTAGTAATCTTTTCTTTTCACTAACCCTAAAATCAACAAACCATTCAACTGCATCCCTAACATTAAATCCTTCTTGTTCCATTATTGTTTTTGCTCTTTGAGTTACTCTACCTGAAACAACACATGGAAATGTTTGAGTAGTAATCATCTTTTAACACCAAAGTTTACAACAATTTTGTTTTTAACCGGCAAGTTCATTATTGATTGATAGCTGTCGCTATTGTTGTTTGTCATTAAATAATCACCTTCTCATTTAATTTTTTTTTCTTTTTGGGTATTTTTACCTGTTGAGTATACATTTTATAGTTTACTCATATTAGGTGTTTATAATTTATGTTGTTGTATGGTATTTATATTTTTTGTATTTTTTTTTAATAGGTTTATGTTTTTTTACATTTGTGTGAATATTAAATAATACTTAATATATAATATATATTATGTTTGATGATGATTTATTCCAACAATTCATACAAGAAAGAAACGTAAAAACATCCACCACACAAGGATACGAATCAGCACTAACACACTACACACAATACCAAAAACAAACACTACACGAACTCATAAAAGAAGCAACAAAAGAAGAAAAAAACAATACACCATTAAAAGAAAGACGAATCAAAAAAAGACTATTAGACTACCGAAATTACCTACTGGAAACCAGTAACTCACCTAACACTGTTAAAAGCTATTTCACACGTGTGAAAACATTCTATAAACACTTCGATATAGAAATACCCTCATTACCTGATGCTAAGTATGAGAAGTTATATGAAACTAATTATCATGATTTACCTACACGGGAGCATATACGTACTGCTTTAAAAATTAGTAGTATTGATGTACGCAGTATAATATTGTTCATGTCTAGTAGTGGTTCGGCTAAAGCGGAAACATTAAGTTTAACTGTTAAGCAGTTTGTTGATGGTTGCCGTGATTATCATAATGGTGGTAATTTGCAGGAGATACTACATACTTTGAAGGGGCGTGATGATATCATACCCACCATTTACTTAAAAAGATTAAAAACTGATAAGTATTATTATACTTTTTGTAGTCCTGAAGCTAGTAATGAAATTGTGGAGTATTTGTTAACTCGTCCGGGTTTAAAGTTTGGTGATAAATTATTTGACATTACATCATCAACATTACTGGCAAGGTTTCAGGAGATTAATGATAGTCAAGGTTGGGGGTTTAAAGGTAAGTACAGGTTTTTCCGTGCTCATACACTCCGGAAGTTTCATGCAAGTAATATTGGTTTGTCTAGTGAGACTATTGATGAGTTGCAGGGTCGGAGTAAGAATATGGTTCATGGGACTTATATTAAACCGAACCCAAAGGAATTAAAAAAATTATATTCTAGTAGGGTGAATCGTTTAATAATCAATAAAAATAGTAGTGATAATAGGCGGGGTGATGATGGTGGTGTTACTCAGGAGTTCACTATTGTTGTAAATGTTTTCCTAAGCGGTAAAGAATATAACCTACTCTAATTCTTAATAAATCTTAAACCAGCCAAATACTTATAATCACCCGGTTTCAACCTACTTAAATTATTAATTAAAACATTCACTGGTATTTCCTGTATTTCCAGTATTAATGGGTCATCCTCATCACTAATTATATGCACAGCATCCATAGTGTAATCTATTTCAATAACAGTACTATTGTGTTCTGAACTGACTGTGAATATACTAGTGTCTTCAAAGCGGTCGTCATGGAATAAATTTAAATCAGTGCAGTCTTCAAAGACACTTCTTAAATCATTACAAGGGAATTTCTGTTTTAATAATTCATCATAGTCTAAGTATTTACGTGTTAATGTAATGTTAATGTTATTGTATAATTCGTTTACTACATGTAGGTCTGCACCGTCTAGTACTAAGTGTTTTCCACGTAATAATCTTAAGTCATTGGTGGTTATACGTGGATAGTCGAGGTCTAGTGTTCGGTTTATGCTTTTGATTGTTTTTTCAAGGTAGTAGTTAAGTTTTTTTGTTGCCATTGCCATGGTTTCATCTTCACGACGGAACAAATACTCCTCATCAACTAGGATATTATTTGTTTGTATATAATCCTCCAATAATTCACTCAATTCATCGATTAATGGATAATCATATAATGTGTCATTGATGTTGAATGTTATTTCTTTGTCTTTGAAGTTTATGTCTTGTTTTTGTAAATTAAATACTTCTTTTACTTTTCTTCCGTATACGTATAATATTTTTGAGATTAAACCATATTTGGGATTGTCTACTTGCATGTAGTATAATAGTTCGTTTAGTTTTTCACGTGTGAAATCCATTCCTTTAAACCTCCAATACTTTTATTATTCACATGATTATTTTTAAATAAGATTACTTTATAAATGTTTTTCTAAAAACCTCTACCGGGAACATATCTGATAATTATTTTATCTAATAAATCTTCACAATCATTAACCCGGCAATACTCTAATACATCCATTATTAAATTATAATGTTTCTTTTGCCTTTCACGTAATGTTAACTCAGGATAATGATATACAATAATATTAACCGGCTCATCACTACTATCTTCGGGGAGTTTAACTTTCACACGGAGGATATTATACTTGGTATCTAATTCGTAATCAATATAATCTTTTAAATCAAAGTATTTCTTATCAGTTATCTTGTCATATTGTGGATAGTATTCACCATAGACGTATAATATATTAGTGGTTTTACGAGTATCCTCATTGGTTTCACCCATAGGTTTACTCCAACTGAAACCCATATCAGTTAGTATTTTTGCATTTGGGTTAAACTCTTCCAAGTATTCTATTAAGTCTTTTACTCTTTCAAAAAACATGATATTTTTTTTCCTAATTTTTTTTATCCATATTATATTCTATTTCTAATTCAGGGTAGTCTTTTTTTAATAGTTCTAGTCTTTTAATAGCTATTGCTTCTTTTTCGATTTTATATTCATTATTTTTTAATCTTAATTTGAAGTTATTATATTCTGGTTCTATTAATTCGTATAGTATCATGAATCCGAACATGCAGAAAAAACATGATCCAATCACGGATACTATTGCACCTATTATTATTAGTATGTTTATTATTATTTCAAACATAACATATTTTCCATTCTTGTTAAATCCATTAATTCCTTTGGTGGTTCATGACCGTTTCTAATGTATTTCATACACATTTCATCAACAAAGTACGGGCGAATATAAGTGTCTTGTAAGTATTCAATATACTCACTTGTTTTATCATAGGTTTCACTATCAGTTTTACCATATAATCGAAGCAAGTATTGAATATAATATAATTCGTTAAGGCATGTGTAAACATCACTTAAAGGATGCACCATCATATCCTCACTAGTCCGGATAGTAGTATACTTTTTTACTATCATTTAATATATTCTTCAACCGTAACATGATTAACACTTTTTTTATAATAACCATTCTTTACAACGTTTATGTTTTTTACAGAACTTATCAACAAGACCAGTATTAATGAATAGGAAAATATCTAAATCATATAACTCATTAAATAACTGACGATTATAATCCACTAGTTCTGGATAGAAATCTAATTTATCAGACTCCATTAAACGTCGTGTATTACTGATTAATCTTTCTTTTAAATCCCTTTCACCATAAACTACTTTACAATTCATAAAATATATCCTCACATTCTTTTTTTTATATGTTCCAGTCTGAACATGAATAATTATTATCTACTTTTTTATTATGTAAATTACAATACACACCTTTTTCATTACATTCAGCATGCATACAATATAAGCAAGTATTTTTAACTTTACCAAAATGTTTTTCTTTTAATTCAGGTGTTAATCTATCACGTTTTACTGTTATTTTAAGTTCGTAACTTTCACCACCATTATGATTAGCTACACAGTAACCTGATGCTGAACCTTCACCATTCATTACAGCATCACTAGTTATATTACGGAAATGATTTAACATCCTTTCTTTCCTTTCAGTTCTATTTTTTATTAATCTGTGTGTTTTATCTGGAAATAATTCATTGAACTTAGCAATTTCTTTTTGTTGTGACTCAGTAAATTCATTTAATAAGAACAAATCCATACACCAGCTAGTTAAAATCTTCATACATTCTTTATCAGTTAATCCATCACTCATAAAAAATTATCCTCCTAAATTCTTTTATTTTTTTTTATTCCATTTCTATACTTGTATACTCGGGATTGTCTTCGAATATTTCATTTAGTAATTCCATTTTACCTTTGTATTCTGCAGCTTTCAAGCTCGCCACATAATCTTTTTTATATTTTATTATAAAGTCATCCCTGTTGATTGGTTTACCATCTTTCCTTTGAATTGTTAAATCTGATTGTATTATGATATATTTAGGATTACATCTTTCAGAGCCATATTTTTTATCACAGCTCTGTTTTAAATATTTATCTTTTAATTTGAATACAGTTTCTTCAATACTCATAAATTTCATCTCCAATGTATCGTGCACTATAACCAGTCATAATTCATAATTCATATTTCTTATGTATAAGTTTCTTATAACCATCTAGGTATAATTCATTATTTGTATTATTGAAAGTGACCTCATAATACATTCCGTCTGGTACTGTGGTGGATAGTAATGCTTTATTATTGCCTAGTATGCTGCACATCCAAACAATATAAACATCATCTTCAGTTAATGTATAATTGTCTGTTATTTCCACTAACTCATTATAAGCAGTTAGTACCATGTCAACTGCTTTTTCCATAAATTCTCGGTCTTCCATTGTATTTTAATCCTCCCTATTTTATTTTTAAGCTATAGTCAGTATCATCATAGATTAGTTTGTTTAAATCAAATCCACGTTTGTCATAATCTTCCAAGTCATCTAAGAATCTTTTCATCATGATGTCACATGATATTAAGGTATGGTGGAATTGTAGTTCTTGTAGTTCTTCTTCTAATTCACATATACGATTAGTGATATAGTTTAGTTCTTTTTCCATTTCTTTTGCACTGCGAGCTCGTATGTCTCGTGTGTCTTTGAATCTTAATCTTTGGTTTAAATCCTTAAACTCCATCATAATTTAAAAATTTATTTTATTTTACTTCTTCAAATGTAATATAGTCTTTACTGAATTCATTGTTTAAAGTATCGATTAGGAATTCGGTTAAATCATCTATATTCACATCCTTGCATTCGGGGTCGTGGAATCTCATTTTTATATGTAATATTTTCTCCACAACCTCATAATTATCAGTATTATTAATTTTAGTCATGTTCTTTTGAGGTTATTGTTAGTTCTGGTGGTGTGTTCATCCTGAAAGTTACTCCATCAGTGTCGAATGGTATTGAACCATCGTTTAATCCTGTTATTAATTGTTGTACTCTTTTTTCATTCCAGTATAATATCCAACCGTCACCTTTTTGTTTGAATGGTAATTGGATAGTTAAACCAGAATACTTATTATCTCCGTTAATATGTTTTATTGTGTATCCTTCTTTTGTTCGTTCATATCCCCACATAAAAATTCCTCCAATTTATCAGATAACCATTGGAATGTATAAATATTATGATTCATTTTAACCATTTTTGAACCAGTTAAATTTTCAATTTCCTCTAAATCCTTTAATGGTATGTATTTATAGTATCCGTATCCTGTTTCTGAATAATATACTTCAAAACCGTATTTATCATTTAAGACAACAGTATATTTTTCCAGTAGTTTATCTTTTAATGTACGGTTATGTGTATATTTACTTATTTTCCTTTGTATGTCCCGTTCTTCATCTAATAGTTTACGGTATTCTGTTAAAGTTTCTAGTACAGTCATTTCTCTTTTAGTTTCATTATTAGTTTTTCCACATCTTCATCGTAAGCTATTACTTTACCTATAGCTTTTAATTCAAAATCAATTAATACATTATTCATCCGTAGGTCATCACCATCACGATAATTATACCTAATATACCATATCTCATTAGTAGTGTGTTTCACATACCAACATTCACCATTACCTATATGTGGATTCGGTGGAAATAATGGATTACTTACAATATAATCATCACCAACGTCACCAGTATATAATTGGAATTCACCATAAGGTGTTTCCACTACACTGAAAACTTCATGTAAACGGTCAACTATGTCAAATATTTCAACCTCACTTAACTGATTACCCGTTTCCATAATATCATCTTTAGTTATCTCCTGATTACAAACCTTTAACTCATCACGAACATTCAATACTTCCTCCACTTTTTCAGGATTACTTGTAACCCAACCCACATAACCAACACTATATCCAAGGTCAACCTCAGCCGGTGTTAATTTTACAAAGTAATCAGCAACCAAGTTCCAAGTAGTATAAGGTAAAGTATCCGATAACTTATACAAATCCTGCATTGTATTATAATCAGTTCCAAAATAAGTTAAATGAATATTCGATAAAGTTTCAGTAAAAGTCTCCACACTCAATGATTTCTTACCACAGCATGGACAATACACCTCACCATCAATAAACAAATAAGGTGTAGGACTGTCATGACAGTTACAATAAATAGGTGTACCACAACGATACAATCTTTTATCCTCACCGAGAGTAGCATTAATAGTAACTAGTTTATTTTGATTGTTTAATATTCTGAAACGTATATTGGCTTTACTCATAATCATATATTATATGTATATCCGAGTTAGTATCACAATAGATAGTGTTTACTCCACAACTAATAATAGCTTGCTGAACCATATTAACACGATTCAAATGCTGATGATAATGGAGGTTAGTGTATAATGAACCAATAGCTACTTTCCAACCAGACCAGATAACTGCATAATCTGTATGCACATGATCTATTCCAAAACTATTAGTTAATTCATAAATTTCACCATCATAAATTATTAACACATTACTTTCACTATTGAATTTATCCTCTTTTAATCCTAATAATTTTTCATCCATTAATTGTGTTTTCAAATCAGATAATAAACATGTGTATAAGTAATCTATGAAGTTAATATTTTCATTTATAGGTGGTATTTTGAATTTATATTCAAGGAATCCGTCTAGGAATCCCCATCCAGCTAATATGAAATATATTTTTCTTGTACCGATAACATTTTCATATCCGTCAATTATTTCCAGTTCTCTGCAGACATATTTCTTTTTAACTGTGGCTTGTATTTCATCTCCAAGTGTTGCTTGCCTGTCTGTGCCAATTATTATTCTATGATTTTTCTTGTCTTTTAATGCGATACCTATAGTCATGATAAATATAATAAAAAAAAATTTAAATTAGGGGGGAAAGAGGTTAAAAAGAAAGTTATTACCAAACCCTTTTATTTTATTTTTTTGAAACAAAAAAAACGTGACCATCATTTTTTTTTCAACAAATATATAAAAATACTCTCCTCTCTTTTTTTTAAATATCCCATTCTCCCCTTTTTTTTAGTGAAAAAAAAACACATGAGAATATAAAAGTGAAAGTTTGGATAAAAAAAAATATTTTTCTCATTTTATTGGGGAATTTTTTTTTGTTTCACGCCCCGTGATTCATTATATTTTTAAGAAGGTGAATTCTTTCTTAAATTATATATTGTTTTTTACTTAAATTGAAAAATATTATGAAGACTTAAAAACTCTTAATGTTTATTTTTATTTTTTTGAAAAACCTGCGGAAGTACAATTGAAATTATTTCCAGACTAATTTAATTTTTTTTATTCCCCTTAAAAATATTTTTTTTTTATAAGTTTCCAAACTTTTACACTTTACTCATTCTTGATGTGATTTTTTTTCTCCCCTATATATTCAAAGAAAAGCTAAATGCTTTTTTTCCCACATATTGTTTTTTTTTCCTCACACAAAAATTTTGGATGTTTGTGATCATTGGAAAAAAAACAAACTTATTTTTTTCCAAATAAGATTAATATGCTATGCTATAATATTAAATATAATAAGTTATACTATTTATAGTTTATGGTAGTTAATATAAAAAAAATAATATAAAAAGAATAAAAAGGAGATTATTCTCCGTATTCCCATCTATTGCAGGAATCATGACTCATAATCAGTTTCTCATTAACTTCACACCATAAATCACCACTGAACCTTAATGTACGGTGCTCACAATTACTACAATTATGCACCTCACTTTCAACAGTTAATCCATGTTCTTGTATTGTTTTCTCTAATACTCTGATACGTTCTCTTTGCTCCAATACAATTTTCTCATACTGGTTTAATTTACTAGCTATAGCTATTGCATCATCCTGTTTAGGAGTGTAATAGCTCCTCCAATTCACTTCATCTATTAATATGTAGTGGTGGTTATTTTCTAAATCAGTGTGGTATCTTTCCATATGTAATCCTCCTTTAATATATAATAAGTAGAAGTATAATTTTTATACTTCTACTGTGATTACCCCATTTAACTCTTCATCATCGATTGTGAAACTTACATTTGTGACTTGATCATATTTTTCAGTGATGTATTCTGTGATTTCACTGAGATAATCTTCACCACCCCATGCTGCGTTGCATGATGAGTCAAATCCTCCTCTTACTTCACAGTCTAGTGTGAAGTGGTCGAGGTCTATTTTTTCTACTCCGATGTATCTGAGTTCTTGGTAGAATTCTTCACCGAGGTTGTTTTCGATTTCTTCTGCGAGGTTTTCAATTATTTCTTTTTGGGTTTTGATTTTCATTATTTTTGTCTCCTTTTAATTTTTTTTAGTGTATACTTTTGTATTCACCTATATTAATATTGGTTTTCATAGTATATAAACTTAATGGTACAAAATATAAAAAAAATATACAAAAAAGAAAAAAAAGAAGAATGAGAATATCTAATCCTCAGTAACATACAAATTAATCAAAACCTTCTCCTGACCACGAGACCTAACACGAGCCTCCTCCAAACCACCATACTTACTAATAATACGCTTAACACCAATATAATCCAAACCATTACCTCTACCATCAATCCAATCCATAAAAATATCAATCCCCCCATTATTCTTCACTTATCAACATTTAAAAATCTATAATATTTAGAAGCCAAATCCTTAAATTTATTTTTATTATTTTTAAACGGTAAAATATCATTATAATCCACTAAACCATCATTAAAAGCTTGCGGAGTATAAGTAATGAAATCAAATTGCTTACCAGTTAAACCATACTTCGGCAAGTAACCAAAAACATTAACATACCTACGTAAATCATCACGCTCACCAATAAAACAAGGAACCACTTCCCTTAAAGCCTTAGCATCATCCAATGCACAATGAAAATTAAACCCATCCAACTCATAATGCCCTACCATTGATTGAAGATTATGAGGATATTTCTTACGATCACGTAACACGGTTAACGTATCCAACCACAATATATCACGTAGAACTTTTTCCACATCATCCTCACCATGAAAACGGGATAAGAAATAGTAGATGAAGTTTAAATCGAATTGGCAGTTATGTGCAATCCACACACCACCATAACCTAATTCATCCCATAACTTCTCAGCAACCATACGCTCAGGAATACCACTATGATATAACATTTCATTTGTAATACCAGTCAACCGGACAATATCCTTTGACAACTTCCCATCCACCTGCAATAGCTGATCATACTCCTCAATTAATACTCCATCTTCATAAATTAATAAAGCTAATTCAATAATCGTATCCTCCCCTGGTTTTAATCCAGTTGTCTCAGTATCAAAAAACACAGTCCTCACTAAAACTACACCCCCATATTATTTTATTTCTTTTTCAAGTATTCCAATATTCATTTTTAACAGTTCATGAGTACTCACTGCTTCCACATTAACACCCCATAACTCCGTTAATCTAGCTATCGTATCATTATCCATTACTCTTTTATAATAATCCTTGTCAAATATTAATTGACAATAACCCTGCATACTATAATTATAGAATGTTTCAACAGCATGGTCTAAGTTAACTTTAGCTAATCCATCCAATACTAGACGTGATTTTAATTCACGAAAGTAATCCTGAACAGGCATGGGTGTACCATTACTATTATCATAAGATAATTCCAATCTAAAAGCATCATCCAATACAGTTATGTTGTCACCTATTTTTTTAATTTCTTTTAAATCCTGCACCATCAAAATTATAACACCAATCCATTATTTACTTTTTTTTTGGTTTGAATTCATTACATGGTTCAGCTAAAGGAGACAAAGTCCCATTAACTTTCTTACATCCACCATCTTGTGCAGGTCTTTGACTATCATAATTATAGGTTTCACAATTACCACAAATATTAATCAACATAAATATTTTCACCTCTCCATTCTTATTTTTTTTTAGTCTTTTAAAAATTTATAAGGAGCTTCCCTCCCTAAACGTTCATATAATTCTTTTTTACCAGTATTTATTTCACCTTGTTGATATCCATGACAATTTTTACTACTCATAAAATAAGTATATCCGAATGGGTGTGAGCATCCCTCATGATTATGTTTTTGTCTTTTTTCATAAGTGTGATATTTACAACTATTACATTGCTTAATTGTCAATTTATCACAACCCCCATATTATTTTTTATATTAATGTGCTTTGTACACTTTTTTTCTGATTATATTTTCGTTTTAACTCCTCTCTTTTACCATTACGTACACATATAAAATAATCTCCACCATTAAGACAGTTTCCACTACCTGCTTTTGCTCTTTTGATACAGTTATGGCAGATAAGTTTACCTACTCCGTAGTATTCCATGTAGTCTAACCAGTGACTACCATCCTTTTCAGGATAGACTCGGCAGTAGTAGGGTGCTGGATGTGGATTGTTTTCCACAGTCCAACCATCAGGATCCTCGAGGTCAGAGATTATTTTATTATTACTCATTTTAATGTTTCACCTTGATTCTTCCAAATTCTCTAATATATTGTTCTAATTCTTTATAAGTATCATCATGTGATTGTTTTGATACTTCTAATCCTCTTTTTAACTTCTCATTCTCTTCAACTATTGTATTAACAACAACACATAATTCCTTCATTAAAATATTACTTGCACAATTATACACTTTCCCAGTAACATTATCTGTAATTGGAAAACCCCAATCATTAGGATTATCCATAGTAAATCGTTTATTTTCAGTCATATTTCCTCCCATTCGCTACAAGAATGATTTTCCATTTGTGCTTCATTATTTCCTTTTTTACAAACTTCAAACTCATCTCCATCGTCAAACCAGTCATAATTTTGAAATTTGCATTGACTACAATTAAAGGCATCAGTATATTTTTTTAATTCTTTTTTTAACTGCTCATTCTCATCTTCATAATCATTTAATCGATTACATAATCCCTCTGCTTCAACATGATTATCAAACCTTGCAATAGTATATTCTGCAACATCATCAGACACACCATAACAGTTACAATCAGAATATTTGAATACTCTATATCGTTTATTTTCAGTCATTCCACATCACCAAATTTTTCTTCATATTTCCTTAATCTTGATTGATAATTAAAAACAACATCTTTGTAAGCAGATAATAATACATTTTGATGAGGTATTGTTTTATTTAATTCATCATTTCGTTTTTCTAATCTCATTATTATTCTATGTCTTCTTGCAGATTCATCTGCACATATATTTACTTGTTTTTCTAATTTTTTTGCTACTCTTTCATAATTTACTGTATTTGTCATAGTATCTTCTTGTGTTTTTTCAGTCATTCCACATCACCATCTTTTCCTTTTATTAAAATCAAAAATTGCATTGTAAAAAATCTTAACATCATTAATCATTAGATAATACTCTTCAAAAACAATTTTTTTCACATATTCTAAATCAAATATCCTGCTCTCAACTTTATAATTGTATTGTGGTATCGGATACACAATATCAAAAACAAAAACATCATCATCTTTGATTAAAGACAATAAATCTGCACACATCTTGTTTAAAGGAGCATTTATTTCTACATCAATATCTATCGCATATCGTGTAACTTCATCTTTAATTAATTCTCCATATTTGTTATACCCTAAACTACAAACATCTTTATGAATATGTTCAGTCATTCACACGTCCCCTTTAAATTCTTTTAATTGTTGTTTTAACCACTCATTCTCCTCCATTAATCCCATTGTCTTTTTATGCGAATTAATTGCTTTCAAATTACTTTTAGTATGAACATTATCCATTTGAGATTTTAACTGCTTATTCTCCTCTTTCAACTTCGCCACTTCTGTTTCCAAAGTAGTAACAGTATCAGAGTTTAAAACATCTTCAAAAGTATCAATTAACTTATTGAAAGGAATATTATAATCTCTTGCAAGATTTTTAAATTGTTTTAAATGCTCATTCTCATCTGCTAATTCATTCATTTTGTTTATACAGATTTGTACATTCTTTTCAGAATTTTCAGACATTGAATGCAAATCAATCCATTGCTCACCATCAACTTGTGAGTTATCAATTAAACCATAATCCCCACAGACATATCCTAATTTAAATCGTTTTTCAGTCATTCAAATTCCACCAAATCTTTTATTCTACCAAAATCCATATATCCATCTTCTTTAATCTCATTGTAAATAAATCTGATTAAATCCCAAGCATCTTTATTAGATTGTTTTAACTGCTCATTCTCCTCTGCTAATTCATTCAACAAAGCAGTTACTCTTAAACCTCCATCACTTGTACAAATGGCATATTCAATCATTTCAACATTATCTTCAATGTCCATTCCATCATAAGTAAATCGTTTGTTTTCAGTCATTCACACATCACCTTTTAATAATTTAATCGCTTTATTGAATATTATTTCTGCATAATCTCTTTTACCATCATGCATTTCAACAACTCCATCAAGTATAAGTTCAATTGCTTCATTATTGGATTGTTTTAACTCCTCATTCTCCTCCAATAACTGATTTAAAGTATCTTCCATCATTCTCCAAGTCATATGCTCCCCATCAAGATTATCAATATAGATATGTCCAATTTCAGAAGTATTAATCTTAAATCGTTTTTCAGTCATCATACATCACCATCATAATAAGGTTCAACTACTTTCAACAATCGTTCAAGGCATTCGTGTATTGTTTCGGCTTCATATTCGATTGCTTCGTGTTCAAGGTTGTTTTCTAATAGGAAATCAAATATTTGTTTGATTAGTTTTAAATCGTTAGTGTAATTCATTCCACATCACCTTCTTCAATTTCACTTAATTTTCTTAAATAGAAAGCCCTTTCATCAAAAGTAATTTGACCATTACGATATAATATGCTAATTGAGTTTCTAATCTCACCGTAAGATTGCTTTAACTTTTTGTTTTCTTGTTTTAACTGCTCATTCTCCTCTGATAAATTATTCATTACACCAATACTATCTTTTACGGACAATAACTCATCACCATCATCTGCATTAATCATATTATCAATAACAAATTCTTGATTTGTCGAATTGTTTTTATAATAATTAAATCGTTTATTTCCAGCCATAATATTCCCTCACTATTTCAAAAGCATCACATTCATCAGAATCACAACAAGGACAAGGCACATTAGCCTCATAATAACATTCACCTATAACTCGTTTATTCTCATCCATTTCTAAAATCCTCCTCTTTGCATAATCTTCGTTGTATCCTTTACTAAAACAGTATAATCCATTACTTCCTTGGAAACACCAGTTATTCCAATGTTTATAAATACTTCGAGTAGTATAATCCTGAATAATTTCACGGAAACTATTACTTGGTGTACATGGAATGGAATTGTTCTTTATGACTCATTTTTTAATTCGACCATTTTCTACTTAACTCATTATCATCAAATACTGTTTTCTCTTGGCATTCTTGGTATTCTTTACTTACATTGTCTGTGAAGTATTTCAGACAATAATCCTTTGTTTTGTTAAAATGCTCACAATCATCGTGTATGCTCATAATAATTCACACTCCATTGCTTTTTGTTCATCAAGTACAATCCATTCCATATTTTTCGCTAAAACTTTTTCTCTTAATCCTTTAAAAGTTACAGAGTTAATAGATTTTATTTTGCCATTATCTGTGTACTTATATCTCCAAATATACCCATTATCACATGATTTGTTTTTGGCTTTGGATACATAAAGAACCCCTGTTCGTGTTTTTGATTTCCCCATTTTCTTTCGTTTTTCAAATGAATGTTTTTTACCATACATATAATGATTTTCACCACTCAATGATTCACTAATCTTCCTTTTAGTTCATCCGTATGCACCCTATTTTCATTTAATGCCCTTAATCTCATTTTAGTTTCTTCTGAAACAGGTTTGCCTTTTTTTGCTTTACTCATCTTTTGTTTAGTTTCTTCTGAAACAATTTTTCCTTTGTTATGAATAAAACCGTGTTCTTCTCTTGTTAACGGGATTAAGTTCCAAATCTCATTGTTTGTTTTATCATTATCATTATGGTGGATAATAATATGAGGAGGTAATTGAATTTTATAAAAATCTTCAAAAATTAATCGATGTAATTGTTTCATATAATTACCTTCTTTTTTTGAAGTAATCCTATAATATCCATCGCTATGTACACTCGCATTACCAAATTTAGTTTTAATTGGTTTATTATCTTGGTTTCCATTGTAACGTAATTCACAGTCTTTAAATTCATTAACCATTATATATCATCCCCCCACAATAAAAACTATTTTTTTGGTAGTATGAAGTTAAAATCACAACCATAACTGTTCCTTTCAGCAAATTGGGTGCGGGTTTCTTTTTCAATAGCTATTATTTCATCTAAAGTTAATTTTTTTTCATCAGTTATTTCTTGGATTCTGAAACCCCAATAACTACTTGTAAAAACTTCAAGATCCCTGTATTTACCAGCTAATTTTGCACTAGGATAACTATTCCCATGAATACCAATTAATGTTTTACCTAAAGTTTTTTGTCTTTCGAGTAATTGTTTATATTCTTGAATGATTGGTATTCCTTTATCCGGATTAGCTATGTTGAATTTAACATATTTACCTCCACCAAAGCTAAAATCACACCCCAGTATATCCTGTAATTTACTTAAATCTTTTGTAGTCATATCTTCTTCCTTATGAACCTCAAAGGTATAAGATTGGTTGATGGTAATTGTATATCCGTCAACAATATTTTTTATTTCTGATGTTAATTCTTGTTTTCTTTTATAATTTGTATAGAATTCTTTTGCATACTTTACAAACTCATCAAAATCTTCAATCATATATTATTTCCCCCCATTTTTATTGTATTTTGTGGAATTGGTCTGTGCCGGGTATTAATCCTAGTCCGCTGCCGTTTTCCCATCGTACATGTATTGTTCCTGCATCATCAATACATGTTACTTCTCCAATTGTACCTGTTGGTGGTGCTTGTTGATCATCCATATAATCCAATACGATTTTACAACCAACTGGATAATAGTTTTTTAAATTTTTGATTTCATTTTTATTGGGTAATTGCATAATCTAGTGCCTCCTTTTATTATTTCATTAAATGTGCTCATATTTGTAGCATATATTAACATATTTTCATTGTATATTGTGATTTTATGGCAACCGACTCCTATGATTGTGTGGTTTCGGTTTTCAGTTAACCAGTCTTTGCATGCTTGTATATGTTTGCATTCTACCTTACGGAAGAAATGATGTTCGCATGAGCACATCCATCCATCATGTACATCAAAGTATACATTGTGGGTTTCATCTGGTCTGCTGGTACTTGTGACTTCGAAGTATAATGTTGTATCGGTAGCTGTGGTTAATTTTACACTCATTTAATCCACTCCACATAAAAAAAATGTATATGAGAAGAGTTTAGTCTCTTCTTGGGATTTTTGTAATATTAACTTCTTTAATGACTTTAACCACGTTTTTACGGTTTTTGTTATTTATGTAGAATCCTTCAATGATTAGTTCAGTGATGTCTTCTAATTTGATGACTTTGTATTCCACATCCCATGGTCTCATAGTTTCCAGTTCTTGTGTGTCTTTGCCGGATAATGTTTTTGTGTTGTAGTTTATTCCTGCATCGATGAAATCATATGTTTCACCATTGTTGGTTTTTACTGTGCATGTTCCGCCGATGCTGATGCTGATGCTTTCTAGAAATGTGAAGTCGGGTTTCATGTGGTCGTATAATGAGTCGTATTGTACCATATTTTTTGTCTCCTATTTTTTTTCTTTTTGGGTTTTAGTTGAATACTTTTGTATTCATCTATGCTTATATTAGTTTTACTAGTATATAAACTTTATGGTACAAAAAATAAAAAACAAATAACTAAAAGAAAAAAACAATAATGATCCAATAAAAAAAAAATAATACACCTAAAAACAATAGAATAGAAAAGGAGGATTCCAAAAAGAAAGGAAATAATATCAACAAAAATACACTCCACATGAAAAGAGTATTATTCCAAGAAACATCCTCCTTTTTCCAAAACATCACCAAAATTGTGTACAGATGTGTAACTAAGTACGACAAATTGTTCAATATGCAAATAATGAGATATTATGAAAATATATTGAACAATTAAAATATTACCCCTCAAAGTATATAAATCTTTTGTGACAAAATATAACCAAAAAACACTAAAAAGAACACCCATACAATAAAAAAAAGAAAAAATAGTAAACTGTTCAAACCAAAAAATAAAAACCTCGGCATTCCCAAAAAAGTGTTCAAAAAACAACACCAAAAAATGAACAAAAAAAAATAAACTACAAATTCTACAACACACAATAGAAAAATCTTTGAAAAATTTATCATCATTAAATTTCTATCACTTAATTTTTTCTGAATAGAAAATCTTTGAAACTTTTATCAACACTAATTTTCTATTACGGCAATTTCATTCAGAATAGAAAATCTTTAAAAAGTTTTTCATCACAAAATTTCTATTACAACACTTTTCAAAGCATAGAAGAATAGTGACAACTTTTGTAACTATAAATGTTCTATTCGAGGATTTTATCAAGATAGAAAATTAATGATAAAATTAACATGCCTTGTTTTTCTATTCTGAGGAGTAGAATTCTATTGATTTGAATAGAAATATTAATAGCTATTATTTTAAAATTAATAGTTGCTATTTTTCTACTCCATTCTAAAATATGAATAGAAAATTAAAAAAAATTATAATCTAATCTACATACACTAAAAGAAAAACACTAAAAAAAGAATATAATACAATTAATATGAATGTAGCTATTATAAAAAACTGCTAACACAAATACTACCTAAGAAATATAATAGCTACAATCAAATATTTTAATAGAAAAATACCAAACACATTACAAAATCCACTCTAAAAAAAAAATTATAATGCAACAAGGATATTTAAATTCTACAATAACATATTATATCAAAACCCACATATAAACCTATTTACTCCACACGACTAAAATCAGCAACACCCATAAAATCACTCAAACTCCTACTATAAGGATAAACACTCAAAACCTCCTCCAAACGCAACTCATTATAACGCAACCGCAAATTACACACACCCTTAACAGCTCTAACCTCACGCTCCAAACTCTTAACCTCATCAGCTAATTCAAAAACATCCTTATCAACCAACGATTTAACCTCAGATAACTCCCGTTCAACATACTCCAACTCACCAGCTAAACGATTAACAGAATCACAAACATCCCGTGCAGTACCAAAATCATCAACATCAAAATAACCAACAACAATAAAATCCAGAGTATCATAAACAAACAAATACTCATCACCATTACACCATTCATCCTTTTTAACCACAAAACGAAGCCCTCTACTATGCTCCGGATAAACAATAACCTCATTACTCATAAATCATCCTCCTCATAACGCCTTAAAATCTCACTACGTAAACGGACACTCCACTTACAAAAACTAATCGCTAAATCAAAAACCTCATCTTCATTATCCAACCTCGTATTACTAATCTTCCATAGCATTTTCTTCTTTTGCTTCTTACTCATGTAATCCGTCAATATTATCCCTTTTCCTACCTTTTAAATGGTTTTTTCATTCGTGTGTGTATGTTTTATGTTTTTTTACTGTATGTTTTTGTGTTTTTACTGTATTTTTGTTTAGTTTTTATGTTTTTTTACTGTATGTTTTTGTGTTTTTACTGTATTTTTTTATTGTTTTGTGTTATTGTTTTAGTGTTTTTTTGTGTGTTTATTTATTTTATTGTTTTTTTATGTTTTTGTTTATTTTTTCATTGTTTTTAGTGTATGTTTGGGGGTGTTTTGTGTTGTGTTTGTGTTTTTTTGTGTTTCTTGTAGGGTTTTTTCGAGTATGTTTAGTGTTTTTTGTGTTTGTTTTATTAGTTTGGTTTTTTGTTGTATTATTCTTTCTAGGTGGTTTAATTGTTTACAGGTTTGTGTTTGGTTGTATTTTTTTCCTGTGGTGTTGTCTTGTATGTAGTATGTGTTTAGTATTGTGTATCTTTCTTCCATTTTCTCTTTTATTTTAGTTGTTGTTTTTTAGTGTTATTGTTGTTTGGTCTTGTTTTTTTATGATTGTATAGTTTAGATTAGTGGTATTTGTTTCGGTTAAGGTTTTTAGTAGGTCTTGTGTTTGTGTTGGTTTTAAGGTTATTGTTATTTCTTCTATTATTCCGGTGTTTTCTATTAGTTTGTTTATTATATGTTTTATGTTACTGGTATTCTGGTCTATTATTTTGTCTTCTTGAGGATTGTGTTTTATTGTTGTTATTGTGTTTAAGCCTTTTAGTGCATTGGTTAGTATTTTTTTACTTTCATTAGTGGTGAGGTTCCTTGCAGTTATATTTTCTGTGTAGTTATTTAATTGTTTTTTATATGTTTCTTTTAATTCTTTTTCCATAATATTATCAGATTCTCGGGTTTCTTCTTTAATGTTTATTTTATCATCTTTATTCATTTTTGACTCTTTTTCCTCTATCTTTTTTTTACTTGATACTGGGTGATTATTCCAATTAGTTTCTTCTAAAAGTTTTACGGTTTTTTGTGCTTCTTGTTCGGTTTGGCAGTATTTGAATATTTTATCTCTACCTTTAACTTTCCTTTTAACCACATATGCTCCAAGTTTTTTATTATATGTGTAGTATCGTGGTCGTATATTATTTGATGGTAGTATTTTCCAGTCGGAGTCTATTAATCTGGATAATGCTTTTTCCGCTTCTATTTTATTGGGATAGTAACCGAAGTATTTCATTTTACCATTTATCCTTTTACAGATGAAATAATTACCACTTCGTTTATCTTTATAAACATGCTTCATAAAAAAAAAATTCCATTATTTTTTTTTACTTTTTTTATACATTTTCCTTTCTTTTTTTAGTTTCTTTTATAAATTCATCTACTCGTTCTTGTTTTTCTTTCATTCCGCTGATTAAGTTTATTACGCTGCAGTGTTCGAGGTTTATTATACTACAGTATGTATGTTGGAAACCATGAGTTGGTTGATTTATATTCTCCCCATTTATTTTTATTAACTGTCCACCATAGAGACCTAATATCTTGGTTATTTCCATGTTTTGTTCTATAATATATTTATCACCGTTTAGTAAGACTAGTTCTACTGCATAATCATTTTCTTTTCCTTCCTCAAGCAATCTCCTTATATTTTCATAACTAATCATATTATACTCGCCTCATCCCATTTTTACTTGGTTTATATATTTCACCTAGTTTTATGTTCTTTTCTTTTTTTAATTCTATGCTACGGGCAAATTTCAAATTTAACAACATACTATCTTTATACGTATTGGTTAGTTCTATTAAATTATCTGATTCTGGTTTTCTTCTTATTTTAGTATCCGGCTTAATTGATAGTTTTTCCCCATTACTAAATGTTATTTCTACTGTTTCACCAGTTTCACATATAACTGTATAATATTCTTTAATATCATTATAAGTAATCATAATATAGTTTTCTTCAATTCTTCTAATGATTCTCTTATTTTTTTACTGCGTTCTTTTATTTCTGCATTATATCCTTTAAACCATAACTTTTCATTCTGACTTATTTCACCATACACTGGACTTATTTCACTCGTATACTCATCCTTTTCATAACCTGTTATTTCAGGTTCAGGTTTCACTATATTATAATTAAAAAAGTTTAAATCACTAATTCCACTATGAACTTCATCAATAACTTCTTTTATTTCTTCAGGTAAAGTCTTAGTATTCAAATAATTTATATATTCTTTAGCAGTTTCCTCATCAGCTACTACTAAGTCAGGTAATTCATCAGTTAAATCTTGGATTTTCACTTTTTTAACATCATTTTTATGTTTTATAACTTCCTCCGGTGTTAAGTTTTCACCAATATAATGAACTATACGAAACCTACCAGTATTTCCAACTTTCATTTCCATTTATTTTACTCCATCATTTTATTCTTTTTTTATTTTGGAATTCCTACTCAATTTATAATCCCCATTTATTTTTTACTATATTATAGTAATCATTTAATAATGTTATTAATTGTTTAGCATGGTATTTATTATTTAAATCTAATACTCTACCAGTTTCATTGTCTTTAACAAAGATTTTTTCATCTTTTACCCTTAATTCAAACTTCTCCATATTTTCAAATCAATCCATTTGGTAGTTTATGAAGTATCTGCCAATTACACATGCTCCCATTCCTAAACCGAAGATAATATAAAATAGTATATCAATTACTTCAAGTATCCACACATCAACAGAAGAATATGATTTTAACACCATACCTATACTGAATAAGATTAACATTAAAATTAAAGTCATAACATCAAATTTAATTACACTAATCTTCCTCATTTTTCACCCTCTCCTTTCTTTCAGTGAATAATAACTCTCACTACTTACACGTTTAACTACTAATTTTACACCATCTTCCATATCAGAGTTGCACCATAAATCAAAATCAGTTATATGGTAATATTCACGATCTAAACCATGATGTTTACACTTAAACCAAATTGGATTCCTATGAAATTTCATTGGATGATTATTCAATAAATACTCCCCACAGGTTTTATCACTAGTTAAACATAAGCATCTGCATTTCACACGTTTATCCTCCGTGTTATTGGTATTCCAAGGTCTTCTTTTATCCGCATCAATTCTTTTTTATCCCAGTTACATTTTTCTAATTCTTGTACTACTTTTTCTGCATCCTCCAATTGTTTATATGTACCAAAACTTACTACTTTACCATTTATTTTTCTTCTTATACGGTAATTACCCCATATTTTATCATAAGAAATATACTTAACCATAATCTTTAATTATTTTATTTTTTTTTATTATTCTGAATTTATCCGTTAATTTCAAATCCATACAACGATTATTAGGTAAAACTAACCTTAAAATCATATCATTAACTATGAAACTAGCTTTTTCGATTTGTATTAGATTTAATTCAACACCATAATACTCTGATTGTATGATTATCTCCTGTGAGTATAATTCACTAGCTGAAGAATTATTTAATGTATCTATTAATTTTTCAACTTGGTTAATAACCTCCTGATTAACCATTTTTACCATTGTCCTCCCTCGAATAATATCATATTTTTTTGTGTGCGAAAATTTTCTTTTTGGATAAAAAAAATATAATAATTTATTTTATTATTTCAAACAAATAAGTTACCAAACCAATTGATTTATTTCCCTCATAATCTTCATGGATTTCACGAGTAACACCCTCAAAAGTAACCTTATACTTTTCACAGAATCTATCCACAAATTCATCACTGAATTCTTTAGGATTATATAAATGAAACACAATATATTTCCCACTATCATTCAAGAAAACATCAAAAGTTACATTATAATCATCATAGAAACCATGTGTAAACTCTTCGATTTCATCGGTTAAATCATGTTTATATAGGAAACTATTAATTTCAGATTCACGATACATCCTTAATAACTCAGCACCAGAGTAATCTTTATTAAGCCTCATAAAAAATAAACACCTCTCATTTATTATATTAGTTTTGATTGGAAACCCTTTTGATTTAACAAATCTATTTCTTCCTGAGTCCAATCTAAACGTGTATCCCAAGTATCCTTATTTTCAACAGTGTAACATGGATACTCCGCACCAGTATCCTCATTTATCAATGTTGGTATTGCCCATGTACTGTTTAAATAAGCATCATGATCTGTTACTGCTTTACCATCACGTAGACAGTAATCATTAGTAGCAGACCAGTCACCATCTAAACCCCAACGAGCATTACGAATATTATTCTCACGAATAATTTTAACTGCTTTAGAGAAATCAAAACAATTAATAGTCTTAGATTTTTTCTGCTCCTCAACAAATACTACTAACTCATTAGGCTCCATATTCAAGGTTTTATTACTCTCAACCATACTTTTACTCCTCGTATAATTCCACGTTTTCTTTAACTAATTTAACCGTATTCCAGTAAGCATTATTAAGTACTTTTTGAGGAATTACTAGAAAATCATCATTAACAGAGCCACTACGAGTTTTACCAGCAACCACGCAATCAGATATAAGTTCAAGTAAATCAAATAAATTAACATCCTCCGGTACACGAGCATTTATATGATGTCTTTCTTTTGTGGTGTGGATTTTATACCAATTTCTCTGTTTGAAATCAGGTGTATCCTCACGTTCTAATGTATCCTTTGCGAATTCATCAAAATATTCAAGTTTACTCCAATCATGTTCATCAGCACGCTTAGCTAATTCATAACCCATAGCCCTTAACACACTACCAACATCATAAATATGTTGTTCTGTATCTTCACGTAATTGTTTTTTAGTCTCATATCCTTTTTCAGGATCATTTGTCCTAGTAACATATACTGGCCACAAACCCATAAAAATCTAATCCTCCATATTAAGTAGAATAATAATAAACACCTACACTTGCATTATTTTCATTTAATGCTTTAACACTAAAACCACCCATTTCCCCTGTACTTGTAAGGATGTTAAATACTACTTTAATTACATCCGTTGTTACTTGTACGGTGATTTTAATACGTGGTTTATCTTTTAATAAATCATCAGGGGTTACTTTTAAAACTTTACTTGCATCTAATAATTCAAAAGCAACCACTTCCTTAACTTCACATATATCAATATTGAATATTGGATTTACAGGTATAGTATAATCATAAATATATGGTAGGTTGATTTTACAATATAATGCATCAACCTCCGGACTATACCTGTACATTAAATTACTGAAATTTAAAATAGAAACCATATAATCAATTAATAAGAATGTGTTCTTTTATTCATCTTGTTCGATTCTAGGTGCGAGCAAAAAGCCTAAGCATCCATCATTACTTGCTAAATTGAAGTTAATTGTTACTGGTTTGTCATTTCCTAAGCTTATAGTAACATATTTACTGAATTTACTTGCTTTGAAAATCTCTTTTAACTTATCAATACTGAAACATGATTTAACAACTTCAGTAATGTTTTCACCATGCAAATATTTTATATCTGCACTTCCAAATTCACCATCACTTGTAACAATGAAATAGTTTTCATCAAATAGGAAATTTAATCTGTCTGCAAATAAATCCATATCAGTAATACAATCCCTTACTAGATTAGATGGTACTTCAATACTTGAATTATATTCTAATACTGGTGGTTGTGGTGGCTCATAATCAATATCAATTAACCTAATTTTGAATTTTCTTTCAGCATCACCTTTTAAACCAACGATAAGATTACCTTCATCTAATGTTAATGTTAAAATATCAGTGTTCTTCATTCTTTTTAACACTTTCATGAACTCATCAGTATCTAAAGTAATTCTTTCAGGTTCACTGCATTCAAATTCATCAAATACTGTAGGTTTCAAATCTAATGTTACAAATGATATATGTGACCTATCCATTGCAGTTACACGGAATCCATCACTATCAACGATACATATAATCTCATCCACAATAGCAGTAATACTTTCAAAAGCATCTTTAAAAATACTATTGTCACTTAATTCTATTCTAAAAATAATAAATCACCTCATCTTACTCGATAAAATTTTTCTTTTTGGGTTTTAATAAAAAAATTTTTTATTTTTTATATTTTTCTTCTACCTCTTTTCAAGGGCAGATTATGTTTTTCACGAACAATACCTGCTAAATAATTATACTGATAAAAACTAATACCTAAATTGGATGTAATTTCTTTTCTAGTACAATTATTTAAGTATAATTCTTCAAAATCATCATACACATTCATTGCACGTTCAAAACTTGGAATACAACGACTATTAGCATACTTATTTTTCAAATTAACTGCTAACTCATCATCCCAATTATTCTCAACTAATTTGTCACGAACAAAACGTGCAGTTTCAATTGAATCATATGATCCATAACTTTTACGATGACCATCCTCAAAAGTTTTATAAATCACATAAGCACTTTTAGTATAAGCAATATATTTATCCTTATTTTCAACAATATTACCATAACCACATTTTGATGGTTTCATTGTTAAACCAGTATCCGTTAATACTCTATTTTTCAAGTCACGATACTGTGAAGGTGATAAATCATATTTCTCCTTAATCACACTAACTTTTACCTCTGGATTTATGAAATCTTTTTTAAATTCCTCGTAAATATTATTCATATTATCATATGATTCTTCAATAATACGGAAACTCACCATAACACTAAAAAATCCATTATTCTTTTTTTTACACCTCACATAAACATTACTAACAATATAATAACCGTTACAATAATCAAATAAACAAATAATAACTTCTGCATCAGATTATTATCTTTTAATTCTTTTTCAACAAATTCGTCCTGCAGTTCTAAGGATTCATAAATCTTATCTAATATGTTTCTACCATCATCACTACGGATAGTTTCAATTATATCTCCACGGACAGTATCATCTAATTCTTTATTCAAATGCAAATGCAATTCCATTAACTCATTATCCTGCAATTTACTTGAATTCCTTAACTGATTCAATAAAAAATTCATATCTAAACGACCCTGACTGAATTTCCAATCATACTCATTATCCAATGGAGTATCCAAATAAGGTGAAACACAAACAGTCTTCCAACTATCACTATTATCTTCATCAATTACACAAGCTTGCAAGGCATAATAACCAGCACTATACCTTACCACACGGAATACACCAGTATGCTCACCTAAATCATAGACTTTACTAGTTACAACAAAATCCTCTTCATCAAAACTAATATCAATCATACTTCAAACCATTTATCTTATCATACTGAATAATTAAATAAGGTTCGTCTTCACCTTTATGTTTAAACTCTAAGAACTTATTATTAACTAACATAACTGTTGAATTCTCAATACCATCTAAAACAATGTAATCTAATACTAAAGCAACAGTTTTACCTTTTTTTAAAGCATTATCTAATTCTGTTATTAAATAATCCTCTGAATGAATACGATAAACCATAATCCTTATTTTATCCTAAATCAAAGTAGGTTTCCTTACCTTCACCATCATCATCATTAATAGTGTATCTGCCGTAACCAAGGTTCTGCTTATTCACCTCATCCGGAAGTAAATCTTGGAAGATATATTCATCTTCACAGTGTCTTTTGAATTTTAATTGTACAGCTCCATCACCATCACAGAAAATAGTTAACTGCCTACTAGCTCCAACTGCACCTAATCCCTGCATATAAGTAAATACTTCTTCAAGCATATTCAATTGCCCTTCATTACGAGCAGTTATTTTATAATACCTACTAACACCATCATCATGCATTTTTGTTGCATTTTGATATTCTGGTGAATCCTCATTAGTTTCAATTCTTTCAGTTTTCATAAAATACTTAATTGTCCTCCTCTAAAAAAAAATATAATTCTTTTGGGTTTATTTAATATGTTTATATTATTATATTTATATATTTAATGGATTATAATTTAAAAAATTATACTAAAAAAGATAAATTTTTTATAGTTTTAGTTTATTCTCCAAAGTTGATTTTGTAAACATTATCCATAATTCACCACCATGAGACTCATAAAAAAAACTACAATCAACAATACTTTGAACCCATTTAGTTATCATATCCATTTCATCATCCATAACCTTTAATTTAAAAACAGGTTCATCATATTCCCACCTATTTTTACTAGCAGGACATCTATGATTAAGAATTCTTAAATAATATTCTTCTGTTGTAACCATAATCAAAAAACCTCATTATCCCTTATGCTCCTACGAGTATCTATCAGTGAAGGAGTATATGGTTCAATTAATTCCACCAAGGCCATCTCTTGGATATTGTCTACCCTAAACAGAAATGTATTTCCTAAGTTTACTTTTAAAGTAATGAATTCTTTATAGAACTTAATAGTATGGACATCAGCACAATAAAAAGACCTGATTTCATCATCATATTTAATTTTAATTAAATATTGGTTTTGATTTTTATCCATACCATTAATTAAAACATCATAAAAAGCTTGATTTTCTTTTAAATCTTCTTTTTTATCCAATATCATTCTTTTTTCACCAATTCACTATTTAACAAAGTTAAAATTACATCACTTAATAATTTATTTAATTGTTCATCACCTAATTGTATTTGAATAACATTCTCATCAGGAAATTTCTTAATTATCGATACAGGCTCTTGTTGTTGATTCAAATCACCAAGACCATCTAGTGTTTTTGTTAACTCAGTATGTTCCACAATATACTTTTCAAAGTACAACCCACCATCTAGACGAGAGTTATTTTGCACATCAATTTTATCATGATTGGGACTGCATTGATTTTCCCAAAATGGTGGCATATCTGAACTATCTAGATATTTTTCAAGGAACTCATCATCCTCCGATTTATTATCATGCTCTCTAGGAGGTTTACTCATAGCCTCAGCCAATGTAATATAATCAGTATAAGGATAAGAATATTTACTCATGGCCTCCTCCAAAATTCTTTTTTCCACCAAATCACAATCCTCCATTTATCTTATTTATTAATCTACTATACCATGAGTCACTTGGTTCTCCACATAACCGCTCAGTATGTTTTAGATTAGAATCAGGTTCCGGTTTCTTTTCAATATTAGATTTTTGTGGTCTTAAAGCAGCTTTAGGAACACGACCATATTTAGACTTACATGTATCAAACCATACAAATTTTTCTAAATCTTCATCATTGAAAGTTAATACATTATCAGTATTATATAAATCTGCATCAGTTAAAGCCAATCCTTTCTTATAATCTTGAATCTTATTTTTAACTTCCTCTAATTTATCATCCAAATCACTTATATTATCGGTTTCATCTGCTTTTAATACTTTATGCAGATGATGTAAATAATCCATAGCTTTTACAATATCTAGTAATGGATCACTTGTTTTTTCACCAGCCCGAACAGTATATTTAATAATATTACCTTTACAAAAACCTACAACTTCTTCTTTACTGAGTAATCCTTTTTCAAATGCTTCTAATGGACTTAATCCATTTTTTGCATAATAATCTGGTTCAACCATCCTTTAATACACTCCATTTATTATTTTTTAATACATTTCATCTGCCATTGAAAGTATAATTTTATCCACAATTTCAACCTCCATTTAGTTTTTCTTGAAGATATTTTAATTCTTGTTCCTCGTTTTTGAAAAAACGGATATCCTCTAAATTGTCACATAAGTGTAGGTTTACATTTGCTTCTTTTTGTATGATATTAACTAAATCTTTTAAACCAACGAGGTTGAAACCTATATGTGATTTAACAATATCCTCATCATTACAATTATAATATTTTTCTGATAATATTTCAGCTACATCATGAATACATACGCCTACAGCTCCACCATCACTCATACTATATCAGCCCTTGATAAATACTCATCAATCTTAGATTGTATTATTACTGGTTCTTGGTTAAATTCTTTCCTTGTTAATGAGTTTTTTTCAAAGTTCACATGATTAAAATAGAAACTATCCATTAAAGCCTCACGTACTTTACGTAATATTAACTTCTTGTCCTCACGAAGATTAGTTTGAAACGTTACTGTTACAGTATATTCATCATCATTCGTGAATAATAAGTTACTATAATCTAATATTCCAAGTTCCTCATTGAAATCTATATAATCATAGACTTTTTCTTTCATTTCTTCAAATCTTTTTTTACGAATTAAATCAATTACGAAACCACAACAGTATTCAAGTAAACCTAATTCTTTACGAAACTGGCAGGTTTTACATTCTGGTGTATAATCGAATCTTATTAATTCACTCATATTCTTCTTCACCATTATTATTTGCCTCCTCAATTATTTCTTTTGGGTTAAAATTTAAATTATAATAATCTTTAACTGCAACAACTAACATGAACTCCCCATCACACATTACTTTATACGGTGGGAACTTATTAGTCATTATACAATCCCTGAAATCAGCTCGTATCTCATTAACTAATTTCTTATTCATATGATCATAATTTTTAAAATAAAAATTTAACCGGATATTATCAATGGTACCTGAAGTTTCCACACGTATAAGATTTTCTTTCAAGTAATCAGGTAATTCATTTAGTATTTCTTTTTTTAATGAGCGTAAGGTAATATTTAATTCTAGCATTTGTGTGCATAAATCAGCACCTAAACCTAATATACTATCATCATTTCCAGTTACTTCTTCAATCCAACCATAATTAGTTATATAATCAGCATAAATATCTGTATCATTACGTATATGGAATAAAGTATATAATTTATCCTTAGATTCATTGAAGAATTCTATTATTCTATTTTTATAAGTATTAAGTTTATCATTCATGGTAAAGCCTCTTCATCTTTTATAATCTTATTGTATAAGTCATAGTTAACAATATTCCATTCTAAACCCTCACCTAGTATGCGTTCTCGAAGATTCTCTAATTTGCTACTGCAGAATGTTTTCTGATTAGTAGTAGTACAGTTTTTAGGGACAACATACATCCAATAGAAACCTCTGCGTGCATGAATATCCTTGGATTTATAAACATACTTTACACCAGAATTTGAACGATTATTCTTATACTGTTTTTTAACTTCAGCATGCTTTTTTAATAATACACGGTTTAAATCATAAGCATCAGTAGCAAACTTAATATCCGTAATAATCCATGGTAAACCTTTACCCTCAATTTTACGTCTTAACTTCTTCAAATCATAACTGCTAATGATACGTATTTTAAATCCATCAAAATATTGATACTTCCATTGATAACCAGTTCTTACTTGACTGCATTTTGCAAGATGCACATTCAAAATACCCCATTTACTAGAGTTAACTGGTTTATTATTTTCTAATTCCGGAAAATAAGATACACTACTCCCATCAATCATAAATAAATCTCCTATTAACCTCTAAATTCAATCCATGGTAAACCTTTATCTAATACTTTACTTTTCAATACTTCCAAATCAACAGCTCTCATTTTTTTACGGACCCCATCCTCGAAGTATTGGTATTTATATATGAATCCTTGACGACAACCTTTAGATTTCTCCTTACTAACATGGAAAATATTAGTTTTACTCCTTGCTTTACTCATCAAAAGTTTAGTCTCCTCTGACATTTTCGCACCAGTACGATGCAATCGTGCATGATCACTAGCAGGAATAGCCTCCAAGTTCAATATACAATTGTCAAGTTTCCTATTGTTGCGGTGGTGAATATGAATATTACTCGGTAAATCAACACCGTAGAAATCCATATATATTAAACGATGTAATAATTTATCCTGATTTCCTTCTTTTACTGATGCGACTTCATAGTACCCTTCACCATTTATTAAACAGGTGCCGAATCTAGTATACATCTTACTTTTAACACTACTAGTCATAATCGGCTCCTGATTGTACCTATACTGTTTTGATAATGACTTCCTAGACTTTCATCACCATAAGTACGAGTAACCTCTGTGGTTAATTCAAAGAATATTATTTGACATATACTCATTCCTTTTTTTAATGTGAATGGTTTATTACTAATATTCTTTATTTCTAATGTGATATTGCCATTAAAACCTGCATCTATGTATCCTGCAGTTACATGAATCATTACTCCTAATCTTCCAATACTTGATTTGCCATCTACTTGTGCGACAAGGTCATTAGGTATTGTAACATATTCACTTGTACTACCAAGGATGAATTCATCCGGTTGAAGTATATAATCCCCTGCATCTAAATTGAATTCTTCACCATCTAAGTTTATTAAGTCTTCACGTAAATGTAAATCAACACTGCATGGTTGAATACTATTTAAACTAATAGGACTATTGAATAATTCATCAATCCTTTCTTTAATTGAATAATCAGATAAAACACACATAATAAATTAAAACACTCCATTAACTACTTTTTCAGCTTGACTCAAGTCATATTCATATACATGTAAACTAGTTGAATTGTAATTAATACCCTCAAAAGTTAATGATGGATAAACACTCTTTAAATCCTCAACTAAACGAATTCCAATAAAACTTATGAAATACATATTGCTGACCCATGCACCATAACAATCATTACTACGGAACATGACATGTAATAATAACTTATTATTACGAATAGTAGCTTGAATCCAGTTCAAACAAGGAATGTGTTGTTCAGTTTCATCTAATCCAGCAGAGTATAATGTTGCTACTGCACGGTTACTACCCATATGCTCAATCAATCTTCTTTTAATTATTTCATATTGGTTAAAATAATCATTGTGTCCGCCACGTGTGCATAGTTGAATATTTTTCATCCTCTCAGAATATGTATAAATGAATGGTTTGTCACCATTTGCATCTTCCTCGAGGTAGATGTATTTGTTATTGTCGAATTGTTCCACATAATCAGCAAGTGCGGAGCCTTTCAATGGATAACCCTCAACATCAAACTCGCCGTTACGGATTAAATCAAGGAACATTTTACTTGATATTTGCATTGGTTCGTATTTTTTTAATGGATTACTTATCATGCAGTGATTGCCCATGTATTCTATGAGTTTATCACCGTCATCTTTTGTATGTTTTTCACCATTTTCTAACACATTTTTTAATAGAATGTACCAGTTTTCACTTATACTCTTCATTTTTTTCACCAATTTGTCTTTTTCAGACATTTTTTCATCCTGTTTGTAATCTTTATCGATTTCGTATTCTGGAGTTATTACTTTATACTTCATTTAACTCACAACCTACCAGTATTATGGGTAGTTCTTTTAATGCCTCGGACTTAATTTCTTTTAAGCATGGTCTTTTTAGGCGTGGTGAGGGTAAGTATTCTGGCATATAATCCCCCACCTTGATGTAAAAATTGAGATTCATAAATTGTGACCTCTTAAAAAAATAAAAAAATAAAAAATATTTATGCTGGTTGAGGTTCATGTTTTAATAAGTCCTCGAATTCTGCTTCTTCTGCCCACATTTCGAATATGTATGATTCGATTTCATATTTGATTTCGTGGTCTGGGCATAAGTCGTTTAAGTCGCCGTATTCAGTGTTTTCAAGTTCTGGATATATTGTTGTGAAAAAGTTCATTTTTAATCATCTCCTCATTAATTTTCTTTTTGGGTTATAATTGTTTTTTTTTTGGAGTTGTTCTCTCCGACAAATAAATATTTGTTTTCATAGTATATAAATGTTTTGGTATAAAAAATAAAAAAAATAAGAAAAAAAGAAAAAAAGTAAAAGTAGTTAATCATCAGCAAGCTTATCCTCAGACAACTCAAAAGTCAAAGGATTCAACTTACCAACATTAACAACATCAACATCCAACAACTTAATATGCTCCAACTCCTTAATCTCACTACAAACAAGATCACCAATCACTAAAGCATCCTCCAAATCAGATACCCTATTCTTACGTGACAACTCAGTAGGAGAAATCTTCAAACGAATATCAACATAAACATCAGACATCAATACCAGCACCTAATTCTTCTAATCGCCTATCCTTAACATATAATTCATCCAATACATTATGCAACCTTTTATCGTAATAGTTCAATAATCCACTAATCTGTTTTGCCATTGGTTCACCAGTCATAGGATACATTAAACCAGTACTGCATTCTTTAACATTCCACACATCCATATATTCATCATAATATGGTGCCCAATGTTCTTTAACCTCACCCATATGCTTATTCCCCATCCTTTTTAGGTACTTTTTTAACACGTTTAGCAGTTTCACGTTTACTTGTTTTTTTACCTGCAACCTTATTCAATAACTTGCAGACTTCTTCAGCTTCATACCTATCACTTAATTTCAGGAGTTCTTTTTTTCCTTCTTTAATTAAGTATTCTTTTTTACTAGTCCATGTACGTTCAGTTCTTTCAACAGTAAATCTTTCATTAGCCATAATATTTCTTTTAAACCTCAATTTTTATTTTTATAATTTTTTTATCTAGTTTTTTCCTTTTAAATCCAAACCTTTCTTTTTAAATTTCATCTCTAAAGTATTATACACCATACGAGCCTCTTTTTTCTTAAAAGGATACTCTTTAGCGAATTCCTGCATGCACTTACGAATGCCCTCATCACCATACTCATCAAGTAAATCTTCACAAATTTTATGTATAGATTCAGGAACAGTTTTAGAATCAGCAATCTGTATGAATACACGTTCAATTTTATTTTTACTTTTTTTAATTAAATCAGCATTATATTCCTCAGATAACATTCTATGAATATACTCGGTGTGGTGGTTTTTGTCTTTTAAGTAGATTTCTTTTACTTCACTACCGTATTCATCGAAGTATTTTAATACTTCTTTTGTTATACTGGAACGTGGAATTCCATTAACAGTACGGTGTTCATTTTCAATATCTCTTGGTTTACATTTCAACCATTTAGGATGATCATTAATATTTCTTGTATTAATCACTACACCTTCAATTGCACGTATACCATTAACTTCAATGTATTGTTTGTTTAAATCTTCCAATAGGTTTTGTATTCCGTCAACAGCATCAATATTTGTTGGGAATGTGTATATTTCGTTTCCAAGGTAGACTTGGAATTTTTTACTTTTTGTTTTAACCATCCAATCTGTACCATGTTTGAATAAAGTGAAAAGAAGGTCAGGTTTACGGAAACCCCAAATACTTGCAGTTACCGGATTAATCTCAAATACACCATCATTGTATTCTGCGATTAATCTTATATCTATACCCGTGTCGTAATGGATTATTTCATGTTGGTTTAATATTCCGTACATTTCGAATATTAATATTCCATCATTTTTTTTGTAGTATTTTTGTATTGGTTTTTGGTCTACGTGTTGTAGTAATTCACGGAAGTGTTTGTCTGCTACTGGACGACCTCTTGTTTTAGGTACTACCTCTATGGTTTCACCTTTACTATTTTTTAATGGGTATATTATTAGACAGGTTCCATCTAATTTTTCATAACATAAGCTAAGACTATGTTCACTTATATCTCTACTGTCTTCAAAGTAATGGATTTTAGGCATACTTTGAATAAATTGATTTGTCTCCTCACCATTAACAGTCATGATTAACATACTGCCAAGATACTTATTCGGTTTGTGACAAATATAACCAGTAATATTATTACCCTCTGGAGTGGTTTCATTAAACCTACGCATATGCTTAGGTTTAACATCATTAAAATACTCCTTACAAATCTCTTCTAACTCCATAAAAAAATCAACCTCCCATAAAAAGAAAATTAAAATAATACTTATTCTTTTTTTTAGATTACTCTAGTTCCGAAATAATCACCTGCAGTCTTATTCACAGCATTAGAATCATCAATGATTTTTTCAACACTAAGAATATTTGGGAAACCACTATTAAAGCCCTCGCGCCAACCATAATATTTTATCTCTGCCACAGTACCAGGTTTTAATTCATTCAGTATATCTCTTGTGTCGAATTTCTGGAATAGGAAATTCTCCTCATTCAGGAATGCTTCACCATCAGTAGTGATTAACATTAGTTGGTCTGCATTATCAATAACCATCATACCATTTTCATTAGTGGCTATTCCTGCTTTTGGCTGCCAAGTATCCACAGTAACAACCTTTGTCTGTACAGAGGGAACCTCATAATTCTGCCACCATAAAACACTAGTACATACCCCTGCACATACAATACAAACAATTAACAGTACAGTTCCAATCATTGGTTTATCTTTACTTGCACAAATCACCCACAACACAATACCAATAACTAATGGTATAATGAAGTAACCTATTTGCACTAGTAATCCAGTAGTCCATGTCGGTGCAATAAAAGTCATTATAACATAATCCTCCATTTTATTTGAATAAAACTTCCTCTTCTTCTTTAGTGTCTTTTAACTTTAAAGTTTTAGATACATCAGCACCTAAAGCATCACAATCAGCTTTAATAGCATCTAAATGTAATAATATTCTTTCTTTTTCCTGATTAATACGAGTAATATTCTGATAAGGATATAATACTTCTTTCAACATTTCATAATCAACAGTAGTATATGGATAATCATTTAATTGTTTACAGACATTTTGTAAAATAGAGTATAGGAATTTATTCATTTCCACTTTAACTCTTTCACGTATCATTTTATCCTCATCCAAATTATCTTTCATTAAACGGACAATTTCTGCTTTTGCAAATGGTAAACCATCATCATTAACTGTTTCTTCAGCTACACTTCCACCATTCGCAAATTCAGTAACCTCAGCACTCATAAATTTAACACCTCAATTTATTTTAAATTTCATTTTAATGGTTTGTTTGATACTTGCACAACATTATCAAGCATTCTTACAGTATTCCAGTAAGCTAAGTATAATAACTTTGGATCTATATCCATAAATGCACTTGTCAAATGTCCTGCACGACCACGACCACTCATCACATCATCGCAGATATGCTCAAAAATATCAATTAAATTACAATCTGCTTTGAAATCAATATTTACATGATGACGCTCTCCGAACACATGTTTCGACCACCATGGATTAGCTTTAAACTCATCATCCATTACACGAGACATTACAAGAGCGCCATATTCTTTTTCAAAATTTTCTAATTTTGTATGGTCATGATTTTTACCAGCTTCTATTAATTTTTCTGCAAAGAATTTCATACCTTTTTGAACATCATGTATATGTTCCTCAGTTGCGATTTTAACATCATCCAATGTGGCATTAGACTTCATAGTTCTGCTGTCTGCATTGCAAGTGTTTTTAATAATAATTTTATCCATAAAAAAAATACTCCTCCGAATTTAATTTATTACCTCTTGGTAATCTTTTTCTTGTTTTAATAATTCTTGACGTTTTTCTTCCAAGATTTCTAATTTCTGATTTATTCTGTTACGATCACTATGTGATAGTTTTGGTCTACCATCATCCACCATTTCACCAATACTTATCCAAGTATCCTCTTGTAATATACGTTTGTAATGTTCTATGGCTAAACGGCAGTCTCTTAAATCCTTGTTAATCTGATTCATAATTATTTTAAGTGTCTTTTTTCAACTAGTTTCATGAATTTTTCCATTTCCTCTGGAGAGTGTACTTCTTTGACGGCTTCAGTGTAAGCTTGTGTTAAGAAGTATTTCCCCATGTCAATTAAACTATTGCAGAAGCTTAATGTTTCTATTGGATTAGTGAAGTCTGTTTTAATGATTAATTGTTCTACTTCACTGGGAAATGTTTTTAATTCTTCTTTTCTAATATACTCAGTCATAAGTCTCTTTTTAGTCTTAGGCGTTGGAATTCTTTTTCAATTACTGATTGTTCTTTTTCAAAATCATCATGTCTGTGTGCACCTATTGTACCTGAGCCTAAACCCCATCTTTGTTTTTCAGATAGTTCATGTTTATGACGGTGGTACCAGCGGTGTGCTTTGTTTCTTGATTGTTGGCTTCTTGCAACTTCCCTGCATTCATCACCACAATATTTTTCACTATGATGTTTTTTCACAAATTTTGTCCCACAGAGTATGCATTTTTCAATACGTGGGTCAGTATTTGCTAATTTTAATCTTGTATTTTCTATGAATCCTTTTTTATCACGGATTTTTTTGAATTCCTCATCATCCCATTTTAATGGGTATATTTGATTAACAGCCATTTTCTATTTCTGCTTCTTTTACTATCCTCTCTTTTTCATTTTGCCAACGATTCACATTCCATTGAATATCTTCAAGGTAATCTCTTACTTTCACTGCAACATTTAGGTTGTTGTAGTAACCGAATTGGAAGCTTTTACCGTGTAAGCTTTTTTTAACAAGGTATTTTCCATTGTTTTTTTGTTTGTAGACATAACGTGTGTTTTTAGTTGTTCGTATGTCTCTCGATAGTCCGAGATTGTCTTTGATGTTTGCGAGTAATTCATAGAATTTATGATATGGTATTTGGTATTTTTTCAGTATGTCTGACCAGATCATATTTTTTGTGAAGTAATCGTTTTGGATTAATTCCATCATTTTTTCATCGGTTGCTTTGTCGATTTCGTATATGCTTATTCCATCGTCGATTAGTCTTAGTTTTGCTTCTGCATCTTCGGATGTTGGTGAATATGTTATTATTTCAAATTCCCCGTTTTCATCATATTTTTTGATGAAGTATGCGTTTTTAACATATTTACCGTATCTGTGTGGTTTTCTACGGGAACTAGTTGGCAATCCTAATTCTTTTTTGACTTCTTGTAGTAATTCTTGATATTCGTAGTTGTTTAAGTCTAGTTTTCTTTGAATATCTATACTTGTCAAATTGGAGTAGAATAGTTTTTTGAAATCTTCTCGTTTATTATTCTTTTTGGGTATCATTTACTCAACTCATATTATTTTGTTTTTATGCTAGTTTTCTGTTATAATAGTTTGTTGAGTCTAAACAACCTGATTTGAGTAATAATAATGGTACAATAATCATTAGTAATATTACTACTATGATGAGTAGTAGTTCGGATGTGAAATATTTTTTATGTGTATTTATTTTTTGTTGATTATTGTCTGTTTGTTTATTTAGTCGTACAGGTTGTTCAGATTCTATGGGTTTACTTTTTTTACTAAACACTAATAGGATTAATAGTAGGATAGGAATTTTCCCGGTTATGTGGTTTAGTATTATTCTTGGAGTTCTATGCATTGTATAGCCTCCTTGAATTGTTTTAGTAAACCTTCTTTTTTTAGAATTTGAGAACATGTGAATCCAATTTTTGCGAATGTTAGTATGTCGCTCATTGGCATTTTTTGTTGGTAGTCCTCAAATTTCTTTATGGAAATTTGTTCGACCATAAGTCATCTCTTCTTTTTTCTTTTTGGGTTTTATGTTTTTGCCAGTAAAGTATATTTACTGGTTACTTTTTAATATTTATTTTATAGTATATATAATTTGTTATTTGTCTTTGCTAACCATTTAAACACAAGGTTTTAACCATAAATACGATTATGTTGAATTTAAATGGAGAATATAGTAAATCAGTTAATTAAGTGAGAAATTGTTGTTTTTTTGTATAAAAAAGGGTGTGGTCTTTATTTATAGTAAAGTATAAATACTTAATTTATACTATATATTAATTGGTTACAATATTTTTAAAAATTGTCTTCTCGAATAAATTTCTTTTTGGGTATACGTGAAATTATTAAAGAACTTTTTTTTAAATGTAACCAAACACTAAAAGAATGGGAGAGTACGAACCTCGTATAATCCCTTCTTCCAATATAATAAAAAAAATAAAAAAACCACTCCATTTATTAATTTAACACTAAAACGAACGGGGATTCTCCTATATTTTTTAAACCGTATTCAACAAATCCTATGCTAATTTTTTTTATGATCCATAAAGAAAAAAAATAATATTTTTTTTTAAATTACTACAGGTACAAATAAAATTTTTATAAAAAAGAGTATTTAAACAAAATGAAAGAGAGCATTTGTGAACTAATAATTTGAGAAAAAAATAATAAAAAATAAAAGGTTAAAAATACTTATCAATAACTTTAACCTCTTCATCACTAAGATTATCAGAAACAATCTTCTCCAAAACATCCATACGGCTAGTTAAATTAGAAACTTCTTCTGTTTTACGAACCAACTCATTTTCTAAACGGACAAATTCAACAGTTTTAACATCCAAATGTTTAACTTCTAAATTAATTGTCAATGCACCCATATGCTCCATATACTTAGCTTTCAACTTCGCAGGATCCTCCATAAAATAACTACTATCAGTCTTATTTTTAGATTTACCTTGTAAATCATTAACAGTATCTAAAGTCATACCCGCATTATATAATGTACTAGCATGAAATTTACGGAGCATATGAGCTCTAAACTTCACATAATTATTTTTACCAACAGTACCTAAACCTAAAGTATTGTTCACATCACGGAACAATTGCATTAAATGTAATTGTGTGACTTTGAATAATCTATCACTATTCCTTAATCCTTTACGTGTTAAAAGGTATGAGCATATTTCATTAAATGCTTCTGGACTGCAGAATGCATAATAAACTTTCCCTGTTTTACGTCTTTTGATTTCAAAACAAGGTACAACATCATCACGACCGTATAAGTTATGTATTATCTCGTATATATCATCAGATTTATAGTATTCTTCTACTGATTTAATGAAGTCAGATATTGTTAATCCTAGAGTTTCTGCAGATGCACAGCCACTGCTGGAGAAAAATAGTATGATTGCTCGGTGCATTGGTGTTGTTATTTTCAATGCTTCACGGATTTCCTCTTTTGTAGGTAAATCATTATATCGAATAATACTTTCTTCAGCTTGTTTTTCACTTATAGTTGGTAATTCATGGAGTTCTATTTCGAAGTGTTTGTATACTGTTAATATTTTACTGAAATTCATTTTTGCTGTACTTAGCATATAATTATTGTATAGGTAGGTTCTGAAGTTCAGTAATCTTTTTCGTATTGTTCTTCTTTTCCATGGTATTTGTTCATCTTCTTCTTTTTCAGCTTCTTTTAACATTTCAGTTAAGGACATTTTGTTGAATTTTATGTATTTTCTTAGTACTAGTCGGTATAGTAATTCTGTTCTTTCTGAAAGGTTTCTTGAGATTGATATCTCTTTTATTAGTAATTCATCTGTCTCCTCAATCATTGGGCATCACTTAGAATATGTGTATTTTTTTATATATTCTTAAATGTTTGGGGAGTCCATTTGTGAAGTAATATTTTTTTTTAGTGAAGTGGTGGGAATAGGTATGGATTTTTTTATTATCCTATATTTAAACTTAATGAAAAAATATATAATAATTCCATTATTTTGACCCTAAAAAAACAATTACTTTTCAAAGTATACTACAACATATAATAAAGAATATATACTATAAATTAAGTATTCACAGTATATAAACCTAACCCAAAAAACACACCATAACCATAGAAAAATAAGCATGAAAAAAATGTGCACTAATTTTCTACACAAAACAATACAAAAATAGTATTTTATGGGAAACTATTACAAAGTGTCTTCCCATAAGCATAATATAAATTCATATCATCATCAGAAATATTAGAAATATTATGTGAATTAATAATTTCTGCTGAAATCAAACGAAACAAATTATCATGCTTAAAACTAATATCATTAGCATTAGCATCCGCTAACTGAGTATAAACAAATTTAAAATTCTCATTATTCAAATTCTTTATTTTATCATAATTCTTAATATCAACACCGTTTATATCACCATATGTTTTACCAAATAATACTCCAAGGTAAAAGCATGCTCGTTTACTTGCAGAATCAATATTATTAATCATTTCATCCAATTCACTATCCAAACAGTAGCTTTTAAGTATTGTTTTATGGATGATGTCATTATATGTTTCTCCTTTATGACCCATACTTTGTAATAATTCTTTTGTTGATTGTTTTAATTTAATATTTGTGTCTCTTTCCATCCTTTAACCCCCACTATTTAGTTTAAATAGGTGTATTTTCTTTTTTCTACTCTTTGAACACCATAATCTTCACCAGCCATTCTAGTGAAATTTTTTTCTTGACAACAAATATAATAATATTCATCATCTTCGATTAATATACATTTTTCTTCAATGAAATTTTTTTCGTCTTCTGTTGATTTGAAAGGTACACTACCAATAGTTATTGCTTCATATACCATTTCATCAGTAATGATCTCTTTTTCGATTAAGATGTTTTCAATTTCTTCGTCGAAGTTTTCTTTTGATAAGTTTTGGGTTTTGATTTTCATTATTTTTGTCTCCTTAGTTAAGTATTGTCTACTTAGTATATTTGGTATACTAATATATAAATGTTTCGATTATATTTGAAAAAAAATAATTAAAGACAAGTAGGAGATTCGAACTCCTGAAATAGTGGTTTTGCAGACCACCGCATTATAGACCACTCTGCCAACTTGTCACATAATAAAACTATGATATGCGTTTAATACTGACATCACCAGCTTCAATACGCTCATCAAAACCTAAAACAGCCATAATATTAAAAATATTCTCCAATGATTGAATAGCACCAATAAAACTATCCCAATCTTTATCAACACCCAAAGTCAACGGTAAGTCAAAACTCAAATCACCATCACTATTATAATATAATATGTTTTCTTCTGATTTACCCCAATCCACACAAACTTTTAACTCATGATTACTATGATTATCACTTATCAAATAATCAATTTCACGACCATCTAATTTAACATCTAGTAATCTTAAAATAATATTATTATATGATTCATTATCGGTTAGGCTTAGTCCTTTCAATCTATGCTTTGTTTCCCTACTTACACGTATATTACTACTCATAATTATATATTAATTATATATTGGGAGTTTTATTCCATTTATATTTTTATATCATATAATCATACCCAAAAAAAGATTATATAATATTCCCATTTATATTATTTTTTTTACCCAAATTTAATATTTATTAAGAAGATGACTTTTTTTTCCATTAAAAAAAGTTAAAAAAAAAGAATAAAATATAAACTGTGAATAAAATTATGCTCCCAATAATATAATCATGAAATTTTTAGAAGGATACTAATTTGATTTTATCATCACATAAATTCAATTCTCTTTTTAACCTCCTAATCTCATTATTAATTAATTCTTCATTTAATCTAAGGTCACTGGTTTCATTATGCACATACGCCCTACGAGTATCATCATTAGTGTAACCTAATTTTTTGAACTCAGTGTTTAACCAGAGATCATTTTCTTTATTTTTTAATTCATTTTTTGTAGTACTTAGTTTGTCTTCAGCATTTTTTAGTTTGCTGATGATTTCTTTTTTTGTGTCAAATAAATTTTCCATTATATTCACATCCGATTTATTTTTATTTGTTTATTTCCTATCCCAAGTACTCTATTAATCCTTTTCACAATTCCATAGTTAGTATTATATTTTCATACTATTTATACTTTATGGTTAAAATATTAAAAAAATATACATAAAAAGAAAAACAAATTTACTTAAACCTGTTAAAAACCAAACCATCAACAACAACAGACCCACCCCTATCCAACACAACCAAAACATTAAAAATAAAACTCAAACCACAAACAACCTCCTTAAAACCACACCAAACATTATAATCCACACAAGGATTAACAGGAAACGAATCAGAATAAACACCATCAAAACCAAAACACAAATTCTCAGTAAGACTACCCCAATCCACCCTTAAATCAACAAAACAATCATTAACAGTATCAAAAACACGATACTCACAAACATAAGACTCCACCTTACAATCCAATAAACGTGACAATATCGAATCATAAGACTCACCATTAGTAATACTTAATGATTTCAACCTTAATTTAACCAAATCAGAAACAAAAACAAAACCAGACATATTATAATAAATTACTATGAAAAGTACAAGTATTTAAACCATTATAACACACAATCATACACAAAAATAATTTAAAAAAAAATAAGGAGGAATGAATCAATCATTCCTCCCTTTTCAATATACAACACGTTTTTTTATTGTGCGAAACCATCCTCGTAAATAATCTCAGACTTATCAGGCAAATCCAATTCACACCTTATAGTATTAATTTTAACCTGCTTTTCAAGAATAGTATCATTCAACTGATTATTATTCTCAGCTAATAATTCAACTACTTCTTTTTGCATCTTACCTAATTCCCTTTGCTTAAAAAACTTACTAATAAAATTCATGTATAACTAAACCTCTAAATTGTTAATGCACAAATACTTTTCTGACTTATTCCTTTCATATAACCTAACTCAGTAGATTTAGTTCTAGTTTCAATATAACCACAATAAGTACCCGAACCACAACTACTACCTAAACTATTTAAAACAATCACATTACTACCAGATACACTTTTAGGGACTTCATAATGACCCCAATTGTATCTATAGAGAATATGAGTGAACATTGCACCATTAGTGATTAATGATTGGAATTTACTCCATCTAGAAGTATCATTCTTACCTAAATCACTGAAATTATACCATTTAATTTTAACATTTTTCTTATAGGTTTTATTGAACATTGCAACAGCAGTTTCAATACCTTGATGACTAGTACCTGAAGATGTGGTTCCAGCCCATTTTGCAATAGTTGATTCAGCAACCTTAATACCAGTCAAACGGTAAAAACACTGTTGAAGACTGTTGCACGCACAAAAATACCCAGTACACTGACCAAGACCACTACAACCACTATTAGTCATGTATGGGTTTAATTTAGTCTTAACAGATGATTTAGTGGTTGTATTTGTGGTTGTAGTTTTTGTTGTTGTTTTAGATACTTTAGTTTCACTAGTGTAAAACCTACATTTACTAGGTAAAACCTTATTATGATTAGTATACCATACAATGATTTTACTTAAACTGTAAATGAAAACTCTTTGATGTATTCTTTTACCATTATACGTACTATAGTTAGGTAATTTACGGTTTTCTTTATCTTCAATGAAATTAGAGTAGTTTTTTGCTAATTTTTTATAATCTTCTTCATTAATATCGAATTTTACTGTTTCACCTTGAGGTTTAGGTGCTTTACCAACACTAATGACAGTTATATCTTTACCAATATTATTAACAGATTTAGCTAGTATATAACCGATTTGTGGATAAGTATATTTTACATTATCTACTGTTAAAGTAGATGGTAATTTACCGTTTTTTTCAACGTATGCTTTTGTTTTTTTTGCTATTGTTTGTATATTTTTAAATGTTATTTTTGTTGCCATAACTCTTATAAAATTTTTTTAAAATAATTTGTTCATTCTTCCATATTTCTAGTAATGATAAACTACGGAACCGTAAATATGCATTCCAGCACCAATATTACCATCTAAAGTCCATGTAATCGCTCCAGCACTAGTAACTCTTAAACTACCTCCAAGTTGAAGACTACCTACAACCACACCAGATGGTCTATAATCCACTGGCACACTAGTACTAGTACCATGGTCACCGGATGCTACATTACTATTTGTAGTGTAATTCATTCTTAATTCACATAATCTAATATGCTCATTCACAAATAACTCAAAAGTAGAAGATGGATTATTTAAAGTAATAGTTTCCCACGTATTATCATCAGCTTTGGTGATGTTGACTTGGGTTTGATAATTATCAGTGGTGAATGTTGCCAATCCAATATTTGTTGCAGTGTATTTTAATGTGAATGTTCCATCCGATCCAGTTTTTCCAGTATATGATTGTGTACTGGAACCACTTATCATTACATCAGTATTATTTCTAGTGTATTTAGTGAAATATCCAGTATCCACACTAACAGTTGCTTCAGTATCTGTTACTGGATTACCGTTAAAATCAACTAATGATACTGTTATAAGTGTATCTGTACTATTTACGAGTATATTATGTGAACTGCATTCTATTTTCGTTTTATATAATTCTATTCTCATAACCAAAAAAAAATAATAAAATTAATAATCAATCGTTAATAATTAACACTCCATTATCATAACGGATATTATTAACTAATAAACTACTCCAATACTCTTGTTTATCCTTTTTAGTATACGCCCATGTTTTAACAAGATTTTTCAAAAAAACATCACCATTACCTGCATTTACTTGTTCTGTTTCAGTTATCAAAGGATTATCCGGTATTTCAAGAACACCATTATCATAATTGATATTCTTTTGGAGCCATCTAAGAAATTCATCTTTTTCAGAATCACGTGAATAATAATTCAACCCTAATGATTCCTTAAAATTAAATATAATTGTTTCAATAATATTACTATCAACCATAAAATTTTCTCTATTTTTTTTATGTTTCACATGTTAAAGTGCAACCAGAATAATCCACACCATCAACATTTAATGGTTCCACAATAACAGTAACAGTTTCACCCCTGTTAAAACGACCACTACTTGAAACACAATAACCCTCACCATCAGTAATAGTCCTCATATTAACATACGAACTAATAAACTGGACAGTCTGACCTTCAACACCATTAACCAATTTACAAGACACAGTACCCAACCGGTAATTAGGACTAACAATAGATGCATTAAAGGATAATTCACCAGTTTGAGTAAGAGTACTATGATTCTGTAATACACCGTTAGTATAGGTTACATTTTCATTTATCCAAGTATGGAAATTTGATTCATCATCCGATTTGAAAAAAATAAAAGAATGAAATAAATTTTTCAAATCACGTATCAACTTAACACTCATAATTATTCAATATTTTTTTTTATTGGTAATGATATAATCCATGGAATACAATTGGTACTGTACCTGAACTGGTTGAATATGCATAAATATGCCCATTTGAGGAATTTATGTATGCCATAGTTGATGGCCTGTCTGTTTCAATGAAAGTATTCTTACGTGGTTTATAACCAATAGTTAAACCAGTATCAACCCATTGATTTAAATTGCTTGAAGTAAAAGAGTAATTATAATTACAATACACTTCTACAAGTTTTAAACTAGTATTTGGTCTTTCTTCAACTGCTGTTCCGGAAACACTAACAACACTAGCATTACCCCATTGGCAATAACTTACAAGGTTGCTTAATGTTGTTTCTGTTAGTGCAGCTGCACTTCGCACACCAGTGATTGCATCGTTGGCATCGTCGGCAGATTGTTGAGCTGCATCAGCAGCACTTTGAGCATTACTTGCACTTGTAGCTGCATTTGTTGCACTTGTTTGTGCGGCATCAGCTGCGTTTTGAGCGGCAGTTACTTGTGTTTGCAAATCACCTTTAGTTGCAAAATCAACATTACCAACATTCTGTTTAAGGTTTTTAATTTTAGCCCATATACTGTCCCCATCAGCTGTAGTTTCATCAGTTCCAGTACCGTACATTTCAGCATTAGCACTATTAATACTAGTGTTTAAATTACTGATTTGCTGTAAAGCATAATTAAATCTCGCCCATAAACTCGCATCATTACTATTACTGGCCGTATTTCCACTTGCACCCACATTAGCATTTATTGTAGTTATATCTTCATTGGCTTTATTGATTTTACTCCATAAGCTTGTACCATTACTACTATCACCACTAGAACCAATCACACCATTAATACTAGTGATTTGACTTATTGCATAATTGAATTTAGCCCATAAACTTGCTCCATCATTATTAGAAGCAGAATCACCACTATTACCAACATCACTACTTAAAGATGATAATTCATCACTATTATATTTGAATCTTGCCCATAAACTAGCACCATCGTCATTACTTGCAATGTCGCTACTGAAACCTATTTTACCATCTAAAGTTGATAATTCACTTGATAATCCTTTTACTCTACTCCATAAGCTTGTACCACTTGTATTAGCGGCGTCACTATTGTAACCTACATTACTTATTAATGTTTTGAGTTTTGCCCATATACTGTCACCATTAGCACTATCACTATCTGTTCCAGTACCGAATAATTCTGTGAATGCATTTGCAATACTACTATTAGCACTAGATATGCTTGATTGAGTTGAAGCGATTTGTTGTTTTAAACCAGGGTTATTAGGGTCACTATTATCAATTTGATTATTTAAATCATCAATATCACTTTGCACAGTAGCTATACTTGCTTGTGCAGATTCGGCACTACTTTTAGCAGTTTCCGCTGTACTCTTTGCAGTTTCAGCAGTTGATTTAGCAGTATTGGCTAAACTTTGCACACTATTTGCTGTGGATTGTGCAGTTGAAGCTGCGGATTGAGCATCTTTAACATTCTTTGCTAATGTACCATTCGCTGGATTCTGTAATGTTGCATTTGCATTATAATTATTACCAGTACCTTTATACATTTCTTTTAACAAGTCTGTTACGTCATTAGTTGCAGTTGTAATACTACTTGTTAAACTGGATATTGATGATTGTGCATTATTAATTAATTTACGTAGTGTTCCCTCAGCAGGATTGTTTTCATCACCTATAGTATCTTGTAAGTCTTGTATATCGTCTTGTGTGTCACCTATATCAGATTGCACAGCAGGAATAACATTCGTAGTCAAATCACTAATATTACCCATGACAGAATTACTGTCCGGATTGGATTGGTCTTTATCCTCACCCCATAAATCAGTTTGCACATTACTAATATCAGTCTGCACCGCTGGAATAGAATCCTCAGTGATTTCAGTAACATCAGCTTTAACACTGGCAATAGCACCGAATAATTTAAGGATGTTACTATTCATATCAATAGTTTCAAGGGTGATTCCTTGTTCTTGCATTTCTGCTTTGAAATCCGTTAGGTTTCCTTCAAAACCATCCAAAAACTCACCCAATACTGCAAGGTCACTTAACAAGTTAGTTAATCTTAAACTTAAATTGGTAATGTCTGCATCGGTACTTACAAGGTCACCGTTGGCATCGAATAATGTATCGTAGAGGTTGTCTAAGCGTGTGGTTAATGTACCTGCATCAGTATTCAACTGACTAATAGTACTACTAAAACCATCCAATTGAGTTTCAAAACCAGTTAGACCATCCTCCAAATCAGAAACATTACTATTAGTAGTATCAAGATTATCTTGTAGTGTTTGTAAATCAGAATCAAAAGTATTCAACCTAGTATCAAAACTACTCATACTAGTATTTAAGGTAGTTAAAGCAGTATCTAAACGAGTGGTATCCTCATCCAGTTGATCCAAACCATCTTCTAATGCATCAATCGCAGTAATCATATTACCCACACGGTCAATAAATACTTGAAGATTATCCTTTAATTTTGTTAAATCAGAATCTAAATTCTCATTATCTTCACTGAAATCGATTAATGCTTTGTTGAAATTGGTTAAACTAGTGTATAAACTTGTTAAGTTTGTTCTTAGTGTGGACATGTCACTGACAAGTGATAATACTGTTTCGTTTCCCTCAACAACATTAACCCACTCACCACTACTATAAATATACAAACCACTATAATTTAAGACATATAAACACTTAGTACAAATATTCTCAGATGGTAACTCTGATACATATAAGATATTACCCTCAAAATCATCCAAATTAATATCTAAGTTTTCTAAAAGTCTTAAGATTTCATTTTGAGTATAGGTTTCACTTTTCGTATAATGCTTCTCATTAACATATTCATTTAAATTAGTTGGCAACTACTCACCTCAAAAAAATTAATTTATTTAAGTTAAAATTTTATTTAATAAAAAAAAAATAAGAAAAAATAAAAAAAATAATATAAAATAATAATAAATTGAATAAAAAAAAACAACAACGTATCTTACTACTCAAAAGATACAGGAGATTTATATATTAAAGCAAGTTGTAACAACATCGAAAGTTCAAGTGTAGCAATAACAAACAAATGGTATAATAACTCTCTCACAACCTCACACGATATGTTCACACCATCAACAACTGGAATATCCATCTCTCATTCAAGCAATGGAGTTTCAATAACTGGAAATGGAATCAATAGCGACCACTTTGCAAGTTTAGATATTCCAATGCCTACTAATTATGAATTAAGTGTTGAAATAACTGGGATTATAATAAGTAATAAGTATAGTGCAGGGATTAGTTGTGAAGGAATATTTTGTGAAACTTCTGGGAATAATCTAAATTGGGGGAGAATTGTCGATTTAGGAGGCAATGTTACATCTACTTCTCCTATATTAAAGGTTGGAGATACTTTAAAGTTTATTGTAAACAATGGAGTTGTAACTTGTTATCTGAACAATACTCAAAAGTATCAAAAACAAGCCGATAGCAGTAATCATAGTGGATTTAAAATCAAATTATATTCAAATAGAAATGTAACAATCAAGAATATGGTAATTACAAAACTATAAAGACTTGATTTTTAAATTCTTGAATACTGTCCATCTTCCATTGTGGGTTTTAAATCTTAAAGTATTGTTCTGTGTAACATTAGTTATTGTACCTTTCAATACTCCATTTTGATAAATCTTCATAGATTGTGTTGATGAGTCAAATTCATATTTTAAAGTATCCCCATTTATCCAATCCCAATTCTCAAGATTATACTCTATAATTGGAGCAGAACTGTCAGTAATATTGTATTTGTAATATCCGATTTTTGAGTAAGTTACATCTCGAACAACAGATACATTTTCAACTACACATTCTGATGTATAATCAGTTGTTACAAATGAATTGATGTCTATTTCAACACTATATTTATTTGGGAGTGTTAAATCAAGATATTTTATTAATGTGTCTGTTGTAGCAGTTCCTTTTATCTTTACTCCATCATTGGAGTATGTGAGTGAAGCAGAACCTTTGGTAACACTTAATCGATTGTTATTTGTGGTTAATGAGTCATATTTCCAACAATCTTCGATTTGTACTGATGATGATTCAATATTGTTACAAGAACATTTTATATTTAAAACATCTGCATCTTTTGAGTAGTAATATACGGAACATATACCGGACGAATCAGTAGTCGCAGTTCCAATATTCGAGATAACAGTACCAGCATCATGGTCAACAATATCGAAACTGACTGTTTTTCCAACAACCGGGTCGTTGTTACTGTCTAATACTGTTGCGGTTAAAAGTGCTGACTCACCATCAACATATGAGAGAATAGCAGAATCGGAAGGACTGCCAATTGCTTGATTGTTACTATCACAGACAGTGGCGGTTAATGTTACGCTTGATACAGGTACATGTACGCTTACACTGTTACTGTTACTTGCACTGTCTTCGTAGAAGTCGTTTGCTGAATCATAGATGGCGTGTATGCTTAAATTCCCAGTCACGGTTGGTGTGTATGAGTAACTGTATTCTCCATCGATGTTGGTTGTGCAGGTTCCTAGTAAAGTGTTACCATTGTAGATTTCAATGGTTGCTCCTTGTATTTCTCCACCGTGCATATCAACATTACTTTGGCTTGTGTCATCATAACTGGATGTTAATACTCCTGTTATATTGAATGGTACGCCGACTGATGCACTACTTGGGCAGGTGCATGTTATACTAGTGTCTAGTTCTATTCCACGTTGTGTTGGTGGAACACTCAACACTTTAGCAATATTAGTAGCTAAACCATCATTAACGGATGCTCCTATTACTCCCATACTGGTTAAGTTAGATACTAATGCTGCATTAGCATTGTAAATATTCTGTGCATGACTATTATTATTTACAGTTAATGTTATTGTGTTACTTTGATGTATAATTTCAGATACTTCTTCTGTTTGTAGTACTATATTTATTATTCCAGTGGTTTGTGGATAGTATTTATATATTAATAATCCATTAGTAACACTATCACTAACATCTACTAATTCAGTTAATTCATTATTAACTATATTATATAATTTGAATTCTTCATAAGTATTGGTTAAATTAGAGACATCACATACGAAAGTTACACTGTGTCCTAACTTAAAATTATTATTATCATTTATTAAAGTTAAATCATTATTAATACTCAAAAATAACCCCCTCCAAAATATTAATAAAATTTTTTTATTATTCTATTTTTTTTTTAATTTGTAATATAATCATCCAAATCACCGATTAAGTCATCTACACTTGCTTGTGTTGCATATTTATTATCTGATTGAGTTTTAGTGTAGTGATTCTGCCCTACAAGTGACATTATATGATTGTATAAGCCTGATAATGGATTAATAATTTCTTCTTCAGTCATAATCTTTATTTTTTTTTATTCATTTTCAATAATTGTTAAAACATCAACACTAGTAATATTGATTAATAAAATATTATCATCTGTTTCTTTTAATTTTAAATAATTTTCTTCTTCCTCACCAAGTTCTATGCATTCTCCATAGAAACTGAAGTTGCCTATGAAAACTTTAACTGTTTTATTTATAATATCTGATGGAATTGCACTAAAATTCATAATTTTTTAAAGTATCAAAAAAAAAAGAGAGATTTTTTCACTCTTTCAATTATTTATTTTTTATTGAATGAATAATTAAAGGAAGAAATTAAATTTTATATATTTTCCTCCCTAAAATCATCCATTTAACATATTTTTTTATCTAAATGTTTTTTCCTTTTTATATCCAGTCTAGGATTGTTGGGATTGTCCGTAACTGATTAAATTTTGGATAACACCATCCAATTCATCAGTCCAATCACTAGCAGTTAAAACACCATTAGTAGTAGTTGTAATAACTTTACCACTAGTACTACCGATTGCACCGGAGGTGCTGATGTTACCAATGCTTGCTTGACTGGTTACTGCTCCACCAGTTGTGGTGGTTACAAAGTAATCAGCGTTGGAACCAATTTTACCATCATTGGTTAAGTTACCATGAGTATGTGAGACATCTGCTTTGCCAGATAAGTCGATTCTTGCTGTATCGACTTTTTCCCAGTCATACTCGTAACTTCCACTGGAACCAGTTCTGACAGTTACGTAGATTTCATAATTGTCATTGGTTGCTGAGGTGGATTCTGCAACAAGGTAGAATTTGTTCATTGTACTTGCTGCTGCAGTTGGTAATGATACTGCTACTTCTATTAATTCTACGGATAATAATGCACCTAATTTAGTATCAATAGCTGCATTAATGGAAGCTTGAGTAGTAGCAACATTACCAATATTAGAATAAGTTGCAGTATCAGTAATTGTACTGGAAGCTTGTGTGTGGTCTGCAGGAGTGAAAGTTTGTGGAACATCCTCTAAGTCATTGTAACTTCCACTTGTTGCAACAGTTGCTAAGTCTGCACTGTTTGCTTTACCAGATATGTCTTGGTGTTCGGTTAAATATGCATTAGTATCAATAGTACCATCATTTTTTATTAAACCTGCAGTGTTGCTGGTGGATATGAAGTTACTATCATTGGTTAAGTCAGATGTTTTTGTTGGTATTTCAACATTATCTGCTTTTGCTTCTAATGCAGTGTCTAATTCAGTTTTATCGTAAAACCATTGTTTGTTTAATGTTCTTAAATGTTCGTATAATGTTTGATTACTTACAGCCATAATATATCTAATTTTTTACCAAAAAAAATATTTTAAAAAAATATTGTTTATATATTTTTTTATATTTAAATAAAATTCGATTTTTTTATTTTATTCGTCTATTAAATTTTGGATTACTTTATCCAATTCCGTAGCAAAGTCAAAATCATCCTTTTTACCAGCTAACGCTGTGGCGATAGCATGGTTTGCAACTGGATAATTACTATCCATATCCAGTTCATCATCAACAATTAATGAGTCTGGATCAAAACCATCAAGTTTCATTTTATCCTCTTTGGACATGAAACCATCATCGGTACTGGTTGCAAGAGAATGGGTATGATTCTTATCTGCTTTATCATCCAATAAGTTTTGGAAGTCTGTTGCAAACACTTGTATTAGAAGGTTAACATCTTCTTCTGTAAGTGAAGGTAAGTAAACGGATTCTAATAATTTACTACCATTAAAAACATGCAAATAATTATTATTATAAGCAATGCTATCGAATTTTGTATCTAATGAATCAAATATTTCCACAAATACATCCTTTTTAGATGGGCAACTATGATGATGACCATTATGAGGATGATGCATATGATTTTTGTATCCTGATTCAATTATACTTACAGTTACATTGTTGGTTGAGATTAAATCCCCACCGTAAACAGCGACTTTGAAGTTTGCTCCTTCTAAAACTTCATCGGGGACTAAACATGTTAATATATCACTATCCTTTCCAAGATGGACTTTTGTTATTTTACCCCATCCATCTGTGAAGATTGCGAATTTATGGAGTTCATCCCATTCAGAGTCTATGAAAGTAAATTTACAAGTGTATACGTTCTTATTGTTACTTACAACATTTGTTGTATCTACTCTTCTGAGTTGTTGATTATTTACTACGAATTCTAAACTCACAAAATACCAACCCTCCAATTTATATAATCATATAAAAAAAGAATAGTTTTTTTTATACCTTGTTCAACAACTACCATATCATTTTCATTTTTTTTATTTGTCAATATAAAAAAATAAAACAAAAAATTATTTATTTAATTTTTTTTTTAATCCCTTTTTTATAGTCTTTTATAAATATAACTTTTTTTTATGAAAAAAAATTGAATTTTAAATTTAAATAATCATAGGTGGGGTGAAGTCTTATTTTTTTCCCATTAAATTATAAAAATAAAGTTTAAAATTTCATATTTTCTTTTACATGCATTTTATTTTGAAGAAAAAAAGAATAAAAAAATTATAAAAATATTATTTTATGTTTTTATTTTTGAGGGAAAATATAAAATAAAAATCCATTCTATTTTTTTATATTATAAAAAATTTTCACACCATTTTTTTTATACACATACATGAAAAAAAAATTAAGAAATTTTATATCTCATCTTATACTAGGGGGGAAAAGAATAAATTTTTTTTCCACCCAATCACCTTTGAAAAATACTTAAAAAAAAATTCTAGAAAAAAAAGTAAAAAAAGTAATAAAAAAAACGTTTTATTTAAGGGAAAAAATATTGTTTTATTTTATTTTTTTTTGACATTCCCAATTAATGTTTTTTTTTTGCATCAACAGAAAAAAAATGATTTTCTGTATCATCTGCAATATTTTTACCAAAATAGTTTTATTTTGTTCTTACTACATACCCCTCTTGGAGCATACATTCATTCCGTACAAGATAACAACATTTTTCAAGGTCATGATTGCATGTTCTACGATTACAACAACCATCACAAAATGAATTATCCTCTGATTTCCTAACCATTATCCTCTTTTTTTTATACTCTTTTTAGTAGTGCCACATTACCTGAGCATGAATACTAAACTTCTTAATAGTAGTTAAATTATATAAACTAATACTACCATCAGTATTATAATATAAAGTAAGGTCACCCCTGTACAAAGGAGTTAACACCCTACCTGTTGGTGCATAATAAGACGGGATAGTACCCTCACCATGTAATGTTTTCACACCAGTTGTATTTTTACAACCAGTGTAATTACTACGATTATAATTACAAACAACTAATCTTAAATCCTCATTAACCCTGTATTTAATATAACTACCAACAGATATAACATTAGACCATTTAAACTTTTCATCAACAGTGTTAATCTTCTGATTTAACTCGTATCCCTGATGACTGCTTAAAGCAGTAGCTTCGTTAAAAGTTGAATCATTCAAATTATCTGCGATTTTAACATGACCATAGAAGTTACTTGTTGCAATTCCATAGTCTTTATTACTGGATTGGTGATTTGTTATACAATATTTATCATCATGTTCATGATCTGATGATGCAAAACTAGAAGCATTATAAGTTCCGTTTAAAGTTGTTGCATTAATATTGGTAGTATCATCAGTATTAGTTAATATTTCTTGTAATGTTGTTAAATCCCCATTATCTACTAATTCTTGTAAATCACTGGATAAATCAGCATCCTCGTTAAGTACGTAGTATTTACTGATGTTTTCCCATTTTGTTTGGAATTCTTCAAGACTTGTGCTGTCAGCTACAACAATACTATCTATTTTGTTTTGGTCATCATCGTAGATTATTACTTCTGCACCGATTACTTGATTGTTTTTTTCATGGAATACTCTTGTAACAAATCTTTGATGATATGAGGATTCTGTGGATTCGGTTCCACTATTATTTTCCTCGTCTCCGATGTGTTCTAATTCCAATGTTTCATCATTACCAGCCATAATATATTCCTTTTTTTTAACCTCTTATAAAAATATTATTAAATTTCTTTTTTTTACACCTTATACTCAAGGTAATTCGGTTCTATATGAACATCTTTACGTTTATCACTACGATGCGCATGATAACCAATACTAATACCTGCATCTTCAATACAAGGAGTATATACAACAGTTAAAGTATCACCAAGATTCAACCTTGAAGAAACACCATCACTACCAACAACACCAAAAATTAACTTTTTATTATCAGCATCAACAGTATAATCAACATTCTCATTCAAAACAGTTTCATCATCAGTATCCTTATTCAACACTACTGACCGGATAGGGTCAACAGGTGAAACTCTTAAGTTAACAGTACGTGTTTCAATATGCTCACTTGTAATAACAAAAGTTTCTTTGAAATAATCTAATATTAAACCTTCATCAACACCCATATCAGAATCAACACGACGACCCACTTCTAAACTAGTTAAATTATCAATAAAAACAGGATTATAATCTATTTGTAAAGTTCCCTCAATTAACTGGTCGGTTAATATTGATTCATGGAATGTTAAAATATTATCTGTATAATCAAATGTGAAATCATACCATTCTCCAAAGTTAAATGCTCTTATACTACTATTAGCTGGTTGTAAGTAGCAACCTTTTAATGGATAAGCAGGACTGTTATTTAATTTTATTTCTGTAAAGAAACCGAGGACATAAATATTGTTTTCTTCCAGTAATGTTACTTTACTTGGATTATCAGTTAAGTATTGGATTAATTGTGATTCAGTTTTATCTGTAACATCACTTTCATCTATACCATCAATCCAAGAATACTCACTTAAATTAATTGGATTAATAATTTTAAATTTCTCATTATCTAAACGATTACTTATGATTTCAACACTACAATCCGTGGAGGGTTCTGTGGTAAATGGAGCATATAAACGACCCCACATATTCGCTCCAAGCATAGGTTCAGTATTTGGATTATAATAATGCGTACGGACATACATTTCTTTAGGAACCTCTGTAACAATACCAAGACGAATATTTTTAATAGTAGGACTATTGGCAGTATTAGTAGTTTTCATTCTTGCACGTGCAAATAAAACACGTGAATACTCTCCATTTTCATCAGGGTCGAAAACAGCAAGACGTGAACTAGTAACATCAATCCAATCATCAGGATGTCCTGTAGTTGAAACCTCATAAATAATAGTCTGATTATTTTTATCAGCATCACTTGACAATTGCACCCTACGAATAGGATTAGTATAAATTGGTTTTAAATACAATGCTTCCTCTGCATTAGCTGTGAATTCATCATCATATTCTAGTATATGGCATTCAAAAGCAAAATCACGTGGCCATCTTTTACCAAAACTATATGATTCAGTGTAATCATCTTTTCCGTAACGGTTCCAAGTATAACCATTATCCTCTGAGATGAACGCAAAACCATCACTGTATGGGTCAGGGTCACATTTACGACCCCATCCACCAATACGTGGAGCATGAGCATAATGAGATAACGGACTTGCAAAAACTAATGCATAAGTAGTATCAGCTTCAACAGCAGGAGGATTATCAAAACTAATAGTCACATTACCGGGTGTTGTAGTGTCAGGGTAATAAACTGCTGTGGCTAAAGCATCCTCAGGATTACTATCAGGTACATAAATCTCCTCATATTCTTTAGGATCATATGATTCGAATTTGAATTCCTTATTACCGAACTCACCAGTCATATTATATTTTTCAACTTTTGTTTTATGTGTTTTTCTTAGTTGAACATATAAAGGTGAACCAACATTTGAAGTAACACCTCCACCGTAGTGTACTCTTAAAACTACACCACTTAATCTTGCTTTTTTATTAGTGGTTATGTTTTTGATTTTTATTGTTTGTGCACGGACGATTGATGGTATTTTTTTATCCCATATATTATTATCCCATTCAGGTAATGATTGGTATGTTTTACTTTTATCATATCCTACATACCAGAATTCATTTGTACCTGCACGTGCATCCCAATCTGTAGTTTCTTTATTTAATGTTGAATCTTCATGAACGGTTAATCTTGCAACTTTACTGGTTCCACCAGTTGGTACTATAATGTCACAGGTAGTGTTTTCCATATCCACTAAGTCTATTGTTTCTTCTGTGAAGTCAACGAAAACATCTTTAGTGGTGGATGAATTAAAACTTATGGTATTGTCAGTATTGATTTGATAACCCCAACTTTGACTTGGGTCAACATTAACGGGATTGAATACTTTTCTTACTGCTGGTGGTGATAAATATGATAATTCATCGGTTGTTTGTTTTAAGTATTCATCATTCATACAAGCTTGTTCCATTAATTGAACGGTAACATATCTTTGTTCACTGAATGATTGTATGCGACTTAAATTTTTATAATTTGGATTACAATTATCAGCCATAAATCTATTAAATTCCCCTCTTATATTTTTTTTTATAGTTTAATTTTTTTTTATTTTGTTTGAACAAGTATAGTATCATTAACTGGATTAGTTCCTTTAGTATTCCTTATATATAAGTAACCTAATCCACGGTCATAATAATAAGCTCCCATATATTGTGATAATTCATTTAAACTACTTGTTTTACGATAACCACAATTAGTATTCTCCTCTAACACACCAATAATTTCGTTAGGTTCATTAGTGTAGTAAATATTATAACCATTATATGTACTGGTTAGTTCGTTCCAATCACTACGTATTGCTGAGGTGGATAATTGGAAACTGTATTCTACTTCAACTTCACCAATACTACTTTCTAATGTACTATTAGTTATTTTTTCATAAACATCATGAGAGATTAATATATCATCATTAGCAACACCAATTTCAGTTGTACCTAATAATTCATTAATATCAAAATTAACAGTTAATAGTATTCTTTTATTATCCAAGTCTGCTTTTTTAACACATTCTTTACGTATTGTTTCATTACCAAGACTAGTGTCCATTTTACGAGGACGATTAGTACCGTTTCCCAATACAATATATTTCATTGCATTAAAATTATTGTTAATCGGACGGTTTAAGAAGAATGATTCACCAAGGAAAGTTATAAGATTCTCACCAGTTATAACACGGTATTCCCCATTACTTAGTTTTATTTTGAATTTATATGTGCCTTTAATATTAATATTCATAAAAAGTTAACCTCCATCATAGTATCATTATTATCGGGATTGTTTATTTTCATTGATGAGTGTAAGTGGATATTATTATCTTCTTTTAATGTTTCACTATTCATGTTTAAATGGATTATTTTTGTTAAAGGCATTAATTTCTGCAACCTATTACGTAAGTCATTTGCTTTTTCAATAGGTATATTTACAGGTATATTATTATAATCAAAGAATAAATCATAATTATTAGGAGTGTAATATGGTTCATGATGTAAATATTTACACTCATTATTAGTTTCCCCACAATCTTTATCAACCATTATATAATTTCTTCCTCGTTTCTTTGTATTTTAACATCACCATTATCTTCAACAATTATATCAGTAATGGCCTGTTGTAGTATACTATAATCTTTTGGTGTTAAATCAGTACCAGTTAATTCATCATCAGAATAACCTTGCAACTCACTATAAACCATATTATATTTTAAATCATCTGTGAACTCTAAATCTGTTAATAAACCGTTTAAATCATTTAAAGTAATAATAGTACGTTGATTTATATTGAATTCACCATCATTATTGAAACTAACATCATCAATGAAAACATTATTAGATAATTCACTTATAATTATGATTGTGTCTATTAACCATTCATTTTTAACAGTTTCACCAATATTATCCTCATAAGTGTATACTGTATATGTTCCCCATTCAGGAGTCCATTCTAATACTGCATCACCGTTACTATCAGAGGTTACAGTATCAATTAAAGTATCATCACTAATATAAAATGAAACATCAACATTACTATCATGTCCACTACTGGTTAATTCTATACTTTCACCTATTCTAACCCTTAGATATTCTGGTTCTTTATAGGTTATATTCCATTCTTTGGTGGTTTCAAAATAATCAGTATGATCAAATACTAAAGATAACACTTGAGTATCCTCTGAATATTCACTATTAATATTAACCCATTCATTAAACTCCCCATTATCATCTGTAGTAATTGTTGCAAAACTAGTATCATTTAATTTTAAGGTTAAATTTTTATTAGTTAATGGAACTTCTTCCTTACTTTTCAAGGAACCATTAACATGAATATAATCAAAAGGATAATAACTATCAGTATTAATATCTGCTTCCAGTACGGCTAATCCACCATTAATAATAACAGTTTCATAATCATAAAAATTAGAATTAGTATTTTTAAAATCAACAAATTTAATACTAGTGCTTACTTCACTGGTTTTCAATAATAAGTTAACTAAATGTAAAGTAATATTATGTGAACCGACTAAATGGAAGAATCTGCGATGATAATTACTTGTAATGGAAACATCATCACAACCAAGTATAGTACAATTAGTGTTAACTACTGGTATGCTGTTTTCATCAGATAAAGTGAGGTCTCCACTAACTACAATTAAATCACGTGCATTTGAAACTACACTAATTGCTTTATTAAGTGTTTGGAATGGATTATCCCTACTACCATCACCAAGGACATCATCACCAGTACTGGAAACATACCAGTCACCATCATCACAATTCCTTATATTAATTATGATTTCTTCTGTACCAATAACAGTATCATCATTTTTATGTGCAACAAACCTTAAAACATGAGATTTATCAAGATTACTCTCAAATACTTTATAACTAATAACAGCAGTATCCATTGAATAATCAGCTTTCAATAATTTAACATTATCATGTTCATCTTCAAGATAATAATAAATATCAACAAGATAATCATCAATTATTTCTTCAGCAAAACTATTTAATAATCGGAATTTTATAGTAACATTCTGCCATATTGTTGGTCTTATAGTATCTGCTTCAGCAAAGAAATATTCACCAAGACTACCTCCACCATCACAGAAACGGTCTTTATGCTCCCATACTTGTGGTTTCCAACATCCAACCAAACCAGTTTCCTTGTCGAATTCATGTTTGTTTTCATCAAACATTCTGACTAGTAATCTTTCACGGTTTAGTAATGTTGCAGGTAAACCGTATAGTTTCCAAATCTCTAATACTGGTGCTGGAGTATCCCATAATCTTAGGTTATATTCCAGTATTCTTTTCATGTAATGATAATCATCTTCTGTTCCACGATTATTATATGGGGGTTCAGTTAGATGATATAATTCAGGATTGGTTACTTCTATATATTGTTTTCTTGGTATTTGGTTTAATTTACCGTATTGGTCTAAACTGTAATCATGGTCGAATGGATCACCAATTAATCTTCCGTTACTATCATATGTTGGAGTGTCGTTTTCTGGAAATCCTTTTGAGACAATATATTCATCATATGTTTCAACGGTGATTAAGAATTTATCATCGGGTATTATTGGTATTGGTATATGATATGGGTTTTCCGGTGTTGACTCCACATCATCTGCTGAGTTAATGAATCTTTCACTTTCAGTTTCCGGTTCAGGTGGATTCAGTATTATTGTATCTATTATTGTGTCTTCAGTTTCGTTTGTTTCATTTAGGTTTATACTGTTATCATTTATGTTTATGTTGTCTTCATCATAGTATAATGTTCTGTTGGGTCTTGAAGTGTAAGGTGTTTGACAATTAGGACATTCACTTAGAACTGTTTCGCTGAGGTATATTTCATTACAATTATTACAGTAGTATGCTTGTAATTGTGTGAATTCGTTGTTGTTGCAGTGTGTGCATGGTTCTTCTGTGTTGCCTAAGTATATTTCATTACAATTATTGCATTGGTAAATGTTGATTTGTTCTAGGTTTTCATGGTTACAATTTGTGCATATTAATGGTGTGGTGGTGTCGAAGTAGATTTCACCACAAGAAGTGCATTTATATGCATTTACAAGGGAATTGTTTGAAGTTGTGTAGTTGCAAATGTAAGTAAATTGAAAGTTTGTTTTATTTTCACTTCTTTCATATGAGTTAGTATATATGAGAGTGTCATTTTTTAATATATTTACACTTTTAATATTAGGATAATTACAAACAAAATGAATCCTGTAATCATAAGGTACACTCTGCTCCTTCCAAACCAACAATCTTTTATTCAAATGAAAACTTTCATAAACCTGAAACAAACTATTATATAATAATTTGAAATTTTCATTATTAACATCAACAACTTTATAAAAATTAGAACCCTCATTTTTATTAAAGAAAAATGAGTATTTATCAAGCATTGATTGTAAACTATTCTCAACCATAACTACAAAAAAAAACAAATAAAAAAAAAATTTAATAATTTAAATTATTTTATTCCATTTCAATAATAATATCATCACTAGTAACAACACCCTTCTGCTCATCCTCAATAGTAACCGGAGCAGACGGATACTTAAAAGTAATATTCTTCAACTCAGGAACAATACCCTTAATAAAAACACCCAACTGATAAGGAATAAAATCCTCACCAATACTCAAACCCTTAAAATTAGTAACATCACCATTAACATATAACATAATAGCATCAACAATACGTGACTGAATAGCCTCCTTTTCAATACTACTATAAGGATTAACTAAATCAATATCAACATTACAACTAGCATAAATACTAATACGTACAGGTTCATAACTAAACATAGTAATATCATCATCAATCTGACAAACACTACTTTTTAATTGATTATAAACATCATTCAACTGATAAGGAGTACCCGGATCCAACACCACCTTAATAGTACCAGTAACATCCCAATTAGGAACTACTTTCCAACTATTCAAACCATCATAATTACTGAAAAACTTCTCAAAAGCCTCCCAACTACCACGAATATTCTCTTTACGATGATTCAAAATCAAATCACGGTAATCATCATCATTAAAACCATTAACACCACCACTACTATTCACAGTATTAGTAACAGTTTTAAGGTTAACACCAATACTTGTTTCACTAGCATCACTAACAATCCTAGTTAAAGTATCCTCTAAAACACGACTACCACTACCAGCCTCAACAGCTTCCGCCTGAATACTAATACTAGTAGTATGAGGGGCTAATTCAACCTCCTCAACAGTACGATAATAAACACCATCATTAGTAGATACAAGCAAACCCTCAGGTATAGTTTTAACAGTATCATATTCATCAGTAGTGAAAGTTAACAATACACTAGCATAAGTAGCCTCAGGTCGAAGACACCCAACAATATCACCTATACTATCTAAATCATTGTTAATAGCATAATCAACTTTATTACTATTATAAACATCAGTCATATCATAATAAACATCATCCACTTCATCACTGAAAACAGATAAGTTCATCACATAAAAATTACTAATATCCTGTTTAGATTTAACATAAGATGTGAATTCATCACTACGAGATATTAAACCATTATTATAAGCATTTTCAAGATTCCTTAAAAAAATATCCTCATAATACTGTTGAATATAATTAGCTGGAGAATAAATTTTCTCCCCATCCTCATTAATAATATAACTCATATATAGAAACTCTCCTCGATTAATTCACCATCACTATTATCTTCATCATGTATACTTGTAACACTGAAACTAATTTTATAATTATAATAATTATCTTCCGGATTATCCGTAACCTGCACCCAATTAACAGTTTTAATCCTACGCATATTATTCAATACTTCAGTAACATAAACTTCAATCTTATATGCTGCGTTTCTGCCTTTGGATTGTTTAATTACTTCATGGATTCTGCAACCGAAATCTTCATATAAACTACAGTAACCTAATTCATTGAATCTGGTCATTATTGCTATGATACAAGCATTAACCAAGCTATCAATACCAGTACAATTAACCCAATCACCGTTTTTAAAATCAAGATCCCATTCTCCATATTCATTACTTACTAATTTCACATCCTCGTTTAAGGTTTTGTAAAAATTATAATCGTAACTATTTGTATCTACGGGTAAAATAAATAATCACCACAATTTTATCCTGTTATATAATCGTCAAGGTCACCAATCAAATCCTGAACACTACCCACTGCATTATTAACTATTTCATCAACTTCACTTCTAGTATAAAAATCACTAGTATCAACATCAGTAATATTATTAACTGCTTCATTAACAGAATCATTAACTAATGATGTGACGTCAGAGGTGGAAACATAATCCACATCCTCCATTTCTTCATCTAATAATCCTGAAGCTAATTCAGGTTTATTTGGTAATCTTATATTTAAACCATCATTACCAAATTCAATCCAATACTCATTAGTCTCTCTTAAAAAAGCAAGTTTAACATTACCCGGTTTAGCAGGGTCAAAACCAACAATCTCCTCATTTTGATAGTAACCTAAAATTAAATTCTCCTCACTATCAGCATCATTAATATTTAAGACACAAACATGTTGTGCTGCTTTAGGAATAATATAAGGTTCATGGAGGTTTTCACAGTAATCAGATTCATATTCTAATGGTGTGAAAAAATCAATCATTTCACCACCAAAACGATGAAGTATCTTACAAACAATAGTTTTATCAAGATTATCTAATTGGACTTCTGCTTTGTCAAGGTATGGATAGAATTTAGTAATTACACCAGTTCTTATTTTTTCATTATCGACGGCTTTTTGGATTTGACCGGGAATATTTTTACTGGTTAGTACATTATTAACTACATTACTGAATTGACTGTGTAAACGTCCTTTTGTTGCAGTTATATTTTTTGAATCACCCATAATATGAACCTTAAACTATTTTATGATTCACTAGTAGTGTCACTGCTAGTGTCATCTGTACTTTCAGAATCTTCATCATCTGTACTATTGTCGTCTGTAGTTTCAGCACCCCAACCGGGTGGATAATCTACTAATGCAAGGTTAACATTCCAGTCACCACCATCATCAGAATGTGATGCTCTTGAAGTATACATGTAACCGTTTTCACCGAAACTTGGGAATATTACTCTAACCCATTCACCTACACGCCATTCCGGTGAACCTTGCACTTGACATTCAATAGTATGCCCATTATCTCTTTTGATTTTATTCCATTCAATATTACCAAAACTTAAAGCATCCTCATATTTTGTTATTGGTCTTAGTATAGTATTGGTTTTACTTGAATTATTTTTTGATTCTGATTCACTATTATTATTAGAATTAGAAGTATTATTATTTGATTTATTTGATTTATTCTTATTAGACTCTTTTTTATCCACAGTATTGGAGATAGTTTTAACAGCATCAACCTCTTTAACAATATCACCGAAACGATTAATTAATTCTTCATCTTTAAAAGTGATTGTTCCACCACTCCAATGAACAATTAAATGATTAACTGTATCAGGATTAACATCAGTTACTTTAATACTACTTGAAAAAACATTAACTCCCTCTTGTAATAATAATGTGCAGTTCTTTTGAGGTTCACGGATTTTATGAATATGCACAACACCATCACGTATACGGCATTCCACATAACCATCCCAATGAGTTAACAACTTCTGAACAGCTTCCTTACAAGAGCTAGCACCACTACTGCTATTAGATGATGATGAACTATCCGTGTCACCACCTATAGCTTTAATGAAATTATCAGTTACCTCTTTAAAATCACAACCTTTCTTACCACAAGCGTAACCAATATATTTCTTATTAGAGTCAAAATATGATTTAGCAGTTTTACCAACAGATTCAATACTGGAACCACTATAATTATCATCCCATGCACGAACCAAAGAAGTATTACTTAAACCATTACAAGTAATCCATTTATCCGTTGTTGCAGTATCACTTGCAAAAACAACCCACATATACTTATAATGATAATAACCTCTTTTCAAACCATCACGGAAATCAACATACATTCCAGCATCAGAACCACCAACAATAAAAACACCAATCTGCCCTTTAGCATTACTAGTTAAACCATGTGATTGGACGGTATTAGGACCAACTCCACCATTATGTGCTGTGTGCCCTGCTTTTTTCAAAGCATCACATAATGTATTAATCCTTTTATTTTCTTTACCATCAATATTATCACTACAAACCCAAAAATTAGACATAATAGGAAACTATTTGAACCTCACTTATTATTATTTTTTTTTATCCTATTTTAGTACCTTTTGCTGTACCTGATGATGGACCCCAAACTTCACCGAAACTTCTTGTGGTATGCTGACCATCACTTGCAGCATTATCAGTAGCATAAACTTTACCTTTAACTTTAACCCTAACAATATAATGACCATTACCATCTTTGCCGGGTGTGTGGTGTATGACTGCATCGAAACCACCTTTTATGAACATTGCACATAATACATTAGCACCATCAGCACAATTCAAATGAGCAACACTCCACGCTTTATCCAAGTCCGGGTATTTACAATCAAAATAATAACTATAAATAACATGCTCTTTGAATGCTTTATCAATAGCTTTGGCTTTTGCTAAATCACCACTAACACCATTAATAGCATTCTCAACAGCCTCATCAATAGTAGCACTACCAGTACTTTTACCCGAACCACTACTACTGTCACTACTGCTTGATTTAAATGAGGTTACATCATCATCCAAACCAGTAACATCAATATCAGCTTCCAAACCAGCCGTTTTAATAATTTCCTCCAATATCTTTGAACGTTTCATATTAGAGAAATCAAAAGTATATTTCTGGTCTAATAGTTTGGATAAACCATCAATTTTAACTTCAACGGTTTCTTCATTAAATGTTTGTTCAGTGATAAAACCTGTTGTTACACTTTTTAAATCATCCCAAACTAAAGTTTTACCGGGTTCTTCCCATTCTTTTTTAAGTGAAACTCTTACTCCTTTGTAAAAACGATTCTTATCAACCTCAGGTACTGTAATGGTTGCACTATTATTCATTTCTTTATAATCGCTTTCATAATTAGCAGAGTATAAATTAGCATAATGGTAGATTTCTCTTATTTCACCTTGATGATAAGTGTAACCAATACTATTAGTATCATCTGTTGAACTATCACTACTATCTGTTTCACTATTGCTTGAAGAACTGTTACTTGCACCTGCAGATATATACGGTTTGAAGTTTTCTTCATCGGTTTTGTAAACTTCTAAACCTGCACGAACAATACTATAATTTTTAGGACTTGAATAAACAGCACACATTTATTAAAAAAATAAAATTTTAGGATAAGGCAGAAGTAATCTTACCACCTTTATTTTTAGAATTAACCTTCTTAGACTTATTAATAACTTTCTTATTTTTCTTTTTAGACTTATCCTTACTCTTAGAAGAATCCTTTGTAGTTACTTTCACTTTAGGTAATATTTTATCATACGGTACAATGAAATTATCATTTGGTATTAATGAGTTTTCATCAGGGATTTCTATTAAATGAATCTCTAATGATAATGATGAGGGGTTTTCATGAGTTTTTTTAACCGTGCACTCAGCATTAAATTTCCCACCTAATTCTTTACTAACCACTTCAACAGGTTTACTCATCCATAAACGAAAAGTAGAATCATAAATATCAGGATATAATGGATCTATGCGAACATGAGTATTGAAAGTAAAATCACGTTGAACATAAGTGGTACGTATAACCTTTTGAGTACCACCTATAATAGTATGACGGCTTAATTCTCTGCGATTATAACTTTCACTAGGTGAAAAACTCTCTCCAATTAAATCTAAACCATCAATACTAATGTTAAATAATTTAGAATCTAGATTATCGTAATCATACATCTGCATAATATTTATTCAAAAATTTTATATGTTTTTATTTACTTCAATATACTCAATATCATCAATGCCTTCCATAGCATTAACCATTATTTGACGTGACTCCTCAGTAGTTAAGTTACGTGCATCCAATTGCACAGCACCCTCACCAACAATAATATTAACAGGTCTCTGTGTCTTACCTAAATCACTAGACCCACGCATATTATTAATTGTATTTAAACGATTATAATCAAAATTAAAACTATCCCAAGCAGGATTTAAATTACCATTACCAACAGCTACAACACGACCAGTGATATCACGCATAGCACTAATTAAACCTTGACCACGAGAATATACAAGGTCGGATGAGAAACCCATCTCAGCACCCCACATACGTGCAATTTTACCCGGTGATTGTTGTTCTAATTCATTTTTTGCAGCTTCAACAGCTTCCTTAGCCATTTGCCTTACAGCTTCTACAAATGGTGCAGTACCGTTTTGAACTGCTTGAACACTATAAGTCATTTCAGAACTAACAACTTGTGCTAATTTAAAGTTAGATTGGAATCCACTTGTTCCACTACTTCCCATACGAGCACCACCAGACCTTGCAACACCCGCACCAGAACTAGTAGCACTACTAACACGAGACCTTACAACACCAGACAGATTATTTAAACCAGCACTAATACCAGACCTTATATTACGTCCAATATTAACACCACCAGTTCTAAAACCACCACTAGCTTTATTTAAAGTAGTACGCAAACTAGTAATAGCTTCCCTGACCTGTCTTAATGATTCACCAATACCACCACTAACATTAATATTACCTAAACGGTTTAATTGTCTTGCAACATTACTAACTGTTGTAACTGCCTTAGTTACACGATCACTAGCACCCTCACTAACTTGAGGAACACCATTTAAAGCAGAAACAGAACCCTTAACATTATTAACAGTCCAAGTAACACGTTGAATCTTATTACCTAACCCTTCAGGGATAGCACTAATACCATTTAAACTACGTAAACTAGCAGCAACCTTAAATAAATCATTTTTAATACTGTTAATTGCACCCGGAATATCTGTACCTTGGAAAATATTACCCCATGTTGAATCCCAATTATAATCATCACGAAGCTTACGTAAAGTTTCAACACTTTCACTAACACTTTTCAAAGTACTAGCAACTTTTTTCAATTTACCTGCAACATCCTCCGGAATATCACTAACACCAGTGAATTGTTTTAACGCAACAGACGCATCATAAATATCCTGACGAACACTTGACAATGCCTGACCAATATTAATTCCACCAAAGAGGTTAGTTAAACCACTGAATAAATTATCCCAGTTTTGACCATCACGAAGACTACGCAATGCCTCCATAGCAGTAGCAACACTATCCAAACCAGATGAAACTTTCTTTAATTTATTAACAGCACCTTCATCAATGTCAGGTAAATCTTTTAAAGTTTCAATTTCTTTAGCTGCATTAGTAATTTCATTTTTAGCAGTAGTAATTGCATCGGATACATTACCTAATAAACCACCTAATGTTGCAAGATTACCCACTGCCATATCCACTACAACAGTAGTTAAACTATTCATAGCCTCTGAAACTAACTTTAAAGATTCACTAATTTTTTTAATATTCTTAGGAACATTAGAGTCAATATTTACATTGTTAAATACTTCTAATTCTTTAGCAGCATTAATTAATAATGCACCAGCAACTTGAACGGGATTAACCAAACCAGTTAAACCACTTGTTAAAACTGCCAAACCAGTCATAACATTAGCAAAGGTCATCTCTGCCATTGCAATACCCATTTCAAGTAAAGCACTACCAACCTGTTTAATACCCTCAATAGCACTAGTTAAATCAATCTTATCAAAGTCTAATGCATCGATTAATAATTGAATACCTTTAATAAATATTAATGCTTCTGCAGCTAAACCTGCAATAATAGGAATCATCACAGCAACAACTGCTGCAATAGCAAGTAATGGCACAATCATACTTGTGAATGCAGATGCAATACCTGATAAAGCACCACCAGTTGCAGTAGCACCCCCTGCAGCAGCACTAGCTTCAGGTGCTAAAGCACCAACTTTGGCAGCTTCCTCCACTACTTTTTCAGTAGGTTTAGAAAAGTTTTTCATAGCTGAAATGGCTCCACTAATACCTTCACCACCAGCTAATGCTTTATAACCAGTTTGTAATAATCCTATACTTTTTCTAAGAGTACCCATTTCCAGTCCAGCCATGTTCATGTAGGCTCTCATTTTTATTAATGGTCCTGCGACAATGGCTGCACCACCTGCTAAACCTGCAAAAGCAAGCACTGTTGATTTTATTGGTTGTGGTAAACTACTAAATGCTTGGAATGCTTGTTGAACAACAGGTATTAATGGTTCAATAGTATTAATAATCTCCCTACCAAAATCAGTACGTAGACTGTTAATGGCATTGTTCATTTTTTGAACACGTGCCTCATAAGTATCAGCATATTTTTCAGCTGCTCCACTGGTTTTTTCCATGATTGCAGCTAATAATTTTTCACGATCAACATTACCAGCAGCATCTTTAAAATCAGCAATGTCTAAACCTAATTTTTTAATACTACGTCCTGCACCCATGAATGACATTTGTATCATCTTGGATGCTTCGGCTTGACTTATTCCGAATTGTGCTGCATAATTGGATACTGCTTCCATGGTTTTTTGAGTTTCATCTAAACTCATACCCATATTAAGAAATGTTGTCATTGCAGTACGTGTGTCTGCTACTCCACGACCGAGATTATTGGAATATGTTTTAACCCATGATTTAATACTTTCTTCTTGAGCTTCCCAGTTTCCACCCGTATTATTAACAGCGTTTCCGAATCTTAACCATCCTTGTTCAGCAGTACTTGCTGCTTCAACTGCTGAATCACCAACATCTTTTATTGAACCGGATAAGTTAACCATATCATCGTACATGCTGGTTCTTAAAGCACTTGTATCTTGTCCATTTGTGGAATCTACATTTAAATCTGTGTCAACGTCAAGACCACTGGATTCAATACTAATATCTACGGTTGTTCCGTCAAGGTCAAGTAATTGACCGGCTAAATTAGATGCTTCTTCCTCAGCACTACTTAATGCTTCGCTTGCTTCGGTTGCACTTGAGGTTACTTCAGATAAGTTTCCACCATCAATATTACCTATTGTTGATTGGAAGCTATCTGCACTGGATTCTGCGGAATCTATACTGGATTCCATTTCACCGAAAGCTGAAGATACGGCATCTGCACTTGAGACTAAGTTACTTAAACCCATGTCTAATTCTTCAACAGCACTTGTTGCAGAGAGGAATGCACTACTTACATTTGCTTCTATTTCTTCAGCAACACTACTTATGTCGTCTTGTGCTGTGAATTGCATTAAAATATCTTCATTAGATGCCATGATTTATCTCGTTTATTCCAGTGTAAAAAAAAAGAATTTTTAATTAAAAATAAAATAATAAAAAAAGAATAGATACGCTGAGGATGGGATTTGAACCCACGAGTGCAATTATGCACAGAGGATTAGCAGTCCTCCGACCTACCCGGCTAGCCAACCTCAGCTACAAAAAAAAATTAAAAGTTAAAATAAAGAAAAAAAGATTAAAAAAAAAAAGTTTTTTTATTGATTAAATTAATTTATTATTCTCATACTCATCCTTAATCTCATCATAATGCTTCTTACGATTACGGAAGATTTGAGCATACTTCATCAATAAAAACTTAACATCAGGAGTGAACTTATTCTTAATCACCCAACTGACCGGTTTACCAAGATGTTTAGAAACCTCGAAATATAAATCACCCATAAAACTATTCGCCAAACGGAAATAATTTCTCGTTACTTACCTCAGTTAAACCTAAACGATTCTCCACCACTACAAAAATACTAAACCTAGCATTAAAATGGAATTTCTCCCAAAAATGCTTACGTGTTTCCACATCAGCATCACTACCACGTATACGTAATTGATGAGCAAGGAAATTATTAACCACCTTATACTTACGAACACCCACCAACTCAGCAATCTGACTATTCAATTTATTAATAATACGAGATTCCTCTTCAGTTAAGTCTTCTGGTTTTTTATCCATTGCTAAAGCATAAGTAGTAGCTTCACTTGTATCAAAATCCTTGAATATATCAACATGATTTTGTAATGTTTCCACTACACGACTATCTTCCAATGGTAGTATTTCAAATTCAAATGGTAGAATTTTTCCTTTATATGGTAAGTGTACTGTTAAGTATTTTTCAGCATCACTTTCCATTAAATCAATGAACTCTTGTTCTGTTTGGATTAAATCCATTACATCTTCAACATTTTGAATTGTTTCTTCTGGATTTAATTTTTGTAATAGTAAACGGTATTTGTTTAATAATAATTTTAAATCAGCAAATTGTTTATCAGTGAAATCCTCTTTATCAATACATTTTAATAATAATTTGTGTTGATTTTTAGTTAAATCTTCTTCAGGTACATATGTTAGTATTAATTCGGATTCTTTCACCCATGTTGTGCGTAGTAATTGTTTTTCTAATTTTAATGTAGCCTCTGTAGGTGCTGTGTTTTCTGTAACCATTACTCTAAAACTAAGCCTCCCCTCAAAAAAAAATATGTAATTATGAAAAAATAAATTTTTTATTTAGCCTCAAAAAAAAATAATATTTAAAATAAAAAAAAATATTAGAGTTAAAAAAAAATAATAATAATTAAATATTTTAAACTCTCTTTAAAAAAAAATAATTATTAATTTTTTTTATAATTTTCTTAATGCTCCGCCTTTAACACTGAACGGTTTATTAGCAGTTTCCTTACTAAGCTCAGTAATGTATACTCCATCATACACATCATCTTCTGCAATATCACCAGTATACTTATTATAATCATAAGTAGCAATCATTGCAAGATTAGTAGGATCTGCTTTCTGTTTCTCAATCATTTCTTGGAAGAAAGGTCTGTGATGTGCAGCAACATCACTCATTTCCCAATCAAAACTTTCACTAGTAATATCAACACCATATGGATTATAACTATTACAAGCAGTTAAATCATCAGTTTCGATTTTCCAAGTGGTTTTAAAAGAATCAGTTGTAATTTCAGTGTCCTCAAAAACGATTTGAGCTAGATTATATCTTGTTACATTAGCCATTTTTCTTTATTTCCTATCCTCCATTTAACTTTAAAATTAATAAATTTTAAAATTAAAAAAAAAGTTCAACAATAAAATTATCCCTTTATATTACTAATGTTGCAGTTACTTCAATAGCAACAGTACATTTTTGTGGTTGCATTTGACCAGATATGATGATACTATAAGGGTTTGCATCACTAGGAGTAGCGATTAACTTAGTACCTTTACCAGTTTTCTCATCATATTGAATCATTTCTTCACTACTTACACGGTCGTTAACAATCTTATTGATACGTGTTTGTAAGTAAGCAATGTTAGTAGCTGATTCATTAGCTTTAATTTGACTGTAACAAGCCTCAAAGACTTCCCTGAGCAAATCATCCGCATTAAAACGAGCATGGAACATAGCATCAGCAGGTCTTGGATTACTTGCAAAAGCACTAGAAACACATAAATTAATTTTAGGGTAAACATTGCCGTTGATGTGTTCATCACGGTTGAAAATAATACCTGCATTTTGTAATGCTAACATTTGTGCTCTAGTACGGTCTTTAAATGTTCCCGGTTCAACACTACGATACTCAAAGAATCCCGGTTCAGTATTAGCTGGAGTTACACAGATTCTTGCAAAAGTTTTACCTGCAAGTAAAGGCTCCATAATACCTATACGTGATTCTTGATTTCCAGTTGAACTACCAGTTAATGCAATTAAATCAGCATCAGTTACACTTGACGGATTACTATATCCTTTAGTTGTGAATCCAGTACGTAAATCTAATTCAACAGTGCATTCTTTAAGTTTAGTAGAAACACCTGTGATGAAGTCCTTAATAGTGTAACCAGTAATTGTGTCACATCCAATATATGCTTCGATAGTTGCATCTAATTTGGATTTAGCAAGGTCAATAGCATTTAACCATGATTGTTTAGTTTTACCATCACCTACATCAATGACATAAATATGAGGAACACCAATATCATCGTTGGCTTGTAATTTTGCTTCTTCAAAGAATTCTTTTAAAAAATTAGATAATTGATTAGTAGTATTTTCAGTCCATACTCCAATACCCGGATTTGTTGCATTAGTTGCAACATTCACTTCATCCCAACCAGAGTATTTTCTGATTTGTGTACCATCAATTTTATAAGTAGGATTATTTTCTTCATCATAAGTATTACCTGTTGCCCCTATGATGACTGGTATTTTACTTCCTTCACCGGTTAACTCGTATGTTACGTCTTCATCGTAATATACGCCTGGTATTTTATTGATTGGCATAATCTCAGTTTTTTTAATCTCCTATAATTTTTTTAAATTCAGCTTCAGTGATTGAAGGAGTATTAGGTAGTCCTTTTTGTTTATTAGCCAGTTCCTCATAGTATTGGTCGATTAGACCATGTTTTGATAAATCCATGATGATGCTGGTTAATCTTACATCTGAAGCTTGCACTAAATCCACCAATATTTTCTTATCAGCATTTTTAGTGGTTTTTTTAGTAGTTTTCTCGTTTTTAACTACTTTTTCCTTGTTTTCTTCAGTTTTATTTGACATAACACTATAAAAAAAAATAAAGATAAAAAAGAATTAATTTTTTCTTTAATATTAAGAAAAAAAAGAATAAAAAAAAAATATTTTAATTGATATAAAAAAAAAGAATGAAAAAAAAATTTTATTATTTTAAGACAACAGGGTTGTCTGACTCCACATTGTTACTAATATGACCACCAATAATATGATCCACATAATAACCTGTGCTAACACGGAACACACTACGTAAAACAGGTTCAGTTTTACTTAAATCATCTAACGTGAATGGTTGATTAACAATAAAACTAGAACGTATAAGATTATAAGTAGTGAAAATATTCTTATAATTATATAATTCAGGATTAGGACATTGTCCTTTAACCCCTCTTTTATCCGTGTTATTCACAGAAGCCATACACGGACCACCAGTATAGGCACATTCACTATCACGGTAATTATCACAAAACAAGTAATAATCTGATTGTGCTTGTTTGAATAATTTCTCCACTTGAGTGATTAAATCCTCCCTCATGAATTCATCATCACACCATACATTAACATTAACAGTGCCCTGATGAACTTCACGTAAAACCTGTTGTGATTGCAACTTAAAAGGGTCTTCCTCATCAAATTGCGGATGACTATTATCTAAAGGATAATATTCATTAGTAATATGGCGTTGCATAAAAGCAGAACCTCCACTATCATCAACAGTAATACAAGGAGTTTCATCTTTAGGATACGTCCTTTTAATAACAGGTACAATCTCCCCATTATACCGGACATTATCAAATAAAACTCTACGTATTGCTTTAACTGGAGGTATCATTCAACATCAACTCCATGTTTAATTAAATTTTCATGAAACAGGTTTCCAATTGTGTTTTGACTTAACATATTATTCCATGCACGACTAGGATAATTATTAGCAGACATTTTATAAGTACCGTAAACAACATAAATCCAATACTCAGCAGTATTTAAAATACTACCAGTATAATCATCTATTTCAGTGTAATGACTGTCACGCAGATTACCTGTACGGACAGGGCATTCACTTTGACATTCACTAACAGCAGCCTCAGTAACATCATTTACTGTATCTGTGATTGCTTCCGTTATACTGTTAGTGTCTAGTTTCTTGTAGAAACTATCATTAAAGGTTAAACTTACATTAACGCCCATAATTATTTATGTAATTTCTTTGGTTTGCGTTGTTTTTGCACAACAATTTTATGATGATGTAAAAAATGATTATAATTACTAGGAGAACCAATAATTTTATAAGTCTCCCGTTGCCCTTTTAGTTTTAATATCATGGTGTCTGTGATTTTTACTTCACCACTAACATAAATCTTATAAGTGTCTTCAAGGATTTTACCATACTCTTGAAGACTGTCTTTAGGAGTCATAGGTTGAAAATCACATGGAACAGTAGTTATATAATCATATGAGTATTCACTTTCACCAAGAAACGCGTCCCGTGATTCTTTTTCAGTGTACTCGTATAATTCTAATTGTTCATTTGGGAAAAATAAAACCATAATAACTTTTTTATAACCATTTTATTCTAGCTGAAGAATAATGATTACGTAATTCTTCAACTCTTTTATTAATTCTATTTCCACGATTATTACTAGTATCGTAATTAACGGATACATCACCCTCTTTAATACTGGATACACCATCACCTAACTGTAACTGATTATAAGTTAAAGTATAAGCAACCATATCCCTTATTAAAGGAGCAATCCTTGATTGGAAAACATCATCATTAACACCGGATAAATATTTAATTTCCACGTCACCACTTATGTGTTCATGGAAATATATTAATCCCAACTCATAATCTGCATGATACCTTTCAGGATGTAACGGTTGACCGTTAATTTTAACCGATGCTATTTTACGCACAGGATAATAATTTAATCTTAAGGTATCATAATGAAAATGAGACTCGTATTGTCTGCGATGAACTGGATTAACATCTAATTCAATTAACCCATTCAATTCTTGGATTTTATTAGTAACTAATATGTTTAAATCATTATCCGAATAATTACTTAAATCAATGCCCTCTAATTTAAGTAATACTCGTAATTCCTCAATATCTAACATAAAAAAAAATAAATTAAATTATATTTTAAATAACCTCTGAAAAAGAATATATAAGAAAAAAAAGATAAAAAATAAAACAAAATTTTATCTTCTTCTTTTTTTATTTTTTTATTCTTCTTCTAAACTCTCATCAATATGATTCATTATAAAATTGAATCTTAACTCTTTACTCTGTCTTAAAGGCAAAGATAAATTACTCCAGTAATCAACATCAGACTCTTCACCAGAGATAGTGGAGTCAATATAATTCATAACATAATTAAATAATTCAGCTTTACCCCAAGTACGTGGAGCTTCTAAATCTTCCCAATAATCAGTCATAATAATTTAAATATTCACCCCAATTTTCCTAGAAATCATCATCCACATCATCATCGCCATCCATGACCATACCACCACCGGAACCTTCAACAGTTTCCTCATCAAGGACAATCTCTAAAGTATTATCCCCTTCAGCAACAGTATAATCATCAATACTAGTAATATATCCTTCAGCTTCAGTTGTACATTCATAAGTACCAACAGGAACATTACTCATAGTACAACCACCAGCAGACCCTGTAGTGCATGTGAACTCATTAGTATTATCATTTAAAGTTACAACAGCATCTTTAATAGGTTCATCTTCACTATCAGTAACATGCACAGCAACATTACCAGTTTTAATAACTTCAGGTTCCTTTTCTTTAGGTTCCTCTTTAGGTGTTTCTGAGTCGATTTGTGAATGAAGATAAGTTAATATGTAATTATATCTTTGCTTTTTACTCCATTTCTGGACTAAATTTAAATCATTCCAATAATCATCAGTCATTATTCTTTATACTCTCAAAAATAATAAATAATATTTAGAAAAAAAAGAATAATAAAAAAAATATTATATAATTTTTATTATTCTCTATTTGTTGTTTCTAGTGAATGGAATAGCAAGAGTGTCTTGATCCCATAAAACTTTAGCATCAGCTTTAGCAAGTAAAGCAATTTTGTAACCTAAAACATCAATATCATATTGGTGTTTTACATCGAATTCTCTCATCATACCGAATACGATGTTTTCAGGTTTACCAAGGAAACCGTAGGTTAATTTATCAGTAGGAGTAGCTGCAGTAGGGTCGTATACACCATCAGTGAAACCCATTTTATCATAACCGTTTCTTACATCTTTAAGAATAGGGTCAGCAACAACTTCAATACCCATGATACTGGTTAAGTTAGCTTCTTGGAAAACAAGGTCACCAAGAGGGGTGTCTTTGTTTTTAGCAATTTCTAACATGAATTTACTGTGAATAGCAGGAGGTAAAACAAGTCTAGCTTTATCAACATTACCTTCTTGTTCAACATAAGTTTGCACACTTTCAAGAATACCTTCACTTACATTGTTATTGTAGACAAGGTCAGCAATACCTTTTGCTTTATTATTTTCATCAGTAGCAATAGTTTCTAATTGTGCAATTACACCGTTAATCATTTTAAAACCAGATTTAGCAGGTGCAGTTGAAGTGGTTTTACTGAATAATCCCCATCTTTCTAATGCAGGACCAGTTTTATCGGATAAGTAATTCATCCAATGGGTCATGAAATCTTCAGATTCAATGTTTTCTTCAAGGAAGTTATCGGTTAAAACAGTTTTAGCTTGAAGTGGTTGTGCGTTTAATTGTTTTCTACCGAATCCTTTATCAATTTCATTTTCGGTTAAAGGTAATGATACACCGGTTGCTTTGTCTCTTTGACTTTCAAAGTCAAAGTCGGTGTCCATCATGTCTAAGTCATGTTGTAATGCAGTCATTGGAATAACTGCAGATTGTTCAAGTAAGACTGGTTTATCAGCCATTCTTTCAAAGAACTCTTTGTAGGTTGGTTCTTTCCAACCAGCTTCTAATACACCATTTGCATCAAATGGGTTATCAGCGAATTTGTAAGTAAATTGTTGTTTTTGTAAAAATTTCTCTTTAAGATTCATAACTTTATCACTCTTTTTGGGTTTAAAATGAATAAATTTTAAAATTAAAAAAATATTTTTAGTTTAATTAAAAAAAAATTAAATTTTATAGTTTTCTAGTAAATTCTCTTATAAGTATTTCAAGTTACGGCCTTGAAGGTCTCTTTTATCACTGCCTAAAAAGCTTTCACTAGTAGAGGATTTCTTTTGTTGAAATTGCTTAAGTTTACTATCTTTAGATCCGATAGTTTTTTGTTTTCTTTGAGCATCTAATTTCTTGAAAACACCATCTTCAACATTTTTAGTAATTTCATCTGTTAATGATTTTAAATCTAACTCTTTGAGGATTTGTTTAGATAAATCCTTAGTTAATTCTTTAACATCAACAATTACTTTAGGTGCTCCACTAGATTCAACGTATTCAACTTCAGCTTCTTCTTCAACACCAGTCACATCTTTTTCTTCAACTTCCTCATCATCCACAACTACTTCATCTTCTTCTTCAATTGTGGTTTCAGTTTCAGCTTCTTCAGTAGTGGCTGGTTCATCCTCGATTACGTCATCGTCTTCGGATTTAGTTTCAACATCATCATCATCTTCATCTGCAACCTCTTCGGCAGCTTCAACATCAACTTCAGCTTCAGATTCATCTTCTTCTTCGGTTGATGCTTCTTTTTCCTCAAACTCTTCTTCAGTTTCAGGTTCATCAATGATTTCATCAGCTACTTCTTCGGTTTCAGGTTCATCTACGATTTCATCTGCAGAACTTTCATCGATTTCTTCATCTAAATCTTTATCAACCGGCATAACATTAGCTACTGTTTGAGTCACAACATCTTCAACAATAGTACTAATATCGCCTTTAAGTTCTTCAAGAAGTTGTGGTTTTAAATTGTAAACAGCTTCGTTCACAATATCAACCAATTCTTGTTTGATTTCAGGTGAAATCTCTAAAGGTTTATCTTTTTCCATATTATCAACCATTTTCTCTTTTTTAATATCTTTCAGGATGTAATGACAAGCTCCTGTCAAACATTTACTTTTAACAACTCCTTTGGATTCAACAGTACCAAATGTATCCCAGTTTGCAGGGAGCAGTGTTAAACTCATTTCTAATAATATGAAATCGTTTATTTCATTATGATTCATACTGCTGACTATTGGTAAACCACCAATACTGAACCCAAAGTTCATTCCTAATTCTAAACGTTCTTGGATACCTTTAGCATATTCTGGTAAAATCTTAGCAGTAATCCTCAAGGAATTAGATTCTAATTCCGCATCAGTTATTACACCAATACCACCATCATAATGGTGATTATGGTCTAAGTGTAGGTTTAATCCTATTACTTGTCTAGCTAAAGATTTCAAAGCTTCTGGTGTGACAATGTCACCATCTAAATCTTTGTTGGTTGTACTTGCAATACCAGTAATAGTTAAAGTACCATCTTCATTCAAACCATATGATTTAACATCAGGAGGTGCATATACTCTGAATTTTTTAAGCTTAGCTTCCATAAACAACTCCAAATTTAAAATATATAATTTCAAATCTTGATTTGAAATCCAAAAAAATAGGTTTAATTTTTCGTTCTTCCAAGGATTCGAACCTTGATTATTTATTAAAAAAAAAATTTAATTTTCTAAAAGAACATACTGATAAAAAAAAATGAAATAATAAAATTATTTCAATTGAAAAAAAAAATATGAGAAAAAAAAGTTTTTATTATTCACTCATAAAAAAAAATTCAATTGAAAAAAGAAATGTTTTTTTTATAATTGAGCTGAGGCATTTATTTTTTTTCCTATCTACATCTTCTTCTTTTCGGAGGTTACATCATATCTTTTTTATGTATTAGGGATAAGAAAACAGTTTAACGACAATAATTCCTATCAACTTGGTCAAGAGATTATTTTTTTTTATATGGCAAAAATCGAAAAATCGAAGAGACAAAAAAAATGAATTACATAATTTTTTTTAATTATTTAAGTGAATTACAATACCCAAAGAATAACCTAATAAAAAAAAAGATAATAATGCAAACATACGCAAAATAAAAGATAGAATGTAAAAAAAAGGATTTTTTTTTATAAATACTTCATATTCTCAAAAGGTAACGAAATGACCATTAATTAACAGTAAAACCAATATCATCAGGATTACTGTATGTATGATTTAATGTGTAATCATTATTAGTCATATTAACAACCCAACCCCTAGTAAGTTCAGGGTCAAGACGAGAACCATTATCATGCCTAATAGAACAACGACAATTACCATTCCAACAGGTTCTACCATTACGGCGAGTCCATAGAGTATGATACTTAGGTAATTCCAAACAGTAAACCATACCATTATATTCTATTTTATCAATATCACATGATGAAACACTTATTTTTCGAGTAGTATTAATTCTTATAACGTAACAATCATGATTACTAGCATATTCACCATTACGATGTTTAACCACAGTACCTGCTTTACTAGACAAACTTACTGAAGGATAAAAACCCGCCAGCAATATAATATAACTCAAACCATCAATAAGTTTTAAACTTGAAGTAATTATTTCTTTATGACTCTTTGAGTTAATACCTAATTTATTTTTAGTTTGAGGTTTACTTGTAGTACCATCACCCAAAACATAAGTATCTAAGAAAAACTTCAAATCATTTCTACTTAATTTGAATAATTCCTTAGGAACATATTTCTCATGAGCATAACCTAATGGTTTTAAATAATCATGCAACTCTTTGGAATGGAACTCAAAATACTCCTTACCAACATATAATTTAATACCCAAATAATCAGCAATTCTTTTAAATTGAGGCTCCATTATTTTACGAGTATGTTCGGTTATTTGAGTTATTTTAATAGGATAATTCTTTTTTTTAGCAGTTACATCATTATGAAGAATATTACCATCACTTAAATACCAAGCCATGAAAAATAAATAATCCTCAGTTTTAAATTCCAAACCATTAACATTAATATTCTTAGGAGAAACATTATTGTTTTCAACTTGTCTTATGAAATAAGATTCAGAATTTAACTCATATGGCTTACGGAATTCAGGATAGTAATCTCTAATTCCATCAAACTGTTTTCTTTGTAAAATAAAACAATCATGATCTGGAGTAACACAAGTATCAAACCACATATTATGGATATGATACATATAACCATAATCATTTTTATGTTCTATTTTTTGAACATAATCTAAAAACTCTGTTTCAAATGTTTCAGGATTTAAAGATAATATTTTATCTCCTTCATCAACATCTTTAAAGAATTTCCACCCATGATTAGTGAATACTTCAGTTTTATCATCATAACAATTACTATGAACCGGTATGAGATTCATTGCTTCCTCTATACTGTATGGATTGTTCCTTTCAATTTCAATGCAGTCATCACAGACACGGTCATCACCAGCAGTTACAATATCAACACTGTAAACACCATTATTCACATAACACTGCAACAAACCAGTATTAACAGTTCTACCATACTCAGTACGAGCAATCATAGTACAACGGTTACGAATACTAGCACCGGAATGACGTGTAACAACATTGGAAGAATTAAGAATACTCTCATTTAACTTATTAAATGCAATAGCACCCATTGCACCAGCCATAAGTATATCCTTAATACCTAAACATGAATCCACATTAACATTAGTGATTAACTCAGTATTATAATCAAATAAAATATTCAAAGCCTGTTGGTCACGATTAGTGAAATCAGTTCTTTTATGCAAGTCCAAAGCACCAACCCTTGAACCAATACGATAAAAACGTGGCAATAAACCTATACCATTATCAGCATTACTTTTAATCCTTTTTTTCAACTCAGAATATAATTGAGAAACACGGAATGCTTCATCAAATTCATCTTCATCATCAAAACCAAGTAACCAATCAGCTTCATGAGTTTTCAACCAACTCAAAACATATAAGATATTATTATCAATACCATTATGTAAGGTATTATAAAATGATCGTTCACCACGGGAGAAACTCTTCTGTAATACTGGTGTTAATAATTCACCAACCATTATTATCACTCCAATAATCCAACCATTTAGCACGGTTTAAATTATTTTCATAGCGTTTCAATGAATCATCCATAACCACACCACCATCATTAGTATCAGTAGTGTATGGGTCATTCATCATATTTACTGGAGTATCACCCCATATTACAGGTTCCCAACCATAAGTTTTACGAACCTCATTAATAGTACGAACACCACTATTAATCTGATTAGTTTCAATTTGAGAACGTTTCAACTTATCCTCAATATCCATCTCATTAAACTGGAATAATTCTTCAAAACCATTACGACCAAGACACTTATTAAAACAACCCTCAATAAGAGTTGCTTTAGCTTTCATCATGTCCTTAAAATCTTTATCCTGTGATTCACCAGTACCAGTACCAAGACTAGCAGTCTCCCTTATACCAGCTTTACCCGGTTGAACACCATAAGCGGATAAAATCATATCACGACTAAGATTCATCAATGAAATAAAATCCATATCCTGATTAGTAACACTACTGGATTGGAAAGATGCACCTTTAACAGCTAAAGTACCACCCTTCTTACGATGTTTACTCATTTCACTTAAACGTTCTAATTCAGCTTCAAAAGTTTCATTACTAATCTCCTTATCAAAAGCAAGAATAGCACGAGGGTCTAAACCATCATTATCAAGTAACTCTTGATTATGGGTTAAACCTTTAAACATCATATAGATAGGTAAACGTATCTTTTCAAGTTTAGACACACCCCATTTCAAATCTTTCAACTTAATCTGAGGATCATAAATATGAATCAATTCATCAGGTTCATAACGAATACTAGGCTGAGTACGATAACCCCACTGACCTGTATCCTCAAACCATCTTAACAAATCCCCCGGTACAAAATTAAAACCATTAATTACTTTATAATAATCATCATTATCCCAATTGAAGTTCTCATAATTAACTTCAATAAATGAATCACCAGTTAACTCATAACTTTTCACATATTGCTTGTGAAACATTGCATAGGATAATTCACTACTGTATCCTTGAGGATTATTGAATAAATTATATAAATAATTAGTACGCTCAAAATTAACTCTTTCATCATCAGGATTGTTAATTTTAAACCCGTTAATTAATAATGTATCACTGATTACTTCAATACTACGGTAGACATAAACATTATTTTCAGCTAATTCATATAAACGGTAATCTCCTTCGTTTTTATTTGCACTGCTGAAAATCCAACCATAGTTAGAAACAAATTCGGAGAAATTACTATTATATTCAGGTTTACGTACTACTGGTAAAATACCTCTTAATTTATCTCTCAAACCCATTTTTCCTTATAACAATTTCTCCTAAAATTTAATTCAAATAATAAATAATAAAAAAATAATAATAATATAATAAAAATTTTTTAAAGGTAGACAATACCCACCTTAGCATCATACTGCTTCTTTTCCTCATCCATAAAAAGATAATTATAAGCATGAGCAGTCGCATCAGTAATGTCGTCAAAATCCCCAACAGGGAATGTACTCAACTCATCAATAAAAGCCTGCCTAGTCGCAGCATCTTCAATAGCAATCCAAACCTTACCATCCTGAATAGCATTACGTAATGGAGTAGCACGATCAGATTTACTCTTACCACCAGACACCTTAGCTTTCTCAACAAAAAAACCAGTTAACTGCTTCTTCCACTCTTGATATAATAACTCACCAGCAGCAGCAACACCAGTCTCAACAACAACATGACAAGTCGGAGTATCCATAAAAGCAGTATTCTGAATCATCCGATTAGTATTACCACCGAATCTTCCATGAATCAAATCCAATATAACAGCTTGGTCACCAAAACGAGCCATCTTCACACCAGCAGTAAAATCATTATCAGTAAAATTATCACTACTAGCAATATCCCATGCCCTTACAACAGCTTCCTGAACGTAACCCTTAGGATAACCAAATTTGAAATGTTTAACATTAAAGAAATCAGATGTCATATCAATAGGTTGTTGCTGATAAACAGATTGGAAAACACGCTCACCAACATCCTTTTTAAGTTTTAATAAAAATTCTTTACTATAACGTTGCTTCCACAAAGGCTCATCAAATTCATCTAAAGCTGGAAATTTAATAAAATCATAACTATCCTTATCAAACTTCTCAAAATAACCAATTAAATCATTACTATGAAACCTCGTATGCAATACAATAAGTTTACTATGTGGTTCTAAACGTTGTAAAATGATTGTTTGATACCAATCTATTTTTTTACGTAATTGTGATGGAGTTATATCATCAAAACCAAAATATGGGTCGTCAATGATTAAATAATCTGCATCTTGACCCGTAATTGAACCAGAAGCACCAGTTAATCTTATACTACCATTATATAATTCACCGTTTTTATCGGTGAACATGATATGTGTACTTGACCTTTTAACATCAGATAAATAAACACCAAATTTAGGACCAATCTTTTTAACATGCTCCCTTATCTGAATACCGAATTTCTCAGATAAACCTGCACTATTGTTAACAATTAGTATTTTTGTATTTGGATTTTGGAATATTAACCATAATGGGAACGCTAATGTTACCATTGATGATTTACTGTTATGTGTAGGAGTTTTATTCTTTCCTACTAAATACATTCCATCCGGACTGCTTACAGTTATACAATTTGATTGTACTGGTTCAGGTATTTTGTATTTATCTATTAAACTAATGTAATGGTTTTTGTAAGGTATTTTAAAATTAGCAACATTAGTATTTCCAATATATGTCTCACGATTCATTACCTCATGAGTTGGAAATAAATTAGTTATATTATTTTTATAATCATGGAATTTCCATAAATGATAATCTCCACATATTATTTTATCCCCATTACTGAATACTAGGCAATTGTCTGCTGTGGTTTTAGGTAAGACTTTCACAACATCAACGGTTCCACCATTTGGTGATAATACTTTATCACCTACTTGTAATTCTCCATGAGTAATCCATCCATGATTACTTGTATATACTGGAGTATCATCACTAATATCATGCCTTGGTGGCATTGATACGGCTAGTCTGTTTTTATCTGTTTTGCCCCTGTATAATGATGTTAGTTTTTGGGCTAGTTTTTTAATATGTGGTGCTGGTACACTATCTGGATAATTTGAAGCTATGAAATATCGGTAAAAAAGGTATAAATCATTTTTAACTTTATCCTTTTTATCCATTTATCTAAAAATTATATATTATATTATATTATTCGATGATTTCATCCTCTTCCAAATCATTAATTGATTCACTTTCTTTCTGCGAAGCACGTACACTTTTTATCCTGTACTTTTTAACTAATTCTTCTTTTAATGCAGCTTCTGCTTCTAATTCCTCTTCAAGAATTTGGTCGATTAAATCCTCATCGAATTCTTCAACACTTAAGTCAACATTAATATTACTATTCTTTGTAACTTCTGTTGGTGCATTCTGTAAAAGTAAAGCTAATTTAATTACTTCCAACGCATCTTTCGTGGATTTAACTTTACTATTTTGAAATTGTTCTTTAATTTCCTCATCAAGAAGTTTATGACAAATATTCAGGTAATTAGCTTTGTTTTGTGCTAATGTACGGTTTTGTTCTTTTTCAACTTCTTTTTGAATTTCAATATTTCTTACTTTTGTTTTTGCTTTCCAATCGAATTCTTTATGCCATTTCCATATGGTACGTTTTTTCATCTTACAATGTTCAGCCGTAGCTTCGATTGCTTGTGATGGAATGTAACCTTTGTTTATTAGGCTAAAGTAGTAATTGAATGCATCAACATGTTTCTGTTTTTCTATCATAAAAAAAATAACTTAACCCTTTTATTTTAATAATTTCCCGAAAAAAAAAATTTTTTAGCTCAAATTAAAAAAAAATATTTTAAAAAAAATAAAAAATATTATGTATACTCAAAAATTATTTATTTTTGGTATAATATCATTATTTACTTTTACCTAAGAGGCGTGATAATACACTTTTAGATTTGGACTTATATACGGGGTGGTTTTATACTGGTGATTTAGTATTCATTGGTAAAAAAGAGTATATAAAATAAAGAGTTTTTAGTGTCTTTTTTACTGTATAAAAGACTTAAAATTGATTATGGTTTACTGTCTTTTACTGTACTAGTTTATATAGTTTTACTGTCTTTTTATATATGTTGTGATTATTGATGTGACACCCAAGTATACAAGTATATAAAGGTTACTATTAAAATTACAGATGATAAAATAGGTAAAATGGAGAGATATTTATCTTATAACATACTTCAAAATAAACTCCATACCTAGTAAGAAAACGGAAACCAAACCAATCAACTTATAAGTAGTATCCTGCCTAGTTTCCAAAGCAGTAACACGCTCACTTAACTCACCAGTATGATGCTTCAAAGTAGCATCATCCTCAACCAATTTAACAGTAAGAGTATTAACAGCTTTACTTAAACCATCTATCTTATCTTCCATCCGTTTACTATTAAGTATAATTTCATCAATTCTTTTATCTTTATAATCCGCCCTAGCCTCCAATTCAGCAATTTTACGAGACTGGTTCTGGATTTGTTCTTCATGATAACAAATCACTTTATCATTACTAGAAGGCATAATATATTTTTATTTGTCACCTCCATTAAGATTATCCGATTCAGATACTGTTATAACATCTTTACTGAGGTAACCAACCAAACCAGAACCAATGCTTAAAGCAATCTGTTCGTAATTAAGAAACATTGCAACAATTGCACAAATAACTAAACCGGTTATAAGAATGCTCTTATTATCTAATTTACTAAATTCAAACATAAAAAAACCAAAAATTTTTTTTTATGCAATATCTTCATCATCCCCAACACCATCATCAACATCAGCATCAGCATTAGTATCGGAGATGACATCTTCACCATCTAAAGTTAAATTAACAACAACACCAACATCATCATTAGTATTATTAGTATTGTTTTCATATTCCTCATGCACCATTTGCTCTGCAACAGCAACACGAGTATTCTCAGTTTCCTGTGTTATAACATACCCCGCAGCAAACACTAAAATAGGAATTAAACTAGCATATTCCGGTGGGATATATTGTGCCAAACCATCTTTACCAAGATAAGCAATTAATGCAGCTAAAAAAGAGATAGCAGTAGCTGCTTTTGATTTATATTTATATGTTTCAACCATCGTTCTATTATTACACTCACTCTTAAAATATTATTTAAAAAAAAGAATGAATTAATATAAAAACCCTCAAAAAAAAAAATTATATAATTTTTTTTCCTTTTCTTCACTATCCACTCTTACCCATCAAAAAAAGAATATTGTATTAAATTTTCCAAGGGTATGAGTATTGTTAAAATACTCACATAATCCCCCTCACTTTTATATGTAACATAATAGTATTTTTCAATATTAACTCTCACCATAGAAAACTACTATTTAAGCTTTTCCATCAAATATCCACATTAACATAAGGATATTTCAATAAGTATTTTAACAATACTTGCAGAAAAAAGAATAAAGTGCAAACAACACAAATAAGATTAATCCAAGGCGAATGCATCGAAGAAATGCAAAAACTAATCAATGAAAAAACAAAAGTAGACCTAATACTAACCGATCCACCATACGGAACCGTCAAAGGATTAAATCTAGACGGTTGGAAAAACAGTACAACAGAATGGGACAATAATATACCAACAGACCAAATGTTTAAATGCTGTGAAAAACTATTAAGAGTAAATGGAAATCTAATACTATTCAGCCAAGAACCATACACCAGTTATTTAAGACAATACAAACCAGAAAATCTACCATTCTTATATCCTTATTATTGGTTTAAAGACCATTTTGCAAATAGCTTATCATGTAAAAAAGCACCAGTATCCTATGTTGAAGATTTAAGTGTGTTCCGTAAAAAACATGACTCTGACAATACACATCCATTAAGAATATATGCTCAAAGATTATTAAAAGAATTAGATGTTACATATAAAGATATTGAACGAAGATTAGGTCATCGTAGAGCAGAACATTTTTTTTATCGTATTGGAAGTAGTCAGTTTAGTTTATGCACAGAAGAAACTTATAATGAATTAATAAATGTTTATCATATTGATGAATTAAATTGTTTTAAACCATATGAAGAGTTATCTGATATTAATCTCAAATTTAAGCTCAAATTTAAGCTCAAAAAAGGACATAAATTCAAAAGCAATGTATTACAATATCGCAAATCATATAACAAATACCACCCAACAGAAAAACCAGTAGACCTACTAGAAGACCTAATCGAAACATATACTGATGAAAATGACCTCGTATTAGACTTCACCATGGGCAGTGGCAGTACTGGTGTTGCTTGTCGTAACCTTAACCGGAGGTTTATTGGAATTGAATTAAATAAGGATTATTTTGAAATAGCTGAAAAAAGAATATTTACTAATCAAACAAGATTATTTTAATTCGTGTCCACAGTTAATACAGAATTTATATTCCTCTTTTATTTCAACACCACAACTTGGACAAAACATACCCGGACTTTCAACTTCATTAATATCAGATTCAGTATTATTCTTATTTAATAATTTATTTTTAATATCCTCAAATTCCTCATCTGATAATAAACCACGTTCATGTAATTCACCAGCACGTAATAACCTATCTAAATCACTATTACCCTCATTATTATTGTTTGTATTTTTACGTTTTAATGGTTCACCATTAATCAATTTAGTCCACTCATCATCAGATAAATTTTCACCAGCACTAATCAAACCATCACTGATCCAACCATTATAACGGTCACGGGAAACAACGATAAGATTAGTAATCACATCAATAAAAACAGCATCACCTTTAAATATATAATTCCCATTATTAGTTACAAAAATTAATTGTTTATAACCATACAAAGATTTATCCAAAGAGGATATTCGAATCTCCCTCATATCAGAGTATAAAACAATTTCACCAGTATAATGAATAATAACACCATCATGTTTCATAGCCATAGTAGTATTCTTCCATTTAGTATCACCATATTTACTCATAGCTATAAGTTTACCTGTTTCACCCATCATTGCACCAGCAACAACATCATCATTACCATACTGACCAACAGCAACATCTAACCGTACAACATAATCCGCATTTTCAATATTACCCTGATTAGTATTATATAATTCCTGATATTTTTCTTCAGGTGTTTTTTTATCTCCACGATTAAATAAACTCATAAATTAATCACCATCATATTAACAGTATATATAATAATTATTAGTGATTAATACTATTTTAACCTAATCCTTTAAACATCACCTGACAAGATTTTAAAAATAATACTCTTAAATCATTAATGAAATCTTTTATGACGGAACTTATCTAACTCAGGAGTCTTGTTTTTTAAAATTTTATCCTTATTCACAATTAACACTATTATTTTTTTATTAAATCAGTTAATTCCCATTCAATTTTATCTATATTTTTATCAAATTTAGTTAATTTCAAACCACCAATTAAACCTAATAATTTCAATTCATCCAAAGCATAATCAGCTTCTTCAGTATAAGCTATTAACGGTAACTCACAGGGTAAAGGTTCTAATAATTCCATTAACTTACCCACTGTTAATGTTTTGAATGGTTTATCAGTTACTGGATAATTAAGTATATTATAAACAATATTCCTTAATAATTCACCACGTGTTATTCCTAATTCTAATGCTTTATTATCAATGAATTGTTTGAATTCATCTTCTACTCTGAAACTAATATTTGGACTAACCATAAAACTTTAAACACCATCCCCATTTTATTCTAATTCATATATTAATTCTAAAACATGAACATGATTACCAGCAACTTTACGTTCACTTTGAATATTTAACAATGCATCCATACCTATTAACTTGTTTAATTTCAATAATAAATCTGTGTTAATTGGAGTTATTAATTCATCATTATTATATTTCTTTGAATACATTTTTATTCTTATCCCTTTACCTGTTAATTCAACATCATAAGTTAAATTAGGTATATCATATGCAGTGAATACAGTTCTTATATCTGTTTTTATTTCTTTTCCTAGCTCTTTTTGCTCATATATTATATCATCTAATTTTCTTCTAACAAGAGTTAATTCCTCTTGGTAATTAAAGTATTGTTTAACACTAGTCATACAACCAACCTTTTCTACCTCTTTTTCTTCTTTAACTGGTTCTACTAATTCCCCGTTAACTGGAGAGGTTATGATTTCATCCACATTATCATTATCTTCAATCACAACATTAGTTGGCATAAAATTACAACTTAAATTATTAGTGCAAAATGGGAAATAACAAGGAGTTTCACTTACAGGACAACCAGTAACAATCTCATCCACCTTATAATCATTAACACCATCACCAGTATTATTATAATATTCGTTTAATAACTCACCATCAGAACTATATTTACGATAATAACCATTAAAATACTCCATAACTATAATACAATCATGATTATATTGTTTACTAGCTAATCGTGTTGCATGTAATAAGCTTAAATCATAGTCTTTATTAGTATATGATCCAACATTCCACACACCATCATTATCCTGTTGTACTCTTAAAATATTAGTATGTGATTTCTTTAATTCTTTTAATTCTTGCTCTTGCATAAGCATAACAGCCTCCATTACAGGATTTCTCCACTCTATATTCGGATAAATCAGAGTCAATGAACTCTAAATCACAAATAATACAATATAATAAATCCTCTTGAAAATAACCAGTAATATTATCATAACTAAATTCACAGTTACTATTTACTAAAAAAGCAGTATCATTTACATTAATGTCTTCTGGTGGAGTATCCGTTTTTAACGGATAATCCTCCATACAACCAAAAATTTCTTCCTCAAACCTCATCAATTCTATCACCCCTCGTATTTACAATAATCATGAATTAAACAGAAACTGCAATCATCGTAGCAGTCTCTGTCTGCATGTAAACAGATATCATCAATATTTTCTTTTTCACAAGTTGCACAATATTTACAAACCATAACACTATCCCCATTATTATTTTTGCACTATTTTTAGTTTAGTGATTCCATCTTCCATTATTCATTTTTTCTTCACTTGTCCAGACTCGTTCAATTAAGAATCTTTTACGTGGTCCTTGATGTGGACTACCGCTTTTGAAAACATACTTAAATTCTCCATAGCGATATTTTTTCTCCCATGTGTAGATATAGAATAGGTTGCGTTGCTCCATTAATTCCACCCAACAACCAACTCGTATATTTTTTTTAAGACGGTCTATGATCATGTCTCTGCGGTCTTCATTCCACGGGTCAACATAAAATAAGTTGACATTACGGATGATTTCACCTTCTTCATAACTTAATAGTGGTTTTGTTTTAATATCACATGAACCGTCCTCATGTACTTTGATGATTTCTCCGTAGTGTCTGGTGTAGTAAGTGTATTCTGGATGTGCTCCCCATTTACTATGACAATTATTAAAGTTTTGAGGGATCATATTTAGTAGCCTCCCTCAAAGTATTCGCAGTCGACGATTATTTCATCGTTGCCGTAGTTTGGGCTTTGGATGTTTATACAGATGCATCCGTCGTGGTGTCCGCAGTTTCCGCATTCGTTTGTAGTTAAATTTTTTGTGTTCATTTTTTCTTGTCTCCTCTTATTTTTTTTGGGTTTAGTTGAATACAATTGTATTCATCTATACTTATATTAGTTTTACTACTATATAAACTTTATGGTATAAAAAATAAAAAAACACTAATAAAAAGAAAAAAAGAATTTAAGAATAATCAATAAAAACATCACTACAATCCAAACCTAAAAACTCCGCCTCACTTATAGACTCCTCAGGAGTCAAACCAATACCCCAACAAACACCATACTCATCAACAGTCCACCAAGCATCATCAACCACATTAAAATAACACTGCTTACAAGAAAACATAACCATAACCACCACCAAAAAAAAGGAAAGTTAAAATTTAAAATAAATATGATACAAAATACAAGAATCAACCCAAGACTGCTTGAAAGTACTAACATACTCCCAACCCAACCTCTCAGTGAAATCATGTATAATCCTCTCAACAGCACCAACCCGTGTATTAGGTTCAGCCTCAAAAGTAACCTCTTTCACCTGAACTAACTCCTCCAAACCATCACCATCTTCAATTACAATAAAACGATTAAAGTCAGTATAACTCATTGCAGATAATTTTAATTCACGGCTGATTTCATTTCTAAGGTTTAATATTTTTTCTTCAGTTTCCCAATCAATCATACAAATCACACACCCTAATATAAAAAAAAATAAAATGTAGAAGATTATTCATACTTCACTTATTACTGCGGATAATACGTCAAGTTTTTCTAATTTGAGATTATCCATGAATTGAACATTTGCGAGTACTTCTTCTAATTCGTGGTTTAATTCTAATTCTAATGCTTCTACTTTGATTATGTTATCATATTCAGTTACGATTAATTCAGTTGAGTTTCTTATTTCGTTTGCGAATTCTTTTAAGTTCATTTTAATTGTCTCCTTTTCTTTTTGGGTTAATATGAATACATTTGTATTCATCTATTATTATATTGGTCGACATCATATATAAATGCAGACCATGAAAAAAGAAAAAAATAAGCCTCCACACACCCTAAAGAGTTCAATTTTTTATTATTTCAGGATTATAAGCTTGAATATTTTAATCGGAATTTATTAAGACATATGTTTTTCTGAAAATCGTTTTTATTTAAATTTATAAATCAATCATATTATATTTTAAAAGCTATCATTAATCCAATAAAATAATAAAAAAAAACTAAAAAAAAAACACTATTTTTTTTAGTAAAATGTATCATCGGCAAAAAAAACATAATAATTTAGTGTCCGAATCTTAAACCATAAGGTCTCTGCTGAATATCACCTTTACCCAAAGCTTCTTTACGATAACGCCTATACCTAGCATCACCAATCACCTGAATAATACTAGCAACACTAACCAAATGATCATTATAAGCATCAACAAAATCACTATAAGATTCAATAACTGGCAAACCCCTAATCTGTTTCATCATTAATGCATTCATTTTATCCTCCACTACAATTTTATTACATTTCTTATACTTATTACGATACATATTACGTTCCCTTTTCAAAGAATCTCCTTGTTTATTCCACATTTTACGAGCAAATAAAAGGAATGTTTTAGGATTAACCCGTTTATACTGATTATGATACCGATTATGACATGTTTTGCAAATAATCACAATATTATCCTCGTTAGCATATAACTCTTTACTGGGTTTAACCTTTTTCAAATGATGCGGACCCAAATGCTCAGATGACCCACATATAAAACATTCCTTATTCTCCCGTAATAATCTGGGTACGAGGTGTTGGAACTCGTAGATGTATCGTCCTTTATGTATTTGTCTACTCAATTTTCCCCATTAATTTTTAATATTATTTATCATTTCCTCTAGAACATTACTTGCCCATGTATCATTAAAACCAGTAATAACCTCATCCAAACTTGTACTATATAATATTGTGGAGATTACTGTGTGGAAATCAACAGGTGCAATAATATCCTTTTGAATCCTTTCACCTGTATCCTCATTAAGCATACTTATTCGCTGATAAGATTTCTTATTATTATTAACATACAAACTAATACTAATATTTTCAATAGTATTACAGCAAACATGAATCCAATCAATCATACACCCAACTCCTTCTCACGAATAACATATTTATACAAACGAATAGTATCATCACACAAACCAATATCCTGCTTAATTTTACTTATATCATTCTGCAACCAAGTTTTTTTATTGTTTTCTTTTTCTAAACTTTTAGCAACAAATGCATCCTTGGATTTATCAGTTACACGACCCTCAATTTTCTCACCAATCAAAGGATCATTCAAAATCTTATTTTTCTCACATGCAATATTCAATTCTAATTCGGTTAATTCATCTAATTTACCCTGTAATTCACTGGTTAACTTCTTTTTAGTTTCTATTTCTTTCTCCATTAAATCAGTAATAGTCATTCGTTTCACATCCTTAAGTCTACTCTTTTTTGTAATAATTTATTCTCATGTGTTAGTTTATTCACTTTACTTTGTAATGTACTATGATTTCTACGTTTAACAAACTCAATGAAAGTTTTAGCATTCACTGTATCATATGCCCTGTGATATCGTGTATGACAATCCCTACATAATACTATAATATTTGAGGGATTAGTGTAGCTTTTATCGTATACTTTACCGTGCACTATATGATGCACTTCCAAATCCTGCTTGGATCCACAGACTTGACATTTACCTTCAGCTTGCAGTAATTCTTGAGCTACTGATTGGAATCTCCAATTGTATTTGCCTCCATGAATATTGTTTTCTATTTGTGCAATGTAACTCATAGCGCATCACATTCTCCTATTATTTTTAAAAGTTTATTGTGTTTTATTGTCTTCACACTCCTTCTTTTTGGGTTTTATCTTTTTCTTGTAGGAAGGTTAAATAAAATGGTTATTTAAATTGAAAAAATAATTTTAATCCTTTGATTATTTGGAGAAAGAATTATTAAATTTTATATTTTTGAACTTAAAAGATTTGTTTTTAATTTTTCAATTCAACCAATTTATTTTTTTTCATCCTACAATTATAATATATACTAAACTACTATATAAATTTTATGGTTAAAAAGTTAAAAAAATAATAATAAAAAGAAAAACAATACACTACAAAAAACGAAACTCCACTAAAATATGAGTATTTAATAAATACTCACATAATATCCAGTTGTTTTACTATTAACAATAGGATATTATCAATATTGACTCTTACCCATAAACAAATAATATATAAACTTTACTGTCAAGTATCATACCAAAACTATAGATAAAACAACAAGTATTTATTAAATACTCACAAAAATAACCCCCTACAAAAGGAGAACAAAAAATATGACAATACTAACCGACATAACCTTAAACAATGATATATCAACTTTAAAACTAGGACACGCAGTAACACTAATCTGTGATGTCTCAGAACTCACCAATACCTACACAGAATACAAACTATACAGTATAACTAATGAAACATTAACACTAATAGAAGACCTAACCGATAACATCACAAACGGCATACTAATATACAAATACTACCCACAAACCACCGGAACAATAAACCTACTAATACAAACAGAAGAACAAAACGAAACACAACATAGAAGTAACACAATAACATTAAACATCAATAATAACAGTCATGCACAAAACATTTACACTGCCGGACAATTATTAACAACTAACTTAGAAACCAAAGGAGTAACAGCATCAGCAAATGAAGGACTAACAACATTAATAAACAAAGTATTAGATATTGAAGCAAGTGTCGGAGGAATAGACGTATACACACATATAAACCTAACAAGCACACAAAATACATGCTACGTAGGAGACACATGCACCCTAAGTGGAGTATTAGAAGCTGATAAAGATGATGAAACAGTAGCTAATATTGACTTGGAAGGTTACTTGAAAAATGCACCAGTAAAAATCTACAACGGCAACCAACTAATAACAACCATATACACAGATAGTAACGGAGCATACACTTACAACCACATACCAACCACCAGTGGAAGTCAAGTATTAACTGCAGTATTCGAAGGAACCGACGACTACCAAACCTGTACCAGCAACACAGTTAACTTAACCGTAAACCCAATAAACCTCACATTAACCAGTGATAAAAACACAGCCAACGTTAACGAACTAGTAACATTCACAGCAACACTCACCGATGAAAACGACAACCCAATCACCGGTAAAAACATAGACTTCATCGACGACGACAATAATATCATCGGAACAGCAACCACAGATAGTAATGGTACATGCAACGTATCTTATTCATGGGAACATACGTCTACTTTATATATTCACGCAAAATACTATGATTTTGTTAGTAGTAATTTATCCGTTAATATTATCAGTTTCATAATAGAATTCACAGGAAATAAATTAATATTAAACAATAAAATAAGGCACTCTGGTGTTGTTATAATTGATTGGAGTGATGGAAATACAGATACATATGAGGACAATTCAATAAGTCATACATATAATACTAGTGATAATTATACCATAGAAATAATCGGGAATATTAAAAGTATAAAATCTTGTAGTACAAATAATGCATTATTCTATGATTCATACAATACCCAGCTTGCATGTACTATAAATACTGTTAGTTTCCCTGCAATAACCAGTATAGGAACATATGCTCTCATGGGATGTGCAAATGTAACTAGTATAAATATTCCTAATACTGTCATAAGTATTGGTGAAAAAGCATTAATGGGTAATTACGCTAATGTAATTCTTAATTGGACTGATTCATCAACTATCCTGCAATACTCTGATCGATGGGCATATAATAGTAATAGTATTGGCTCTTTTACTATTCCACCGAATACTGCTGATTTATACACTGCAAAAGGATACCCTGCTAGTAAGTTAGTTGAAGCATCATCATAAAAAAAATGATGTTTCAAAAACTAAACTTCTCTTTCAATTAATTGGCTTAAAGAATATCCCTTCTTATAATATAACATGGTGGTATTTGGAGGTATGCTAAATATAGTTGTAGAACAGACGTTATTGTTCCAGTTAGAATCACCTAAGGTTAATATTGTTTCAGAAGTATCCCAATTTAAAATAACATTTGTTAAATTACTATTATTATTAAAATAGGAATACTTAATGTTTGTAACTGTTTTAGGAACATCTAGGCTATGGAGATCACAATTAGAAAAACAGTTATAGTCTGTAAAAGTAATTAAGTTAGGTGGCAACACAACACTAATTAAATTACTACAGTTATAACAACAATACTTTGGTATTTCTGTAACATTTGGTGGGAATATAATCTCAGACAGATTAGTACAACCCCTAAACAAATTACCACCTAAAGTCATGATGTTTTTGGATAGATAAATTTCTGTTAAATCAGTATTATTGTAAAAACTAAGGTCACCTATACTTATAATACTTGATGGTAGGCTCACATAGTTTAATCCATTTACTCTAAAAACACCTGCTGTGAGGGTACTATCTGAATATCTGGTTGCGTTATTTATCGCACTAATATTTCCAGTTATTATTATAGTATAATTATCATTTGAAGCATAGGTGTGAGTTAATGCTCCACCAGCATATGTTTCTATTGTGTTATCCCCCCAATCAATAGTTATTATTCCAGTATACGTAAATGGGTTTGTATTATAACTAATGAATTCATTACCAGTGAATTTCATAATAATACAATCTATGATATTTAAATCTATACATCTTAATAAATTGATATCATAATTTACATGAATATTTAAATGGTTTGTATGTTCCCATGAATATTATTTATTTTTCAAGAATTTCATTAAATAAGGTTATTCCATCTTTTGACTGATATTTAACTAGAACTATTGCAGAAACAAATGTAGACATATACATTGACCTATCAGCCCCATAAGTAGTGGCTCTATTAAGTAACATGGTTGAACCATCAGATTCAACTCCAGTAATTTCTATAAAATATATTTTTTGATTATTTAAATCAGTTATATAAACCCAGTTGTCAATGAGTGTAACTGTTGGAGTTATTATAATTGAAACAATACTAGTGACAATATTGAAATTAGCTTTAATATTTAAAGGGATTGCATATTCCCATGAAAAATATACATATACTAAAAAAAATAAGGATTATAAAATGTTTAAATTATATGCAGTCGCCGTCAATTACTATATCTCGTAAACTTATACCATTACGATTGCACCATGAACGTATAATACTACAAACATCATAAAAATTATCTGCCACGCCGAGTACACGGTTTTCATTAACAATCTGATACCCAGTACTCACATGATAAATATTAATTACTTCAGGTTCCACATCCACAGTAGTATAATATTTTTCATGTTCAAGTAAATCATCTCGTAAATCACCTAATGAGATACTTTCACCGTATCCTTTAATTAAATCCTCAACTAATTCTAATTCAGACTCAAACATACTAAGAACCACCCAATAAAAAAAAATAATAGTGTGAATATTTTCTTAATTCACACCAATAACCTCAACAGCAACCTCCATATCAAAATCAGACTCATAAATCGGAATCATCAAATCAAAATCATCTAAGATTAAATCCACATCAACGTGCAGTTCAGATGCAATGTTTTCAAATTTCCTAAAGAAGTCATTTTTTAAGTTTTCTTTTTCAATAGTGGTTAATTCACCGCAAAGTTCTTCAACCATTTCAATTTGTTCATTTAAGAATTCATTAATATCTGTTTTCATAATTAATCACCTTTCTCTGTTTATATTATCTATTCCACATCATATATAAATGTGTTCACAAAAACAAGCCCATTAATATCTTTAATAATGGTTTCAAATTTACTTCTTCGCCTCTTCCGACTTATTGTTGGCCATGATCCGCTGCAGTTCCTGCATAAAGTTCTGCACATCTGCAAACTGCCGATACACAGAAGCAAAACGGACATAAGCGATTTGATCCGTCTTTTCAAGATGCTCCATTACCAGCTCTCCGATTT
>JAFRFB010000132.1 GCA_017434555.1 Methanobrevibacter sp. | reverse complement strand
TAACGATATTACTGTACCCTTTTTAAAAATTAATAATTGTACAAATGTATTTTTAGAAACTAAAACTAACCATTATCCAATATTAAAAAAATAAGAAAAATTAAGTGAAATTCATATCAAAAAAATTCAGACCCCTAAAATATTTTCATGAAAATGATAATTCTGTATATTATAAAGGATGATTACATATCCTCTAAAAAACTAGAAAGAAAAACATTCATTTCTATTTCTTCACGGGCAATAAAGTCATCCAATCTTATTTTAGCAACTTCACTCTGAAAAGGGAAAAAATCCTCAAAATAAAGCCGAATATTAAAAATATCCTCATCAATAGAGGTTTCCTCTTCCAGATTTTCATTTAAAAAATCCATCTGAATTTGAAGTAATCCTCTAACTTCATAATCAATATATGGCATTTCAGCGTTTTCATCAAAGTTTTTAATCTTTACAATCATGTTACACCTCAAATTCTTTCATGAACTTAGATAACTCATCAGAGATATTTTCAAGTTCGTTAAAGCACAAATGACCCAATTCAGAATCCATAATAATCAGTTCGGAGTCATTAATCATCCCAGACATTGGAATGCCATCAAGTTCCGGTGGAAAATGAGGATCTTGAGTACATGAAATAATAAAAACCTTAGATGTGATTTTTCCCAAATCTTTTTCAACATCATAATTCATACATGCCTCATTGCAATACTTAACATCATAAATATCCAAAAATAGGCTTTCTTCTCCAAACTCTTCAAAGCTTTGAGACAATTCCTCTTTTGGAGTGGCTCTCAATGCCTCTTTTGAAAGACCAAAATTAAATTCCGCCAAACTGGCCAGTTTTAATGTTCTTTCAAGTGATGCATTGGCAATTCCTTTTTCATAGTTTTCATCAGAAGTGATTATTTCATCTACAAATTTAGATAAGATATAATCATGGCCTGCAACCTTATAACTGCTGACACCGGGGATTATAAAATCTGCGAAATCAGGATATAAAATAGCTGAAGTCAAAGCGACAAAACCTCCCATGGAATTTCCGATTATACCCAAAACATGAGTTAAATTAAATTTTTCGGCTAAAAATTGTTTTTGAAAGTTTACCACGTCTTCAATAGAATATTTGGGGAATTTATTCTTTAAATTAGTTGAAGATGGTGAACAGGAGCCAGGAGATCCAAGAGCTGAAATGGATATGAAAAAATATTTGTTTTCATCAAATGGGGCATTTTCATACATTAATGGAAATATCTTTTTTGCTGATGTGAAATTGCCTAAAGAACCATGACAATAAATTATTGCATTTGTAATAATATCTCCATCATACTTTGGAGTTCCGAATGTCATATACTCCACATCAACATCATTTAAAACTTCCCCATTTGAAAATTCGAATGAATCCATCACATACATTTCTCTTTTTTCTTCAAAATATTCATCTTCACACATTTTAAATCCCACTATTAATTTCCTAAAAATAATTTTTTAAAACAAAATATTTAAATTAATCTAACCAATGTAAAAAGTAATGAAATATAAAATTCTTGAAAAACCCGAATGTGAAAAAGCATATGAATTAGTTGAAGAGGCCTTGCGTAAAAGAGCGACAATAACTATTTTTGCATGCTGCAGAGTTGAATATGAAGGACGTGCTTTAAGTCAGCTTAATTGGGGAGAACGTATAATATTAATAAAGCCAGATGGTTCTTTTTTAATACATCAGGACAAAAAAGTGGAACCCGTTAATTGGCAGCCTCCAAAATCAAAAACAAGATCTTATTTAAGCGGGGACAGATTAATCCTTGAAAGCCATAGACGAACCCCTAAAGAATTTTTAAGCGTTGAAGTAAGACAAATCCAGTTTATCAGTTATGCTAATATTGAAGACTTTGAAGAGCTTGAACAGGCAGGATATGAAAAAGACATGAGCGATATGATTATGGAAAGACCTCATCTTATTGAAGAGGGATTTACACCAAAAACAAGAGAATATAGTGTCGAACATGGTTTTATTGACATTTTAGGAAAAGACAGTGACGGAAATTTAATGGTTCTGGAACTGAAAGCCCGTAAAGCTGGAATTAATGCTGTAAAGCAAATCAGAAGATACCTGCAGGATTTAGAAAATACCGACAATGATTATCTGAAAGAATGCAAGGCTCAAAAAAAGAAAATACGAGGAGTGCTTGTTGCACCATCACTTATGGAAGATGCCCGTGAAATGATTGAAGAGGAAGGCATTGAATTTGTCAGCGTCGAACCTCCTCGAGAATTGAAAAGAGACAAAAAAATAACATTGGATGCATTTTAATTTAAAACCGCATCATCAATTCTTTTCATTTCATCTTCATAATATTTTTTAGTATGTTCATTGGCGGGAATTGAAGTTGTTACATGACATTCCTTTTCCAATTTATAAATGAGATAATTTTCATCATCCAAATCTATTGTTGAATTTTCATCCAATAACTCCAGATTATCCAATTCATCAATAATATTGTCAAATTCTTTTTGTTCAAGTTCAATAACATCTTCCAGTTCCATTTCCTGGATTTTAGGGTTCAATTGAAAAGCAATAGCTACAAAACCGTTAACTGTTTTATTTGAAATATCAAACTGAGAATTTCTGATTTCATCCATACTGAATTTTATATGAGTTATTGTTGGTTTTGTAACAGGAATTTCTTTTGATAAACCAATTTGATTAATTTCATATTCGTTTTTCCAATTTCCTAACTTATAAACTGCATAATTAATATCATTAACATTAATCTTATTATCATCAGACATTGTATCATATCTCCAATATTATATTATAATTTAAATATTATAAGTAATATAATTAAATTTTAATGGAGGTTAATCTGTGAAAAAATGTCCTGAATGTGGAAATCCTAGTTATGATGGTGCTCCGGTTTGTGGAAATTGTGGATATAAATTTCCAAAACCTAAAGTAAAAGCTCCTATGCAAGAGGATATCTTTGAAGATAGGCCAATAATTAATAAAAGTGGAAATGAACAAAGTACACTTGAAATTATTAAAGAAAATAAAATTGTTATTGGAGCCATATTGCTTATTACTTTAATTGTAATTGGTATAATTATAGCTACAGGACCAACTACCGACAATTCAACTAAAGTTGATGGATTAAATAAGTTTACAGATGCTAATGCTTCATTTTCATACCCATCCAATTGGAAAGATGTGAATGGAAGTGATGAATTACATTATGGTGCAATCTTTTTCGAAGGTAGTAATGGTACTGAAATAGAGTATTATAACGTTACTAGTGAATTTTCATCAATATATGAAATAAATACTCAAAGAATAAGTTCTGCTCAAGAAAATGGTGATTATGTAAATACAATTCTACCACTCCAAATTGATGGAAAAAATACATCTAATGTTATTTTGGAAAATGCTGACGGTACATTTACAAGATATGTATCCTTACTCAATAACGGTAACTTATATGTATTTAAAGTAAATGGAAAAACACTGAATGATACAACATCCAGTGAAATTGAATCTGTATTGCAATCAGTACATATTGGATAGTATGAATTAACTTCATACTCTTCAATTTAATTTTTTTTAGTATACAATGAGTAAAATGAAGATAGCTTTATGTCAAATGAATGTAGTTGACAATAAGCAAAAAAACATATTAAAAGCAACTTCAATGATAAATGAGGCTGCTAGTTTAAATTCTAATTTTATTGTTCTTCCAGAAATGTTTAACTGCCCATATTCCAATGACAAATTCATTGAATACGCAGAAGAAGAAAATACAAGCCCTACACTTAATGCCATTTCCAAATTAGCAAAAGAAAATGAAAGCTATATTTTAGCAGGATCAATACCTGAAAAAGAAGATTCTGAAATATTTAATACCAGCTACCTCTTTGATAAAGAGGGTGAAATAATTGCAAAACACAGAAAGATGCATTTGTTTGACGTTGATGTTAAAGGAGGAATCTATTTTAAAGAATCAGACACATTAACGCCGGGAAATGAATTTAACGTATGTGAATGTGATTTTGGAAAAATCGGGCTTGGAATATGTTATGACGTTAGATTTCCCCAACTAGCCCAAATAAATGTCGAAAAAGGCGCTGAAATACTGTTCTATCCTGGAGCATTTAATATGACAACAGGACCAGCCCACTGGGAACTTCTTTTTAGGTCAAGAGCCTTGGATAATCAGGTATTTTGTGTTGGCGTTGCTCCTGCATTGAATGAAGATGCAAGCTATCACAGCTATGGCCATTCAATTGTTGTCAACCCGTGGGGCGAAGTAATCTGTCAGTTAGGCCAAAAAGAAGAACTCGAAATTGTTGAAATAGATTTAGACGAAATAAAAAAAGTAAGGAATGAAATTCCTATTTTGAAAAATAAAAGAAATGATTTGTATGAAATAATTGAAAAATAATTATTTCATCTTATTTAATCTGTCAACAAACCATTTTTCTTTTCCAGGTTTTTTTTCGGACAATACATTAATAGCTTTTTCTAAAACAGCCACTTCAGCATCATAATCATTTAATTTTCTATATAAAACAGCTAATCTTTTATATGGGGCGTCCTTATCACTTTCTGCTTGAACATATTTTTCATATTCTTTTATTGCCTTTTGAGGATTGGTTTTTTCCATATCTTTGATTGTTTTCATTGGAATTGTACTGACAACAACTTTTCCTTCAGATTTAGCTTTTTGAAGTTTTTCAGCCTTTTTAAGAGCTTTCTTACAAGATTTTTTAAAGTCTTCATCTTTTTCTGCTCTTCTTGCTTTTTTAATTAATGCAATTGATTCATCACTAGCCAAATCAGCACATGCGTGAATAGTAGCTAATCTAACTCCCCAATCTTCATCATCCAATCCTTTAGCAATTACATCCAAGTAATCATTAGCCTGAAGTTCACCCAAAGCACGTATTGAAACTTTTCTAACACCAAAGTCTTCATCACTTACTGCTTCGGCAAATAGGGGAATAGCTTTTTCATTATTAGTTTCTTTTAAAGCGAATGCTAAAAATCTTTTATTTTTACCGGATTCGGATGTGAATTTAGAAACCAATCTGTCAAATGCAACATTACCCATATTTCCTAAAATTTCTGCAGCTTTAAATCTTACCTGTGCACTTTCATCTGTTGTAGCTTCAATCAATGGGTCAATAGCTGCTTCATCAGTTACGCCAATTAATGATTCAATAGCTTCTTTTCTAATACTTACATCTTCGTTTTGAAGATTTTCAATCGCTTCAGTCATTGTTAAATTAGACATTTTTATAACCTCTAATATCAATATATTAATTATTAGTATTTCGTAAATATATAATCTTTAAGACAAAATAAATTGATTACTATGATTCATGAGCAGACAAAAAATTATTCAAAAAAGGCCATATACAAAACCCTGCATCCCTGGGTGAGAGAATGGTTTGACAACAAATTTGATGATTTTACGCCTGCACAGAAAAGATCAATTGTAGAAATCCACAAAAACAAAAACATTTTAGTTTCATCACCGACAGGTTCCGGTAAAACATTAACATCATTTTTATCGATTATCAGTGAGCTTACAACATTATCCGAAAAAGGACAGCTTGAGGATAAGGTTTATTGTATTTACATTTCTCCCCTAAAAGCACTTGACAATGATATCGAGAAAAACTTAGAAGAACCCCTTCGTGAAATTGAAGAAATTGCAGGTAAACCTTTAGGCATTAGAAAAGCAGTCAGAACCGGAGATACAACCCAATACCAAAGGCAGAAAATGCTTAAAGTTCCGCCGCACATTCTGATTACTACACCAGAGACATTGTCCATCCTTCTTGTTGCTCCGAAGTTCCGGGAGAAATTAAGCCATGTCAAATATGTCATTATTGATGAAATTCATTCTTTGGCCGAAAATAAGCGTGGAGTTCACTTAAGCTTATCATTGGAAAGATTACAGCATTTAGTAGGTAATTTTACAAGAATCGGCCTTTCAGCAACAGTCAGTCCACTGGATGAAATCGCACGTTTTTTAGTCGGATATGAATATGGGGTTGAAAGAGAATGTGAAGTCGTCAATATCAATTATTTAAAGGATTTGGAAATGGAAGTCATGAGTCCGGTAAGTGATATTACGATTGCAGATGAAGAAGACACCAGAATGGGAACATACAGCCTCCTTGATGATCTGATTCAGGAAAACAAGACAACATTAATCTTTACAAATACCCGTAGCGGAACCGAAAGATTCGTCTATAACCTGAAAAAGATGTTTCCAATGAACTATAATGATGAAAACATTATGGCGCACCATTCTTCCCTTTCAAAATCCGTCAGACTTCAAACTGAAAACAAATTAAAAGAAGGAAAACTTAAGGCAGTTGTATCATCAACTTCACTGGAACTTGGTATTGACATCGGATACATTGATTTGGTGGTGCTCATTAACTCTCCAAAATCCGTTTCACGTGCACTTCAAAGGATTGGGCGAAGCGGACACAGGCTACATGAAAAGTCAAGGGGAAAAATCATTGTAACAGACAGGGATGATCTGGTTGAATGTTCAGTCCTTTTAAAGAATGCCAAAGAGGGAAAAATCGACAAGATACAAATTCCAAAAAACTGTTTGGATGTTTTGGCACAGCACATTTATGGAATGAGTATTGAAAACATATGGGATATTGATTATGCATATGACGTCATTCGAAAAAGCTATTGCTATAAAGACTTATCAAGAGACGATTATGAGGATGTTTTAAGTTATATGGCTGGAGAATATCCTCAGCTCGAAGAGAGATATGTTTATGCTAAGATTTGGATTGATTATGATAAAAAAACATTTGGTAAACGGGGCAAATTGGCAAGAATGCTTTATTCAACAAATATCGGCACTATTCCGGACAGTTCGGGAGTTTTAGTTAAATGTGATGGAGAAACTGTCGGTAAGATTGAAGCTGAATTTATGGAAAGGCTTAAAAAGGGAGATACTTTTGTTTTAGGAGGAACTACCTATAGATTCAATTATGGAAAAGGAATGACAATCAATGTTTCACCGTCCAGCGGACCACCAACGATACCGTCCTGGTTTTCACAGCAATTGCCATTATCTTTTGATTTGGCAATGGATATACAGCGTTTCAGGGCACATATGGATTCAATGTTTCAATACAGAAGAAGCAAAGAGGAAATTATGGAATTCATATACGATTATCTTTATGTTGATGATTTTGCGGCAAATTCAATATATGAATATTTTGTTGAACAGTTCAAGTATGCCCAGATTCCAAGCAATAGGAAAATGCTGATAGAATATTACCGTGGTTTTGGTGGAAGACGCTTTGTAATATTTCATAGTTTATTCGGAAGAAAGGTAAATGATGCACTCTCCCGTGCAGTAGCTTACTTGGTAGCAAGAAGATACAATATGAATGTCACGATATCTATATCAGACAATGGATTTTACTTAAGTTCAGACAGTAAAATTGGGGGACTCGAATCGTTTAAGGAATTGACTCCGGAAAATTTCCGTCCGATACTTACGCAGTCACTTGAAAAGACCGAAACCTTAGCAAGCAGATTCAGACACTGCGCCGGACGTTCATTAATGACACTCAGAAGATATAAGGGAGAATCGAAATCCGTTGGTCGCCAGCAGGTCCGGGGAAAGATATTACTTAAATTCGTTCAGGAAATGGATGAAAATTTCTCAATATTAAAAGAAGCTAAAAGAGAAGCTCTAGAAGATTATATGGACATTGAAAATGCACAAAAAGTAATAGAATGGATTGCATCAGAAGATATGGAAATAAAAACAATCAATACTGTAATTCCAACACCATTCGCATTCAATCTAGTTTCACAAGGATACCTTGACGTTTTAAATCAAAACGACAGAGCAGAATTTACAAAAAGAATGCACCTTGCAGTACTCGAACAGATTAAAGATAAATTAACGGATTTGTATTAACAAATAATATTTAATAATAAAAAAATATAAATAACCTTATAAAAAATAATATTCTAATTAAATTCTAAAAGGTGAAATAATGACTAAATGGAGAGCAGTGATTATTGGTTTTATATTAGCAATGTTTGTTCAACTATTCTTCGGACATTATGAATTTATAGGATTGTTAATTGTCGGATTCATTGTAGGTTATATTGCTCATTCCGGAGCATTTGGAGGACTTTGGAATGCAGCAGTTGCCGGAGCATTCGGTACAATAGTATCTGCGGTACTTTTCATCATACTTGTTACAGTAGGAAGTAGTGCTAGTGGAATTCTGGGAGGACTTACCGGTTTTACAGTTTCCGGAATCGCCAGTTTGATTGAAGTGGCAAAAGAAATCATTTACTATGCAATAGTGATGGGAATTACAGGAGCAGTAGGCGGACTTATTTCATCAAAAAAAGATTAGGGGAAAAAATATGGAGTTATTTACTGATATCGATTGGAAATCATTGATTATTGGTGCAGCAATAACCGCTGCAATAATTATTGTCGCATCACATGGCTATGAATGGTTATACTTATTCTCAGCCATTGGAATAATATATGTTGGATATACGGCTAAAAACATTAAATACGGGGCTATCCTTGGTGCTGTTGCTGCAACACCTATTGTTATTTTAGCATTTCAAGGAACATTAGGAACATTTTCAGGATTTTTCGCAACAGAAACTGGAATAATTACTTCAACAATACTTATTCTTCTTGTAGGGGCATTTATTGGTTTTGTTGGTGCATGGGGTAAAAGAGACCGCATTAAAGCAAAAGAAGAATATGAGAAAAAGACGATTTTTCCGCCAAAAGCCCTCGTCTTTAACGCTTTTTCGACCGACCTCGAAAAAGTAAAGGTCGTTATTCTCGGTCAAGACCCTTATCATACCCCCGGCGCTGCCCACGGTCTCGCCTTTTCCGTCCCGCCGACCGAAAAAATCCCCCCGAGTTTAATCAACATCTATAAAGAAATTGAAGCTGACCTCGGAACGCACAAGCGTCGAACCGGCAACCTAAACGCTTGGAAGGAACAAGGCGTCCTTCTCCTCAATAATGTTTTAACCGTTGAGGCGCACAAAGCCGGCTCTCACCGAGGAAAAGGTTGGGAGATTTTTACCGAGGCAACTATCAAATATCTTAACGATAATAAAGAAAATCTCGTCTTTATTCTTTGGGGGCGCGACGCCCGCTCAAAAAAGCCCCTAATCGACTCTAGGAAACATCTCGTCCTCGAATCTGCCCACCCTTCTCCGCTCTCGGCTCATGCCGGCTTCTTTGGTAGTAAACCTTTCTCAAAAACCAACGCCTATCTCTCCGCGCATCATCTCACTCCGATTGACTGGTAAGCTCTAAAAAACTTCAAACCCTCAACTCCCCAACCCTAGCTAAACCCATTTTAGCAGTCGTTCTCTCTCCGCGCTCCCCGGCTTATATTGCGCGAGAATGTCCTCCGTATAACTTTTTCCGTTAGAAATATTTAAAGTTTTGACGTCCGGACAGGCGGCGAGTAGTCTAATCACCGCCTCGTCTGTGTCAATATTAGTCATTGATTTTGAATTGTCGGTTTTATGCGAATGAACCCTAAGTTCTTTATAAACAAATCTCTTGATTCCCGCCTGCAAACAATATTTTAAACAGTTCTCACACGTCGCAATCGTATTATAAATCGTACATCCCGTTAAATCTTTTCCCGCGAACAAAACCGCGTTCATTTCCGAGTGAATTGAAAAATAATATTTCATCGGGCGTTCGCTTAGCGTCATTTTCGACTCGTCTGCTCCTTGGATTGCGCCGTTATACCCAAAAGAAACTGGGCGATGTTTTGAATCAACTATAACGCACCCGTTTTTGCTCGACGGGTCTTTTGAACGCTTCGCGACCTCTTCTGCAATACCTATAAAATATTCATCCCAACTCGGAACTTTCCCCGTCTCTTTAGCTAAAAATCTCTCTCTCATATTTCCTCCTACTACCTCCATTATAAATCCCCTCGAAAAATAAAAAAAGTGCTTAAGATTGCTATTTTTTCTCTCGCGGTTTATCTTAAAACTATCTAAGGAGGTAAAATGTGCCTAAAGTTAACTTTATCTAAAAGAGTCCGCGCCGGAGTTTTAAACCTAGTTAAACTCGTCTCTTCTCTAGTGATTGTTGCCGT
>JAFRFB010000064.1 GCA_017434555.1 Methanobrevibacter sp. | reverse complement strand
TTTTCTAATTTTCTCCTTCAATTTCTTAATTCTTTTCGGATGTATAGATATATATTTCTTTTTGATAATAAAACCAAGATATGATATTCCCTTATTATTATCTGTTATATGAGTCTTTTTCGCATTCACTGTTAGTTTTAGTTCTTGCTCTAATATTTTAGTGGCAATTTCTTTATATCTGCCAGCCTCGCGTTTCGATTTTGCAAAAATCAAAATATCATCTGCATATCTTACAATCCTAATATTCAAGCTTTTCATCTTTTGGTCAAATTTATCCATATATATATTCATAAGTAACGGAGAAATAACTCCTCCCTGCGGACTGCCTATTGTAGTTTCTGAAAAAGCACCATCTTCCAATATTCCACTTTCAAGAAATGCTCTGATTAGTCTTAATACTTTTCCATCACTAATTCTTTCATTAACACAATCTACTATCATATCATGATTAAGTGTGTCAAAGCACTTTGACAAATCCATATCTACTACATACTTTAATCCCCAACGATTTGTAAAACTCTCTGCTTTCGCAACTGCCATTTGGCAGGAACGTTTTGGTCTATATCCATAACTTGACGGATGAAAATCAGGTTCAAATATCGGCTCTATAACATTTCTTACAGCCTGTTGAACAACTCTATCTTTAACTGTCGGAATTCCTAATGGTCTTTTTGTACCATCATCTTTGTCTATATAAGTCCTTTTAACTGGACTAGGTCTATACTTTCCACTTTTGAGTTCACAATGAATTTCATTAATTTTATCATCTAACAATTTCTCGAAATCAAGAACAGTCTCTCCATCTATTCCTGGAGCTCCCTTGTTCTTTTTAACAAGTTTGAAAGCATCTAAAATGTTATTTTTATTATATATCTTATCTATGAGACTATAATATTTCTTCATTGTTTCCCTCCTTTGTTTTGCTAATCTCTTTAAGTTTCTGTACTCCCATGAATCGACCTTCGTTTCGCTATATTGAATGGCGTCTCTAGCAAATGCAATATACCTATTCTAATATTTTATATAGCTACTGTTCTCGGCACGGACGTATCATAAAGATAAATTGTCTTATATCCTTGTGACCGTTCCTTCCAGCTTTTCAGCTTTCTTTATCTTTACCTAATTCATGATTTCAGTAAAATAAATTGATTACTTCGATTTATCTTCATCCCTTCGCAACTAGAAATAACTTTTGATTATAACTAGCTTATTATGACATTCTGCATAATATCTTCTGAGTTTTCTCCTCCAGAATGTTACCACCTTTCATTGGCTCAGAGTTTTTCACTACTACGGAATCATCTGCCACCTTACACTACATACTCTATCCTTGTCTTTCAACTTGTTTAGTATTACTCAAGTATGAGATAATATAAGGCTTCCCCAGTTAAGCTTGCCTGCCCCATATGAACACATCCATAAAAACTTATAAAGTAACTACCGAACTTTGGACTTTCCTACTTTTTGCAAGGTTATCCACTTTATAAGCCAATACTTGGTTTACTTGCGTTA
>JAFRFB010000042.1 GCA_017434555.1 Methanobrevibacter sp. | reverse complement strand
TTTATCTTTAAAACGATGAGAAGCAACACGATGAGTAGGAGTTCCTTTACCTCTTCTTTGATGTATTAATCGTTTTCCCATTCAAATTCCTCCTTAGAATACTCCTATTCTGACAGCAAGTTCTTCTGCCATTTCTTCTTCAACAAGTTTAATGTATGCTACTTTTTCACCTTTTGGAGTAATATGAGTATTTACTCTAGCAACTTGTTCTTCGTATAATTCTTCAAAAGCTCTTTTAATTTGCTTTTTGTTAGCGCTACGACGTACGACGAAAGTAATTTCATTATTTTCATCGATTAAGTTCATGGTTTTTTCAGTAACATGAGGTTTAATAATAATTGAGTATGAATCCATAATAATCACCTTAATTTTCCAAAATTATTGGAATAAACCTCCTAACTTTTCTACAGCAGATTTAGTGTAAATAGTAAGTCTTCCTGGGTGAGTACCTGGTGCTAATAATTCTGCATTTAAGTTGTCTACAACAACAACATCCACACCAGCGTGGTTTCTTGCACCTAAGCTGATACCATCATCTTCACCAACAACTAAAAGAGGTCCTTTTACTTTTTTGTATTTTCTTCCTCTTGTTTTACCTCTACCTGCTCTTATTCTTTTACCTTCTTTTGCACGAATGATATCATCATAAACTCCTAAACTTTGGAAAATTTCACGAGTTTGTTTAGTAGTTTTAACAGAACAGATTTCGTCTTCTACAATGATAGGAACTTGTTCTAAATCTTCGACTTTGTGTCCTCTGTTAGCAACGAGTTCTTTATCAGTAGTTGCTGCAACAGCAGATCTGATTGCGAATCTTCTTTCTTTTATGTTGATTTTTTCGTGATGATTTTTCTCAGCTCTTGTTGGGTGAGCTTGTCTACCACCAATAGCCATTGGTACAAAAGCTGCTCTTGAACCATTTTTAATCCTAGGAACTCTAGCAGTACCTCTACCTGAACCCCAACCTTTAGCGGAAGTTCTTTTACCTGCCATTGGGTCATTACCCCATGGTTGTACTCTAGCAGATTGTGCTGATAAAACAGCTCTTTTGATTAAATCTGGTCTGTAAACTTCATCAAAAATAGCAGGAAGTTCGATTTCTTCTTTTACTTCCCCATTAATAGAATAAACATTAGCCTTCATGATTATACCCCTTGTTTAGATTTTGTACTTATGTAGTTGATTTGAGGTATATCCTCAGATTTTTTACTAGGTCTAATAGCTTGTCTTAAAATAATTAATCTTTTGGATGGTCCAGGAACGGAACCTTTAATTAAAATGTAATCATTTTTAACAAGACCATATTTAATAAATCCACCATCAGGGTTGATTTGATCAACTTCATCAGCAGATGCAATTTTTAAAACTTTTTTATTGAATTCAGTTCTTTTATGGTATCCCATTTGACCTGCTTGAGCTACAGTCCACATAGTTCTTCTTGGAGTCCAAGGACCAATTGAACCGACGTGTCTTCCTTTACCACTTCTAGTAGCTTTACCATATTGAATTCTAATATTCCATCTTTTAACTACACCTTGGAATCCTTTTCCTTTTGTAGTTGCAATTGCATCAACAAATTGACCTTCATTCAAGATGTCACTAGCTTTTACTTCGTTACCTAATAACTCTAATGCAGTATTTAATTTTTCTTCAGCGTTTGCGCCTCCGATACCACATTCAAATATGTCTGGTTTTTTCTTAGGAACACTAGTAACTTTTGGATTGGTGTGTACTAAGACTTTGATATCTTCTGTGCGATCTAAAACACCTTGTATTTTTGCAATAGCTTCAGATTTATTGTATTCTTTAGGAAGTGAAATTTTCCTAGAGAGTTCTTCATCCAAATTATCTGCAAGTACTTCGGTGATTACTTTCAATCCACGAGAAGTTTTTTCGTATGCTCTAATTCCCATTACTACGACTGGAGGGACTTCCAAAACGGTAACTGGAGTGAAAACTTCCATACCATTAGTTGGAGAGTTTTTATCAGTATCAGTGACTAAAGCGTGAGTCATACCGACTTTATACCCTGCGAGGCCTAGTAATTTTGGTTCATCATTTTGCGGCCAAGCCTTTACTCTAGGGGTTTCTTTTGCTGCTCTTTTCCTTGGACTGTAAGCAACAGACCCTTTTCTTGGCTGGTGATGTCTTACCATTCATTAACCTCCTTAATATATATTTTCCTTTATTTTAATTATATTCAAATTTTTAATAGCTTGAAATAGCTATCTTTGATAAAATTACCCGAAAATAATTTCATCGAAATAATAAATAGCTGTAAAACTGATTACAACTAGATAAATATTATTGCAATATATTCTATATGAGCTAAAATTTATTTGAAGCACAATAAAGAATTTATTTAATGTATAAATTATTCTGCGCTAAGTTATTTTTGGCGAGTCCCAAAAATATCAATGTATAAAAAGTTGAGCAAGTAATCTATTAGCAGTGTAAAAACTAATAAACAAAGTGAATTAATATCTCATAAAGTTGAATAAAGAAAGTGTAGCGACAACTGCCTCTTCAGTTCGAACAGTTTCAGTACCCTGACCAGGAATAGTATTTAATTTTATTAAATCCCAATTAGGATTTGAAACATCTTCATGAATTGAAGAATAAGGGCCACCAAACAAAATAGCAATACTTTTAGATTCTTCTACTTTATGCTTTAATTCATCAAAAATAGAATCAATATAATCTCCATATCTTGTAGTTTCAATTACAAGATTAGGTTTAATTAATTTTAAGCTATTTTTAAGACTCTTATTAGAGGATATTACATTATATCCCCAGTAAATGTCATCTGGTTTATCAGGTGTGACTATTACTTCTTTCTTAGCTATTTTAACAATCCTAAAGTCAAAAATTTCTTTAACAGTAAGTTGTTCTTTGCAGAATGCAAGTTTATCCATACCAATATCCACAAAAGTTCCTTTCTTGTTTCTTTTTACAGTATAACCCTGTCTATAATCACCGACGTCTGGTTGATTATTCAAAGGATGATGCGGAGTTCTCAGCGGCGGCAGTATTCCTACATGCTTGAGTTCCTTTTTTATTGGAAAAGCTTGTTTCCTCAAATATTGAGGTGTGTCCATAAAACTTAAAACTTCAGCCATAAAGGCTCCGTCACTTTCCCCATCTTCATTTTTCATATGATCATCATTATAGATAATCACGTTATCTGCTTGAAACACGGCTAAAGCTCTACCTAAAATCCCTACTTTGTAAGTACGGACTTTGAGATCTTTAGACTCAGAAAGAAATGAATTTGGAATAAATATAGATAGCTCATCTTTATACATCATACATAATATATTATGTAAACTATATAAAGATTACCCTACATTTATAGCTTCACTAAAATAGATTTACACATTTTAAAGTATTATATCAGTTATAATACCTGTAGCTCTTTTTATGCTACCAACTTTTTTATACTCAGAGAATATATTACTATTATATATCAGTAATCTACTATATAAAGGTATTGTTTTTCTGCCTAAAATAAGAAAAAATATGCTTTGTGAAAAAAAATTAAATTACAAAGCTCCTAATTCAAATATAAGATTGATTATATAATAACTTAAAATATACTCATATGATTGTACGTTAATGTTTAATCCGAGAATATATAAAATATAATAGAAAAAATGAATCCCTGAAAATAACTTCTTAATATAATTAAAGAGTAGCCCTAATTACAATAACATCAACATTTTGAGATTCCTTTTTATGAAATTCATATATCTTTGGAATCGGAAATGAATATCTGAAAATATGAGTAATCTCAAAAGAAAGATTTTCATAATAATTAATCAGAAATTCTTCAGTTGAAGCCATATGAAAAGAATACAAAACATCAGGTGAAAATTCATATGCTTTTTTTACAAAGTCCAAATCAATGCCTCTTTCAGCATTCTTTTGAGATCCGAATGGAGGATTTTGAAAAATGGTGTCAATATCCAAATCACCATTAAAACTTAAAACATCCGATGCAATGAAATTAACATTGTCTAGTGAAAAATCACGAGCAGTATTTCCAGCCAAATCTATGGATTCCTCATCAATATCAATTCCAATAACTGAATTGGCTCCAAGTAATGCTGAACCTATGGAAAATATTCCGCAGCCACAACCCAAATCCAAAATATTCTTATTTTCAATATCGCCCAAAGATAGTGCATTCCACAACAAATCAGAAGCAATAACTGATGGGGTGGCATACTGTTCAAGTTCCACTTTCGGTTTTGGATGGGGAGGTATGGATTGTATTTTCATTTCCAAATGTTTTTTTCTCGTAATTTTTTTCATATAAACAACAAATTTATAATTTATAGTAAATATATTTAATATCATAAAAATTACTTTGAGGTTTCAAAATGTTTGAAAAAGTATTAATTGCAAACAGAGGAGAGATAGCTATCAGAGTCATGCGGGCGTGTCGTGAACTTGATATGAAAAGCGTAGCGATATACTCTGATGCAGATAAGACTTCTCTTTATACAAATTATGCGGATGAAAGTTATCCTTTAGGTAACCCTTCACCTGCCAAATCCTACTTAAATATTGAAAAAATCATCGATATTGCACTCGATTCTGGAGCCGATGCTATTCACCCAGGATACGGATTTTTAGCAGAAAATCCTAAATTCGGAGAGGAATGTGAAAAAAATGGAATTAAACTTATCGGACCTAGCGGAAAAGTTATCCATGAAATGGGAGATAAAATCACATCCAAAGCATTGATGAAAAAAGCAGGCGTGCCAGTTATTGAAGGTACACCTGAAGGAGTAAAAGATATTGAAGAAGCTAAAGAAATAGCTAGACAAATTGGATATCCTGTAATTGTCAAAGCTTCCGCAGGTGGTGGAGGTATTGGTATGCGCGCAGTTTATGAAGAAGAAGAACTCATACGTGCAATCGAATCCACACAATCTGTTGCAGCTACAAACTTCGGTGATTCTACAGTATTTATTGAAAAATACCTTGAAAAACCAAGACATATCGAATTCCAGCTTTTAGCTGATGAACATGGTAATGTTATTCATGTAGCAGACAGGGAATGTTCTATCCAAAGAAGACATCAGAAATTGCTTGAAGAAGCACCTTCCCCAATCATGACTGAAGAATTAAGAGAACAGATGGGTGGAAGTGCAGTTAAAGCTGCAGAATATATCGGATATACCAGTGCAGGAACAGTGGAATTTTTATATGATAATGGAAATTATTACTTCCTGGAAATGAATACACGTATTCAGGTAGAACATCCAATTACAGAACTTGTCACTAATACTGATTTAATTAAAGAACAGATAAAAATTGCTGCCGGAGAAGAATTAAGTTACGAACAAAAAGATATTAAAGTTACCGGTCATGCAATTGAATGCCGTATTAATGCAGAAGACCCACTTAATGACTTTGCACCAAATCCTGGTAAAATTACCGGTTACAGGTCTCCTGGAGGACCTGGTGTACGTCTAGACAGTGGTGTTTATATGAATTATACAATTCCAACATTTTATGATTCAATGATTTCTAAATTAATTACTTATGGAAGAAGCCGTGACGATGCTATAAACAGAATGAAAAGAGCATTAAGCGAATACATTATTTTAGGTGTAAAAACTACAATTCCATTCCATAAAGCGGTTTTAAGAAATCCAAACTTCATCAGTGGAGATTTGAATACACACTTCATTGACGACTACAAAAAAGGTATTGAAACTGAAATGGCAAATGTTATTGCAGAAGATTTAGAGATTGTAAATAAAATGAAATCCACATTCATGCCAGGTAAAAAAATTGCCGCAATTTCCGCAGCAGTCGGATCTTATCAAAATCAAGCAATGGCACATATGGCTAAAAAATAATCTGATGGGATTAAAATGCAAAATGAAATAGTTAATATATTAAAAAAAGAAGAAAAATTTTCTGAAGAAACCATTGAAGAAATCCGTGAATTTAAACTTAATGATTTTGCAGATATCATTAAAGAAGTTGGTCAGCAGGAAACTGAATACTTAAACAGAAACAAGATTTCCGATAACTTAAATACAGAAACTATTGGAAAGGAAATATATATTTTCAAAGAAGTAATGTCTACCAATACTGTAGCCAAGTTCTTATCACAAAATGATGTTTCAAATGGAACAGTTGTTCTTTCCGAAAAACAAAGCGATGCCAAAGGAAGGCTTGGAAAACATTGGGAATCCCCATTAGGTGGAATTTGGTTATCAATTATTGTAAATCCTAATGTAGACCATTCAAAGATTCCTATGATTACACTTGCTACTGGCGTTGCAGTTGTAAAAACTCTTGAAAGAATAGGAATAGAGAATGCTGAGATTAAATGGCCAAACGATGTGCTTATTAATGGTAAAAAAATCAGCGGAATTTTAACCGAAGCAATTACCAAATTCAATACCATTGACAACGTCATTATTGGTGTCGGTATTGACGCTAACTTTGATGTTGATATACTTTCCAAAGAATTACAGGAAGGAACAACCACATTAGACATTGAATTAGGCCATAGAGTTGATGAAAACGAAGTAATTACGATTTTCCTTGAAGAATTTGAAAAAATAGCTATTATGTTTAATGATGGAGAATTTGAAGCAATCCTTAAAGAATGGAGAAACTATTCATATTCCATTGGAAAAATCGTTGAAGTAAGAGAACCTTTCAGCAAATCCTATGACGCTTATGTTTTAGGAATCAGTAGAGAAGGTGCTCTGGTCGTTGAAAAAATTGATGGAACCTTAGAAAAAGTAATTTCCGGAGAATGTATAATTAAAAATTAAATACAATCTCCCTACATTTGTCTTCATTAATAACTAATTTTTCAAGGTTATTAAATGAAGATACTATTTTTTTATTTAATTCAGCCAAATCCAAATTAAAAGCATCACTTGTAGATAAATCAAATCTTATTGTGGCAGATGCTCCAGGCATTGAAACTGGAGGAATAGTAATTATACCATGTTCCTTTAATAAAATGAAAGAAAATACATAAGCCACATCATCATCAGATAAATTATGTGATACTTTAATTTCACTGGCCAAATCACTTGGAGTAATCATTACACCGGTAGGTGTAGCTTTAAAATTATTGAAATTCTGATTTAATAAATCCAAAAACTCATCCTTTCTTGAAAAGCTTTTGATTAAATTATCTCCATTGAAATTTTTAATACCGTTCATCATTGCAAGAATTGCCGGTGGCTGAGCTTCTAAACCAAATTGATTTACTTTTACTTTAATTTCATCAATTAAATCGGCTCGACCTGCCATTAATCCCCCTCTTGGACCAGGCATTAATTTATCAGTACTTGTTATTGAAATATCAGCACCCAAATCACATGCTTTTGGTTGATTGAATACAACAGTACGCAGTCTTGCTCCTGAAGCGTCATCAACCATTACAGGAATATCCTTATCATGAGCCATTTCTATAACTTTCTTAAAGTTTTCCAAATCAATGACCTTATGATCCATTGTTGAACCGGTAATAACAACAAGAGAAGTGTTTTCAGGTATTGAAAACTCATCAAAATTATCAGTTTCACTATAATTAGCATTAACTAAAGCACAACTTCTAGGAATAGATGGATGTGCAGGTAATTCTGCCAAATAATGAACTACATTAGTATTTTCACTTACAAGAGCTAAAATTGTTGCAAGAATTCCGGAAGAAGTTCTATTTAAAGGAAGAACTTTTTCACCACCCATATGCTCAATACCGACCTTTTGAAGTTCATCTTCAAAAATTGCCGGACCGACATAGGTTTCCAAAAGATTCAATTCTGAAGGGCTTGCAATAAATCCTCCAGACAAACCCGTCAAATCATATAATGAATCACGGGATTTATTTAAAACCCAATCTTTAATTATTGATAAAGCGTTTTCTCTTTTTTTAACTTCATCCAAAGAATTGTTTACAATCATTTATGAATCATCCAATTCGATTTTCATGTCAGCAAAAGCTTCAAGGAAAGGTTTTAAATCTTTTTCGGTCATTGGAATTGAAGTATATTGTTCTTCTTCAGGTTCTTCATAGGAATATTCAGCATCAAGAACTTTACCTTCAGGAGTAACCCAAATCATTAAACTGTCACTGACAGTATCTGATTTTTTAGTTGGTGGGAAAAATATTTCAAAGGAAGTTCCTAATTGAGAAAAGAACTTTTCTTTTTCTTCATCACTTTTATTACATTTCTTAATTTTTCTAATTCTTGATTTTAATCTTTTTTCTGCGAGTTCATTTATTTCTGACATTTTAAAAACTCCAAACGTTAATTAATAATTTTAAAAATTATAATATATATAATATCATTCAATCATATAAACTATTGCCTTTACTGTCCATTGCCACAATAAGTGGTCCGAAATCTTTGACCTTTAAATTCCAAATAGCTTCAGGCATTCCCAAATCAAGCCAATCGACACTTTCAATCTCTTCAACAGCATCAACATATAATGCAGCACAACCGCCGGTTGCAACAACATAAACAGCTTCATTTTCAATTAATGCCTCACGAACAGTATCATCCATACCGCCTTTACCGATTACTATTTTCGGTCCCAAAGCAATCACATCACTTTGATATGGATTCATACGCATTGATGTGGTCGGTCCAATGGCCACCATCTTATAATCATCCCCTTCCTGAGTTATAATAGGGCCTGCATGGAAAATTGCAGCACCTTCGATATCTCTAGGAGCACCTTTCTCCAGGATTCTTTTATGAGCCTGATCTCTTGCAGTCAATATATTTCCGGTCAAACTGATAACATCACCAATTTTTAAATCAGCCACACTATCATCATTAATAGGTACATTAATTTTTTTCTCCATTTACACACCTTAAAAGTATATATTATTATTTAAAAAATCATTGTGAATTATTATTTATTTATAGTTTTAATATTATTTAAAGTAGTGATTAAAAATCTAAGATAATATGAATCTAAAAAAAGCACCCAATATTAAAGTGTTATTTAAACAATACAACGTTTTTCTGGAGATATGAATCAATATATGACTTTAGCGACGATTCCATCAGACAATAAGAAATTTTAAATTACACGATAGAGTAACGACAATAATTAAGACATATTAACTAGGTTCGGCTCCTTTTTTTACATATTTTCCAACATATGTAATTGATGCCGATACAAGAATAGCAAGAAGCGTCGGACCTAAAAAGACAGAATCCTGATATGCTGCCAATTGGTATATGATAAATCCAGCAAACCATGCAAACATATTCCACTTTGAAACACCATCAGTATCCATATTTAAATAGAATGAAACCGATAAGACCGCTGCCATTGGAGCAAATACTGAAGCAATAAGGTAAAGAAAACTAATGTAATGATTCATAATACCTAAAATTGCAATTACTGCACTTAAAAAACTTACAAATGCACCTACAATTTTTGGGTTGAGTTTATGGAAAATAGCTTTTGCAGATTCTCCTGCAGAGTTGGCTGCAAGAAAGTTAGTTGTAACAGTTGAAAGAACCATAATTATTACTCCAGGAATTCCAAGATTTGCAAGAAGAATGGCATCTGCAACATTATTAAGACCTATAGCTGCAATTTCTATTCCAATAAAATACATCCAAAGACTTGCAATAGTATATGCTATAGCAGAAACTGCAGTAGCATTAATCGGTTTTTTCACATCCTTTGTGTAGTCTGAAATAACAGGCAGCCATGAAATCGGCATTGCAATTGAAATTTCAAAAATATTCCAGAAGTCCAGAGCTTTAGAATTAGCTAAAACTCCAGAATTTGCATTAACCGCAGACATCATTCCAGAACCGTTAAATCCGAATAATCTGGCAGTTAATACTGCAAGCAGTAATGTAAGAATCACCATCACAACTGCTGTGACTTTTGATGAACGTTGAAGTCCTACATAAACCCACAGAGCAATAAATATGGCGAATAACATACAAATTAATGGAAAAGAAATTTGTGGATCTAAACCGGCTAGAGCCGATGCTCCCTGAGCATTCAATACCGCTATCCAAGCCACCAACTGCATAACATTCAATGCGGCAAAAAATTTAGAGCCGTATCTGCCGAAAGAGGAAGTAGTTGTTTCCATTGCATTCATCCTCAATTTGGCACCGATATAACCTACCAAGAAAAGCATTATTCCGCCCAGTACATGCCCAAGTATTAATGGAAGCCATAATGAGTTTAGAGATGAAAGTGATCCAATCTGTATTCCTGCTTCAATTTCAGAAACGGAAATAGCAACTCCAAACCAAATAATCCCATTTGTTAAAATTCCGGTACGATTTTCCATGGTATTTATCCTTTTAAATCATCTTTAATTTAACAAATCAAAATTGTGATTTTTGAATTAATATTCTTTTGCATCTCTCAGTTAAACCAGTCATTAATATTAACATTGAAAAAGAAAATAATATAATTTTTATTTAACTTCGCAATATGCTTTTTTCATCATTATAAAGTTTCATCACATAATTCATACTATATGCAATAATTTTATCTTTAACATTTAAATTATACTTAACATCAGCAGCATTATCAATTATATTGACTAAATTGTCCTTTAACTCTTCAGATGGCTGATGAATATCCAAATAATTTAATATAAAGTTACATATATCTGTTATTCTTATTTGTAAATCATATAATCTTTTATTTTGATTAGTTACCTCAATATTTTCGCGGACAATGTTACTTACAACCAATAATGTTGTTTTATCATTTGTATTTCCGTTGTCACATCTCTGTTTAACTAAATTAATGGAATTATTATTTAATCTATAACATAACTTTAAATTATTTTCTGTTTCTTTTTCAACAGAATATGGTAGGAATTTATAGTTAAACAATGACACTACACTCACACCAACAACTACCCACAAAACCTTAAGAATAATTGCTTCAGGAGGTTCAATATACATTAATGCAGTCATTACAGACATTACTGTTGTTACAGAAGTCAAAATCAGTTTATCTTCAAGTTTAATAACCATTATTAACATGCAGACAATCATCACAAGCATCATCAATACATCAAATGACATTGGAATATGAGGCATTGCAATAAGAATCATCACAAAAACAAAAACACCAATTAAAGTTCCCTGAATTCTGGTTTTGGCTGTGTATGCCAAATCGTTAATGTAAGGAAGCATTAATGGAATTGTAACGAAATACAGCCATTTTGTAAAAGGCAGATTAAATATTAATGTCAAAACTTGCCAGACAAACAGAATAAAAGCCATTTTAAAAGCAAATATGAATTTAGCTGATTTAAAGCTAAACTGATTTTTTATTACCGGTTTTAATAATTGTCTTATAATTTTTTTATCTGGAAGAATTAAATCTTTGGCAATATCCTTATTTTTAATCTCAGTGGCAATTATTTCCAAATTTAATAGAATCAGAGCCATCTCTTTAGTTTCTATTGCAACTCCTTCAAAAATATCTTCAGGATCAATATCCTTAATTTGGGATAATGTTTGTTTGATGTATTTTAATTCATTGACTGTAAGGTCAAAATCAACAATAATGCGACCGATATATTGGAATGATTTAATAATGTTTAAAACAGATTGGTGTGTTTTTGTCGGGAAATACTTATACTCAAATTTATTTAATATGCTTGAATATAATCCGTCAATAGTGTTGAAACTTTCCGGAGATGGAGATTTCCCATCCAACTTTAAATCAACTGCATTATTCAATTCCATAATTAACTTATTTATAGTGGCCTTGGACAATTTATAATCCTTTTTCTTATTAATGACAATATTTAATACCACAATGAAAATTGCACCGAATAATAAAGACAATAATCTCATTGGAAAGAGTTCAGGAGTTACCGGAATCCCAACCATCATAAAATAACACATTAGGAAAGGCATATACACACTGCTTCCAAACAGATTATATGAACTGAAAGTAGTGGCAAAAACAACAATGAATGTTAAAATACAACCCCAAATTGTTAAAGGATTATTTAAAAAGGAGGCTATTCCTAAAATTAAAAGTAAAAGCAACACCTTAATAAAAGAAGTTTTTGGTTTAAATGATAAATCATTACCCAAATTCATAAATGCAGCCATTACAATAGTTATGCCAATAGCAGCATTTTTATCTCCAAATACAATCATGTAAAAGAACATGAAAGCAAACATTGCCAAAAACATTATCAGTTTTACTTTTAATGATTGATTCATAATTCACTATCCAATATTTTTCTTAAAAATATATTTAATTAAAGAATATAATAATTATTTCTATGAACAAAAAACATAAAAGTGGCTAACCAATAAATTCTCATTTGCCTAATTAATGGCAATATGCAGATTATCCAAACCGCTAAATTATGTTATGCATTAGACTTTTCTAAACATTCAAAGATTTACAACATCAACAAAGTTTTTGAAAGCATTATTATTTTCATATTAACAAATTTAATATATTTGTTATGACTAAATTTTATATAAGCATTTTATTAAAAAAGTCTAGGATAAAATATCATGTCAAGTATGGATATGCCATATTATCGTACACTTTTTGATTAAAGCCATACTACTGTCACGCATTTTTCATAGATTTTTAATAATTTTTAATACTTACCAAATGCTCTCTTGGCAAAATTGAATTTAGTAAGGGGTAGTATATATGACTATGAAAAGTGATAGCGAGCTCATCACCTATTTTGGAAACACAAGGAATCTCAAAAAAAGCACCCTTGATTCCTACAGAATCTACATCAAGGAATATGCCACCTACAATGACATGACAATGGTGGAACTTCTTGATGAAGCGGAAAGAGAAGAGGAAGAAGGAAAACGTTGGAAATACAGATCACTGAGAAAAAGACTTTTGGGCTTCAGGGCATACCTGTACGAAAAACACGCATACACCACAGCCAAAAGTAGATTCAGCAAACTGCTTGCATTCTACAGGCATTTCGAAATAGAGATTCATCCATTGCCACCAATCAGCAACAAAAACATTGATGATGTGGTAATCAGCTTCAAAGACTTGCCTGACAAAGAAATAATCAAAAAAGCTTTGAAAATATCCGCTCCACTCATGAGATCAATAATATTGTTCATGAGCTCATCCGGATGTGCAAGAATGGAAACACTGAACCTCACCGTTGGAGACTTCATCACTGCAACCGAAGTCTACCACAAAAGCGATGATATCTATGAAGCACTCAAAAGGATGAAAGACAATCAGACAATCGTTCCTCTGTTTTATCTCAGAAGGCAGAAAACAAACAAGTATTATTACACCTGCTGCAGCCCTGAAGCAACAGTTGAAATAATCAACTACCTTTTAAGCGAAAACAGATATCTTCAACCGGACTCACCACTGTTTAAAATCAGCGGACAGGAATTCATCAAAAAGTTCAGGGCAATAAACAATCAGCTCGGACTTGGTAAGGTCGGATACAGCAGCCGTTTTAGAAGCCACATGATGAGAAAATTCCATGCAAGCCAGCTACGTGAAAGCGGACTGGACATGGACACCATAGACGCCCTTCAGGGAAAATCTAAAACCCAGGTCAGGAAAAGCTATTTCTTTGACAATCCGGAAAACATAAGGTCCGAATACATCAAGCACATGGACTGCTTAACTATTAACCTGGACGTCAACTCCATTGACATCAAAAGTCCGGAATACATCGAGCTTGAAAATGAACACAGGGACTACCGTCAGCATGTGGAAAACATAGAAGATGACCTGAAATATATCAAGTCACGTCTGATGGCCGAAGAAGGCAAATGAGTAATTTAACGTAAAAGTGGGACCAATATATCCCACATATTCTTTTTTTAATGACATTTTTAAAACCGAATAGTTATCAAATGCTCTCTCACTCATTTATTAAATAGCATTTTGATGAAACAGTTAAACACCAACGACAAAAAATGGTGTATAACAATGATACGGAAAACTGATGAAAATCTATTGAATTGGATTTACGAATACGTAATTGACTTTACCGATGAGAATGACACCTCTGGATTGACATGGGAAAGTTCACGTGCAGACGCTGCGAAATTCCTCCATTCAATACCTCAAAAAGAAAGAGTTCAAAAATATGGTTTCTCTTCCGGCCACGCTCATTTCTATCTTACAGATTCATTTGCAGATATTGAGGAAGGCCTTGAAAAAGGATTCATCTCAGAAGAAACCTGCAGTATAATTCACAAGTGGAAACGTGAAGCCAGACGTGAAACATGGAACATGGAAGATGTAAGAGAAATATTGTATCCTGAAGCTCCGGAGGAAGAAAGAATAAGACCACTATTCCCTTCAGTTGATTTTAGGCATTTCATTGAGATGGGATTGCTCGAATGGGTGAAAACAGAAGATGAAAATGAAAAGATAGTCAGAGTGACTGAAAAGGCCAAAGCCATATTTGGGGAATTCTGATTATTTCTGATTAACATTAACATCAGGGTATGGCATTCAAAAACTGCTTTTCGAAACCGTTTCCTATATATGTGTGGGTTTGAAATTAGACTTCTATTTCAAAATCCTCCATGTTAATGTTAATCCATCTTATTAAATTGAAAGAAAAAAAGTAGCTATTATTTTTATCAATGGTTATTGTTGGAAACACAGAGTATTCTCACAAACAACCATTCATAAAAATGAAAATGTTTTTGGAGGAATATAGATAATATTGTCCTGTTTTTCAATATTGTTGGTGGTATCTGAGATAATAATTCCATAATCTGCGCCATAATTATTGATTGCGTGAGTAATCTGCTTTTTATCTTTTTTGCCACGACCTACTTCAATGGGCACTGGATTTTTAAAGTCCTGCTGCAATATGAAATCAACATTTTTCTTTTTGTTGGCATCATAATACAATGTGAAATAATTATTTCCTCTTTGTGTGAGATTGAATAGTATTGATGCTATTAGGTTTTCTAAAAGTATTCCTTCATATTGCTTTATGTCTTTAATTGTGTTTCCGGATTTTATGGATAGTGCATTTCTAATACTGCTGGTTGCGAAGTAATATTTTTTTGTTTTTTTAGTGCGTTTGGATGATGTTCCGTAAGCTTCAAGGGAGAATATCAGATGTGTTTTTTCAAGGATGTCTAAAATGTTTTTTACATTTGCCTGTGAGGTTTTCAGGTATTTTGCTAAATTGTTTTGTGAGAGGTCTCCTGCATTTTGCAGTGCCAGATATCTCAGTATCCTGTTTGAATTTGTCTGGTTTTCAAAAGTGAAGTTTTTAATGGCAACCATGTCCGTATTTACAACTTTTTCAACCATGTCCACAATATTTGCAGACAGTTTCCTGAAATCGATTTTGCGTGCAAGTATTGGGAATCCTCCGTATCTTAAATATTCGTCCCAATCGTTAGATGGGTATTCGATATTATTGATTAATGCCCTATTGACTTCGTTTTCATATTTTATGGCTTTTTCAGTATTGCCGTTTAAAATCAGATCAACCAATGAATTTCCAAGATTTATGTTGGAGTAGTTATATTTTAATTTCACATGTTCGTTATAGTTTAGAGGAGTTATGACTCTTTTAAACATTCTTCTTGCTGCATCTGCATTATATTCCAGATTTAGGGCTGATGAACCTGTGAATATCATGAAGATTTTTTCTGATCTGTCGTATATGATTTTACCTGACATTGCCCAGTTTTTATCGTATTGTGATTCATCGATTAAAAGGAAGATTTCCCTATCCAATAATCTTAAGTTGGTATTGAATTGATTTTTTAGATAGATGTCAACAATTTCCATTATATTGCAGTCAACCAGATTGTTTAAATCATCACATGACAGGTAAATTATCTGTTCGGGCAATATATGTTTGTTGTTTAATAGATAGTGGTATGCCTGATAAAGCAGTGTTGTCTTTCCAACACCCCTAATTCCAGGCAGTACTATAAATCTGTTTAACTCATCACCGTCAATAAAATCATCAATACTTTCCCTGATTTCATCAAATTCAAATCTGCAGTTTAATTTCTTATTATTATTGATTAATTTATCTTTTAGGACGTGAGGCATGTTAGAGCTATTTTCATTTATGAAATTAAGAATTAATTGTGTTTTGTCATCCATATTCAACTACCTCCTTTTAGAACATATTAGTTAATAAAATATTTGTTAATACATATATAAATACTTAACAAAATATTTTATTAGATTAGTCCGTGGTTCATTAATATGAAAACCATAATTAATGAACAAGTTATTTAATGGCAAGGTTATTTAAAACATCTCCGGCAATCCGGTATACTGTCCAGTCTTCCATTGGTTCTGCGCCAATAGATAAGTAAAAGTCTATGCTGCTTTTGTTCCAGTCAAGACACCACCATTCCAACCTGCCGCAGCCTCTTTCAACAGCAATTTCGGCAAGCTTTTTGATTAACGCCTTGCCATATCCTTTTCCACGATATTCTGGTTTAACATAAAGGTCTTCAAGATATATTCCTGCTTTTCCCAGGAATGTTGAAAAGTTATGAAAGAATAGGGCGAATCCGACTTCAACACTATCCTCCATTACAAAAATAACTTCAGCAGTTTTCTTATTAAAAATCCATTCTCTCAATACTTCTTCTCTAGCAACAACCTCATCCAGCATTTTTTCATAATCAGCCAACTCTCTGATAAATTCCAGAATAAGACCCCTGTCTTTTTCTTCAGCAAATCTAAATGAAAATTCATCCATAGTATCATCCCATTTATTTAAAGTTATTATAAAACTCTTTTAAATTATTTTTATCCTCGTCAGACAAATCATGCCAACGAATATTCTGTATAGCTCCTTCAAATGCCATCAATCTGTTTATGCATACACTGTCATCTACTTCTTTAATTTTCAGCCATGCTTCTTTACTGCCAATATCAATCAGCTCATCAACAGTGTTTATTCCAACTTCATTCAATTGTTCTTCAACCACTTTGCCAATATTGGGAAGTTTAGAAAGTTCACCCATTTTCAATACCTCCAAATTATCTCTTTAAGAAATTTAGCATTTTTAAGATTTATAGTTAATGGTTTGCAAAATTAATAGTGACATTAACGATTGGGTTTGGCTATTCAAAACTTCTTTTACAAACTGATTCATATATACTTCAGCATAAAATCCAATTCCAGTTCAGGAAACGTTACTGTTAATGTCAAATCCATCCCAGCAGATTCAATAGCTATTTTTTATTTGAATAATAACATCCTTTAAGTTTGAGGTAATGAATATTTTCATGACCCCGAAATTATGCCAAATCACAAATTTTCATATTATACATTCTAGGTTTTTCAGCATATTTCGATGTTGAATTGTTTACTAAATTTTCCAAAAATACAAGGCTTAAGGACACAATAATTTTCAAAAATCCTGAACAAACGACTATTGAAACCCCAATAGCAATGTTTAAATACATAAAATGATATACCTTAAAAACAGCCATTACCGAGTGAGGTCAATTTTACGAAGTGGGAACAATTTTTCCCACTCGTACAACTTTTTCTTGGTGATGCGTGAAACTCAATATATGGAGGTAAAAATATCAAAAAAGCAGTGATAAACAAAAGATCATAAAAAAAGAAGTATAACACAAGTGGGCAAGTAAGAAAAATAAAAATAATTAAACAGAGCCGACAAACTTTGTTAAAAATTAATACTTTTCCAAAACTTAACCCAATATCTAGTATATTTTAAGGAATATATAAAGATTTATACATTTTAATCAAAAAACTTATTCTATTCTAAATATTCGGTAAATATCGGAAAAATTAATGTTACAAACATGCTATTTTTATTTTCAAATACTTCCGACCCATATTGTGTTTTTGACTGTTGATCATACGCCACATAAGGCAAAAGGAGATGCACAAAATGTGTGAAGCAATAAAAACCCGGATGAGAGAAATAATTATTTTCAATAACTTCAGGGCACTTGAAGAGACAATTGCAGAGATTCAGGAAACAGAAAACATCCGCAATGAAAGGGAATTCTTCGAGTCATACAGAATAAAGATAATGAAACTGGATTAACACAGCACAGGAGAGGTCTAGAAATGATGGAGAAAAACGTTAACGGAAAGCCATATGTCATGGTTCCCAAGGACATCTGGGAACACATAATGGTCGTGATTGATAAAAACTACAACTGGAGTGAAATGAGATGAATGCAACCGCCAATCAGTTTGAAAACAACTATCACGGCATCCTTACCCACAGCGGAGAAATCAAGGTTGCCAAAGAAGATATCAAACAAGTCATCCTCTACGTTGACGATGATGGCATCGTATTGGTGGATGGTGGTAAAAAAGCATACCAAACAATAATACATGATAAGCTATTGTCATTAATTCAATATGCAACTGAAGGAGATATCGGTTTAATCAAGTTCATAAGAGGAGAAGCCTACATTGTAGGATTCAGGAAAAACAGGAGTGAGTGATATGGAAAATACAATTCTTGAAATGCAGAAGAATCTGGATGAAGGACATTTCATCGCATTCGTATCTGAAAATGAAGATCCTTATTGTGCAGTATTGAAATCAGATGAATTGAATTTCCCGGACAATAAAACAGTTGTTATCCGCAAAAAAGGAGGAAAAACTACAATAATTAACCTGAATTTAATTATTGAGGTTTGCATCAGGAGGTTTGGTCAGTATGCCTAAACCTGCCAGATTATATCCGAAAGAAGAACCGATGGATCCAAATCCAAAAATGATTTTCATCGGAAGCATGGTATTCGCTGTAACTATCGGCTGGATTGGAATTGCAACCGCCAGCTTTGGAGCATTATAAAGGTGATAATAATGGTAAAAGCAGAACTTATAGAAGAACCACAGGTTTCAAACGAAACTGAAATAGTTAAAGTTGATAATGTCCCCGATGTAGACGTTGCAATCGAACAATGGGACGCATATCAAAAACTATGTAAAGGACTGTTGAATGACACAGACTATCAGGAAATAGTCGTTAAAGAAAAAGATGAAGATGGAAATTACGTTAAAGTAAAAAGACACTTCAAGAAAAAATCAGCATGGCAGAAGCTCTCAAGAGCATTCAATGTCGATACTGAAATTGTTGACCGTGACCTTGAAAGGACAAAAACCGGAAGGATAAAAGAGGCATACTACTGCGTACGTGCAACTTTACCTAATGGCCGTAGCGTTGAATCAGATGCGTTATGCTCCAGGTCTGAAAAAGGAAAAGACAAAGTCTCAGACCACACAATAATGTCCACTGCAAAAACCCGTGCAACCAACCGTGCAATAGCTGAACTGATTGGAGCCGGAGAAGTATCAGCAGAGGAAATGTCAGCTGAAAGAATAGTTAACCAGTCAAAATTTCTAAAAGAGGATTCAAGCTAAATCCTCTTTAATATTTTTTAGGAGAGAATCAAAATGAGTTTTGAAAATACTAAACAAACAATATTTACAGGTACAGAATTGGATTATGAAGAGATTGTTGAAATCCCGGAAGGTTATGAAAAAGCGGAACTAAAAGACTTTGAAGACGGAACCTTATTAAGAGGCAGACCACAAATGTCATCTGTTACATCATACACCTTTGACTATGACGGTGAAGAAAAAACCGTAAACAGATTCAAGCTATTCATCTTCCAGGATGAAGACCAGCTCTACATTGAAATCAACGTAAACCTCAAAAACGACGGCGATGACCACAAAGACATCAGAAAAGGAAGTGTACTCTTTGATTTTATCACTTCCATTTTAGAATTGGAAAATGCAGGTTCAGTCGGAAGGTCAAACATTGTCAGAAACGTCAACCTTGCAGAATACAGGGAATTCGTTAACAGATTATCCGAAATGACAATTCAGGTAAAAGAGAAAACCGGAACATATGTCTACTACAGTTTCATTGTAAAAGATGTCCAAGTCTAGACGGAGTTAACAAATGAGTAATGTAGCTGAATTACCAACAAAAGATACAATAACCCTCATTATCAACAGAAAGAATGTAGATAATGTTACATATGTATTTAAAAGCAAATCAGGTAATAAAATTGGAGAATACTTAAACAAATCTCCAGCTACATTATCTTCACAGAGTAATGTCGCAAAACAGTTCAAACAGATTATGGATCCCAAAGGCGAACTGGAACCAAGAAAGATTAATGCCCAATTCGCAGAACTGAAACAGCTATTGCAGCTCAATTATGAAAATGAACTTTCAGTAATCGAGCAGGAAATAGCTGACAAAAAGCAGGCCGAACAGGAAAAGGACACTGCAAAGTTAAGGCAAGCTATCTCCAAACTGCAATCCTTAAGCTGCCCGTTGATTTATATCGGAAGCCTTGTTGAATGGTTTACGGCAGGTGAGCGCAACAACATAATGTATGCCTTTACAGTATTTGCCGGACAGGTCGTTTTGGGAAATCCGGTATCCGTGATATGTCTTGGTGAAGCAAGCAGCGGCAAATCCCACATCCAGGAAACAGCACTGAAACTGATTCCAAAACGTTTTGTTGTCAATGAAAAGAAAATCACTGAAGCGGCACTCTTTAACCGTGCCAAAACTGACAAGTATTTCTATGACGGCAAAATTGTCAATTACGGTGATATGGGCGGAAGCAAGGACCATGAATTCATGGAAGAGTCTAAAAATCTCATGAAGGAACTGCAGTCCGACGGATTTCTAAACAAACCGTTAAGCATACCTGACGGTGAAGGAGGATGGGAAGTCAAGGATTTGAAACTTGAAGGAAGACCATGCTTAACTTATACCACAGTGCCCAATCATACATTTGATGAGCAGGAGATGAGCAGAAGCATTTTCATAACTCCAAGAATGGACAACAAGAAAATCTTCAACCGAAGAAACAGTGCACTTGAATTCAAGCACGGCAAAAGCTACAACACCTTAAAGAAATATGAAAAGGAAGCAGAACTCATACCCTACATGCTTCTGCATCTAAAGGAAGTCTTTAAAGAGATTGTAGTGATAAATCCATATGTCCACTTTGTCATTAACTTCCTTAAAAACTCAGCTTTCTATAAAAGGGATTTTGACAAGTTCAACGGACTTCTAAAGACAGTGACTGCACTGAACTACTATAATCATGAAGTCTATGAAGTTGACGGCAAAAAGATAATCCTTACAAACATTGCAGATGTGCAGCTGTTTATGAGTCTCTTAAAACCCTATAAGGAGAGCATATCTGCAAACCTATCGCCAAAGGCCGTTGAGGTTTTAAATGACATCAGAAACAATATGGATGAGTGGAGGATGAGCAAGGACAGGGAAGTGCTGAACATGGGAATTACAACCAACGATTACTTCGCACTTCAAAATCTTGAACTGAGCAAAGGGTCTGTTAAGAAATACATATATGAACTGGCAAACAACGGATTTCTCCAGGTTACTGCCCAATCAGGAAGATCGAATATATATGACCTGTCCAAAAGTGAGGTCATATCCATCAACTATGATTTAAAGCACATTGACGATTCGATATACGAGGATATCTGCTATGAGATTGGCGAATGGGTTGTAGACATTATGAAGGAAGATAAATTTGTTGAGGGGTTAAGTATAATGAACTTTGACAGTGAGGTAGAAAAACCGAAATGGATTGTTAAAAAACCATAAAAACCTGAAATACCATAAAAACCAAAATACCTGAAAAACCATGAAAACTTATAAAAACTTTTGTGAAAGTTTTTTTAAAAAATTCCTTTCAATCGTTTTCAGGTTAATTAAATGATTCTGCATTGGTTTTGAGGGCATGGTTTTTTCAAAAAAACTTAACTTTCAGGGATAAGCGTGAGGTAACTTTGACAAGTCCTCCCGCATACCCTGGAAAAATTCGGTATTTTAAAAAATCATTTTCAAGAAACTTTCTTAAAATTCTTATTTTTTGATTTAAAGGATTTTAAGGAGTATTTAAAAAAACCATCCAAAAAGTATTCAATGGTATCCATAGTATTTATGGTATTTATAAAACTGATTGTTATGACATCTATAAGAGAGCAGATAATTGAAGCTGAAGCCGAAAAGCGGGAAAGGGAAGAGGAACTGTGGTTTGTTGATTACTGCAACAACTGCAAAACCGGACTGGGCTTAAAAAATGATGTTGCCTGCCATCATCCGTATTACTGCTGGCATGAAGGAGAAGCAGCTATTGTGCAGGCTGAAATTGTTAAAATAGATGAGTATCGAAGATTGCACGGACATGTCACTTCACAGATGTATTATGAGTATAAAGAATTAAGAAGAAGGCAAAGGCAGTTGGTATGGCGAGGCAGAAGAGAATTGTTGAAAAATAAATAAAAATTCAAAAGAAAGAATTTTAACTTTCCTTTGAAGGTCTGACGATAATATCTGAAACGTCAATGTTGTCAGGCTGTGAGATTGCATAGACAACGGCATTGGCTATTGCATCTGCTTCCAAACCGACGTTTTTGTAAAATTCTTCAACCATGCTTTTGGTTTCTGAAGGAGCTATTGTATTTAAAAGCTCAGTTTTGATAGCTCCCGGATAAATGATGGTTGTACGGATATTTGTATCCTCCATGACTGATTCGCTTCTGAATGAATCGATTAATGCACGGACAAAATGTTTTGTTCCACTGTAGACAGCATTTCCAGGAACTGATTTTGTACCTGCAATGGATGATGTTACAATGATATGGCCTGATTTCTGCTGGATGAAATCCGGAAGAACTGCAGCCATTGTGTTCAACACTCCCTTGATGTTGATGTCAACCATTCCCATCCAGTCATCGACTTTAAGTTCTGACATGTTTCCTCCAGGCATTATTCCAGCATTTGCAAATACAACATCAACTTTTCCGAACTTATCCTTAGCTAATTTAACTAAGTCTTTCATGTCTTCCAGACTGCTTACGTCTGATTTGAGATATGCTGCATTTTCTCCGATTTCGGATGCAAGGCTTTCAAGTTTTTCTTCACGTCTTGCACTCAATACGACTTTGGCACCTTTTTCTGCAAGCACTTTGGCTGTCTCTTCACCAATCCCTGAAGAGGCACCTGTAATGATGATTACTTTATCTTTTACGTTTTCCATAATAGACACCTTATTAAATATTATTTGTTCATTACTTTAATTAATTTATTGTAAAAAATGGATTTATGTGGAATACCACCTATCCACATTAACTCTTTGAGTTTGAACTTCAGAAACTATTTTTTCATAAGCTCCAGTGAAAGCAACAACACAATCGTCATGAATGGCTTCATTAGGATAAGCAGTAATTTTTTCTAGAAATTCCATAGCCCATTTTTTTGTGAACCCTGTTCTATCCTTTCCAACCAGGAATATTCCGTTCTTCTGAATATCTGCTGAAACTCTTCTTGCACGGTCAACTTTATTTTCTCTTGAGTTACCGGTTCCTGTAGTAAATCCTCTTCTGTTAAGTTCATCAATGATTAATAAACCGAAGTTTTTGCCTGTGCTTCCGTCAAGTTCAATGTATTGGACGTCTGACTTGTCACGTGCTGCAGTATTTAATATTTCATTGATTAGGTTTCTTGATTCCAGCTGAAACTCATATGAATCAAGGATGTAGATATTGCCGTTTAGATCTTTAGCTAACAAAACACCTGCAGTATAATCAGGGTCACTTCCTCTCAGTTTGTCATCGTTCAGTACTTCCGTTGCTGCAAGATCCCAATATCTGATAACTCTAACGATTGGTATTTTCATGTATTCGTCATGAGATATTATGTGGAAGTCGGATTCATCAAATAGCTGACCTTTGACTGAAGCATACCAGTTACCGTTCATTAACTGTTCCCTTGTTACTCTGTCAAGACCCATAAGGTATTCTTCATAATCCTTCCGGTCTAAGTAAATGTTATCCAAATAGCTTGAGCTGATGAATCTTATTTGTGATTTGTCCTGAATGTCAGTGTCTATTTTTTCTATGAATCTTTCACGTACCCATTTGTTTCCACGCTTTCCTGGATTTGATGATGCCATCAGCTGTGTCGGTAATTTATTATCTTTTGTTTTCCTTACCCTTGACCTCATATAGATATATTTAAACCTCTCCAATTGGGTCAGCTCATCAATACCTATGAACTGATATTCCGAACCCTGATATGTGTCGAGGTCATTGATGTTTCTCAAATATCCAAAGGTCAGTGAATTTCCATTGGGAAATGTCCATGAGTGTTCGGTTCCATCCCACTTTGGTTTGATGCTTTGATTATTTTGAATTTCCTTTCGATTTAACCATTGACTTGCCTTGTGAATTAAAGCTCCTTTACGCTTCAAGTCAGATAATGTACGTCTCAATATGAGGGCATGATATTCGTTGGCATCATCCTGAACATAAAAAAGTGCTCTCATTAAAAGACTTGTTGATTTGGAACCTCCTGCAGCACCACCAATCAACACTTCCTTTTCCTGAGCCAGTATCATTTCAGCCTGCTTTGGAAATGGATTGAATGGAATATACGGATTTTCATATACACACTTCTGAAGAATAGCTTTATCTTTAGCGATTAAATAGAATTCATTGTTTTCATCATACATTGTTATCGTCAATCTGTTTTGCAAGGATTTCTATTTCTTCCATAATGTCCTTTTGTGAGATTTCTATTTTCTTGTCTTCCAACTCTAACATGCGGTTTTTGAATAGTCTATCCATTTCATCTTTGAATAATTTGTTTTTGGCTTCAAATGCTCTGACTGACAGTTCCAAGTAACGAATCTTCAGTTCTGTTAGGTCGATTAAATATCTGGCTAAGCTTTTCTCATTGGCATTGTATCTCACTTCCTGATCGAGCTTTTCAAAATCAATTTCAAGGCCAACAGCATTTTTGGTAATTTTATCCAAGTTTTCAAGTCCTGTTTTGATGTCAGTTACCTGCTGCTGTAAGATTGTATCAATAGCCAAATCAATATTGTCCTGATGGATGCTGTTGTCTGTAATCTGCTTTTGTGCAATTGCCCTATTGGTTAATGCTTCTGCATTTCGCTCTCTTGGGTCCTTGTCCTTATCCGTTAGATGATATTTCTTTTTGAATCTTGAAAATGTTGCCCTGCTCACTTCAAGGTCATGTTCCTCATCAAGCCATCTTCTCACACTTGCATCTGTTGCACCGGATGTTTTCATTACTTTGATTTCATCTAAGAGTGTTTCCAGGAAATCTCCTTTTGTTAGGTTTAGTTTTGCTTTGAATTTCCTGTAGGTATTGTCTGCTACTTCTCTTCCGTATTTTGTTTTGAGAAGTTCTCTGACTTCTTTGTTGCTCATTCCTTTTCTGCAGCAGTTTATTATTTCCTGTTCGTGCTGTTCTAGAAAATAGATTACATCTGAATTTCCTCTACCCATGGTGACGGCTCTCCTTATAAATCTCTTAACTCTCTTTCAAGCTCTTCTTTTCTAGCTTCGATTAATCTGTATTCAGTTTGTTTCATTGTTTTTTGATAATTGGGATTGTTATGTATTAGTGTTATTGTATCTTCTGCATCACCGATAGCTATTAGCATAGCTCCGAGTTCGTATGCGTCCTTGTGTGTAAAACTAGATTCTTCTACTATTTTTTTGAGTGTTATTTCAACTCTTGCACTGATGTTGGTTTTTTCTAGTGACATAATGCATATATTTATTATATATTATATATAAAATTTTATTATAAAAAAAATATAAAAGTAATAATAAATTATTACTTTCACCTATGAAAAAAAGTTTTTTTAAGAGTTTATACGTGAGATTTATTTTTTGAAGCTATTCTTCGTCGCCCATTTCGTCAAGTTCCTTTTGAAGGTCGTAGATTTGCATTTCCTTGTAGAACCTTTCGAACTTGCCCGCTTCAATGAGATAGGCTGAAACTTCAAGAGCATCCCTATAGGTATAATTGGACTCTTTGATAATTTGCTTTTTGTCTTCATCCATGTAGGATGATGTATTATTTATATTGGCCATAGCTATTACAACCTGTATATAATAATTAATATAATATTTTATTATTTCAATTATATAAAATTATTATTATACAGATTTTAAAACTCAATTTAAATTAGTTCCCAAACAAATGTTACATTATCTGAAATTTCAATTTCTTCCGGAGTTATGTTTGTTGTTTTGAATAATGCTCTTGGAGATATTTCATAAGCATCATAATCATCATAAACATCAAGATTAGTACGGGATACAAAATTAAAATCTACCCAGTCATAATCAATTTTTATCAAATCACCTAATTTCGCTGATGAAGCTTCAGCTAAAATTTCAGCTTTATATTTTGCATTTTCAGTAGCATTGATTAAAACTTCTTTTTTCATGTTTTCCTTATCTTTAACAGAAAAATGTAATCTGAATTCTAATTTCTCATCAAAATTTTTTAGACAATGAAATACTTCAGAAAGTTTGTTATTATCAAAATCAAACTCTAATTTCAGATTATGATTAATTTGAAATCCCACAAATTTATTTTTATACTCTTTATTGATAATACCTTTTTCAACATAATCATATTTTTGTTCTATGTTAAACGTGATTGTTTTTAAATCATTTTCTTCAAATCCTATATTTTGTAATGAACCTTTTAGTTCGTCTATTAAGTCATTCATAGAATCTAAAGCATCATCAAACTTTTCTTTCACAATTGAAACTGAAATGTTAATTATCGCCAAGTCAGGATCTTTAACGGATTTTCCCCTACCTTTAATTGTAATTGTTCTCATTTAAACCACACAACATTTATTTAAAATTGAAATTAATTTTTATTTAAAATTTTTAACTCTTTCTGAAAATGCCTCATAAAATTCAGATGCTTTAGTAAGATGCCATTTAATATTCTCATCCCACTTAAATTCATTATGAACATCTGCATTTTTAACTATTACAATGCTTGATGACTTATTATTATCTGAACTAATCCAATCTAACTCATATCCTAATTGAGATTCGATTTCATCTTTCATATTATAAAGATAATCAAATAATTCTTTGCTGTCTGGAATCCAAAGTACAACTTTTATTTCATTCCTTCTAGCAATAACATGAAGACTAATATTTGCTAAGCTACTGCCAATAGCTATATCATACCAATGTTGCCCTATAGGTTTTCTAGAATTAAACGTTGGATAATTTTTATCAATCTCGTCTTTAACTTTAGTCCAATAATCATATTGCAGCATTGCAGTTGCACTCATCTCATTATCCAAACTTCTTTTAACTGTTTTACTCCAATTATTTGGACTGGAAACTACTTGGAATTTAGGAGCTATCTCTGAATTGCCAATTTTCCATAATTCGATTTTACATAAGAAAATATTTATTTCTTCATCAGTATGTTCATTTAGCCAGTCAATAGCTTGACGATGTTCTTCACGTGCTTCTTTAACAATCCAAATAATAGTTTTAGCGTCATGACCTGAAGCATAAGTAATAATTTTACCCAAGTGGTCATGGTCTGTTGCTTCAAGCTGATTTTCAATTATAATTTTATTATTGGTATTTGCCTCAACTGCAAGAATATCTGTACTGAATGAACCAGTTTTTGCTTCAGTGGACAGTAATTCAATATCAATACCTATTTCTTCACCTAAAGTGGCTAAGTTTTCTTCATCTGATAACCATGTAGTGAAATCAGTTGCTTCATGTTTCCAAACAGAACGCAAATCTTTAATTTTTTCTAATTTACCCAATTTCATAATATTCACACCACGAGTAAATGTTCCTTGTTATATTATTGATGTTAATGTTAATTAAATTGAATGTATTATTTTTATTTTAATATTGTGAGCAACACTTTGACATTAACGGAAGGGTTTTTGAAAATCATATCTGATTTTGAACTTGGATATATATGGAAGGATTTTAGAAAGCTATTTTGGAATAGCTATTCTTAGATGTTAATGTTGTTGATTTAACCTTTTAAAATAATATGTTTGCAATTTGTGAGTATAATGAAGCTTAAATATGATAATTCATAAAATGATTCATATGAAAAAGATAAAATTTGACAGCGAGTATACTCTTCATAAATTAACCGAAAGGAATTTAAAAAACTTATTTGGCCTTGAATTTGTCGCTTCAGAAATACAGCTTAACAGATTAAGAATAGACAATCTTGCATTCGATGAAAAAACAAAAGCCTTCGTAATCATCGAATATAAAAATGAATTGAATTTAAATGTTATTAATCAGGCACAGGAGTATTATGATTTAGTTAAAAATAATTCAGAATACTTTGCAGGCCGTTTAGATAACAGAAATGACATTGAGTTTGAAAATACACATATAATGATTATTGGACCGGAATTCACTCCAAACCAAATCAGCAATACCAATGACCCTTTTGAGATTTGGGAAATATCGCTATATGATGATGGTAAAGTGATTTATGAAAACATGAAAACAGGTGAAACCAAAGAGTTAATGACAGAACCTGAAGAGCTGGAATTAACAGAAGAAAAAATATTATCCGACAAGCCTCAGGAAACATGTGAATTATACCTTAACTTTAAAGAAAAAGTTATGGATGAATTTGATGATATAAAATTAATATATTTAGTTAAAGCCGTATCTTTCAGGGCAAATAATCAGATAGCATGCATTTTCCGCCTTGATAATCCGGCAAAAATCCATTACCATACAGATGACCTTAAAGACATTGAAAATAAAACAAGAGACATTTCAAATATCTCAACAGGTGCAAAAGCAAATTATGAATTAATATTAAACTCCAAAGATGAAATTGACTATGCTATAGATTTATTCAGACAGGTTTATTTACAAAAAGATGATGATAAAGATGATTGAGTATAATACATGTCCTGCATGCCAGACAGAAAACAGAGCCAAAGAAAAATATTGCCTGAACTGTGGCCAGAAACTAATTGAAGAAACAGGAAAAGAAATAATTTTAAAGGATAAGCTTCCAATTCCAAAAGATAAAATCATTCTTTTGGATTTAAACTACACTCTTATTTCCAATTCCTGGAAAATAAGGCATGACAGATTACCACAAAAGATTTATAATCGCCAGTATGAACATGAACTGGTAAATAAAATCAAGGATAACTATGTGATTCTAATCACAGCAAGTCCTTATTATACCTCTTTTGATTCTCTTAAACATATTGAAGAAAATACTGATTTAAAAATTGAAGAATCCTATTGGAATTTTGGTAAAAGGCCGCCTGAACTTAAAAGGTATTGGCTTGAAAAGGCAGTTTTGCCAACTCATGGTGATGATCCGAACAAATATCTGGCTATTGAATCCAATGAGGATACAAGAGAAATGTATAAAAGATTCGGCATAGAAGCAAGATCAAAAAGAGATTTTATATAGGTGAGAGATATGAAGATAGTCAGCTGGAACTGCAACATGAATTTTAGGGAAAAAATAATGTCCATTACTGATGAGAATTCCCAAAATTATCTGGATGCAGATATTTATGTGATTTGTGAATGTGAAAACCCAAGAGACCCTAAACCAAAGTATAAAAACTACAAAAAAACAGTAGATGATTTAGCAGGGGACAATTATTATTGGATTGGAGATTACCATTACAAAGGTCTTGGAATATTTGCAAAGGAAAATGTCAAATTAGAAAAAATTGAAGGATTAAATGAAGATTTTAAAAATTTCATTCCTTTAAGAGTCAACGATTCATTTAATCTGCTTGCGGTCTGGGCAATGCCAAAATATGTAGAAATGATTCATGACTATTTCGATGCAAATCATGAAAAATTATTTGATGAAAATCTCATCATGTGCGGAGACTTCAACAGCAATGCTGTATTCAATCCTAAGCACAGGGCTAAAGATAAAAACGGCAATGCTAAAGACCATACTAATCTTGATTTGAAATTAAACAGCAAAGGATTATACAGTTTATACCATAAGTTATCTGGTGAAGAAAATGGAAAAGAAAGTAAATTTAGTTTTTTCCAAGCTAAACATTTGAATGTGCCTTTCTATCTTGATTATTTCTATGCCAATGAAGAAATTATTAAAAAAACAGAACTGATTGATTTCTGGAGAAAACCAGATGATAATTTGCCAAATAAATTTGAAATTCTAGACAAAAGCGAATGGATTGCTTTAAGCGACCACTTGCCTCTTGTTTTTGAATTTGAATAAAATTAATAGGTGCAATCATGAATACAATAATTTTAAATCGTATGTATGCTGGCAGTTACTTGGATGAAAATATTGGGCATGAAGTTATAAATCTATTTAAGGACGATAATGGGTCCAATTATATTTATATAAATCATAATGGTAAAATAAAAAAAGAAGCTAATGATTCTGTTCAAGCTATCCTCCTAGTTAAACGTGTTGAACCGGGAGTTTTAGAAGTAGTTGCAAAGGCAGAAAATCTTCAACAAGTTTATTATAAGAAAAATAATTTTGAAGAAGAACTTAATGATCAAAAGGAATATATTAACAAACATAATATTACTTATGGAAATGTTTTATTATCTGATATCTATGAAAATGGTAATGCTGAAATTCTAATAACATTTAAAGCAGATAAGCTGAGAGCAGTAAATAAATCTGTATTTCTCATTGAAGATGAATCTAAATGTTATAAATATGAAAATCATTATTTTTTACCTGAAAAACATTTTTCATCACAAAGTCTGAAAATGTATTATTCTGACGATGATTTTCCACAGGATTATGAAGTGTTTAAAAAACTGTTAAATGATTCAACAATCTGGAATGAAGAAAATACAACTACAAAAATAGATTTGGATGAAATTTATACATATGAATCACATGAAGGATTTTTATCTGTAATTAAAAAGGAAGATGATGAAATAATTATTTCCAATCTTTTTTCATATATCTTCAATCAGAAGAAAGATGTTTTTAAAGATTTTGTAAATGAAGTTTTAGGTATTGGCAATTTTAAAATTAATTATAGAATTGTACGTGAAAAGGATAATATTGATCTGTTGATAGAAAATGAGGATTCAGTAATAATTATTGAAAACAAAATTAAATCAAAGATTAATGGTGAAAAATCAAAATCCTCCGGAAAAAAAGAAAGTCAATTAAGCAAATACTATAAAGAAGTATCTGAAAAGTATAGTGATAAAAATTTGAATTTTTATATTTTCGCACCGGATTATAACCAAATAAATCTGAGTAATTATGTAGATGGTGATAAATATACAATTATTAATTATAGCCAGATATATGATTTCTATTTTAAAAATGCTGGTCGAATGTTGAATATCAAATATTTCACAGAATTTTTAGATGCAATTTATATTCATACGATGACTACTGACAATACCAACTTTGAAGAGATGAAAAGGAAATTCATTAAGAATATAGTTGAATTAAAAAAAGAAAAAGAGTTAACATAAACATTAACTGCTATACAAATCTGTAAAAATCCATGATGGGTCAATAGCTATTAGATATCCATCTTCACACCAGATTGCCCTGACATTTCCGGATGTAGTATCAGCCACTGCAGCAGGATCACGATTAATCCAGTTTCCTCCAGTGTGCTTTTTATGTTTCAGTCTCAATCTGATATGGCCGGTTCCTGAGACTCTGCATCTGACATGAACAAACTGCACCTCATAGCCTAAGCTTTTGGCAATGCGATAATAGACCTGTCCCCAGTCAACGCAGTTGGAACCTTTACCTGCCTTAGCATCCGTTATTGTTTTCTTATCTGTCTTTTGTGAATCAAAGTATTTACTGTACAATTTGACTTTTGAAATGACGGCTAAAGCTTCGTCAATCGTATTTCCCTTGAAATTAAAGGTTTTCACAAACAGCTTCATTGTGGAATCTTTATAATCCGGCAGTGTTGATTTCCTGTAGACTATTGCAGGCAATCTCCCGTTTGCTCTGATGTATGCTTCTGTTCTTATGGCCATGTCCACATATTCAGCCTTATCGATTTTCTCGCCATTTTTAAGCATGACATAATTCGGAAGGAAATCCAAAGACTTGTTATCCTTAATCAAGGCCATTACATACATTGCAACGAGCTTGTCAGTTCCGAGCTTTTTAGCTTTCTTTTCAATGTCCTTGCAGTTACCTTTCAATGTCAATATCTGGTAATGGTCACGTTTCTTGTATTTCTTTTTGTTCTGGATGAGCCAGTAGCCGATTGAATTCATGGCCTGGCAAAAGCTTGTCCAGCTGATATTTTCATTTGACATATTATATTATTTGTATTATCTAATTTATTATATTTTTTATATAAATTATATAATAAAAAATAGTGTGTCCCACAGGTGGCGAAACACCCCATGATTTCATAAAGATAGCATCAATAAAAGTGACAGAAACATTTTTAAAAATAATTTAATGAATCACTATTTACATTAACGGCAATCATCACAAATATCGATTTGCTTTTAAAAATGGAATATAGATGAAAGCGTTTTAAAAACCGGATTTTTCAAGACTTCTGTTGTGAATCCACTCACGGTGCTTTCCGATGGCAACTCTGACAATAACATCAATCAAATCAGTTTCATCCTCTTTTTTGAAGTAATAATAAGCCGGCCCTTCAAGCATCTGCCTTAAATCATAGAATGGTCTTGGTTTTATTGCTTCCGGATGCATCAGTCCGTAATTTTTGAGTAACTTAACGTTTTCTGTTTCGTATTTCTCCAGTTTGGATTTCTGGACTTTGGTTGCTACTGTCTTTTCCTTTTTGTCAAAAATCCTGGCTATCTGTGATGAATCAATTAATATGCTGGATTCAATCAAGAGCAATGTTATTTCTTTTCCTTTGACTGTTATTGTTGTCGGATGTGAATTTTCAGAATCTAATATTAATTTCATTTTATATCCTCTGATATATAATATGGCGATTATTGCATAAAAAAATTTGAGCAGAAGAGTTAGTGAAGCCTGAAGCTTCACTAATATTTAGGAGATAAAATATGGTTCTATGCTCTGAACTTACCCTTGATGATTCTGTTTGGAGCGTTCATCAGGACACCCACTGAGGTGAGTATGAAGAGCTTTGTATACATCGGCAGCTCATCACGGATGTCCTTTCTCATGAACTCAATCAGAGGATAGAAATCGTATACATCCCCGTCAGGACCTAACGGCGCTACTGTTGTTCCTGAAATTCTTGAGTATAACAATTTCATTCCGGGGTTCTGGTAGTCCATACCGATGTAGGTCTTATCAGCTATTTCTGATCCCCCGTCACAGACTGCAGTTCCCAACAAATCAATATTGTCAACACCATAATATGATTTAATAGCTTCAACCGGTTCGACCTGCCTGTTGGCAGCAAACATGTCTGACTTTAGAGTAGTTAAAGATTTATAGTTAACGGCCATACTGTTTAAGTTACAGAAGCTTCCTGCTGATTCCTTGAACTTTTCCTGTGCCTTAAGTATTGTAACACCGCTGTCATCGCCTGCGGAATAATTATATGTTGCAACTTTAGGGTTGTTTAAAATCATGCCGATGGCAGCCTGCTCAATACTTCTTCCGATAAGTATTCCAACATCCTGAAGCATGTCATGAACACTGATTAAATTGGAATCAAGCATCTGCGCTGAGACATTCAACACTCCTCCTATTGTTTCGATAGATACTGTATCGCTTACAGGCTTTCTGACGTTGAGCTCCTGTAAAGTAGCACCGGGTGCAATGTCTTTTGCCTCACCCAACTGCCCCTTGTCGATTATCTCATCGATGTTTACTCTCTGGGACATGTAGGTATAGTACTGGGAGTTTTCCTCGATTTCCTGCTTTGGAATGAGTCTTGTGAATTTCATCCATTTTGCTGAAGTGTCTGCAACAATCTGTGCCATCACTTCATCCTGAACTTTAGCATTATTTCCTTTAGTCAACATTAATATCACCTTTATGGCCTGCATGTACCTGTCAATGCAAGATGTGGTTTATTCAACAATATTCCAACCTTAGATTGTATAAACAGCTTTGTATACTGTGGCAACTCATCATAAATATCTTTTCTCATGATTTCAATTATTGGATAGAAATCTGCAATGTCCGGATCGGATGTGATTGGTGCAACGGTTGTTCCTGAAGATTTGGAATACAATACGGTGAGTGGCGCATTTCTTATATCAAATGCAATGTAATCTTTTTCTCCAAGCATTGAGCCTCCATCGGCATGGGTTGTTCCCAAAAAGTCAATGTTGTCCACACCGTAGTAGGCCTGTATCTCTTCTACAGGTTGTACTGCTTTATTGCTAACGTAAGCCAATTGTTTGATGTAGCTTAATGTTCTGTATGATTCAACCATTATTGTCAAATCCGCACCAGCTCCGGATTTGCCCTTGAATGCTTCCTGTGCCTTGATGACGAACTGGCCGAAAGCCTCCATGGTGTCTTCGGTCTGTGTGGTATTGTATGTCGGAACTTTTGCTGAGTTGACGATGGTATCGTAGATGTTGTATTCGATTTTGTTTGCAATTAGTGTTGCCACATCTGCTAAAAGGTCTTCAAATGAGATTCTGTCGCTGTCAAAGACATCCTTGTTAACGTTCAGGACACCGCCGACTGTGTCGATGCTGATGGTGTCTGTTACAGGTTTTCTTATGTTTAATTCCTGTAGAGAAGCTCCAGGTGCAAGGTCTTTTGCTTCACCGAGAAGTCCTTTTTTTATTGCCTCGTCAAGATTGATGTTCTGGTGGAAGTAAGTGTAGTAATCGGAATTCTCTTTGATTTCCTGTTTTGGAAAGAGTCTTGCCAATCTTAATCTTTTAGCTGATTCATCAGTAATGGTTTGAGCAATTACCTCATTCTGCACTTTGGTATCGTTTGCCTTGGTAATCATTGGGCCTCACCTATGTCATATGGTCTGAACACTTCAATGTAGTTGTAGTCATCTGAACTGGCTACCGGATGCATTGCAATGTATTCTCCATCATCGGATTTGATAGCCCCAGTACTTGTTAAAGCTATTCTGTCTTTAACGTTAATGTTTGAAAGCCCTGATGCAAGTTTTAATCTGAAAAGATGACCCAGTACTAAAATTGCGGTTTTTCTTCTCCCGCCGGTCATTGTGATTGGATCGTTAACTGCAATTCCCAAGATGATTTCTTCGGTTTCGTCAGTGTATTTTTTGACGGTCGGTTTTCCGATATCTGAGTTATCTGATAATGTTACGGCGTCATCCACTTTGATTTTGGCACCGGAATATTCATAGCCCGGAGTTTCACCTGTCGGAGTGGTGACTGTGGTTGGAGTGACTGTACCTTCATCCAGGATGAAAGTAGTTACTTCTTTTCTCTCTTCAAGTAAAATAATAGAATCTGCCATTATTGATATTCTCCTGTAAATTTTTATATTACTTAATTTATTATTTATAATATATAAAGATTTATATATAATGGCTACTTTTTTAGGCAAAAAGTGTATAAGCGGAAAATGAAATAATGATTACTGGTGATGAAAATGGAAAAAGGAATTGAAGAATGCCTTGATGATTTGTACAGGTTAGGTGTGGTGCAGGGCGAGCATAACATCAACTGGGCCGACGAGTATAATTTAATAGAACATTCAAAGAACTATTATTTAAAGATTAAATCTGTTGCGGATAAATATGGTGTTGAGAGTTCACCTAAAGAGTGCGGTGATGAATATATGCAGTGGGACAGGATGGGATTTCACCTGAATGAAATTACACGGGAACACATATTGGAGACGGTTAAAGGGATAGAATAGAAATAAGCCAGAAATTGTTAAGGATTATTTATAAGTTTTATCTGACTTATTTCTATATTGAAAACAAACTGGAGTGAAATTATTTGTCTTCATGGTAATGTATGTAAGTAATATTATTTATTCTCTTCATCGATGATGATCTGCTCAGCATCACCTGACTCAATCATCTTGATGGCAATATCAAAATGAGTTTTGATTTCACTTAAAAGCTGGAGTTCTGAATCCCAGGTTTCATCCTCATTTTCTCTTGTGATTCCCCAGACGCTGGCATCAAGCTCGCCCTCGATAAGGTTTTCATTTAATAATTCCTCATAGATTGAAAAGTACTTTTCCTGGATTGCTTGTCGGAGTTGTTTTAGCTTTTCGTAATCGTTAATTAAGTCTTCGACTTTATATGAGTATAGTTTGAATTTGTTGTAGTCAGACATTAGCTTCATCTGTCTGAAAGCGTCAAGGACTTCTTTTTCATCAGCTTCAAGTTCGTCGTATTTTCTAAATCTGTCTTCGGTCATTTTAATCACTAGTTTAATATTGTATATGCTAAGTAAATATTGTTTTCAAATTAATATTAAAATAGATATTGACAATATTAAACACAAATAATAACCATTATAAAATGTTAGTCATAGAAATAATATTATATAATTATTAATTCATGAATGAGTGGTCCTATGAGTGATAAAAGTAATAGTTTTATAACTAATGAAAATGGAAATACATTGCTTAATGAGTTTAATCTTCTTTTAAAAGATACAGATTTCTTTGATTGTTTAGTAGGATATTTTTATGTGAGTGGATTTCATAAACTCCAAAAAAGTCTAGAGAAAACAAAGCAAATTAGAATTTTAGTTGGCATGGGAATTGATTCACAAACATTCAATTTAATTGAAGATTCCCAAGTTACAAGCGTATCAACTGCAGAATACAAAAAAAAATTACAAAAAGATTTAATTGATGAAATGAATCACTCTGAAGATAATTCTCATGTTGAAAAAGGAGTTAGGGAATTTGTCGATTGGTTACAAACTGGAAAGCTAGAAATAAGGGGTTATAAAGAACGTAAAACTCATTCAAAATTGTATATCATGACGTTTACTGAAGATGATAAAGATATTGGAAGAGTAATAACTGGCTCAAGTAATTTCACACAACCAGGTCTTGAAAGAAACCTAGAATTCAATGTAGAATTAACAAGACCAGAAGATTATTATTTTGCATCTGATACCTTTGAAGATTTATGGGAACATTCTGAACCTATCTCAGAAGACTTTGTAAACACATTAAAAAATAAAACTTGGATTAACGATAACATAACTCCTTATGAATTATATTTAAAATTTATTTATGAATTTTTAAAAGATAAAATTTGGAATGACCAAAAAGAATTAGATTATGAAATATTCCCTGAAGGATTCAAAATGCTTGAATATCAAAGAGATGCAGTATTATATGCACGAGATATTCTATATGAACATGGAGGAGTATTTTTATCAGATGTTGTAGGGCTAGGTAAAACATATATGGGATCACTGCTAGCTCAACAACTAAGAGGAACTACATTAGTAATAGCTCCACCAGCACTTGTTAAAGATCACAATCCTGGAGGATGGAAAAGAGTATTAAGAGAATTTGGTGTAACTCCAATGCCTATTGTAGAATCTAAAGGAAAACTGGATCAAATTTTAGAAAAATATGATTCAAATAGTTATCAAAATGTAATCATTGATGAATCACATGATTTTAGAAATGAAGATACACAACGATTTGAGTACTTATCTCAAATCTGTAAAGGAAAAAATGTTATTTTAATTTCTGCAACTCCATTTAATAATTCTCCATTGGATTTGTTAAGTCAAATTAAATTATTCCAACCGGCTCATAATTCAACATTGCCAAATCCTGAAGTAAGAGATTTAGAAGCATATTTCAAAAAACTAGAACATAGACTAAAAATTATCGATAGAGTAAAACATCCTGAAGCATACATGGAAGAAAGTAAAAAGATTTCAGGAGAAATTAGAGAAAATGTTTTAAAACATATTATGGTTAGAAGAACTAGAAAAAGCATTAGTAAATATTATGCAAAAGATTTAGAAAAACATGATATGGAATTTCCAAATGTTAAAAAACCTGAACCTGTATATTATGAATTTGATGAATATACAAATAAAGTATTTGAAAATTCATTATACAAATTAACTAAAAAGTTAACTTATGCTAAATATAGGCCATTAGCTGAAGAATACCAAGACGAACCAGATAGTAGATATGCTAATTCACAAAAAATGATGGGTAACTTTATAAAAATCTTACTCGTCAAAAGACTTGAAAGTGGAAGCTATGCATTTAAAAAATCTATTCAAAATTCAATTGACACACACAAACAAGCTATAGAAACTTTTAAAAATGAAAAAGTATTTTACACCAGCAGAGATTATAATTTAAAGATTTTTGATTTAGTTGCTGAAGAAAACTTTGCCAAAATTGATGAATTAATTGAAGATGGCAAAGCTAATAAATATGATGCTGATGATTTCACTGACAAATTCTTAGAAGACATGGAATATGATTTACATATATTAGAGGAAATATCTGAAATGTGGAAATCAGTTGAGGATTATCCTAAAAGATTAGAATTAGTAAGATTGCTTAATGAAGACTTAAAAGATAAGAAAGTCATAATTTTTACAGAATTTATAGATACTGCAGAAGATATTGTTGAATTAATTGCTAAAGAATGTAACGGTAATGTTAAAATATTTACCGGAAAATCAGGTAAAGAAGATATGGATGAAGTGTTATACAATTTTGATGCCAATATTCCTGAAGCAAGACAAAAAAATGATTATAGAATTCTTGTTGCAACAGATACTCTTTCACATGGTGTTAACTTACACAGATCAAATGTAATTATTAATTTTGATATTCCATGGAACCCTACCAAGATGATGCAAAGAGTTGGACGTGTACAACGTTTAGGAACTAAATTTAAAAATGTATATACCTATAACTTTTTCCCAACAGCACCTATTGAAGAAAATATTCAACTTAAATCCCTTGCAGAAAATAAAATAGCCATGTTCATTGAATTACTCGGAAATGATTCACAATTATTAACTGAAGAACCAATTAAATCATATGATGACTTCTTTAGCATCATATCTGCCAGTGATAATGAAGAAGTAGTTGATGATGAATTAAGATATCTTAGAGAAATTAGAGATATTAGGGACAATAATCCTGAATTATTTAAGAGAATTGAGGAACTTCCTATTAAAGCCCGTGTTGCACGTAAATCCCAATCAAATGATAAATATCTCATCACATTAATGAAAAAAGATAAATTCAAAAAAGTATTTAAATCCACAGGTAATAATGCAGTTGAAATTGATTTCTTTGAAGCTATTAAAGAGTTAAGAGCTAATGAAGATGAAAAAGCATTTCCTGTAGATAAAGAATTTTATGAATATCTTTATCAAAATAGATTTGCTTTTGATCAGTTATTGAATAATCCAGACGATGAGGTTAAATTATCTAACAATGAAAAATTTATCCTCAAATATATAAAATATGCTCGTAGTTGTAAAAAATTACTAAATCACGACAGAGATTATTTATATAAAGTTAAAGAGTTAATTGAAGAAGGACACATTACAAAAAATAGGGCAAAGAAAATTAAAAATGATTTAATAGCTATTGATAAGAAAAATAAAGATTTAGATAAATTAAAACGTTCAAACTTGATTGTTGGTGTATTTTACAATAATATCTCTGAAGAGGATTTAAAAACAGAAACTGCATCATGTATTAAAGAATGTAAAGAAGAACCAAAACAAATCATATTATCAGAATACTTTATATAATTAAGGGGACTGGAATAATGGATAAAAATTCTGCAATATCTCTTTTAGAAAAAACATTTAAAAATGAATTCAATATGGATAATTATGTTGATTTTTTAAAAGAACTTTTTAATAAATCAAATATACGTCCAAGAAGCATTGAAGCGATTAGAAAAGAGTTTTGGAGCTATGAAAATGAAGTTTATATCTTAGGTGATTATCAAGATGATTCTGGTGATTCAATAGCTTTATATGCAATTGAACTAACTAAACAATCTTCTAGGGATCGTGCTAGAACTATGCAAAGAAACTTAATAGCTTCTTTAATTAAAGATAGATATGATTCTGCATTGGTTGCTTTTTATGAACCGAATCTTGAAGATTGGAGATTTTCCCATGTTAAAGTAGAATATGAATTTAATGAAAATGGGATTCGTGAAAAATTAAGTTCACCAAGAAGACACTCATTCTTAGTCGGAGTTAATGAACCAAACCACACATGCCAATCCCAATTCTTAGATTTGTTATGTTATGAAGACAATATTCAATTAAAAGACATAGAACAAGCCTTCAGTATTGAAAATGTTACAGATGAATTCTTTAATAAATATAAAGAACTATTTTTACAACTAACTGAATCATTAGAAGAAGTTAAAGAAAAAGATCCTAAAGTTAAATCCGAATTTGATGATAGAAAGATAGAATCTAGTGATTTTGCTAAAAAACTAATGGGACAATTAGTATTCATATATTTCTTACAGAAAAAAGGTTGGTTAGGTGTCAAAGAATATGAAGACTGGGGCACAGGACCTAAAGACTTTTTAAGAAGAATATATGATGAGTCTATGAATAAAGGTGAAAACTTCTTTAATGATGTTTTAGAACATTTGTTCTATGAAGGATTTTCAAAAAAAGAATTAGACAATCATTTTTCTGATTTTGGATATAAAGTTCCTTTCCTCAATGGAGGTCTTTTTGAACCCATAAATAATTATGATTGGATTGAAACAGACGTTATTCTTGACAATAATATTTTTAAAGAAATATTAGATACATTTGATCAATTTAACTTTACTATAAAAGAAGATGAACCTTTAGAAAAAGAAGTAGCTGTTGATCCCGAAATGTTAGGAAAAGTATTTGAAAACCTACTTGAAATCATAGATAGACAATCAAAAGGAGCATTCTACACTCCTAGACATATTGTCCATTTTATGTGCCAAGAATCTTTAATTTCTTACTTGAGTACTAACTCTGATGTTTCTGAAGATGATTTGAGAATTTTCATTACAAAAGGAGATTTAGCTGTAAATTCCATTATTCGAGCTAATGAGGAGAAAAAGAAATATAATGGACAACAATTTACCCGAATTGAATTGCCTGATTCAATCAAAGAACATTCTAATAATCTAGAAAAACTGCTTAAAAAAGTTAAAGTAATTGACCCCGCTGTAGGTTCAGGAGCATTTCCAGTAGGTATGATGAATGAAATCGTCAAAGCAAGATATATTTTAGGACTATTAAATATGGTTGACGATGAAGATATTAACTTATATAAACTAAAAAAAGAAACTATTGAGAATTCATTATATGGTGTTGATTTAGAATTATCTGCTACAGACATTACTAAACTAAGGTTTTGGTTATCATTAATTGTTGATGAAGAAGATAATAATGTTATTAACCCACTCCCTAATTTAGATAATCAAATAATGTGCGGAAATTCACTTGTAGACAGTTATAAAGATATTAGATTATTTGATGATACATTTATTGTGAAAGATGCACAGCAAAGATTTGGTGCTACAGCTGCTGAAAGAATCTTTAAAGAATTAGAAGTGATAAAAAAAGCCTATTTCGAAGAAAGTGATCCTGAGGTTAAACAGGATTTAAAACAAAAAATAAGAGAATCTAAATGGGATTTTATTGAAACTTATCTTAAAGATTTAGGTAAAACAGAGTTACTTAATGAAATTAAACACTATGAATATGATGAAATTAAACCTTTCTTTATATGGGAATTAGAATTTTCAGAAGTATTCCAAGGAATGAATTCTGGATTTGACATAGCAATTGGTAATCCTCCATATGTTAAAGAAGGTAGAAATAAGAATGCATTTGATGGTGTTAGAAACTCTCCTTATTATCAAGGAAAAATGGATTTATGGTATTTGTTTGGTTGTAGAGCTTTAGACCTGGTAAAAGAGAATGGGATAGTTTCATTCATTGCTACAAATAATTGGGTTACAAGTTTCGGTGCTTCAAAATTTAGAAATAAAGTAAATGACGAAGCTAAATTCAAATATTTCATTGACTTTGGTAACTATAAAGCATTTGATACTGCTAGCATCCAAACAATGATATACCTGATGACAAAAGATTCAACAGATACTAATTACCATTTTAAATATTCTAAACTATTAGTTGACACAATTACTGATGATCATTTAAAGTCATTTTTATATTCTGATAATGTTAATGAGCTATGGGACAAATTCCATGCAGGTTTTAATAGAAAAATGAATAAAGATAGTTATTTCAGTTTCATGAATTCCGAGATACATGATATAATTTCAAAAATACAATCTGATTCTAGTATTACTTATTTAACAAATAAAGAATTATCTCAAGGGATTGTAGCTCCACAAGAAGATTTGAATGGAAGAAATGCAAAAAAACTTAACAATGAATATGAAGTAGGGAAAGGTATCTTTGTACTTAATGATGAAGAATTATCCCAATTAAATCTTAATGACAATGAACTTGAATTAATAAAACCTTATTACACTACAGAAGAGCTTAAAAGATATTATTCATCAAAGAATAATAAAAAATGGATAATTTATACTAAATCAGACATAGATAATTATATTTCTAATTATCCCAATATTAAAGCACATTTAGATAAATTTTCAAGTATTAATACATCAAGCAATAAACCATATGGACTTCATAGAGCAAGAAAAGAAGAGATTTTTACTAATGAAAAAATTATTATTGCAAGAAAATGTGAAATTCCAACTTTTTCCTATGCTAATTTTGATGCATATGTTTCACAGACATTCATGATAATCAATTCAAAAAGATTTAATTTGAAGTTTTTAACTGGTTTGTTAAATTCAAAATTAATCCAATTTTGGCTTAAATATAAAGGAAAAATGCAAGGAAATAACTATCAATTAGATAAAGAACCCTTACAAAAAATCCCAATAATCACAGATGTTGATGAGAATATAGAGCGCAAAATAATAATGTTAGTTGATAATATATTGGAAGAATATAAATCTAATACTGAATCTCCTAATATTGAATCATTTGAAAACAAATTAAATTATTTAATTTATGAATTGTATGGTATCACTGAAGATGAGATAAATAAAATTGAAAATGTTTTATAATTAAACTGGGAGACATAATATGGATAGAGTTTCAGCAATTTCTTTACTCGAAGACACATTTAAAAATGAATTTAATATAAATAAATATGTTAATTTCTTAAAAGAACTTTTTAATAAATCAAATATACGTCCAAGAGAAATAGAATATATTCGAAAAGAATTTTGGAATTATGAAAATAAAGTTTATATGTTGGGAGATTATCAAGATGATTCAGGCGACTCAATTGTAATGTATGTAGTGGAATTATCCAAACAATCTTCTAGGGATCGTGCTAGAACTATGCAAAGAAACTTAATAGCTTCTTTAATTAAAGATAGATATGATTCTGCATTGGTTGCTTTTTATGAACCGAATCTCGATGATTGGAGATTTTCCCATGTTAAAGTAGAATATGAATTTAATGAAAATGGGATTCGTGAAAAATTAAGTTCACCAAGAAGACACTCATTCTTAGTCGGAGTTAATGAACCAAACCACACATGCCAATCCCAATTCTTAGAATTACTTTGTAATGAAGATAATATTCAATTAAAAGACATAGAACAAGCCTTCAGTATTGAAAATGTTACTGATGAATTTTTTGATAAATATAAAGAATTATATTTAGATTTAGTTGATTCATTAGATGAAGTTAAAAAAAATGATTCTGAAGTTAACATAGAGTTTGAACAGAAGAATATTAAATCTAGTGATTTTGCTAAAAAACTAATGGGACAAATTGTATTCATATATTTCTTACAGAAAAAAGGTTGGTTAGGTGTCAAAAAAGATGCTGAATGGGGAACTGGACCTAAAAATTTTTTAAAACAAATATTTAATCAATGCGTATCTGATAATAAAAACTTTTTTAATGATATTTTAGAACCTTTATTTTATGAAGGTTTGTCTGAAGATGTGAGAGATAATCATTATTCAAAGTTTGGTTATAGAGTGCCTTTCTTAAATGGCGGATTGTTTGAACCAATTAATGATTATGATTGGGTCAAAACTGAGGTAGTTTTAAATAATTCTATTTTCTCTAAAATACTAGATACATTCGATGAATTTAATTTCACTGTAAAAGAGGATGAACCTTTAGAAAAAGAAGTAGCTGTTGATCCCGAAATGTTAGGAAAAGTATTTGAAAACCTACTTGAAGTTACTGATAGAAAATCAAAAGGAGCATTTTATACTCCACGTAATATTGTACATTACATGTGTCAGGAAAATTTAATTTCATATCTTAACACAAATTCTGGACTTTCTGAAGAGGATTTAAGAGAATTTATCACTAAAGGTGATTTAGCTGTTAATTCAATTATCCGTGCTAATGAAGAGAAACAAAAATATAATGGTAAACAATACACAAGAATCGAACTTCCTGATTCAATTAAAGAACATTCTGATGAACTTGAAAATTTGCTTAAAAAAGTTAAAGTAATTGACCCTGCTGTAGGTTCAGGAGCATTTCCAGTAGGTATGATGAATGAAATCGTCAAAGCAAGATATATTCTAAGATTATTACATGGTATTGATAACGTTAATATGTATGATTTAAAACGTGAAACCATTGAGAATTCATTATATGGAGTAGATGTAGAATTATCAGCAACAGATGTTACTAAATTAAGATTTTGGCTATCATTAATTGTTGATGAAGAAGACTTAAAACAGATTAGACCATTACCTAATCTAGACAATCAAATCATGTGCGGCAATTCAGTAATTGATGGATATGATAATGTTAAATTATTTGATGATAGTTTAATTGTTAGATCAAGTCAAACTAAATTATCTATGACTCCTCATGAAAGAGCATTTGAAGAATTAGAACGTAAAAAAAGAGAATATTTTGACATAAGTGGCCCACATAGAAAAGAGGAACTTAAACAAGAAATTAAACAATTGAAATGGGAATTTATTGAATCTTATCTTAAAGATATCGGTAGAAATGATTTAATTGATGAAATAAGGGAGTTTGAATTTTCTGAAGCTAAACCCTTCTTTATATGGGAATTAGAATTTTCAGAAATATTTAAAGGAGAAAATCCTGGTTTTGATATAGTCATTGGAAATCCTCCATATGTTAGACAAGAAAAAATTAAAGAACTAAAACCATATCTCAAAGAACATTATAAAACTTATACGGGAGTTGCTGATTTGTATGTTTATTTCTTTGAGAAAGGTTTGAAAATTCTAAAAGAAAATGGTATATTTGCATTCATTTGTTCTAATAAATTTGCTAAAGCTAAATATGGTGAAAAATTAAGGAAATTAATTTTAGAAAATCAACTAAAGATATACGATGAT
>JAFRFB010000131.1 GCA_017434555.1 Methanobrevibacter sp. | reverse complement strand
CTACTATTTTGAATGTGGCTAGTGTTAATAGTAGTACTTATGATCCTAATGAGACTAATAATGTGGGTAATAATACTACTGATGTTAATCCGGCTGCTGATTTGGTTGTTGAGAAGTTTGTAAGTAATTCTACTCCTAATTTCGGTGATATCATTGAATGGACTATTGTTGTTACTAATAACGGTCCTGATGCTTCTAAAGATGTGAATGTGATTGATAAGTTGCCTTCTGGTTTGGTTTATCAGTCTGATGATTCACAAGGTATGTATAATCCAACTAGTGGTGTTTGGAGTGTTGGTGATTTGGCTAACGGAGCAACTGCAAAATTGGTCATAAAAACTTTAGTGAATATTGCAAACTCCACTATTGTAAACGTTGCTACCGTTAATAGTAGTACTTACGATCCAAATAAAGATAATAACAATGCAAATAACACTACTAATATCAAACCTGCAGCTGACCTGATTATTTCAAAAGTTGTAGTTAATATTGATGGTGATAATGTCACTTGGGGCATTGCAGTTAAGAATTTAGGTCCTGACACTGCAATTAATACCAGAGTTGTCGATGTTTTACCTAAAGCATTACAATTTGTTTCATATAATGCAAGTAAAGGAGCATATGATTCAATGACTGGAGTCTGGGCCATTGGTGATTTGGCTAATGGTGAAGAAGCATTCATTTTAATTGAAACAGTTGTTTTAGGCACTGGTGAAATAGTCAATGAAGCAAGAGTTGAAAGTGATACATACGATCCTGACATGACAAACAACTATGATTATGATAGTATTGTTGTGGAAGATATTCCTGATGTAGAGCCAGTCAACCCTCCTGAAGTAGTTAATGAGCTTCCAGCTACAGGTAATCCATTAATAATGGTTTTACTTGCATTAATCGCCTTAGGAACTGCTGCATTAAGAAGAAGGAAATAAACATATAAAGGGAAATTTAATTTCCCCTCTTTTTTTATTTTTTGCATATATATTACATTAATTTAATAATCATTTTTTACAATTAACTTCTTTTATTATAATAAATTCATTGGTTATTTGATTAGTTATTAACTAAACTATTGGAATAATTAATCGTAAATTCGATTTAAGTGATAGTAATTTTCCTTGCAAAAATGGATAAAATATTGAAGGAAAAAATTTGTTGTAGATATATGTGTTTTTAATTTTGATTAATTTATCCTCTGGTTAAAAAATCATGATAATGAATTAAAGAATGTGTATTGATTTTTTGAAAAGAAATTATATAAGCACTTTCGTGCGTAAAAGCCTGTTTGTATCTTTAAAAATTGATATAATAATTTAAATAGTCTTAATTTTTATTTTTAAATATTTTTAGATATATTATTTTGAATATTTAATTTCATTTATTAATAAATTAGGCATTTAATGCCTTTAAATTAAATTTAACCCACGATTTCGGCATTTTTTTCTATATATTGTAGATTTTTTTTCCAATATTTTTTTTGTTTCGTTTGATATTATACAAACAAAAATCTGTATTGTTGGAACCTATTTTATATAACAAAGTTATAATTTGAAGATGTCTATTTTTTTAAAATTTTCTAAACAGTCCGATAAAAAAAATATCAAATATATACTGACTGATTAATTTTTTAAAAATTTATGGTTGAAATGTATACCTTTATATATGATGAAAAATCAAAATAATTTTAGCTACTTTTTTGGATAGCTATTTTTAAGGAAAAAATTATTGTACGAATATCGACTTTGGTGATTTAAATGATAAAAAAATTTATGATGATTATAATATTAACACTATTCTTGACATCTGCAGTTTCTGCCAGTGATGTTGATCAGCTAGTTAATATTGATAATTCTGAAATTCAAATCCAGGAATCTGTCGAAGTTGATCAACTTGATTTAGAGGAGTTTGAAGTAGATGATGTTGTTGAAAATGACGTTGTCAGTGAGGATGAGTTAACTCCAATTAACTGTAATCAAGTTTATGATAATTCTTATATAATTAACGAGCTTGAAAATTTTAATGAAATTGAGCATGTTTGTATTGAAGTTTTGAAAAATGAAATTTTAAACAGTAATACAGATTTGGATTTTAATTCTAATTTATCTAAATTCGAGGGTATCGATAAATTTAAAATATTGACTCATGATGATCTTATATTCTACAATGGTTATTGTCATATCTTGACGCATGTTGTTGATAAAAATATTATTGTATCTACTGATAAATTACATACAAAATTTGCATTTTCTATAGATAATTTAATTGTAGGCAGTGCGAATGCTTTTATATATGCTATTTTCAATCCTAATTTTTCAAATTTTTACTTACTTTCATTTTCTACTTTTCAAACATTTTCTGATTTTGTTCAAATTTTCATGAATATTAATTATTATGAATATATCCTTTTTTCCGAGTAAAACAATCGAATGAATAAAAAAGAGAAAAATTTTAAATATTTTATTAATTAAAGAACAAAAAGGTATTAAATTATTAATTTGACATATCAGGTGATATTTAAGTTAAAAAGAAAATTTTATATTTATTAAATGGTGTAATTATGAACAAAAGATTTTTTATATACATATTATTTGTGCTAGTTGTTTTATCTGCTGCATTTGGTGCAGTTAGTGCTAGCTCTAATATAACAGAACCTGCACTTTCAAGTGTCGGATCAAGTTATTCTAGTGGAGATGATGCTTTAAGCGTATCTTATGAAGTAAATATTGAAGACAATAATGAAGTTTTAAGTTTATCATATGAGGAAAGTATTGAAGATAATAATGAAGTTTTAAGTTTATCATATGAGGAAAGTATTGATGATAATGAAACATTAAGCTTATCAAATATTGAAGATAATGAATTTTTAGGATATTGGGAAACTGTAACTACAAAAGCTAAGGGAGCAGATTATGTTCCGATGTCTAATGGATTTACAGCCTTTTGTACAGATAGGGAAGGTACTTTTCCAACATCCAATACTCCATATTATACTGTACATGTAAATACATTGACACATGATTACAGAACATCTGAACGTGTTGATAATAAGCTAAGATTGGCTGTTATCTATTATGCTGACAATCCTGAATTCCAGCAAAAAGTACGTATTTCTAGAGTTGCATTAGGTTCTTTCTCATATTTCCAGCATTTAGTATGGTATTTATGTCGTTATGATGAGTCACCTTATTATATGAGTGATTTAGATAAATATCCACTATTAAAAAATGCCTATTATGATATTATTAATAGACATAATAATGGGGAATGGATTAATGAGGAAAAAATGACTTATAATGATGGTACTTATGAAACAACATATGAATTTTTAGCTTTTAATTCACTTAGTACCTATCAAAAATTGTTCGGGTATAAAAAAACCGTAAAGGAAATTCCACAAATCCCTAAAGTTCCTGGAATGGACGTTAATAAAATATCTTTAACTCCTAATGTAAAAGCAGGTGAACAGACCAAGTTCCAAATTACTGTTCGCAATACTGGTGATGTTGATTTGAATAATGTTTTCGTAAAGGAAAATATGCCTGCTGATTTGGAGTATGCTGATTATACTAACAATAATCTTTGGACTAAATCAGGAGACTTTTTCTATTACAACAATGTTTTAAAAGTTGGAGAAACAGCTAGTTTCACAATCATATTCAATACTAACAAAACCGGTAGCTTTACTAATTGTGTAGTTGCTGGATCTGATAAGACTGAGAATAAAACCACTGAAAATACCACTAAAGTATACAAACCGGGCATGGAAGTAACTAAAAAGTCTTTGACTCCTAATGTTTTGGTTGGTGAGCAGACTTTGTTCTTGATTACTGTTACTAATACTGGTGAAGTTGCTTTAGGTAATGTCTTTGTTAATGAGGAAATGCCTGAAGGTTTGATTTATGATAGTTTCACTGGT
>JAFRFB010000041.1 GCA_017434555.1 Methanobrevibacter sp. | reverse complement strand
TAATCATTTCATCATCAGGAAAAATTTCCAACTTTAAACCCATATCAACAACATTACTCATAAAAAAAACACCTGATCCCAAAAATTATTTAATTATAATCCCTCACAGTTATTATTAATTTTCTCCAAGAGACATACTAATAAGTATTAAATATAATATAATATACAAATTTCGCGAGACCATTTGACGAGTAATATTGCTAAAAAAAAGAACAACTAAAAAGATAAAAACTTTTAGTAATATACTATAATATTTATTAAAAATTAAAATAATATTTATGTGATTCAAATGCTTGAAAAGAAGATTACACAATGCAGAAAACCCCATGGAGAAGAAGGAATTCAGACAATTGAAAATATGAATGAAAATCATAAACCAATATCCGAATTTGCATTTAAATGCATTGAAGTAGGAAAAGATGACAAAATCCTGGATATTGGATGCGGTGGAGGAGTAAATATTGAAAAATTTCTTAAATTAACGACAAATATTGTAGACGGACTTGATTATTCTGAAGTTTCTGTATTGGAATCCATTAAGAGAAACCAGAAAGCCGTTGACAGTGGCAGATGTAGAGTAATGCATGCGGACGTGAGCAATATGCCTATTGAAGAGATGACCTATGATTTAGTTTCTGCATTTGAAACAATATATTTCTGGCCAGATATTGAGAATACATTTAAAAAAGTTTTTAAAATAATTAAAGAAAATGGAAAATTTCTTATAGCTCAAGGAACTGATGGAAATCATCCTGATGATGAAAAATGGTTAAGTACAGTAGAGGGAATGAAAGTATATACTGCAGACAAACTGAAAAGATACCTGTTAAATGCAGGTTTTTCAAGCGTTGATTGCTTTAAAAAAGAAGATGATTATATTTTAGTAGTGATTGCAAAAAAATAAATAGAAATAATTATCTATTTATTAATTTACCTCTTTCAAGTTCTTCTATTGAAAAGCCACTAATTTTTGAAGCTTCTTCAACGCCAAAAATTTGACTAAACTTAAGAGCCATATCAAATTCACCTCTCTCAACACCCAATTCTATTCCTTGTTCTATTCCTTGCTCAATTCCCTGTTCTAAAATTCCACTACTCATTACTTTTTCATATATCTCATCGGCAGGCATATCCATTGTTATCACCTTAATTAATTTATTTCTCTCATCTTCATCTGAAACATACTGATTTATAGCCAATATTAATGGCAAATACATTTCATCAGAATCGAATAATCTTTTCTCTCTTATCTCCTTAATCAAACCGCAAACATCCCTTATTTTTAAAAGTCTTAGATTTTTGTGAACCATAAATGGTGATAATATCAAAAACTGAATCTCTTGATGTGATAGTTTTAAGTTATTAATTAATTTATTTTTTATAGTTAAATACTTTACTTCATCATATGAGTCCAACAAATAATGGATTATAGGTTTCAATATTGATGTTTCAGTTTCTTTGAAAATATAAACATCAGATTTGATATGATATGTGCAAATGATAACTGTGACAACAGGTTTACCTGATTGACATTGAAGACAAATCTTATAATCCATATATTTTTTCAAGTGTTTCTTTTCAAGCTTAATATCCTGAAACTCAAAATTAAGAAGTATTCCTTCACGGGTTTCAAAAACCAAATCCGAAAATAAACTTATTCCATCAAAAGTATTCAACTCATTTCTGTATAATCGTATTATATGATAATTCAATCCGAAAAAATCAACAAACAATTGTCCAAAAAGGATTGCGGATACCTTGAAAAATTTATCTATGTTTTGATGCAAAAAAAAACACCTCAACTTTTTTTTAACAATACTTTTTTTGAAAAAATTCATACATAAAAATTGCCGAAGTGCGACTGCGTGCAAATGTGCTTTTGTGAAAATGTTAAAAAGGTATATTGATTTCTCAAAATATCCTAAAAAAAATTCTAAAAATAAGGTAAAAAAGCTCAAATTATGAGCTTTAGTCAAAAATTATAATAATTCTTTTCTTAAATCAATTGTGTCTTGCAAATCTGGACCTGTTGAAATTATTGTGACAGGAACTCCAGTTTCGCTTTCAATTTCATCAATGAATGCCTTGGTTTCAGCTGATAAGACACTGTAGTCCTGTGTTCTTGCACAGTCCGGATATAATCTGTCAACACATGTTAAAGCGATTTGTGTTGCACCATTGATTCTGCAGGATTCCTTAGCAAGTTCCATATCAAAGTATCCTATACGTCTACGGCGTCCGGTTACAACACCATATTCTTCCAGTCCTTTGCTTTCAGCTTCTTCCTGAGACATTTCAGTTGGGAATGGTCCTTCTCCAACACGTGAAATATAAGCTTTAAACACGTTTATGACTTCATCCACTTTAGTTGGTCCAACACCAACATCTGCTGCAAATGTAGATGCAGTGGTGTCCTTACTGGTTACAAATGGATAAGATCCATAGTAAAGAGACAATGCAAAACCTTGGGAACCTTCAATGAATACTTCCTCACCATTGTCAATAGCTTCATTACATGCTATTGATACATCAGCAAGGTATTCTTCTAATTCCGGAATGTCACGTGCAAGTTCAATTGTTCTCATTACACGGTCTGAATTTGCCGGACCGCATCCGGAACCGGTACTTCCTATTTTTTTAGCCAAATGTTCAGAAGCCTTATCTCTATTCATATGCTCTTCAGTAATTATTGCACAGCGTGGGTCAATAGACATTCTTTCTTTTACATTATATTTTGCCAAATCATCAAATTCTTTATAAAGTACATCAGGATTTACTAAAACTCCAGCCCCAATCATGAGTTTAGCATCAGTGTGTACAAAACCGGAAGGGGTTAATCTTAAACCATATTTTTCTCCATTGAACTCTACGGAATGGCCTGCATTTGGACCTACACCCGCACGAGCTATTATTGATGGTTTGTCATTGCTGCAAAGGTAAGTAATACATTTTCCTTTACCTTCATCACCCCATGCTCCACCTACTAAAATACTACATGTCATTTAATAACTCCCTAAAATAATTAATATGTGAAAATAAAAAATTTCCATAACAATTATATTATATAATTAATTATTAAAAAACTTTTCCAACAAATTTTTAAATAATATAATGAGACATAAATATAATATAACTTAAATTAAAAACGGGTAATAAATATGCATATTGAAAGACAATACCGAGAATTGGAAAAAATTGAGGAAGTTCGAGTATACAACATAAACAATGTTGAATTGTTTGAACAGGCTCCTCAGTATCAAAAACCAATGAAAATTCCTTTCTGCAATATTATCAAATATGTTCAGTCAGATGTTAACATGATTATACCCATTGAGGATGGCGAAGACTTCGTTATCAATCGTTTAGGCTGGAATATTTTACAGAGAGGAAATATCAAATTAGAAGATGTTGAAGGCCGTAAATTCAGTGAATGTTCACCAATTTTCTATGAGATTTTTAAAGAGCCATTTAAAGAAGTGTTTAAAACAAAAGAAACAAAATCCATGAGAATCTATTACTATATCAGCAATAGAATTAAAAGCATAACAAATATCCACATTATTTATGAGGCAGGCAATCTCTTTGTTATTTCTGATTATACTGACGAACTTTCAAATGAAAGAAGCTTAGAAGAAAAGAAACTTGAAGATGATGCGAATAAATCCACTTTAATCGAATATTTCTCACAGACAGGAAGTTATTATAAAACAAGAAACGAATATACCTGGACTCCTGGAATATACAATATCATAAACAGGAGCAAGGAATCTGATGATGCATATTACAATATTATCTTTGATTTGGTAATTCCTGAGGACAAGCCATTGGTTCATGAACTGCTCAATACAATGAGTCCCGAAACGGACACATATGAAAATATTATCAGAATCAAAACCCGTGACGGCCATCTTAAATATATAGATACCTATTTATACTCTAAATTTGATGAAAACGGAGATGAAATAAGTCATTACGGATTATTTAAAGATGTGAGCCTTGATTCACATAAGCATATGACCAGACCTGTAGACTTTATGCTGGACGGTTTTAACCATAATTCAAAACTTTCCCTTCTTATAGAACCGTTAAGCCGAAGATACGAGTTCAGTAAAGGATTCTATAAGATGATTGAAATTCCTTCTGAAGATTATATTCATTCAAGGGATGTGCTTGACAACATCGTGGAAGAGGATGTTAGAGAAAATCTCGTGAAATTAATCGATGGAGAAATAAACGAAGTCAATGAAATATTGACATATAAGGTCAACGGTGATGAAAACAACTTGAAAATATGTGAACTGTTTATTGAAAGATTCCAGTATGGAAATAATGAACACAGCATAGGATTTTTAACTGACATTACGCATATAAAGAAAAAACAGCAGGAGTTAATCAAATCCAATGCCAATAAAAACATTTTAATTAAAGAGGTTCACCATAGGGTTAAAAACAACCTGCAGGTATTGAACAGTTTTCTAAACCTGGAACGTCGTGCATATAGGAATAATCCAAATCAGATTTTAGATAATATGCAGGCACGTCTTTCTTCACTTGCCCTTTTACATGAAAAGACATACAATACAAGTGACTTTTTAAACATTAATTTAAAGGATTATCTAGAAGATCAGGATGACACCCTGCAGGGATTGTTCAGTGCCAAAAATATTAACTTTGAATCAGAAATCGATGAAAACATCCACTTATCAATCGAAACGATAACGCCATTATTACTGATTGTTGATGAATTGACTATGAATTCAATAAAGCATGCATTTCCAGACCAGGATATGGAAAATAAAACAATCCATAAAGAAATTAAATTCATTGATGAAAATACATGTGAATTTATCTTAAAGGATAATGGTGTTGGTCTTGAAAGTCCAGACCAGCTCATTAATCATAACTTAGGCTGGGAAATTGTAAACAGCCTAACTAAACAGATTGATGGGACTATAGAGATTATAGACAGTGATGTCGGTACAGGATTTAGAATAATATTTCCAATAAAATTTGAAGAATTATCCGATGATGAAAATGAGGAGGTGGCATAATGCAAATTCAAAAAAGATACATCAAACTAGAAGACACTACAGAAATTATGATTAGAGAAATTACAGAAAAGCAATTATTCCATTATGTTGAACCAATATTTAAAACACAGTCAGTCCCATTTAAAAGAGTAATAAATAGTCTACCTTGTGATATGAATGTTTTCATACCATATAACGGCGGTGCAGACTTTATAATCCAAATGTTAGGAAAAAGTGCATTGGAACGTGGAAATATAAAACCCGATGATGTTGAAGGAAGATTATTGAGTGAATGTTCACCTGAATACAGTGAAATCTTACAGGATATCTTGCAGGAGGTATATCTAACCCATGAAACTAAAAAACTACGTTTCCTATATTATCAGAACGATAAACTTGCAAGACTCTCAAACGTTAAAGTAATCTATGATATGGAAAATATCATCTTAATAGCAGAAATGAAATACACAATAGAAGGAAAAAATGAAGACTTGGAAAAATATGAAATTTATGATGAAAATAAATCCTCATTGATTGAATATTTCTCACAGACCGGAAGTTACTATAAAATCAACGACAAATATTCATGGACTCAGGGAGTCTACAACATCATTAATCGTTCAAGAGAAGAAAACGACGAATACTATAATATTGTCTTTGAATTGGCAATTCCTGAAGACCGCCCACTAATTGAAAAGATTCAGAATACTCTGGATAGTGGAATAGCCAACTATGAAAGTGTTGTTAGGATTAAAACACCCGATGGTATTATAAAATTTTTGGATTTTAATTTTTATTCAAAATTTGATGAAAATGGAGGATTAATAAGCAGATATGCTTTAATCAAAGACATTACAAAAAGCTCAGATAAAAATATAACAAGACCTGTTGACTTTTTACTTAACGGATTTAAAAACTCCAAAAAACTGGCACTGTTAATAGACCCTTTAAACGAAAAGCAGTATGAATACAGTGAAAGCTTTTACGATATTGTGGAAGAGGATAAAGCAACTTACTCCAATCATAGAGTAATTATAGAAAATATAGATAATGAAAAAACTGTGGAATCATTTAGAAAAATATTGAGAAGAGAAATAAATGAACTTGATGAAACATTTGTATATAATGTTAAAGGAGATCCAAATAATCAAAAAATATGTGAAATACATATTGAAATATTTGAATTTGGTCAAGAGGAACACAGTATAGGATTTTTAACAGATATTACTGAAGACTACATAAAACAACAGGAATTGCAGGATGCAAACGAGCATCAAAAAGTATTGATTAAAGAAGTTCACCATAGGGTTAAAAACAACCTGCAGATTTTAAACAGTTTCCTGAACCTTGAAAAAAGAGCATATAAAAATCAACCGAATTTAATCATTGATCATATGCAATCCAGATTGTCCTCACTTGCTCTTTTGCATGAAAAAACATATAATACAAGTGACTTTAAAAACATCAATCTTAAGGAATATATCATTGATCAGGATTCCAAACTTGAAAATTTAATTGGATTGAGAGATGGAATTACATTTAAATCAAGTGTGGAAGACGACATTACATTATCCATTGAGATAATAACCCCATTGCTTTTAGTTGTTGATGAACTAACCATGAATTCCATTAAACATGCATTCCCACAGGATTGGCCGGACAAAACAATAACTAAATCTTTCAGAAAAATCGATGACAATACTGGTGAATTAATAATTAAAGACAATGGAGTCGGTATTGATAAAACCAAAAAGAATATGAAGCACAGTCTTGGTTGTGAGATTATTAAAAACTTAACTAAACAATTAGACGGAGATATTTCATATTTAGATGTGGAAAATGGTACTGGATTTAGATTACTGTTCCCATTAACAATGGAACATACAATTTCAAAGTAGTTGAACAATTAAGTTAAAATAATATTAATTACATAAATTACAATATTACATAAAAAAATGGAAAGGGATAATATGAACGAACGTATATTAATAGTCGAAGATGAAGCAATAACAGCACTTGACTTGAAATATAGTTTAGAAGAACTAGGCTATCAAATCATAGATACAGTTGATACTGGTCAAGATGCAATTGACACTGCTGCTGAAACTATTCCAGACGTCGTATTAATGGATATTAAATTAAAAGGAGACATGGAAGGAATAGAAGCAGCTGAAGTAATTTCAGAATTAAGAATTCCTATTGTTTATTTAACTGCAAACACAGACACCGACACTTTTGAAAAATCCAATGTAAAAGGATCATACGGATTTATTTCAAAACCATACGATATCAATAAACTTGACAAAACTCTAAAAATAACAATAAAACGAGCCCAAATGGAAGCAAAAAAAATAAACGATGCACAAGGATTTAGTGAATAAAAGATAAAATGAGCCCACATGAAATAGAAACTAGTTCACTTGCCCAGTCTCATCCGGACATATTTGTTATCAGTTCGGACGATGCTTTAATAAACCAGTTAAGGGAATATATTGAGGATTATGATTATAATTTTATTGGTTCCGCTCATACCAAAGATCGGATTAAAAGTAGAATTATAAAATTATCCCCAAACCTTGTTTTACTCGATTCAGAAATCGAAGATATAGACTTAATCAAATTAACCAAGGATTTAGAAAGATTTAACATTCCTAATGTTGTAATAGTCGGAAATCGTTTTGATGAAGTCATTGATGAAGTACTGATGATTACACCTTACGGTTATATATTTAAAGAAATTGAAAAAGACGAATTGCAGCGTACAATGGCAGTAGCTATAAGAAAGCATGAACTAAACAATGCACAAATTGCTGAAGCAAAGAATAAAATTGATGAAAAAAATGAAGAATTATTGATTGAAAAATCAGATTCAAGTTTTCTTTTAATTTTATGTGTAGCATTAATTATAATGGCAATTTTATCAAGAAATGCGACATGGCTTCAATGGGTTTTACTCATACCAACGATAGCAATGCTTATTAATGGTATAGCCAGTATTAAAAAGCCTGACCCAGTTAGTTATGATTATGAAAAGCCATTTGTAAGTGTTTTTATACCTGCACATAATGAGGAAGCCACGATTGCAATGACCGTTAGAAGTGTTTGTGAAAGTGATTATCATGTTGACGGCGAACCTTATTTTGAAGTGATTGTCATTAATGACGGTTCAACAGACAGAACAGGTGAAATATTACATGAAATCAAAGATGAATTGCCTCAACTAAAAATTGTAACAAGAAAACCTCCAGTATCCGGAAAAGGAAAAGGATTTGTTTTAAATGATGCATTAACTTTATCTCGAGGAGAAATAATTGGAGTTTTTGATGCAGACACTAAAATCTGTAAGGATTACCTAACTAAAGTTGTCGCATATGTAGTAGATCCCGAAATCGACGGTGTTCAGTCAAGAGTTAAAATGTATAACCGAGATGAAAGCTATTTGTCTCGTATGCAGCATGTTGAATTTGCAAGTTTTGGAAATACTCTAAGGGCAAAAGATAACCTAGGAAACACCGGATTTTTAGGTGGAAACGGACAATTCGTTAAAAAACAGTCCATTATTGATTGTGGAAAATGGGACGGTTTTGCTGTTACAGAAGATTTGAATTTAGCAGTTAAAATAATGCTTTTAGGTGGAAAAATACGCTATTGCGGTGAAGCTGCAGTTTATCAGGAAGCATTGAATGAATGGAAACCATTTTTCAGACAAAGAGTAAGATGGGCTATCGGTAACTTTGAAACCCTTTTTATTTATTTGCCGCAAATTCTAAAATCAAAGGTTTCAATACCTAAAAAATTCGGAATTATTGAACACATTTCCTTTTACAGCTTTAATTTACTCATATTCTTTGGTTTTATTATAACAATAATAAATGCCATTTCCTGGCTTCTCTTCCATAACGTAACAATCATAAGAATGGAAGCACCATTTATTGTAGGTATATTATCTGCGATATCATTTTTCCCTGGAATTATGCTTGCATTATCCAGAGATAAGCCTGGAATCGTAGACTTTATTAAAGATCTTATCAAATACTACATTTATTGTTTCCATTTAATTCCATTGTTTTTTATGACAATGAAAACTATGATGACAAGAAAAGAACGTAAATGGGCTAAAACTGAGCATAAAGGAGGTCATGAATAAATGAGAAGACAGGACAAGCTTCGAAGTCTATTATTAATCCTTTTAATTTTATTCATTGCAGCAAATATCAATGGAATAAATAGTTTTTTAAGTGTTCAGACAGATAGAACCATAGATTTTGGACACAGTGTTACCGTTGTTCCTCAAGCATGGAATACAACAGAGGAATTAAACTTAACCAATCAGTCAAAAACTCCTCATGCAATTACAAATGAATATGTTTATATTGACCATTGGGATGACTGGCCTGAAGACCACATTACATCAGTTTCGGATGGAAAGTTTGCATCAATGGAAGATGGTGGTTTTAAAGTATTGAGAATGGAAAATAAAACTATGAGTGGTGTTCCTGTATCCAAGGAATATTTCACGAATCCATCCAGAGACAATAACGTTACATGGAGTCATGTTGGAGTAAATTACGTTTTCCAAAAAGAAGACACAAATTATGCCATACAGGTTCATTACTTTACCAGTCATGACTATAACAATACGACATTTTTAAAAGAAGTTGATGACCGTATTGAAGATGACATGTCTAATATTCACAATAACCAATACAACGGATTCATCTCCGGAGTCAGAGACGTGTTCAACTTCATTACAGGCGCTTTTAACCAAAAATAACTATCTTTATGATAGTTATTTCTATTTTTTAAAAAAAAAGTTAATTATCTATTGAAAGGATGCTTTTCACACATAGGATCTTTTATAATGTTTCTTTTTTGATGATATGTAAGGAAATACAGCATCCACTGATTAGATAATTCCTTTAAAATATTGTCATCAAGCCTTGATGTAGGAGTAAAAAAGTCCATTTCATTTCCTCCAGCAACAATGGCAATGTTTCCAAACTCTATTAAACAGAAGAAATCCGCACGAATATTGTGAACATCATATTCAGGTTCTAAAGAAAAATCCTTCTGTTTTTGATAATTATAGAAGAAGGTATTCAAATATTCGAAATCAAGGAATCTGATTCTGCCGACATCAAGCAAAAGGTCTTCCTGTAAAAAATGATTTTTATAATTGAAATTGGAAACAAAATCTATATCCCAGATATTATCATAGAAAACCGTGAAAAAAGAATTTTTGGCAAATCTCATTGACAATGACAAGTCCTCATCATTTTTTGGATTGCCAAGCTCAACATCAATGAATTCCAAATAAATGGAATCTCCTGAAATTTCAACAGAAGCTAATTTAGCAAAATTACCAATAACATCTTCAATTAACTTTAAAGAATCATTTCTCATTTATAACACCTGTAAATAAATCATAAGCTCCTTCAATTTCATAATCCTTATCTTCACAATACTTTTTATCCCAAATGAAATTAATAATTTCAACTGGTGAGTTTACAGTTTTATCCCATTCAACTTCAAAACCTGTATCAGTTAATTGCTGATAAACCAATTCACCAATCTCTAAAGACTTTTCTTCATTTCTTTCAAAGTCTCCAAAGGTTAATTTTAAAATATTTTCCTCAATAGCCTCTTCAACATCTTCAAAAGTGTAAAAACAAAAGCCATCACAGGAATATTCATTATTAACTAAATGAACATACAACTCATATATGTCATTTACACCCTCTTTAAAGTCATATCCACAGTTGTGAACAGCAATTATTGATTTTTCAGCTAATTTTTTAAAGGTTTGCTCTAAAGAAGAGAAATTTTTATTGTTAAAATCATTTGAAGGAATGGAATAATCATTAAAATCAATGTCATAATCAATGAATTGATCTTCTAGAATTTCGATAATTTCTTCTGTTGAGAAAAAACCAGATTTAGTTAATAAATCGATTAAATCATCTATTTCATCAACCAAATCCTGATTCATATTATCACTCTTCTTCAAGTAACAGTTGAATAGTTTTTACATTTCTTCTTTCAGTAAATCCAACAATTAAACGACTTTCACCAAGATATGCAACATCAAAATCATCGTGATGTTTAATACGGTATCCTTTAAGCTTTGTATAAGCGTCGAATGCTGTTCTTCCATCCACTTTAAAATTCTTTTGAAATGTATAGAAAGTATCTTTAAATTTCTCCACACTATTTATTTCAGGAATATTACCTCCTTCAATAGCTACGAAAATATCTATACCTTCTTCATTAACAGCATAATATGCATCAAAATCAAGGATTCCGACAGTTGCCATAGCCAATGTATGGCATGCGTTGAAATCACACTGAATAATAGGAGAAGAAAATTCAGGAATGCCCGCATCAATACCTGCCTGTTTCATTTCAGCAGCCGCCTTAATCAAATCAGCACCAAAAATCTCTTCACTATCCCAGGCCCATGACCATTGTTTTAAATCATCACGGTAAAATCCTAAGACCTGCACAGGTAATTTGGTATCTCCAAAGCTTAAAATACCATTTTCCAAGTCCAAATCGCCTTCAGCATCACCAATTAATTCTGATAAATTTTCTTGTTTATCTAAAGCTAAAGCTCCATATTTTGATAAAACAACTTTAAATGAATCTCCTTCACGAATGACTACTGGTTCTTCAATAGTTTTCAAACTTAATCACCTAAAATTCTAATTTTGAAATCCTATCCATTGCTTCTTTCGTATTTTCCAATGTATTGAATGCGGTCAATCTTAAATACCCTTCGCCGCTTGGTCCGAATCCTGAACCTGGAGTTCCAATAACATTTGCTTCATTTAATAATATGTCAAAGAAGTCCCAGGAATCCATGTTGTTTGGAGTTTTTACCCAGATGTAAGGTGAACTTACACCACCATAGACTTCAAGACCCATATCGGTTAGACTTTCTCTGATTACTTTTGCATTTTCCATATAATAATTGAGAACTTCTTTAATTTGTGCTTTTCCTTCTTCTGAGTAAGTTGCTTCAGCAGCTCTTTGAACAGGGTATGATACACCATTGAATTTAGTGGTTTGTCTTCTATTCCATAACGGATTGATTTCAACAGAATTACCTTCACTGTCATAAGCAACTAATTCTTTAGGAACAACAGTGTATGCACAACGGGTTCCGGTAAATCCTGCAGTTTTTGAAAAACTTCTGAATTCTATAGCTACTTCACGAGCACCTTCAATTTCATAGATGGTGTGTGGAACATTATCTTCACTGACAAATGCTTCATAAGCTGCATCAAATAATATGATAGCTTTGTTTTCTTTAGCATAATCAACAAATACTTTTAACTGATCTTTAGTTAATGTAGTACCTGTAGGGTTGTTTGGATAACATAAATAAATAATATCTACCGGTTCTGATGGCAATTCAGGAACAAAATTATTTTCAGCATTACATTTAAGATATGTTAATCCTTCATACATTCCATCATCACCCATTTGACCGGTTCTTCCAGCCATTACATTGGTATCGACATATACAGTATAAACAGGATCGGTAACTGCAATCTTATTGTCAAGACCGAAGATTTCCTGAATGTTACCTGTATCACATTTAGCTCCATCACTAATGAATACTTCACTTACATCCAAATCAACGCCATGAACTTTAAAATCATTTTCAATGATTGCTTCAGCTAAAAAGTCATATCCTTGTTCTGGACCATATCCCATAAAAGTATCCGCATTAGCCATTTCATCAACAGCCTTGTGGAATGCATCAACAACAGCAGGGACTAATGGTTTTGTTACATCACCAATACCCATTTTAATAACATCTGCATCAGGGTTTTCTTTAACGAAATCAGCTTCTCTTCTTGCTACTTCAACAAAAAGATAACTGCTTTTTAATTTAAGATAATTTTCATTTATTTTAACAACCATTATAAAACCTCTAAAAATTAAAAATTTAGATAATAATATTATAATTTTTAAAATATATAAAATGATTGATAAAAAGAAAAAAATATTTAAAATAAGATAATTTAAAGTAAAATAAATAATTAGAAAAGAAAATCAAGTATTATCAATAAAAATTGAAAATTCGAATAGTTTTATTTAAAAAAACGGTGAAAAATAAGTTGAAATAAAATCTGATTAAAATATTTTAAAATAATAAATATTGTCTAAAAATATGTAGAAAATTTAAATTCGAATAAATAATAGTTAAAACTTAAAATAAAGTGATTAGATTAAATTTTTAAAAACAATATAAAACTATATAATAAAGAATTTAGATAAATATATATTACTAAATTGAAAGATAGGAAGTAGATTAAATGAATCAAACGTTGTTATTAGTGTGGGCAGCCATAGCCATAATCGGAGTAATATCCATTATAATTGTAAAAATTTATTTTAAAGATAAAGAGAGTGAAGAAACTAATTTTAAAGATATAACTACCAAGAATCCTTTACAGGAGATGGTTTCAGAAAACAATGAAAAGAAAGAGCGCACTAATACTATTTCCAACTATTTTTCAAAAGAAGAAGAACAACCAATCAGTCTTCGAAAAGAAGGAACGCAAGCTGATAAAGAATTTAATCCATACATTGTTCCTGAAAATAACATACCAAATAGGAATATTAGTTACTCTTCTCAAAATCAGGTATTAATTAATTATGATGATAGAGTTCAAAAATTCCAAGAACCAATAACCGAAACCCAGAGAGATATTATGAGCCCAAATAAAAATGAAGAAAATCCAGACGTTACATATAAAAAGACCAGTGAAAGTAAAACTGAACTTAAAGACTTATTTACAATTGATGAATTAATCAAAGAATCAAAAAGAAAAGATGATGAAAGAGATAAAGAGTCTAAAACCATAAAAAAAGAAGCCGAAGATAACAGCGATATTAAAGAAAGCATCAAAAAGAACCAGGAAGCAAAAGAAGTCACAGAAGAAAATTCTGATGTTAAAGATATCAGAGACAGCATTGAAAAAATGCATGAAATCGCAGAAGCTATTAAATCTTCCGGAAATGACAATTCAGCTCCACAATCCACTGCTTCACAAAAAGATATTACAGAAGCAATAAATACTGCAACAACAGAAAATGAAAAAGAAGAAATTCCTGAAATATCAGAAACTGCATCCATAACTGATGCAGTAATTAAAAAAGAATCAGAACCAAAAGAAGAAACTACCGTACAGGAAACATTACCTGTTGAAGAAAAACCAATTATCGAAGAAAAAGCAGAAAAAATAAGTGAAGCTATACCTGAAAGTGAAGAGATTAAAACTCCATCTTTAAAAACTCCAACCAAAATTGAAGAAGACAGCGTAAGTATATTATCCGGTGCAGATGAAGATTATGAGTTCGGAGCTTCAATTGATTCATCCAACCTCTTTGAAGATGAAAACGGCGAATTAAGTGATCTTGATTACAGAAAAGATTTGGCCAAATTTACAAATACAATTAAAAACTCAAGCATTGTAAAGGATATTCGTGAAAAATTAATTCCAGAACAAGAAGAACAGGATTCCGTCAACGAAGACTTTATCAGAAACGTGAACTCATACACTGAAGAAGCTTACGAATATTATGATGAATATGAACCAATCATTAATGAAACTCATGTTGATTATGTAGAACCTACTCCTGAAGAAGAATTAAGACAGGAAAATACCCGCAGAGTATTTGAAAATGCTAAAACTAGTGCTGTTGAAGAAAAACCTCTATTTAGTGAGGAAAAAATCCCAACACCAAAAGAAATACCTGAAAAATCCAGTCTTAAAGTGAGCATCAATAACAATGATGAAGTTTTAAGAAAAGGTGATGAAATCATATTTACTCATGAAGGAGAAACTTATTCAAGTAAGGTCTACTCAATTAATGGTGATGACATTAAAGTAAAATACAGAAGACAAGACATTACCATTAAACCAAAAGACATTAAAAAAATCTATTAAAATCTGTCATTAATTTGACAGACTTTTTTATTATTTTTATGTAGATGGCCTATAAAAAATTACACTGAAACTCATTACTATCATGAATTTTTAAAAATAGCTAAAATTTAAAACAAGAATTTAAACACAAAAGCCAAAATAATCAATCATTTCTTTAATATAAAAAAATGAAAATAAAATAAATGAATTAATCTTCATTTATCTTATAGCCGTCATCAGTCAATAGATATTTAGCTTTTTTGATTTCCATTGAACGGATTATATTCAAATAAAAATCATCCAATTCAGCGTCAGCATAAGGATATGTGAATTCATAGGAATATAAATTGTTATCTTTTACAAACATGAATTCATTACGCCTGATTTGGATTTCATCAGCATTAATGGAAGATACCAACATATAATAGATATCCTCATTAATGGCTAGAAAATCAGAAATCAGCACATCAATTTCAGGATTTGATTTCAACTGCTCTTCCATCAGATTTTTAATGTCAGGAAGACCCATTGCCGTTGGAGATATTGAAAACTTGATGTTCATAGGCATTGATGAATTAACTAACGCCAATTCAACAAAATCCCCCTTATTGGGAATGGCATCAAAACCTTCAGGAGTTTTTAATGTGACAAAACCATTTGTAAAAAAGGTCATTGAATCACCTTATTTATGTGCATAATAAAATACTAATTCATCATCTTTGATTTCATCCAAACGTGCAAATCCTACCCTTTCAAATTGAACAATGTCTCCCACGTTCAAATCACATAATGCAGATTCACCCAAACCTGTTTTAAGTGATGCATCATCCATTACAATAGTGACGTTCACATTTTCTTCAACAGGAACCCATTGAATGATTCTGGCCTTAATGGCTCTTGCATCCTCAAAGGAAGTTGAATTATATGTAACTTCATCTCCGTTGATATCAACATTGACTGCATCCATCAGTCTGAATACACCATCGCCAACATCCTCTTTAGCCAAATAAGCACTGCCTTTAAATGGAAGCAATCTGTTGCCCCTATCCAAATGGTCTGCATGAAGCGGTCTTTCAATAGTGACCTCACCCTCTTCATAATTTTTAACTTCAATTAACTGAGGATTCTCTACAAAGAAATAACGGTTGGCTATAGGTTCCAAAAGATTACGGTTCAGACCGTAAATTTTCTTCCAGCTGATAGCTGAATCTGCCATTTTAACACCGATTTCAGTGATTAAGTTATAAATGGTTCTTGGATCAATTCCACGTCTTGCAACAGCCCTTAAAGTTCCAAGTCTAGGATCGTCCCATCCGCTGTAAGTTCCATTTTCAATGCCTTCAAGAGCTTTTGATGTACTTAAGGCAATGTCTTCCATCTTTAACCTGCCGTAGTGAATAAATTCAGGTAAATCCCAGCCCATATGGTCATAGAGATATTTCTGTTTTTCACTGTTGGCCAAATGGTCTTTTCCTCTTAATACATGAGTCATTCCCATAAGATGGTCGTCCACAGCTACAGAGAAGTTCATCATAGGATATATTCTGTATTTATTGCCCAATCTAGGATGGGTCTCATCAACCAGTCTCATTGCAACCCAGTCACGAATAGCTGGATTTTTATGGTTGATATCTGTTTTTACTCTCAATACTGCATCTCCAGCATCCATAGTATCAAATTTATCCCACAATTCAAGATTTTCTTCAACGGAATTGTCTCTGCATGGACATGGTTTGCAGTTATCCTTAAGCTCTTTAAATGCTGCACCGTCACAGGTACACATGTAAGCTGCGCCTTTTTCAATCAACTGGCGAGCATAATCATAATAAATGTCAAATCTGTCGGACTGATATATTATTTCATCCGGATTGATTCCAAGCCATTTCAAATCTTGCGGAATCATTTCATAAGCGTCTTCATAGACCCTTTTGGGATCGGTATCTTCAATTCTTAAAATCAGTTTACCGTCATGCCTTTTTACATATTCCGCATTTGGAACTGCAGCTCTTGAGTGTCCTATATGCAAAGGTCCGCTAGGATTAGGAGCAAAACGCAGAACTATATTTTCATGAGTTCCCGGAAGTTCCTGAAGTCCCACTTCTTTAACTTTCTTTTTTTCCTGAACTTCTACGCCATATTTTTCCATTTCGCTTGCCTGCTCTTCAGAAGACAAATTATTGACTTGAGCTACAATTTTTCCGGCAAGTGGTCCGATTTCCTTTGCCCTGCTTCTAAGTTCCGGTTCATTTGCCATGATGGAACCCATTACAGCACCGGGATTTGCGCTTCCCTTATGTTTTGCTGCATTCAATAAGGCATGCTTATATACAATTTCTTCTAAATCATTCATTTAATCATCACAATTTAAATTATTAATAAAAATAAGATTTATCTATAATTAATTTTGAATTTCTTGTTAAAAATAGTTAATGTTTTTAATTTAAAAATACAAATTTTTAATTAGAGTAGTTATAAAAAAAATGGAGTTCGATAAAAAAATATAGGTCGATATAATGAGTGATGCTATAGAAACGGCAAAACTATACATTCAAGATGAAAATTATAAAGAAGCTCTTAAATTAGCTAAAAAAAGACATTCAAAAGACGATATTGATGAATATCTAACTATTTTAGATTTATTAATTGATGCGGATTATTTACTTGCCCTTGAAGAAAAAGGGATGTATTATCAGTATTTTGATGAAACCCATGACAATGGAGACTATGGTGAGAAATACTTTGATGAATACCTTAAAAGGCAACCACGCTCAATTAATGTACTCTGTGATAAGGCATTATCCAGATTCAATAAAAATAAAATTGATGAAGCCCTGGAATATATGGATAAGGCAGAAGAAAAATACAAATCATATTCACCAATTGAAAAGCCACGTATTTCCAAAAAAGAAGTAAAAATGGGTAAAATTGAACTTTTGGTTCAGGCCAAAAGATATGACGAGGCCTTAAAAAACCTGGAAATATATGAAAATCAATACGGTGGAGATACAAAGTCAGATTTATACAAAGGACAGATGCTTCAAAAGACTGGAAAGAATAATGAGGCATTAAAATACTTGGACAAATCCCTTTTAGAAGAAGACACATTGCTTGCATACAATTCAAAAGCGGACGCACTATACGAACTCAAAGAATATAAAAGTGCACTTAAAAACTATAAGCACTGCATAAGCTATGAAAAGAAAGTTGATGATTTGGAACTGGTAACCAATTTCAATTATAAAGCCGCTTTCTGCTGCGTTAAACTTGATGATGATAAGGAAGCCATCAAATATCTGAATAAAACAATCAACATGTTAAATGAACATGGAAGACTTCCAAATGACCTGGAAATGATTTATCAGAAATGTTCTTTTGAAAAGGAAAGGATAATGAAAACAGGTGAAGTAAAAGACGAAGAATTCAGACAGACAAAGTTCCTATCTGCAAAGACCTCACTTATCCTTTTAGCTATCATTCTTATTTTATATGTAATATTAAAAATGATCGGTTATTAAAATGAGACTTGGAAAGACAAATTTGGAAGTTAATAAAAATGGATTTGGAGCTCTTCCAATCCAGAGAAGAAATATGGTGGATTCCGTTGAAATACTGCATCATGCCTATGAAAACGGAATAAATTTCTATGACACTGCACATTTCTACACAGACAGCGAAGCCAAATTAGGCGAAGCATTTGAGGACGTGCGTGAAAATATATATCTTGCAAGTAAAGGTGCCGCTGAAGAAGTGGAGGAATTCTGGAATCAACTTGAAACCTCACTTAAAAGCATGAAAACAGATTATTTGGATTTATATCAATTCCACAATTTATCATTTTGTCCAAAAAGTGAAGATGACCTATATAAAGCTATGCTTGAAGCAAAAGAAGAAGGCAAAATTAAACACATTGGTATTACAACACACAAAATTACACATGCACATGAAGCGCTTGACTCAGGATTATATGAAACACTGCAATACCCATTTTCCTATTTGAGCGGCAGCGAAGAAATAGATTTAGTCAATAAATGTAAAACTTTAGATGTCGGTTTTCTGGCCATGAAAGGAATGGGCGGAGGATTAATTGCAAATTCAAAAGCATCATATGCATTTATGAATCAGTTCGATAATGTATTACCTATTTGGGGAATTCAAAAACTGGAAGAGCTTGATGAATTCCTGTCATATGATGAAAATACAGTTCTGGATGATGAACTGAAAAAAGCCATTGAAAATGATAAAAAGGAACTGGGCGAAAACTTCTGCAGAGGCTGCGGATACTGCATGCCGTGTCCTGAAGAAATCAACATCAGTTTATGTGCAAGAATGTCACTTTGGATTAGAAGATTTCCGGCAGAACCATATTTAACCGAAGAATACCAGGAAATGATGGAAAAAACTAAAAACTGTGTAGAATGCTTTGAATGTGTTGACAAATGTCCATATGAATTAGAGATTCCACGTTTACTTAAGGAAAATTATGAAGACTTCCAAAATGTTTTAACCGGCAAAACCAAAGGTGTTAGAAATGAAACAGTGCATTGAAAATCCAAATGAATTAAAATGGGATGAATTTTGGGCATATGAACTAGAACAAAAAGAAGACCGTGGAAAAGACTGGGATAAGGCAGCGGCCAGTTTTCACAAAAGAGCAAAAAAAGACGATTATCATGATTTGTTATTCTCAAAATTAATAATTGATGAAAACGACAGTGTTCTTGATTTGGGTTGTGGTGAAGGATCAATTACACTTCCTCTATCACGTAAGGTGAAAAAGGTAACTGGAGTTGACTCATCTGTCAAAATGCTGGAGCTATTAAACGAAAGGGCAGAAGAACTGGGTATCAATAATGTTGAAACCATATTAAAACCCTTAGAAGATATAACATATGAAGAGGTTGGAGCCCATGACGTGGTTTTAGCATCAAGGTCACTGAACGGAATAATACCAATTAAAAAGACATTAGAAACAATCAATAAAATAGCCAACAAATATGTTTTTATCACACTTTTCGGTCCTGAAAACTGGAAAATAGAAGGAGAGTTCAACGAATACATCGGACGTGAAAACAAACATTTTCCAGGACATAATTACCTATTCAATATATTATTCAACATGGGAATCTATGCGAATGTCGAAAGACTTGACATCAAGGCATATAGAGAATATGACACTATTGAAGAAGCAATGGACAATGGAAAGTTCCGCCTTGATTTATTGGACGATAATGAAAAGGATAAGCTGAAAGAATACTTGGAAAAAATCCTCACCAAAAATCCTGAAACCGGAAAATTATACAACAAAAAAGATAAGGCAGACTGGATTTTAATCTGGTGGAAAAAAGAATAATTATTTATTAAAAAATAGTTTTTGAAGTGTTTAAAATAATGAAAAATATAATTGCTTAGATATTGAATCCAAGCAATATAATAATGAAAATAAAGTAATCAGTAAATAAATGACTGAGGTATGGAACCCAAATGCTTTTAGTTTTAATATATCCATAAAACTCAAATATTGATCCGAATCCTTGTATACAAAGTGCAAATAAAAACAGGGCAGGATTAAACGAATGCATATATGCAAACATCGCCATTACTATAAGCATAGATATGATTACAGATAATTTACGATTATTTGAGAATTTGTAAATCACCCTTAAGAAAAACATGAATGGTATGAATTTGAGGAATTCTTCTCCCATTAATGAAAATATCGATGTAAATAGGGTCATTACTGTTACGGATTCTTGAGAAATAGGTCCGTTACTTACTATTCCAAATTGTTTCAATATTGCTTCCATCACCATTGCATATACAAAATATCCGATGAAAAGAGCTACTGCCAGAAGAATATCTCTACGGGAAGGTTTTCTAAATATTGCTTTATAATCCCATTTTAAAAAATATAATACTGGAACAATATACACTATACAACCTAATATTGTAAAAAGAATATTGCTAGACAATGATAACAAAGTTCCAATGAGAAATGTTACGAATAACACAACCCATCCCCATTTGGGAATGTATGGATTTTTGTTATAAATCGGAAAATCAAAATCTTTATCTTCAAATTTAAATCTATCTATTTCAACCATATATAGAAGTATATTTTGGATAATATATAAATAAGTTACATAATCATGTTAATTCTATTGATTAATGTATTCTGATTTTACATTTGAATCACACAGATTAAAAAAAATAAATATAATCAAGAAAAGTGAGGATTTAATACAATGTTTATATGATTTGAGGATGGAACACAATTTTATTGTGTATTCTTTTTAATTTGTTGTATATGCTCAAAAGAAGAAAAAAAGATTATTCATAAATGAATAATCATACGTTTTGAGTGTTTTCTGGGATTTCACCAAACCAGTTGGTTTTATTGCCAATATAATACAATAAGACACAAAGCAGTATTTCAAAAACAATCAATGGTAAAACACTGCTTAACTGTGGGGATGAAGTTGAAGTTTGCAGTCCCAGCATGATGGATATACCAACACACATATTATTCGCTGCATGGAATGCACTGCTTACTTCTATACCGTTTGTTTTCCAAGCAAAAAATCCGCAAATAAGACCTGTTATTAACGTTTCAATGAATCCGAAACTGTTGTATCCATGTACTAGTCCAAAAATTAGAGCTTGAATAACTATTGCTAAAATTGGTATTTTAAACCATGATCCTAATGTTTGCAAAAGAATTCCACGAAACAGGTATTCCTCAGCAATAGACTGAAGAGGTACAGTAATAAAAATCACAAGCAAAAATGATATTGATAATTGAAATGTACCATTTCCTCCCCCAGTAATGGTGGTGTATATGCCTTGATAAACCAAATAGAGTATTAATGGTATTATTAATGCTTTTAAAAAGAGTTTGAAGTTCCATCCGCCACGTGAAGAGGAATATGATGAGAACGGCCTATCCCTAACAATTTTTGATGAAATGTATAGTGCCGGAATAAATAGCATAATAATCAAATCTGAAAAAAGCACAGGCAACGAAGAGTTCAATCCATCAATACCTCCACCAAGAAGGAATCTTGTAAAATCTGTTCCAAACAATAATGCGGTAGATACTACTATTATTCCTCCAATAAAGAACATTATTACTGAAGCAATTATGAAAACAATCAATGGTTTATACCATGCATAATTCTCAAAAGTTCTTGGAAATGTAATATAATCCGAAATTTTTTCATTAATTGACATAATTATCACTCTTTAATTCTCATGAATCGAAAAAATTGAATTTTTTATCCAATACAAAAATAATTATGATTGGAATTACCAGTAAAACTAAATTCATCACGAAAGAAAATACCTCGTTTGGTGATTCTGTCTGCTGAAGACCTAGTCCCAATGCAAGAAATGCAAACATATTATTTACCGCATGCATTGCTGATGCTGATTCAAGACCTTGACCATACCAGGTTATGAAACCATATACAAATCCTACGCAAAATACTCCTATTGCTGCTAGTATCTCGTAAGGATGCAATAGAGAGAATATTATCGCCTGAAGGAAGATTGCCACAATAGGTATTTTAAACCATGATCCGAATGTTTGCATGAGTAGTCCACGGCATAAGTATTCTTCCGCAAAACCCTGAACTAGTGGTAAAATTAAACATAATATGAGAACTGCAATTGAAGTATTGGTTATATTCGGCTTTCCTGAAACTAAAAGAGGTACTACTTGAAATACTCCATAAACAATTAAAGTTATAATAAATGATTTAATGTAAATACCCCAATTCCATTTCCTGATAGGTGCTATCTGTGTGGAAAACGGAATTTTATAGAGCAATTTAAATCCAATATAAATACCTGGAATCAAAGCAATCATAGTAATTGATGAATAAATAATTCGTTCTATTCCACCTGCCTTTACGTTTACTCCCGCAATTTTGAATATAACTGACGATATCACCAAAGATAATATTGCTGCTATAATTATTATTAAAAAAGGCTTATACCACGCATATGTTTCCAGAGTTGATGGAAATGTGGTAAATTCTTTTTCTTCATTTTTTTCAAACAGTTTTGATAAGTTCATAAAATCTGCTCCTTTTTTTCAAATCAAATATAATTCACACTTAAAAATAACTTAAACAAAACATTGTTATTAAATTATCTTTATATATATCATTTTTTAATTTAGATTATATAAAAGTGACTAAAATATTTATAGTCAAATATTTACTTAAAAATACTAATTACAATACTGTTGATAGAATTACTGAATGTATTACAAAATTGCAGATAAACAATTTTTCATCCATAACAGAATAGCTAAAATAAGCTAAGAGTAAAAATTAAATGTTTATAGTAGATAAGTTGTAAATTAAAAATTAAAAACAATGGGGGAGAAGTGCAAAAGCACTTCTTATATCTTATCGATATTATAAACAAATTTAAAAAAAGACAATTTTTAATAATCGTCTTCAATTAATATATTGAAAACTCAACATATATAAAATTTTTCGAAAGTAAGTGATTACTTGCATTTAAAATGGTTTAAAAGAAAAAAATTAAAGATTTAACTAAAATAAAAGATAATCCTTGATTTAAATTAAAAATAAAAGAAGTACCATAGATATTAATTATCTATGGATTTTATAAAATACAACCTTAATCAGATTTAATCATGGTTAAAATCATTTTATAAGGACTGTTTACTGCCTGAAGTGCATGAGGTTCATTGGCAGGCATGATAATTATTTCACCTTTTTTGACAGTGTTTTTAACGCCGGAAATTGTAATTTCTGCTTCACCGTCAATGATTTGAACCATTGCATCAAAAGGAGCGGAGTGTTCAGATAATCCTTGTCCTTGATCAAAGGCAAAGAAGGTGACTGTTCCTAACTCTTTTTTGATTACTTCACGACTTACTACAGTATCATCCTGATATTCAACCAGTTTTTGGATATCTAATGCTTTTGATTTAATATCTTCGCTCATTGCGTTCATCCCATAATTTGTTTAATATCTGCCATTGCATCGCCAGATATTGGTGTTAAATTATAGTTTTCAACTAAGACATTAATAATGTCTTCGTTACACCATGCAGGAAGAATAGGTCCAATCCACATGTCGGTTTTACCTAAGTATAACAATGCCCAGAGTACTGCAGCTGCTTTTTGTTCCATCCAGCTTAATACAATAGTTAATGGTAATTCATTCAATTCCATTTCGAATAAGTCACATAAAGCTAATGCAACATCCACTGCAACAATGGTATCATTACATTGACCGACATCCAATAATCTTGGTATTCCTTCAATGTCTCCTAAATCCAAATCATTGAATTTGTATTTACCGCAAGCTAAGGTTAAAATAACAGTGTCTTCAGGTAAGTTTTGTACAAATTCTCTGTAGTAGTCGTTGTGTTTTGCTGCTTTGTCACATCCTCCAACAACAAAGAATCTTGAGATTTTACCGTCCAAGACCAATTCCTTAATTTTTTCTGCATGTTCAACAATAGCTCCTGCACTCCAACCTGTAGTGATTGTAGTTAATTCTTCTGCTTCGAGTGATCCCAAGGATTTTGCACATTCAATTACTTCAGAGAAGTCATAATCATCAATGGTTTTTACTCCTTCCAATTTAGCTACATCCATGGTGAACATTCTTTCTTTGTATGCGTCCAACGCAGGAAGTACACAGTTACTTGTTCCTACAATAGCTGCATTGTATTTTTTAAAGACTGTTCTTTGATCATGCCATGCTCCACCTAACTGTCCTGCCAAGTTTTCATATTTGTTTAATCCAGGATAACCGTGAGCAGGTAACATTTCAGAGTGAGTATATACTTTAATGTCGGTTCCTTCAACCTGTTTCAATAATTCCTCCAATGCTTTTAGGTCGTGTCCTGTTACGATAATAGCCGGTCCTTCCTGAGCACCTACTTTAACTTCAACAGGTTGTGGTTCACCGTATGCTTCAATGTGAGCATCTTTGAGTAATCTCATTACATCAACGCTTATTTTACCTGCTTCAAGAGCAAGAGCAACCAAGTCTTCCACATCGAAGTTAACGTTGGTTAATGTAGTGTATAAACCTTTGGTTAAGAATTCATCTATTTCAGGATTCTTTTTACCTAAAACATTTGCATTGTAGTTGTATGCACTAATTCCTTTCATAGTAAAGATTAAATTATCCTGTAATCTTGCTACGGTTGGTTTTTTTCCACAAACTCCACTTACGGTACATCCTGTTCCCTTTGCGGTTTGGGAACATTGATAACAAAACATATCTAAGCCATCTGCCATATTAATTACCTCATAATTATTTGTTATTTCTATTTTTAATTTGAAAGGTATTTAAATGTTTTGAAACTTTTTAAGGGTGAAAAGTAGTAAACTTATATAGAATGATGAAAATACAATAAAATATGAATGATGATATACACTTACTCAAGGGAATTGGTCTGACATTGTATGAGGCCCAAGCATATGTAACGCTCACTTCATTAATTCAGGCAACAGCAGTTGAAGTGTCTGAAAAATCAGGCATTCCTCGAAGTAAAATATATGATGTTTTGAAGAAACTTAATGAAAAGGATTTCATAGAAATCGAAGACGGAAGGCCACTGACATATATTGTAAAATCCCCTGTTGAAGTACTGAGCCGTGAAAAGGAAAGGATAAATGAAAAGTTGGACGATACAATAACAAGACTTACCAATACCTATGAAAACGGAATGAGCCAAGTTCAGGCACCAATCTGGAGAATATATGGTGTTGATAAAATCATCAACCAGGAAACAGAGATAATTAAAAGAGCAAAAATGTCCATTAACATGAGAATAGGTTTTCTCTTTGAAAATGAGGCAGAATCATTGATAAAAGCATTTAAAAGTAATAAAAAATTAAAAGTAAAAATTCTGGCTTCACCAATATGCTATGTAAACAACGAGAAAATTGATATTATTAAAATGTTTAAAGATGCAGGAATTAACATTCAAAAGGCAGACATTCCTTTTGTAAAGGTTATGATTTCTGATTCAAAAGAGATGATGCATACATACACAAAGTTTTCAGAAGACAAAAGAGAAGTCATTCCCGAAACGGCAATCGGAATATGGAACAAATACGAAGATGTGGCCAAAAACTATGATGAAAGGTTTGAAAATCAATTTAAAAAAATAAATAAAAAAGTCAAAAATCCACATAACCAATAATACCCCAACGTGAAACAAAACTAATGCAATAAAAGTTCACTAAATAATCAGTGGAATTTTTGACTTTTTACAAGAGATTAACCTCTAATTATTAATATTTACTTCATCATTAATAAACTAAGCAGTTATTTTTCATATAAATATTGCTCCAATCGAGTTATAATCAATAAGGAAGTTAAAAAAGAAAAAGTTACCTGCTCATGAAAAATAACCTCCTGAAGTAAAAATTGCTCTAAGGAGGTTATATTGTCTGAAATGAAATAAAAAGGCTTAAATACTTCAAAAAACTAAGTATAATATGGCAATAAATATTATTGCCACAGACAAAAACTTCAATTAGAAAAATCCTATAGTAATGCTTGGCTATATAAAATCATCATAAACCGAAAAAAAACAAAAGATCTTTAACTTGTATCCTCCCCTATAAGCATTACTTGTGTGAATAATACACTCCATTGAATAAAGCAAGTTAAAGGATGTGGGGCTTATAATGCCCCACTATTTTTCAAATTTATCCCTAAATTCGATAAATACTTCCAATAAATTGTAATCCAATCGTTTAATGCCTTTAAAAGATATTTTGTCCGGAACGTCCCAATATGCAGAAGCAATACCTCCTGCAATAGCTGCCATGGTATCTGCATCACCACCCAAAGACACAGCATTTCTTATTGTATCCTCATAATCGTCAGCTTCCAAAAAGCAGATTATAGATTCAGGAACTGAACCTTTACATGATACGTCAAATTTATAATCCGGCCTTATATCATCGACATTTCTGCTTAAATCATAATGATAATTCTTTTCAATATGTTCTTTAATTTCTTCTTTTGTAAAGGAGTTTCTGGCCAAAAAAATTGCATCGTTTGTAGCCAATGCTCCCTTTATGCCCTCAGGATGATTATGAGTAACATCAGCAGACATCATTGCCAGTTTTTGAGATTCCTCCAATGATTCGGCTACCCATGAAACAGGAGAAACCCTCATTGCAGATCCGTTTGCCCAGCTGCCGTAGGGTTCGGGACTGTCCTGATTTAGCCAATTTCTAAACATTCCACCATAACCTGCATCCGGATACTTTAAACCGAACTCTTTAATTTCGGATATTAGAACTTCTCTGGAATTTTTGTCTTTCATGAGCCATGAGGCAATGGCCAGTGTCATTACCGTATCGTCAGTGAAAGTGGAATATCTGTTATATAATTTAAAATCCTTTGTTTTTTTAGGGCGAAATTCTCTGGATGAACCTATTATATCACCACAAATTGTACCGATTATGCCTTTCATAAAATTAATATGTGAAAAAGTTCATTTAAATATATTGAAAAATATATCATTTAACATGAAACAGAAACAAATTTTAATTATCTTAATTGTTATTATTTTAGCTGTTGTTGCTTGTTTAACAACATATATGCTTGTTCATTCACATCAGGAAAGCTTTATGACTTTAAGAATAAGCAGCAGCTGTACTATTGATGTGCCTGATACAAATAATACGTTTGAACGTCTTGACGGAGGCATCTCCAGATATATGTTCCCGTCAAGTGACCTGAACATTACACATCAAAAATCAGAAAATAACAGTGAAATCAGGTCAATTAACAGCAATCAAATCAAAAACTCTGAGATAATTGAAGACAATATTTATCATGATAAATCTACAGGAATTTATTCAATATTTATTGAAAACAACGGTACTAAAGACGCATTGCTCATTACATCAAGCAATCTGGACTTATTGAAAAAAATTTCATCCAGCATTAAATTTAAAAAAGTCCTGAATAAAAATAATGACAACAATATAACGGACAATGCTACAGAAGAAAATGTAAACGAACCGATTAATGAAAGCAATTGGGAAAGCTGGTCATGGCAACCTGCATCCAATCAGTCAGGAAGCAAACAAAATACTAATCCGCAACCTGATAACACCCCACAAAATGATCCGGTTCCTGAAAAAGAGTCAAAATATCCATCAGTCATACCTTGGTCATGATGGATTAAAAAAAAATTATTAGAAAGATATTATGAATGTCTTTCTAATACAAAATCAGCAATGTCAGAAAGTACTTGTTTACTTGAAGAGTCAGGTAATATTTCGAGTACTTCTTTTGCTTGATTTACTGAATCTAGTGCAAGATTTCTTGCATATTCAATTGCACCACATTTTGTTAAAATTTCAATAGCTAAATCTATATCTTCCTGTGAATTATTTTCATCTTTTAGGATTTCTAATAATTTATCCTTATCATCACCTGCAGATGAAAGACCGTTGATAGCTATGATGGTCATCTTACCTTTGCCTATGTCGGAACCAATAGGTTTACCTAAAGTTTCTTCATCACTTGCAAGGTCGAGATAATCATCCTGAATCTGGAAAGCAAGACCTATGAGTCTTCCGTATTCATACATTGCGTCAATAACTTCATCAGAAGCTCCGCCCATAATAGCACCGACTTTAGTTGCAGCGGCAATTAATGCACCTGTTTTCTTAAAAATCATTTCCATATATTCTTCTTCAGATACATCGAAACGGTCTTCAAAGCCCATATCTAATGCCTGACCTTCACAGATTTTTACACATGCATCAGCTACAGTAGCTAAAGCATTATTGTTTTGGGAATGAGACGTACTTTCATTGTTGATGATAATTTCAAATGATTTTGAAAATAATGTATCCCCTGCCAAAATAGCAACATCGTCACCCCAGACCTTATGAACTGAAGGCATACCTCTTCTCATGTCATCATCATCCATGATATCATCATGAATTAATGAAAAGGTATGGATAAGTTCAATAGCGGAACCTGCTTTAAGTGCATCTTCTTTTTTACCTCCAACAGCTTCAGCGGTTATTAAACTTAAAGACGGCCTGAGCATTTTTCCACCGGCTTTAGTTAAATAAATTGAAGCTTCCTGAAGATTATTTGGAGTAATAACATTCAATTCATCTTCGATTGTTTTAATAATGCCTGATGAATAATTACCCAATATTTCTTTTACATCACTCATATTATCCCTCCTAACTTTTAAAAACTTGCGCTTGTGAATTTCTTAAAATATGAACATCATAACCGATTCTATAACCTTCTTCTTCAGCCAATTCCCCATAGGCTGCAAGCATTGATAAGTCTCCGTGTGCCGGAATGATATGCTGAGGTTTTATCATACGTAAAAATTCCCTGTGGTCTTCCCTTCCGGCGTGACCTGAAACGTGTGCATTCGGATAGATTCTAGCACCTTTTGATTGTAATCTCCTTTCCATAATGTGTCTGTTTGCAGCATTTGTTGGATTTGGAATAATCGGTGCAGAAATAATAACGTTATCTCCAGGTTTTATGTTGAATGGAGTTCTTCCGCTGGCTATCCTTGGCAATAATGCATCCGGTTCACCCTGGTGACCGGTTGTTACAAGCAAATATTTATCACGAGCTTCATCTGCTTCCATTAAAGCTCTGTTAACTGCTTTTGGACTTCCATAAATGCTGGCGTTTTTTGGCAATTTTAAAATTCCGTGCTTTTGTGCTATTCCACAGAAACGTTCCATGGATCTTCCGAGGAAAAATATTTCCCTGTGTGATTTTTTAGCAATATCAGCGATTGCCTGAACCCTTTCAACATGTGATGAAAAAGTAGTGACTATCATACCTGTTTTTTCATGTAAAGGTCCTCTCATCACGTCTTCCAAAATATTACGTGCAATACGTTCGGAATGGGTCTTTACCTCATCATAATTTTTAGCATTGGTAGTCTCAACGATTAAAGCAAGTACTCCTTTTCTGCCTAATTCTTTTAATCTTCTGTAATCAGGCGGTGGAGATACTTTTTGATGATTATCAAATTTAAAATCTAGTGCATAAACAATAATACCTTCAGGAGTGTGCAATACTGGAAATACTGCCTGAGGTATACTATGTGTTGACTGAACAAATTCCAAAGTAATATTTTTTGAAAGCTTTATTTTTCCTCCAGGATTTAAAACTTTAATCGGATTGTTTACTTTGAATTTACGTTCACCTTTTATTTGTTTTTCAATTAATGCAGCTGTATATGGTGTTCCTATTAACGGTGCATCATATCTATGAGCCAATTTGGCTACAGCTCCGATGTGGTCCAAGTGACCGTGAGAGAAAATTATTCCTTTTACTTTACCGTCAACGTCTTTCATTAATGTATCGTCCGGAATAACTCCCCTTTCAATTAAATCCAGGCTATGCATTCTGTCAATATCCGTATCTTCATGCATACTAATTCTGTCAAGATGAATACCCATATCAAAAATAATAACATCATCGCCGATCTTGACAGCAGTCATGTTTTTACCGACTTCCTGATATCCTCCTATTGCGATTACTTCAACGCTCATATGTTTCCTATCTCCTTGAATAATTCTTAGTGTTAATTCCTCGTTCATTTAGCCATTCTTTTGTTTTTCCACGAATAACTAATTTTGATTGTTTCAATTCTTCAATATTATTAGCTCCAACTAAAAACATGGCTATTCTTAAAGAATCATTAAATTGATTGATAAAATGATTTAATTCTTCCTGTGAAATTGATTTTTTCAAAAATGGTAATGCCATACCCACACTGTCTGCTCCAAGAGCTATGGCTTTTACAGCTTCAAGACCTGATCTTATGCCTCCGGATGCAATGACTGGAACATCAACACTATTGACAACTTCCGCAGTTGAAATAGCAGTTGGAATTCCCCAATCCCAGAATAATTCACCATAATATCTGTCTTCTGCACGATATGTTTCTACAGCAGCCCAGCTTGTTCCGCCGGCACCTTCAATATCAATGAAACTGATTCCTGCATCAACTAGCTGTTTTGCAGTTTCTGCTGATATTCCACAGCCTGTCTCTTTTGCCATGACCGGAATATCAACCAAATCAGTAATCTGAGAAATTAATTCCAAATATCCTCTGGCATCCAAATCGCCTTCAGGCTGAATTGATTCCTGAAGAGGATTAAGATGAATAGCTAAAATATCAGCATCCAAAATTTCAACAGCCTTATTGGCCAAATTCAATTGAGGTGCACCAATATTACCTACCAATAAACAGTCCGGAGCATTATCACGGACAACAGAATAAGTGTCTGCCAATTCCGGATGTTCACATGCTGCCCTTTGAGAGCCTACTCCCAAAGCAATATTATTATCTTCTGCAGCAATAGCTAATTGTTTATTGATTTCTTTTGCAGCAGGATGGCCTCCTGTGATTGCTGTTATAAACAAAGGAGAATCTAATTTTTTACCGAAAACTGATGTGGACAAATCAATATCATTTTTATTTACTTCAGGAAGTGCATTATGTATTAATTCCACATCTTCAAAACCTGTGGTTTTATCCTTAAATTCAACATCATAATTTTTACAAATTAATAAATGCTCTAATTTTCTATCAGAAATCATGTTTAACTCCTTAAAATAACAGTTCCCTTAACATCCTCATTCTCTAAAACTTTATAAATATTATCTTCAATTTCAGCATTTATTATTTTAGATTCAATTCCTAAATCAGCCAAATATAAAAGTTCCTTAATTTTACCTACCATACCGCCGGTTACATCAACGTTAGTGGTTCCTTCCAATGCATCCAAGTCTTCAATAGATGAAAATTTTTCATAAAAAACAGCATCATCATGTGTTTTAGGATTTTTGTTATAAACACCGTCTACATCAGTACCTAAAACAACTTTTTCCGGATTTAAATTACTTGATAAGTATTGTATAATTTGATCTCCTGAAATAACACAAAATTCCAATTCCTTATCCAATACAACATCACCATAAATTACAGGAACAAATCCTTTTGATAAATAATTCTTGAAAATATTCAAATCACCGTCAGTGATTCTTTTTAAACTTGCAGTCATAAATGAAGAAGCAGGAATTGCAATAACAGGCAAACCCTGAGATATGAATTCCTCACAAATCAGCATGTTTAATTTTTTTACTGCGTTTTGAATTTCACAAAAGCCTATTCTTTTTTGAGGATATTCCTCTTTATCAAAAGCTTCACCTATTTTGTATTTTTTTGCAGGAGGATGGCCAAAAGAACCTGCACCATGAACTATAATTAATTCCTTGGAAGAATTGTCCAAAGACCTTTTAATTTCTGAAGCGATTCTTTTTAAGCTTTTAGAATCTACTTCACTTTCAGGTGCATCCTTATTAGTTAAAATACTGCCACCAATTTTTAAAATAATCATGAAAATCACATACGAACTCTAGAAGAAACTCCACGTTTGGTAAAATTAACCGGTAAAACATTATCCTGTTTTGAAATACCTTCAGCAACTTCCTTAGATTTTCCCGGACAAAGGGCTATAATACTTCCTCCACCACCTGCACCTGTGATTTTAGAACCTATTGCACCACATTCTCTTGCAGCATAAACCATACGGGACAATTCCACAGTATTAACCCCTAAAACATCTAAAAATCCATGATTGATGTTCATTAATTCACCGATTTTTTTGTAATCTCTTTTAAGAATAGCCTGTTTAGCATAATTCGTCAGATTACCCATTGAGGTAATAACCGGGTTTATAACTTTCGGATTTCTATTTTTAAGAGATCTCACATCCTTAACCATTTTACCTGTATTTCCATGTTTAGTAGTATAACCTACAACAAAAGGAGCATTGAAATTAACTTTAAATGGTTCGAATGTTTTGTTTCTTGATAAATAAACAAGCCCACCGTAAGTTGATACCAAAGTATCCAACGGAGATGCAACACCCTGAACTGCCTGTTCAACCATATGCGCATCATGGGCAAGAGATTTCTTGTTAAAACGAATGTTGTGGTATCTGTATAATGCCGCAAGTGTTGCAACAGTAACTGCTGCAGATGATCCCAATCCGGAACCAATTGGTATTTCAGAAGATAAAGTCATTACAATTGGACTATGATCATGAACTCTATAAAAAGCTTCTAAAATATATCTAATAATACCTGGCTTTCCTTTCTTTAAAATATAAGTTTTGTTTCTAGTGTTTAATTCAACTTCAAAATTCAAATCGTAGGATTTTAAAATAGACTTTCCGTTATATGACTTTTTAATTTCAACATATGCCCTTTTATTTACAGCACCAGCAATAGCAGGTTCACCATAAACAACGGAATGTTCTCCAAATAAAATCATTTTTGCCGGAGCAGAAGCCATAGCTTTCATAATAACACCTATTTAAAAATACCTGACGCGTATCCTACTACTGAAGTCAAATCCCCTGTTACATCACCGCTTGTTTTATATTCCAAAATATCGCATTTATGTTTGTCTGACATTTTGGAAAGAGCAATAGTGGCCATAACCGGACCGTAACCGCACATGGTTATATTATACTGGATTACTTCCTCATAAAGTTTAAATTCATTCATGTGTTCAATATCTTCCAGTACAAAGCCATCAACTGTGTTTGCCTTTTCTTGATTATTAAAATGAGATAAATCAGTACTTGCAATAACGCAATAAGATTTATTTAACTTTTGAGCTGAATCGAATATTGCTTTTGCAAGGTCACTGGAAGCTGAAAAAGATTGAGAACCCATTACAATAGGAACTATAGAAAAGTCATTACTGAAATACTGTAAAAAAGGAAGCTGAACTTCAATTGAATGTTCAAATAAATGGGCATCAAAATCTGCTGACGCCACATCTGAACAGGATATAATTGAATTTGCAAAATCTTCATCAATATTAACGTTTCCCAATGGTGTAATCCATTCTCCTTCATTGAAAACCGAAACTTCACTACCATAACCAGTATGATTAGGACTTAATATAATAAAAACTTCAGGAAAACCATTTTGAACTATCTGGCAATAGCCGTGAGAGGCTACAGGACCAGAATATATGAAACCCGCATGCGGAACCATAACATTGATGGGATAATCTGTACCATCAAAAGTATTTAATTCGGGAATGAATCCCACCCCAAACTCACTAGTAAAACAATCTTCGATTGTCTTTTTAAGAGTTTCAGGGTTTTTCGGATAAAATGATCCGGCTACAGCAGGTTTCCTTATCATTCAATTCACTTAAAATTTAAGTTCGAAATCAGATGCTTCGATATCTAAGTCACCGTCTTCAGGAATTTCTCCTCTTTCTCTTAAAATTTGTCTTGCAAGTAACCAGTAAACTAAAGCAATAGCTTTTCTACCTTTGTTGTTAACAGGTACTGCAATATCAACAAAACTGAGTAAGTTTTCAGTATCACATAATGCAATAACAGGAATACCATTTTGTTTTGATTCAAGAACAGCTTGTGCATCTGATCTAGGGTCAGTTACAACAATGATTTTTGGTTCAATGAATTTAGCGTAATTAGGATTGGTTAAAGTTCCAGGAATGAATCTTCCAGGAATGGTTGTTGCACCAGTGATTTCACCGAATTTTTTAACAGGAGCTTGACCGTATTGTCTGGTAGCTACTACTAAAATGTCTTCAGGATCGTATTTTGCTAATAATTTTGCGATTTGTCTGATTCTTTCATCAGTTTTTTGAATATCTAAAACATATAAACCGTCAGATCTTACTCTGAATATGTATTTTTCCATATCGCTGGTTTTTTGTTGGGTTCCGATATGTAAACCTGCTGCTAAGTAACTGTCTAATTCAATTAATAATTCGTTTGTCATAATTAATTCTCCTTAAATATTATATTTAAAAGTCATCTTCAATTTTTACACATTCTTCAGGACATACATCCATACATACTTCACAATAACTGCATTCATCCGGATCAACTATTTCAATTTTATCTCCTTTAAGAACTAAAACTTCCATAGGACAGACATCAGCACATTCAGCGCAGTCATCGCCTCTACATTTTGAATAATCTATAGTTATTTTTGACATATTATAACTCTCCCCTTACTAAAATTGACCCATTTTAGGATTTGTAAGTTCCTCTTCAATGCGTATAAGTTCATTTAATTTAGCTATTCTTTCCCCACCGATAGCACCTGTCTTAATCATAGGTGAAGCAAAACCAACAGCCAAATGAGCTATTGTCTCATCAGTTGTTTCACCTGATCTATGGGATACTACAGGTACGATGTTATGCTGTTTAGCTAATTTAACAGTCGCATAAGTCTCAGATAATGAACCAATTTGATTTGGCTTAATAATGATTGCATTTGCCGCATTCATTTCAATGCCTTTTTTCAACAATTCCTTATTTGTAACAAATAAATCATCACCGCAAACAAGACATTTGCTGCCAACCTTGGATGTTAACTGAGCAAAACCTTCGAAATCGGATTCGTCAAATGGATCTTCGACATAAAACATCTTATAGGTATCTATAATATCTTTTACAAATTCAATTTGCTCACCAGTATCTCTTTGGATACCATCTTGAGCATAGACATATTTCTGTTTTTCTGAATCCCATAATTCAGAAGCAGCCATGTCTAGAGAAGGTCTGATTTCAAGACCTAATTCATCACCAACTTCTTCACATGCCTTAGCTTGAATTTCCAAAGCATCATCATTAGTAATGTTTGGAACCCATCCACCTTCGTCTCCTTTTCCACCAGTGAAATTGGAGTCTTTGGATTGGATAAATTCTTTTAATCTTTTGTGGACTGAAGCATTAGCAAAAATTGCCTCAACAATATTTTGAGCCCCAATAGGAACAACTAAAAATTCCTGTATGTCCGGTGCATTAATACCAGCATGAGCTCCACCATTCATCATATTTCCTAAAGGATATGGTAGTTCATTAACCCAATTACCTCCAAGATACCTATATAACGGAATGTTGGATGAAGCAGCAGCCGCTTTAGCAACAGCCATTGAAACTGCAACAGTAGTATTTCCCCCGATAGCTGACAAGTTTTCAGTTCCGTCCACTTCTCTTAATACTTCATCGATAGTAGTAATGTCATTAGCATCCATACCAATAAGCTCTGAAGCAATAAAGTCTTCAACTTCGCTTACAATAACATCTACCCCACCTTCGGGAAATGAGACCACTTCTCTTGAACCAGTACTCGCTCCACTAGGCGCAGCTGCTCTGCCAAAACCATTCCAAGTAGTTACATCCACTTCAACAGTTGGGTTTCCTCTGCTATCCAGAATTTTACGAACTTGGACATCTTCTATTATACTATCCAAAAAAAACACCTCAGTGTCAGTTGATTTGTTACCACATAACCTATAGTCCTTAAAAATCAGTAAGTTTCTTTATAGAGTTATTATGGTATTTTTTATTTTTTTAATAAATTTAATTAGAATAAATAGATTAACTATTTATTCAATTCTTCATTTTTTATAACATCTAATGGTAAAACTCCTTCTTTAAGTTCTTTATAAGCAATATCAATAGGATCTAAGGAGTCGCCAAGTTCTACTTTTGGTTTTGCACCCATAGATATTTGAATTGCTCTAGCCCCAAGAAGTCTAGCTTGTTCAAATCTTGTTAATTCTTCCATTTCCATAAATATTACTTCCAAAGTTTTATTTTACCAAGAGTAATTTTATTTTAACAATATCCCTACAACTTGTAAAATCTACTCCCATGTTTCTACATGAGAAATTAACATTCTTCTACAACAGTATCTGGTTAAACCTAAATCATCTAAAATATCTTTAGATTTTTCTCCAGCTGCAATTCTACGATTGTACTCATCAAAATGAGCTGATACAGGTTTTCCACAACTTAAACATCTTATAGGAATCATTTATATCATCTTTTATAAATTTTAATAAAATATAAAAGTACAGAATAAAATTATCTGTAACTTTTTTGTTTACGTGCTCTTGCTCCAGGACCACCGTATTTTTTAGGTTCTGAACGTCTAGGGTCACCTACTAACATAGTTCTGTCGTATTGAATGAATTTTTCTTTTAAATCCATATCTTGTGACCATTGTACAAGTCCTTTTGCAATAACCATACGTGCAGCTTCTGCTTGGCCCATTACTCCTCCACCAACAACATTGATGTTAATATCAACTTCGTTAGCTAAGTCACCAGCTAATTTTAAAGGTTCTTGTAATTTTAAATTAGCAAGCTCTGGAGAGTAAAGTTCTAAAGGAACTCTGTTAATTCTAACTTTACCGGTTCCTTCTTTAATAGTACCACGAGCAATAGCTGTTTTACGTTTTCCACTTGTATGAATAACTTTAACCATAATCACACATCCATTTATCTAAAAGGTAGCTCCTAAAAGTTTGGAGATTTCTCCTAATTCGACACCTTTTTTGAGATCTTTGTATTCTGCTTCAGGAACTGCTTGGAGTTCTGCATCAGCATATTCAGCAGGTACGCCGACAAATGCTTTTAAACCTTTAAATGCGGTTTTACCTTTGGATTTTTTGAAAGGTAACATTCCTCTTACAGTTCTTCTAAATATATCATCTGGCCTTCTAGGATATTTAGGACCTAAATCACGAGGGTTAGAGATACTTGCTCTGTCCACTCTTTGTTTGTATTTAGCGTAAGCCCAATCCCTGTTTCCAGTTAACATAATTTTTTCAGCATTAAGAATTACTACTTCTTCGCCTTCTAAAAGATTTTTACTAGTAATACTAGCTAATCTTCCTAAAACGCATCCTTCTCCGTCAATAATCATCATCTTTAACACCCTTATTCAATGATCCTAATGTTTGATCCTTTAGGATTAGTTTCGATTATCTCATCAATTGAGATGCATTCTCCACCTGCACTTTCGATTTTTTCTTGTGCTTTTTCTGAGAATTTTAATGCTACAACATTTACTTTTTTGTCTAATTCACCATTAGATAAAACTTTACCAGGTACTAAAATAGTTTCATCTGCAACAGCATGTCTGTTAATATCGGATAAGTTTACTTCTGCAGTTCTTCTATTTGACCTACCGAGTCTATTAGCAACATCTTTCCAAATAGCTGCATCTTCACTTTTTGATTGTTTATTAAGTTTATTAATAAGTTCAATAAGGTTAGGATTAGTTTTGATAATTTTCTTAACCATTATTTACTCCTCCTTCTCACTAAAACTGATAAATTTTTCTGCTTTTTCACCTAATTTATCACAAGCTTTTAATAATACCTCTTTAGGAGGCATTGCTCCATCAGTTTCAATTCTAAATATGAAATCATTTTCACGATATCCTACGTTAATGTAACTTTGGTCAGGCGCTCCATTTGCAGCAGCCCTATTAATAGAAGCCCTTACACAACTTTTACACATAGCACAGTTTTCAATATCTAAAATTTTAATCTTTTTAGATCTTTTATCTGATTTTAATACACCTCTAGGGCATGCATCAGCACAGTCATAATCAATATCCACATCATCATTAAAGGTAATTTCAGGATATTGTTTATATGCACAAACTGTGGTTGGCATCCATTTGACATGGTTTTTGCCGTAACCTACTTTTGCATAAGCTTCTACAATGAGTTCTTCATCTTTTTTAAGTTTAACAATAGGAATTGTATCGTATACTGGTTTAATTTTTGAGTCTGAAGATATTAAATCCTTAGAATAAACTACCTTAGGTCCAACTTCATTTAAGCTGAATGCAACACCCTGACGGTCAAACCAACCATCATCTTCAGGTAATAATAATCCTTCAATTGCATCCAAATCAGATACCAAAGGAGTTAAACCAAGCCTATGAGCAAGCACCTCATTAAACATAGCTGAATCATTTTTAATAATATTCACGTCTTCAATAGCTATTTTAGGAACATTAACCATAGCAGCCCTTCTAATAGCATTTATAAAAGGCACTTCTGCATCACGAACAATGAAAACAATTTCATCATCGCTTTGACTTTTTACTTCTATCTCCATATTAAACCCTTCCATCTATACTCTTCTTCCTCTTTTACCACCAGGTCTTCCAGTACCGTCGTGAGGAATTGGAGTGATATCTTCTATCTTACCAATTTTAATTCCAGCTCTTGCTAAAGCACGGATAGTAGCTTGTGCACCAGGTCCTGGACTTCTAGGTCCGTTTCCACCAGGAGCTCTTACTTTAATATGTAATCCAATAAATCCTTTTTCTTTAGCATCATCAGCTATTCTGGTTGCTGCAGCCATAGCTGCGAAAGGTGAAGCTTGTTGTCTGTCTGCACGTACAACTTTACCACCAGACCATTGTGAAATAGTTTCAGCACCAGTAATATCTGTTACAGTAATAATAGTGTTATTGAATGATGAGTAAATATTAGCTATACCCCATTTTTCATCTTTTGCCATAGTTACACCCTTTATTCCTCAGTATTAGCTTTATTAGCTTTGTTATTGTTATACTCTTCAATTTGTTTAGCTACAGGTGAAGAACGATAGAAACCAATTTCATCTTCTTGACCTTTTAATACTACATAACTTGGGGAATTGATTTTTTTACCGCCTAAAGCTATGTGTCCGTGTACAACAAACATTCTTGCTTCTTTAGGAGTACGAGCTAAACCTTTTTTGTATACAATGGTTTGTAATCTTCTTCTTAAGATATCTTCAACATTTAAATCTAAGATTTCTTCAAGAGCAGCACCTTCAGGCAAAACACCGGTTCTAGCTAAGTGTCCTAATAATTCTAATTTTTCATTAACCATTTGATCAGCACCGAAACCAAGTAAATACCTTGCTTCCCTACTGTATCTTCTGACTAAAGTATCAGCTTTCCAAATTTCTTTTTTGTTTTTTAAACCGTATTTAGTCATTAATTTGTT
>JAFRFB010000130.1 GCA_017434555.1 Methanobrevibacter sp. | reverse complement strand
TGCACCCCTGATTAATAGAGTATCATCCTTTTCAAGATTAAGTGACATTAAAGACCCATAGGCAGTGAAATAAGTTTCAGGAATTGCTATTATTTCCTCCAATGTCAATTTCTCAAAAACATCATCATCAATTTTAAAGACGATTTTTTCAGGAAGCAGAGCATATTCGGCATATCCTCCATCAAAGCTTCTTCCCATTCCACCCATAAGTGCAGCTATCTTATCCCCGTTTTTAAATCGAGTATTTGATGAGTCAACCACTTCACCAACACATTCAATACCTGGAATTACAGGCAATTCAATATAATATTCATCAGCTTCATAATCCCTTAAAATTACTTCAGCTCGATTAATTCCAAAACCCAGAACCTTAACCAAGACCCAACCATCTTTAACTTTAGGAATTTCGACTTCGCTGACGTTCAACTCGTCAGCATTACAGGTTTTTTCCAAAACAACCGCTTTCATCATAACACCTCTTTCCAGCATTGAGGGTCTGGAGAATACATGTCATGGGTTGTTCCGTAGCTTACCGCCGGACAACCCCTACAGAATCTCAGCAATTCGCATCGACTGCATTTTTCGAATTTTTCAAATTGTCTGTATTCATCCATATCAGCACCCATGAAAATATCATATATTGATTCATTTAAGGCATTTCCAACTTTACTGTCCATTCTGCGACATGCGAAGACATCCCCTGACGGCAAAATTGTCAAATGACTGTTTCCACAATTGCATCCATCATAGACAACATCCTCATTCAAATTTTCTGGAATCCCATATAATCCTTTTTCATATAAGAATAACGTCCACAGATGGTCTTTTAGTGTAAAAAATGTTTTGATGTCTTTATATTCATTGTATTTTTGCCATACCTTTTCCAAAAAGTTTTTATAATCTTCAGGAGCAATTTGTGTTGCCTTTTCAAGGCTTGTAGGACAATATCTTGCAAAGCTGAATAAACCCGCATTATTTTCAACAATAATATCAATCAAATCTGGAATTTCGTCAATGTTTGTCTTGGAAACAGTCGTCATGATGCTGGCCCGAACTCCAGCATCCTGCAGGATTTTAATTTTTTCCAATGTAATGTCAAACGAACCTGGTTTTCTAAAATAGTCATGAGTATCCCTTAAGCCATCCAAAGACAGTTGATACTGCCTGCAATTTAAACTTTTAAGTCTTTTTGCAACTTCATCAGTAATGTGAAAGGGGTTTCCCAGTATTGAATAATGAATCTCATTTTCATACAACAGTTTAAGCAATTGCCAAAAGTCAGGATGGAGAATCGGATCCCCACCAGTAATGCTGAAATATGGTATCCGATTTGTTTTCCGGCAGAATTTTAAGCAATTATCCAAAACAATCTCCATATCCTCATATTTCATTGTTATTAATTCCTTGTCATTTTCCTCTGAAAAAATATAGCAATGCTTGCATCGCTGATCACAGTCATCAAGGATATGCCATTGAAATGCAAAAAAATCAGCCATAAAAAACAACACCTCAAAAAAATAGTATATAAAAAAAAGATTTAAGATTGAATTAATCTTAAAATCTGTCTGAACCACAAGCTGTGGTGATATCTGATCCACATGCAGTATTAATATCAGAACCACAAGCAGAAGCAGTCACATCACTGCCACAAGCAGTGTTAATATCAGAACCACAAGCAGAAGCAGTCACATCACTGCCACAAGCAGTGTTAATATCAGAACCACAAGCAGA
>JAFRFB010000040.1 GCA_017434555.1 Methanobrevibacter sp. | reverse complement strand
TATTTAATCTAATAAAAATAAATAAAATGGATTTAAATTCAGTTATTAACGCAATAAGATTCATATCATTAACTTAATATAAGAAAAATAAAATGGAGAAAATGAAAAATGTTCAAAATTAAATAATTTCCGCCAACACTCATTTTTTAGTAATATACTTTTATCACTTCTTACAGATTATTTAACAAGAGGTGTTTAAAATTAAAAATTATTCAAGATTTCTTATTTTTCTTGTTTTAATTATTTTTATTTCAAGTATCGCAGTGGTTTCAGCCAGTGATTTGAATGAAACTGCCGGCGATGAAATTCAAGTAAGTAATGCAATTGAAGTAGAACAATATGCGGATGGATCACCCATCAATGAAGAAACAAATGTTGATGATGATTTAATTAATTTAAGTGAATGCAGTTCGATAGTCCTTCAGGTAAGTGATAATGAAGGGGTTATATCTCATAGACGTGATGCTACTAATGCTCTAGACATAATTATTGAAAACGGCTATTGGGGAGATATTGAATATCAAAAACAATATAAAAATCCTGATGGTTATTTTGCTCATGTAATTGTAACTTCCAACGGATGGCTTATAGGAAATGGTGGTGTTACTGACGGCAGTGCCTTTAGACAAATTGAAAGTATAACATCAGAAATGGTTATAAACAATGTAATTTCAGACGCTTATCTTTCAAGAATATACAGTATAATGTCTAGATATTCTTTAGGACATTTTGTCATTAAGGCTGCCGATGGAACCTATGGGGTTGTCTTTAACAATTTATATCATGTTGGTAAACTTGAACCTGGCCAGTTTGTTGTTTGTCCTAACGTTTATTCAATGTCACAGAGAGGAACTTATGATACTAGCTTAAGTCCTGTTGATGCGGCAATTAAACTTGGATACACAGATTCTTATGGTGTTAACAGAAGAAATCTCATGACTTATCATTGGAAACTTACAAAATCTTCAAATGGCCTATCTTATAGTGTAGATTCTTACGCATCTAATGATAACGGTGCCGGATGCGGTAGATCAACCGCTTCACTGGCAGACAATATATATTATTATAATAATTATATTTCCAAATCTTCCCTTCCGGCAACTCCAAATAAGATCTATTTGGGAACTCACATTTTTGATAAGTCAACTATTGAGATTTTCAAATTGCTAAGCCCTATCACTTCCACAGTTGTCGGCGAAAACATTGAACTTAAATATCAGGTGAATTATATTCCACACTCTACTCCATTAGTTCGCTTCGCTATTCCTGAGGGCTTTGAATTTAACAGTGCAAGCGTATCTAAAGGATCATATGTTTTTGCTACTGATTCAGACATTGTAGTGTGGACTTTAACTGATTGTGATGCTAATAATTTCATTACACTTTCACTTAAAGCCGTTAAATCAGGTCAATATGATTTATTGTACGCTTTAGATAATGATTTTGTCAACAGTGTGAAGTTGACTGTTAATGAATATGGAGCTTTGATTTCAGCAGAAGATGTGAATAAATACTGCAGAGGCTCTGAAAGACTGAATATCTATTTAAAAGATGTGGCTAATCATCCAATCGTAGGTGAAAAGCTAACAATAAATATTAATGGCGTCGACTATACAAGAACAACCAACGAAAACGGTTTGGCTTCAATCGCAATTAATTTGGATCCTGGTGATTATCCTATAACTGCTAAGTATAATGGCAGTTTCGGTGCAAATACTACTTCAGCTAATGTTCATGTTTTATCTACCGTGTCTGGAAATGACATTGTAAAGATGTATAAAAACGGCACACAATATTGTGCCAAATTCAAAGACACCTCTGGAAATCCTTTGGTTAATGGGGATATTGCATTTAATATTAATGGAGTATTTTACAATAGAAAAACAGACGCATCCGGTCAGGCTAACCTAAATATTAATTTAAATCCGGGCAAATATATTATTACAGCCATTAACAGAATCAATTCCGATCAAAACTTTAATGTTGTTGAAGTTCTCCCTATTCTTGTTGATGGTCATAATTTAACTAAATATTATAGAAATGATTCCGTATACTCAATTAAAGTGTTGGATGATGTAGGTAATCCTCTGCCTGGTGTTGATGTTGTATTCAATATCAATGGGATATTTTATACAAGAACAAGTAATGCTACAGGTTATGCAAATCTTAATTTAAGATTACAGCCTGGCCAGTATATTGTGACAGCCGAATATAAAACATTCATGTCTTCAAATATCATTACTGTTCTTCCGGTTTTATTTGCAAATGATACCGTTAGTTATACTAATGAAAGTAATTTCTGTGTCAAGTTAATTGATGGACAGGGTAATCCTTATGCAAATCAAAGTATAGAATTCAACATTAATGGAGTCATGTACAATAACGTAACTGATGATGAAGGTATTGCAAGATTATTCATCAATTTGGTTGATGGTGAATATGTTGTCACGTCAACTTATGATGAATACAGTATTGCTAACACAATTACTATTAAAAATGAGGCTTAAGGGGGTTTTATTATTAAAAAAATCTTTTTATTTTCATTAATCTTGGTATTATTCCTAAGTATGTCCTTAGTTTGCGCTGAAGAAAATGACACTGCGTTAACTTCAGACAGTATTAATATTGAGGCAAACGATGTATCTATGTTTTATAAAAACGGAACCCGTCTCAGTACGGTGCTGACGGATACAAACGATACTCCTGTGAGTAATACCAGTTTAATAATTACAATCAATGGTCTAGATTATAAAAGAACTACAAATGACGAAGGTAAAGCTTCACTGGCCATTAATTTAATTCCGGGAAGCTATATTGCAAATATTAATTTTTTAGGAAATGACAAATATTCTCCTTTAAACAAAACGGTTAATGTTAATGTTTTATCTACAATAGCTGGAAATGATTTGGTTAAATATTATAAAAATAGTTCTCAGTATCAAGCTACCTTTTTTGACGGTACAGGGAATGTTTTAACTAATACAGCTATTACATTCAACATCAATGGCGTATTTTACACTCGCCATACCAATAATAAGGGTGTTGCTCAACTCAATATTAATTTAAACCCTGGAGATTATATTTTGACGGCATACAATACTAATGATGGATGTTCCTTTTCAAATAAGATTAAAGTGCTTTCCACTATAAACTCAAGCGATTTGGTTAAGATTTTTAGGGACAATCGTCAATTCGTGGTAACTGCCAGAAATTTTAATGGAGAACTACTTTCCTATCAGGATGTTGAGTTTAATGTTCACGGCGTTTTTTATACTCGCCAATCCAACAAATATGGAATTTCTAAACTCAATATTAACTTGGAACCTGGTAATTACATAATAACTGCTTATAATAAAATTACTGGAGAAGCTATTGGAAATTACATCACAGTCTATTCAAATTCAGATACCAAATTGACTACTAAAAATTATGTCTTTAAATCTAATGATGACGATACTATTCAGGCAACTTTAACAAACAAGTTAAATTATGGGGTTGCAGGAGAAACAATCAATTTGGCTATTGGAAACAAAAAATATTCTACCATTACTGACGATAACGGTGTTGCTAACTTTTATCTTAACTTAAGTGAGGGTAATTACTCCCTGAGCTTTAGCCATGATGCAAATTCCCGTTACGGAGCATCATCTGCAAAATCTACTGTAGAAACTTATGACGGAATTAAAGCGAGGTTAGTCTGTTACAGCGATATTATGTTTTCCGGTGGAGATTATAAGGCAGAACTCTATGATGAAAACGATGAACCATTTGCAAATCAAACAGTATATATGAATATCAATTCTCAAATATTGTCTGCAGTAACTGATGAAGAAGGTATAGCTATTTTTAAAATGAATTTACCTGATGAGGTATTCCATGCTAAAGTCTTCTATAATGGAACCGGATATAAATTTACATATTCATTGGTTGAAATTATTATCTTTGAATCAACTCTCACTACTCTGCGTCCTTTAACGCAAAGTGTTATTGAAGGTATTGGCGATAAAATATTCGCTTGCCTTGCAGTTAGTTCTATTAAATTGTTTAATCAAAAGGTAATTATCGAAATTAATGGAATAAATTACACCAGAACAACAGATGAATATGGGCTTGTAAATTTAACTATTAATTTATCTCCGGGAACATATAATGTCAATTACTATTATCTTGGTGATGATTTCTTTGACAGCGCATTCAATTCTTCAAAATTGACTGTAAATCCAAGAATTTCAACGGCTTTGACGGTTCTCACATCTTCAACATTCCATAAAAATTCAGGAATTACTTTCAATATTGAGTTAAAGGCAGAAGATGTATTGGAAGGTAAAACTGTCAATGTTAAAATAGGCTCAAAATCTTTTACCCAGACCACAGATGCAAACGGTGTCATCCATTTGGATATCGATGATTTTGCTGAAGGAAGCTATGATGTTGTCTATTCATTTGCCGGAGATACAGATTATGCTCCATCTATGGGTTCTATAAGATTAGCAATAACTTCTCAAATTCCATATGGTTATGGATATTGGGTCAGATATTCTGATATGTATAATTTGGACCTGGCCAGTTTGGCTTCACAGGGAACAAAGCATGTCTTCCTTCATTCTTATGCAATAACTGCATATGGTGAGGGGGCTGTTTCTTCATGGGCAAAACAGGCAAATAACTATGGAATTAAAGTACATATTTGGATGCAGGTTGCTTATGATGGCAGCTGGCATGGTATTGCAAATAAGGACGGATCATATAATTATGATCTTATCAATTCCAGAATAAATCAAGCCAAATATTATGCAGGCATTTCCGGTATCAGTGGAGTTCACTTTGACTATTTAAGATTTGGTGGAACTGCATATAAATATCCTAATGCTGCTGAATCCATAAATTACTTTGTAAGAACTGCAGTTTCAGCAGTTAAATCAGTCAATCCAAATTGTCTTGTGTCTGCTGCTTTAATGCCTGAACCTGATAGTATGATTTATTATTATGGTCAGGATTATTCTACATTGACCAAATACCTGGACTTTGTCCTTCCTATGGTATATAAAGGAAATTATAATCAAAACACTGCATGGATTCAAAGTATCTCAAAATGGTTTGTGGACAATTCCAATGGCGCACAGGTCTGGACAGGTCTTCAGGCTTACAGGTCAGATAATGATATTACAAGATTACCTGTTTCTGAGCTATCTGGTGATGCACAGGCTGCTTTAAATGGTGGTGCACGAGGAGTCGTGATGTTCAGGTGGGGTGTAACCAACTTCATCAATTTCAACAATTTAAAAATCACTTAATCTAGATGTGCCCATTTAAATTTTGCAATTTAAAATTAGTTATTAATTTAACTAATTTTTCTTTTTATTATTTTTATATTTTCATTACTATCTATTAAAATTATTGTAGCTATTTTTGATTTAATTGATTTGTTTTTAGTAGTATTTTTCTAATCAAAATTTCTTTTAAATAATATGAAAAATATAAATAAGTTATAATTAAACTTTTTTAAAAAACTAAAAGGTTGGGTTAATTTTGTTTGAATCATTAAAAAAGAAACTGTCACGTACCAGTGATAAATTGGAAGAGGAAATTCTCGAAGAAGCAAAAGAAGAAGACAACCTTCAGGAAGAAGAAGGTAGTAAACGTTCATTTTTCTCATTTGGTCGCAAAAAACAAGAAAAGAAAGAAGTTGATGAGTCTAAATTAATTGAATCAAGTGATGAAAGTGAAGAAGAGCCTCAGGAGGAGAAGAAATCTCACTTTTGGTCCAGGTCTAAAGATAAAGATGATGAAGAAGAGATTGAAGAAGAAGTTTCTGTTGAGGAAGAGCCTGAAGAGGAGCCTCAAGAGGAGAAGAAATCTCACTTTTGGTCCAGGTCTAAAGATGATGATGAGGAAGACTCTGATGAGGAAGAAATTGAGGAAGAAGAAGTTGAAGAGGAGCCTCAAGAGGAGAAGAAATCTCACTTTTGGTCCAGATCTAAAGATGATGATGAGGAAGAAGTTGAGGAAGAGCCTGAAGAGGAGCCTCAGGAAGAGAAGAAGTCCCGTTTCTGGTCCAGGTCTAAAGATGATGATGAAGAAACTTCTGATGAAGAGGAAGAAGAATCTGGTGATGAAGAAGAAAGTGAGGAAGAACCTAAAGAAGAAAAATCACATTTCTGGTCCAGAAATAAAAATAAAGAAGAAGGTAAAGATGAGTCTCCTGAAGGAAAAGGAGGATTATTCTCATTTGTTCGTGAAAAAACAATTTCCGAAAAACATGTGGAAGACACATTATGGGAATTGGAAATGGGTCTTTTAGAAGGAGATGTAGCAATGGAAGTGGCTACTGAAGTTGTAGACTCTGTAAAAGATGACCTTGTCGGACGAAAAATCAAAAGAAGCAGTGACATCACTGAATATACTTACAACGCTTTAAGAAATGCAGTTGCCGATATTATCGATATTCCGGGCAAATCAATGACTGAAATGATTGAAGAGAAAAAAGCTCAAGGAGAACCACTGGTCGTAATGTTTGTCGGTATTAACGGAACCGGAAAAACAACAACAATAGGTAAATTGGCAAATTATTACTTGAAAAAAGGTTACACTCCAGTTATTGCAGCTTCAGACACATTCCGTGCAGGAGCTATTGAACAGGTAACTCATCATGCAGACAATGTTGGAGTAAAAATCATAAAGCACCAAAAAGGTTCAGATCCTGCTGCTGTTGCATACGATGCTGTTGAACATGCAAAAGCTCAAGGAAAAGAACTGGTATTGATTGATACTGCCGGAAGAATGCAGACCAATACAAACCTTATGGACGAAATGAAAAAAATCAAAAGGGTTTCCAATCCTGATTTAGTAATATTCGTCGGGGATGCATTAACTGGTAATGATGCAACCCAACAGGCTGTAAAATTCAACGAAGCTATTGATATTGACGGTGTAATCTTGACTAAAGCAGATGCTGACAGTAAAGGTGGAGCATCCCTTTCTATAGGTTATGTAATCAAAAAACCAATAATGTTTTTAGGTGTAGGCCAAGGTTATGATGATATTATGGAATATGATGCCGAATGGATGTTGAATCAGCTGTTCAGTGAAGATGAAGTCGCTGTCGAGGAATAATCTATGCGTTTAAAAAAATTATTGATTGTACTGCTTGTAATTTTAGCAGTTTTGCTCGTAATAGCAGGAATTGGAACATTCTCAAATAATGGGGTGATATCCCAACAACCAAAAGAAAACGTCTCAATAGCCATGGTTGGTGATGTAATGTTTGCACGTACCATGCCAAGTTATTTGAGTTCTGATTCTTCCCCCTTTGCAGGAGTTTCCAATGTAACTTCAACTGCTGATTTGTTAATTATCAACTTTGAAAATGCCGCCACAAATTCCGCATCTGCAGTCAAAGGTGATGTTCCACTGAAATGCAGTCCTGAGTATGTCCCGCTGGCTAAAGCAAACAATAACACCATTGCAGCCCTTGCAAATAACCATGTCTGTGATTATGGCATAGATGGGATGAGAGATACCATCAAATATGTCGGTGAAGCGGGCATGACTCCAATGGGTGCAGGTGAAAATGAAAGCGATGCACATCAATCTGTTTCAAAGGAGATTAATGGAAGAAATATAACTGTATTGAACTATATGGATTCAAACAACTTTGCTGAATATAGTTATGAAGTAATGCCTTATGCAAACGGTTCTTCACCGGGTTATTCTGCATATGACTCAGCAGATGCCCAAAAACAAATTTCTGAAGCTCGAGGAAACGGTTCAGACTTTGTTATTGTATATATGCACTTTGGAAATGAATATTCAAGGTCACCAAACGAAGACCAGGAAAAAATAGCCCATGAATTAATTGATTATGGTGCGGATGTTGTTATTGGAGCACACCCTCACGTAACTCAGGGAGTTGAAATGTATAAGGGAAAACCGATATGCTACAGTATGGGTAACTTCATATTTGATTTGGCTCGCTCTGACACATGGAGGGATTATTTTGTGGAAATGGACCTTGTAAACGATACCTGTGAGTTAACAATCTATCCAGTTAACATGATAGGATATTTACCATATTTCATGTCTCCTGAAGAGGGAAAAGCTCTTTTAAATGAGTTAAATCCGCAATGTGACCAGTTAAATATTACCGAAAACGGAACTGGAAAATTAGTATTTAATTTAACAAAGGACAATTAATCCTTTGTTTTAAATTTTTAAACTTCCAAAATAACTATATCCTTTTATATCTTCTTTATTTTTAAATTCAAACTCAAAGGTATCCGGATTTGAAACATATATATGTGAAAGGGCAATTCCCATATCAATATCATTCCATTTGCCAATTATTTTCTGTTTGACGATATTATGCTTTGTTTTGTAGACATCAAATCCGTCATCTGTATGTTTGAAATACCACGGCTGTGAGTTAACGGCTGATGGTGCAAGTTGTGCAGGAATTAATTTTTCATCTTCCCGGTCAGCTATTTTGGATAATTCCTTTCTTTTAAATTTTGAAATGTCTCTTGTTAAATCATTGGATTTTCCAAAAGATATTGCTATTACAAAATTAGGATCTTTTTGTTTGACTGTAGCCATTCCAACCCAGCAACTTCCAATATCAATGCTTTGCATGTATAAGCTAAGTTGCTGAAAGATGAAACCCAAATTGGCACCATAGTTTCCTTTTTTCTCTGAGTATAATGCTAAATAATATGGTGATTTCCATCTGGTTTTAATGGAAAGTTCATCTTTTGTTAATATTTTGTAGGAATAATCAATATCTGAGTTTAAGACTTTGGCTTTTGATATGAATTCTTTAATTGGTGTCATATCCATTTCATCATCCAAATAGTTCCTACATGATTTTCTCACATATATCTGGCTTGCTAAATCCATGTTACCACTTTCTTTTTGCCATTGCTTTGTTGTATTTTTTATCTAAACTTTTTCGTTTATCTGACTGGTATTTTTTCTTTTGACGATTTGTGGCTGTTTGAAAGTTAGGCATTATTGTAACAAGGTCAATAGTGTTTCCATGACATGCAAAGATTAATTTGATTTCTTTATAGTCTTTATTTGCAGGTGCTTCATAGATTACTTCATATTCATCATTTCCACTTTTTTCATATCTCAACGGCTCTTCATACATTACTGTATCAACAATAAATTCCCTTTTAATGCCGTTATCGGACAGTCTTTGGTTGAAATGAGTGTTTTCAAAACACCAGTCTATGCTTTCGGTATCTCCGAGTATGAATTTGTCAAAAACTTTCATTACTATTAAGTTATATTCCGGATTTTATAAAAGTATTGATTTTCTATAACATTTATTCACACACGCCCTTTGATAAAAAATTTGCTACGCAAGGATATGCCTATGCTAAGGAATATCCTAATAATGTTTTGGATATTTGTATTATGGATGATGGCTTGTCCATTCCAGGTAGATTTCGCAGATCTGGAAAATTTTTTGAAGATGATTGTCATGCTATTGAGATGGCAATCAGTAATAATTCCACAATATCTGATGATGGTTATGAGAGAGGTAATGGCTTATGGTCAACATTAAAATTAGTTGTTGAAAAAAATGGAGGTAAAGCCTTGATTATTTCAAGTAATGGGTGTTTAGATATTATTAATAAGGAAAAATATAAATATTCAATTTTAGATAATAGTAATATATTTAATGGAACTTTAATCTCATTAAGATTGAATAAATGTGAAATTCAAAATTTTCATGATTCTATTTTTCAATTTGGGAAAAATCCATATAAATATGGGAGATGATTTGTTATGAAAACAATTATCATTAAAGATTTAATTAACCATTCATTAGAATCCAATTTTGCAGCTTATGAACTATTTGATGTAATTAATCAGTGTCCTGAGGAGGATATCATTATAGATTTTACGGATGTAACATTCATTAGCAGATCTTTTGCACAGGCTTATTTTTCTAAAAAAATAAAATGTGGAAAAAATATTAATGAAATTAATTTGTCTGGTGAAGCAAAAGATTTTTTCAATACCATTCGCAGAAATTTTGAGTAATTATTCAAACAGGTATGGAATCATGGCTAGGATAAAACACATTTAATCTTTTATGAAAATGATATAATTTACATTGCATTTCAAAATGTAGTTTAATTATTTAAGTATGAACAATTAAATAACTATGTATGGTTAAAAAAATGCAATGGGATTCATCATTATCATTTATTTTTGCAATGATTGGGGCCGCCGTAGGATTGGGTAATATCTGGCGTTTCAGCTATGTCCTTTATTCTAATGGTGGGGGATCATTTTTCATTCCTTACTTTGTTGCAATAGCCATTATGGGTATTCCATTTTTAATGTTGGAATACGCTGTCGGTTTCAGCTTTAAAGACTCGTTTTCTAATATTTTGAAAAAAATTAAAGCTAAATATGAATTCATTGCATGGATGTTGGTCACTTTTGTATTCATAGTCGTTATCTATTATATGGTAATACTGGGATGGGATTTGATATATCTATTGTCCAGTTTTAAATTCGCTTGGGGAATTGATACGGTTTCATTTTTTACCAATAATGTTGGTGGAACCTCCAATTTGAAATCAATGACTACTTTTCTTATTCCAACAACTCTTTGTGTAGCAATAATGTGGGTTGTATTGTGGTTTATTTCCCATAAGGATGTTGATAATGGAATAGGTAAATTTTCAAAGGTTTTGATTCCGACATTGTTTGTTATAATGGGGTTCATTATAATTTACGCATTAACATTACCTGGAGCCGGAATTGGAATTGACACGCTATTGACTCCGAACTGGTCTACATTATTGGATGTAAATATTTGGCTTGCTGCTTTTGCGCAAATTATCTTCTCATTAAGTATGGGTCAGGCTATTGCGGTTACTTATGCAAGTTACCTACCTGAAAAATCACCTTTAACTGATAATGTATTGATAGTTGTTGCATCAAACTCCTTATTTGAAATATTCACTGCATTTGGAGTATTTTCGATTTTGGGATATATGTCAAATACTGCAGGAACGCCAATGGTTGAGTTAATCACTGAAGGGACCGGTTTGATTTTTATTGTTTTTCCAATGGTATTTAATATAATGGGACCAATTGGAAGAATTATTGCTCCATTATTATTCCTGGCTATTTTATTTGCAGGTATTACTTCTGCTTTAGGATTTTTAGAACCGTTGCTTAATTCACTTACAGTTAAATTTAACGTGTCCCGTAAAAAGGTCGCAACGATATTGTGCATTATAGGTTGTATGTTTTCATTGGTGTTGACGACCGGAATTAGCAGTTATTTGGTTGGTATAATTGATTCATTTGTTAATGAATTTGGAATATTGCTTTTAATTGGTGTTCAGTGCATTATATTTGGATGGATTTATGGTTTGGATCATTTGATGCCGGTATTAAATGAAAATGGCCATTTAAAAGTTAGCAGATTATGGAAATTGATAATTAAATATATATTGCCTATATTCTTAATAATAATCTGGGTTATTGGTATTGTTCAATTGTTCGGTAAAGCGGATACCTTTGAATTGATTGTTGATACTATAATTATTGTTGCTGTATTAGTAGTTAGTTTTGCTTTAACAAGGGTTAATGCTTCTGACTAACGTTATATGTAAATTATTAAAAATTATAATTTCAGCATTTAATATTTTTTAATTAAAAATAGCTATTAAAATTCAATACTTTTAATGTTTTAGGTTGATTTTAATTATATCAAATTGTTATTTAAAAAAAGTAAATTTATTAGTCAAAATTTAATTTGACTAATATTCGTCATTTTCTGATTTTCTTCTATATCCATATACTAATAATACAAGTACCAATAAACCTAAAATAATTGGAATAATCATATTTGTTGATTTAGGTGTATTTGTGATACTTTTTGTTATTTCATATGCATTAGATGGACTTAGTGCACCTGCAGCAGAAGGACTGCTTGTATCTGAATCTGATGATTCACTAGTTTTATCTTTACTTTTTGCTGATTCTTCTCCGGTAATACTTGGAGTACTACTATTTGTACTAATAAGTTCACCGTTGTTTGAATTAGTAATTATGTCTCCGCCTTCTGTATTTGAAGTCATATTACTAGGAACTTTTGAATCCGGTAAACTAATACCATTATCCAAAGGATTTGTGCTGTCATCGACAAAGGTTCCGTTTGAACTTGTTTTTTGGGAATTTCTTTGATTTTTTGTATAATCTGTCCATTCATTATCATTGTTATTGTCATGATTGGTGTAATCTTCCCAATTGTCTTTAACTTCTTTTTCAGTTAAGTCAACATCTTGTGATGTAGTATTAGTTTTTGTGTAATCATCTTGACCATTCTTTTTCGTGGAATTGGTGTAATCATCTAATTCTGCTTTTGAGGTGGAGTTTGTATAATCGTCAACACCGCCTTTAGTTGTTGAATTAGTAAAATCATTCAATCCTTCGCCTTCTCCACTTCCATTTCCTCCAGGAGTATTTTTATCTGGATTTAAATTAGGTTTCACAGGTTTTGTCCCATTTCCTGTATTCATAGGATTGGAATCAAAAGTTGGATTTCCACTTTCTGGATCAACTATCTTACCGTTAATGGTATTGCTACGATTGTTGACGTTTTCAGGAGGCACATATGTTGTGTTTTCTCCTCCATCAATAGTATTTAGGATTTTAGACCAGTATGTATATTCATTTAATACGGTATTGTTGTAGAAAGTATCTCCAACATGTTCTTTTGGTCCTTCCTTATATCCTTCAAGTGTTTTATCTGGAGCGTCTTCTCTTGATGTGACAAGCATATTGTTTTTGATTGTCGAACCAACAGAGGATAATAGATAAACTGCATAATATCCTTCACTGAATACTAAATTGTTTTCAATATCAAAAGTATGATCACCATCAGTATTTTGCCTGTAACTGATACCATAGAGATTGGAATCTTCAGAAACAGCACCAACGCTGCGAACTGAAATTCTATTGTTTCTAATTGTATCATTGGAATCTTGAACTTCTATACCTGCCACTAAAGCCCATTCATGTGCTCCGGCAAGGCCGGTAATGTTGATATCATTATCTTCGATAATGATGGAAGTTTCTCCATAAGCATTTTGTGAGTAAATTCCTAAATTAGGTCCGTTTGAAATTGAGTAAATATCATTTCTTGTAATATTTATTTCAGATAGAGGTCCTGTAAGTTGTATGCCGTAAGCTGTACCTGCTGCCATAGCTCCTCCTTGTGTCTTAATTGAAATATTATTAGAATCAATGGATAAATTCCGTAAGTTATATATATCAATACCGTATAGGTAGTTTGCTGATCCGATACTTGTTACAAAATCTTCCATAGACAAGTCGTTTCCATCGACAATACCGTTATTTGAACCAATGATTCTAACGGCAACTAATGTAGGGTAGGCACTTAGAGGTCTTTTATTAACATTCACAGTTAAATTGTTATTTGTTAACTTGAAATTATCACTTTTGTCAATGCATATTCCAACAACATGGTTTACACCGCCTGTTTCAAAATTAATTGTTCTAAGCGGGAAATATGCCTCAAGTGTGTTATTGTCAAGTGTTGCATTGTAACATCCTTCTAAACTAATCGCATAATCTGTTCCCTCATTACGGTTATTTGCTTCAAAATAAATCACGTTATTCAATAACTTTAAATTCTTTTTATATTGTGCATTTATTCCGATAGCACTAATATCACGAGGAACTACATAATATAAATTAATATTGGAAATAGTCACATCATTTCCGTTAACATATATTCCACTATTGTCATTATCTTCAAATGGATAAGATAAATTCATAGTGATATTTGTTATTGTAACATAATCGGCATCGATGAAAAATACGGTATTATCTAATATTGTTTTTTCATTACCAATTATTGTTGCATTCTTAGCATTAATATTCAAAGTACCTAATGAATCAAATTCTCCTTCCAGAAATATGGTTTTATTTTCAAATGAAGAATTTAAAGTATTTGTATCATCAAAATAATTTTGAATATTATTCTCCGTAATTATGATAGTATTATTCGCAATATCGGTAGTTTCAACCGTTGTATTGTCTTCAGCATTAATGGGAGTAATTAGTAGGATTATAGTTAATATTACACATAATACAATACTGCTTTTTAGCTTGATTATTTTCACCTCCTTTGAAGGGTTATCTTTTGAGAAAGACATTTGTATATATGTAAAATATACTTTATATATTTTAAGAATTTTTGATGCTTTTTAAAATTAAATTGGGTGATGGTTTTTGTGTTTTTTATGGTGTTACTGTTACTGTGTTTGATGTGGTTGCGTCGTTGTATTGGGATGTTATTATGTATTGTCCTGGTTGTAGGTTTATGTTTAGTTTTGCAATTCCGTCTGTGTTTGTGGTTCTTGTGTAGAATACTCCGTTGATGTTGAATGTTATTTTTTCGTTTGTTTTTGGGTTTCCTTGTCCGTTGAGTAGTGTTGCTTCGAATGCTTGTGTTGTTCCGTAT
>JAFRFB010000039.1 GCA_017434555.1 Methanobrevibacter sp. | reverse complement strand
CATGAAAAAACATTATCTATTTATATGTTAAAATATAAATTAAATTTAAGCTAACATTTAAGCTTATAATGTTTGTTAATATATATTTAAAATGAGGTATTATAATGGCAAAAGAAAAAGAACATCTTAACTTAGCATTTATTGGACACGTTGACCACGGAAAATCCACTTTAGTTGGACACTTATTATTAAAAGCTGGTGCAATCGCTGAACAACAATTAGATGACGGAGAAAACAAATTCAGATTTGTTATGGACAAATTAGGAGAAGAAAGAGAAAGAGGAGTAACTATCGATTTAGCTCACCAAAAATTCTCCACTAAAAAATACGATTACACTGTAGTAGACTGCCCAGGACACAGAGACTTCGTTAAAAACATGATCACTGGTGCTTCCCAAGCAGACGCAGGTGTATTAGTTGTTGCAGCTGACGACGGTGTTATGCCACAAACTAAAGAACACGTGTTCTTATCCAAAACTTTAGGTATCAACCAATTAATCGTAGCTATTAACAAAATCGACTTAGTTGATTACAGTGAAGACAAATACAACGAATTAAAAGAAGAAGTATCAAACTTAATTAAAACTGTAGGATTCAACCCAGCTGAAGTACCTTTCATCCCATTATCCGCATTTGAAGGGGACAACATTAAAGAAGCAAGTCCTAACACTTCCTGGTACAAAGGTGACGCATTAATTGACGCTTTAGACAAATTAACTCCACCTGAAAAACCTACTGACTTACCTTTAAGAATCCCTATTCAAGATGTTTACTCCATTACTGGTGTAGGTACTGTACCTGTAGGAAGAGTTGAAACCGGTATCATGAAAAAAGGTGAAAACGTTATCTTCCAACCTGCTGGAGCTTCTGGAGAAGTTAAATCTATCGAAATGCACCACGAAGTATTCGAAACTGCTGAACCTGGTGACAACATCGGATTCAACGTAAGAGGTGTAGGTAAAAACGATATCAGAAGAGGAGACGTAGCTGGACACACTGATGCTGCTCCTACCGTAGCAAGAGAATTCAAAGCACAAATTGTTGTTTTACAACACCCTGGTGTTATCACCGTTGGATACACTCCTGTATTCCACTGTCACACCTCTCAAGTAGCATGTACTTTCTTAGAATTAATGCAAAAATTAAACCCTGCTACTGGTGCTGTTGACGAAGAAAACCCAGACTTCTTAAAAACTGGTAATGCAGCTATTGTTAAAATCAAACCAACTAAACCAATGTGTCTCGAAAACGCAAAAGAAATCCCACAAATGGGTAGATTTGCTATCAGAGATATGGGTCAAACTGTTGCAGCTGGTTTATGTATTGAAATTACTGAAAAACAATAATTGTGTTGAAAGTTGTGTTTAAGTTTTATACTTAACACTTTCTTTTCTTTTTTTGTATTTTGGAGGATAATTAATGAATCAAGCAAGAATTAAGCTTACTGGAACAGACCCAGAAAAATTAGCATATGTTTGTGATCAACTCAAAAATATTGCTGAAAGAACTGGAGTTGATTTATCTGGTCCTATTCCATTACCTACTAAAAAATTAGTAGTACCAACAAGAAAATCTCCTGATGGAGAAGGAAAAGCTTCTTGGGAAAAATGGGAACTTAGGATTCACAAACGTTTAGTCGGTATTGGAGCTGACGAACGTGCTATGAGACAAGTAATGAAAGTTAATGTTCCTGATAATGTAAGTATTGAAATAGAACTTAAAGGATAAATATTTAGATTCCTCTAAATATTTCCTTGTTATAATCATAAAGCCGAGATAGTCTAGCCTGGTAAGGCGCGGGACTTGAAATCCCGTGGAGTTTCTCCGCCTGGGTTCAAATCCCAGTCTCGGCGTTATTAATAATTTTTTGGTTTTTTTAAATATAGTGTTTTATAATTTGTTTTGTTTGCCGAGGTAGTCTAGTCTGGTAAGGCGCGGGACTTGAAATCCCGTGGAGTTTCTCCTCCTGAGTTCAAATCTCAGTCTCGGCGCTATTTATTTTTAAAATAAGCTTTCTAATTTTTTATCAAATTCATCCAAATTAGAAACAATATCTTTTTTATTCAATTCTTTAATGACTGGTCTTTTAATCATTATTAGAGATATATCTTTTTGATTTGCCGCTTCAATCTTTTCGATGACTCCACCTATTTCACCGCTTTCCTTTGTTATCATAACACTTGCATCATACTTTTCAATTAAATCGATGTTTTCCTTTAAGCTGGCGGCACCTTTCATGGCTATGATATGCTCATCATCAATTCCCAGTTTTTCACATTTTTCCATTGATTTGGGAACTTTTAAAACACGTGGATAAAACCTTTCCTTTGAAACATTTTTCAAAACATCTTCCATGGTGTTTGCTCCGGCAAAATGCAATACGTTTCCATCAGGTATTTCCTTTGATATGATTTCTCCGGCATTTTCAAATGATTTTGCATAGATTATGTGTGATGTATCAAAATCATCAAGATTCAGTGACGGCCTTTCAAAGCGGATATATGCTATTTCACAGATTTTGGAAACGCTTACGCTGGTTTGTGTGATGTGTTCGGCAAATGGGTGGGTTGCATCAATCAATAAATCGAAATCAGAGTCATTAATCAGTTCAATTATTTCATCTTTTAGAAGCGGCCTTGATATTGTTTCGTCACTTCCGGCTTCAAGAGCCAGCTTGGATCCGTATTCTGTAGTGGTTGTGGTTAAAATATCTGTATCATAGTTAACTTTCAAGTGCTTTATTAATTCTGTGGAGTCTTTTGTTCCTCCCAAAAGTAATATGTTTAATTTTTTCATTTTATCACTTTATTCATGATTTTTTCAGTAATTATTATTGTAAATGCGACTATTATAATGATTATCCAATCAGTTAATCCTATTGATGTTGTTTTAAATATTATCTGCAATTGAGGAAGGTATATGATTAGAATTTGCAGGATTAATGATATGATTATTCCCATGTACAGGTATTTGCTTGAGCTTTCAGAGTTTGATTTGCAGTTATATGCGTTAAATAATTGATAAACTACGAATAATGTAAATGCAACGGTCATTGCTTTGGCGCTGCTTGTCGTATTTAATTCATAAATGAATACTCCCACTGTACCGATGGCCATTACAATACCGGATATGAATATTTTAAGCAAGACGTTCCTATTTAAAATATCTCCATTTTCAGGTTTTCGCTCCATTATATCTTTTTCAGCACCTTCAAGACCTAAAGTCTGTGCCGGAGGTCCGTCCATTACAATATTAATCCATAATAACTGTGCAGGGTTAAATGGTATTGGAAGAGACAGGATTGATGTGGCGATTATTGTCAGTATTGCTCCGACATTGGTTGATACCTGGAATTTTACAAATCTTTTGATGTTGTCATAGATTTTTCTTCCTTCTTTTATTGCTTGGACTATTGTTGCAAAGTCGTCATCGGCTATTATCATGTCTGATGCTTCACGGGCAACGTCCGTACCGCTTCCCATTGCAACTCCTATTGATGCTTTTTTAAGTGCAGGAGCATCATTAACGCCGTCTCCAGTCATTGAGACAATATTGTCCTTCTGTTTTAAAGTTTCAACTATTCTCATTTTCTGTGTCGGTTTCACACGGGCATAAACCTGTATGTCTTCCACGATTTTTAAGTATTCATCATCAGTTAATGAATCTAGTTCATCTCCTGTTATGACTTTGCCTGTTGTCAGTATCTTAAGGTCTTTTGCAATGGCTGTTGCTGTTTTTTTGTGATCTCCTGTAATCATTACCACTTTAATGCCTGCTTTTTTACAGTCTTTCACTGCTTTTTCGGCACTTTTTTTGGCAGGATCGATTATTCCCACAAGGCCTGTAAAAATGAGATTTTCTTCATCCGGGTTTTCATCCTTGTTTTTATATGCAAACCCTATTGTCCTTAATGCATTATCCGTCATTTCATTAATTTTTTTGGATAGCGTTTCCTTAATTTCAGGTGTGATTATTTCAATACTTCCATCATTATCTATGTGTTTACACTTAGAGATTATTATTTCTGGAGCACCTTTTGATAAAATAATATTATTTTTATCTTCACACGTATATTCAGTAGTCATTATTTTACGAGAACGGTCAAGTGGGATTTCATTAACTCTGGTATATGCATTATTTTCAGTATCTTCATCTTTAAAATGCTTTAAAATCGCAATGTCTGTTGAGTTTCCAATGGATTCATTTTCCTTGATTATTGCATTGTTGCATAGTCTTGCAATGAGAGCAGTTTTATTTTTATTGTAATAAAATGAATCCGTAACTGTCATTTTGTTTTCGGTTAACGTACCGGTTTTATCACTGCATATTACAGTACATGATCCGAGAGTTTCAACAGAAAGGAGTTTTTTAACGATAGCATTGGATTTTGCCATCTGCTGCATCCCCAGGGCCAATGTTAATGTTAAAACAGCAGGCAATCCTTCGGGAATAGCTGCAACAGCAAGGGAAACTGCGGTCATAAATGTTTGAACCAATGGAACTCCTTTAAAGAGTTCTAAAATAAAAACGGCAATACAGACAATTATTGCAATGGCTGACAATGATTTTCCTAATCTGTCCACTTTTCTCTGAAGAGGGGTTTCGCCTGACTCTGCTTGAACAACTTCAGCTATTTTACCTATGCTTGTGGCCATGCCTATGTTGGATACGACTCCAACTGCATTTCCGGATAAAATGTTTGAATCCATATATGCTTCATCGTTAATGTCTTTATCAATGCCTTCGGATTCCCCGGTCAGTGATGATTCATCAACAATCAAATTGTTTGATTCAATTAAAATCAGGTCTGCAGGTATTTTTATTCCCTCTTCCAAAAGTACAATATCTCCAATGGTCAGCTCCTTTGAATCGATAGTTTCAATTTCGCCTGCTCTTTTGACAACGGCTGTTTTTGTTATTAATGTTTTAAGACTTTCCACAGCTTTTTGGGAACGGTATTCCTGTATAAAACCCATGATAACATTTAATAAAATTGCAAGAGCGATTACTCCCGCATCAATAATGTCTCCAATAGCATAGGCTGCAATGGCTGCAATAATTAAAAGAGCTATTAAAACATCTACGAATTGCTCTAAAAAAAGAAAGATTGGTTTTTTTGCTTTTTCCTCTATAAGTTCATTCGGACCGTATTTTACCTGTCTTTTTTGAACTTCACTTTTATTCAATCCGTTTTCAGATGTTTTAAATTTGGATAATATGTCATTCGTCATTTGCGCACCTGATGTAGAAACTTGACTTTTTATAGTTTTTTAATTCAATGTCATTGGCCTTTATATTTAAATCTTCATTAAAAAGAGGCTTTATTATTAATGTTGAATTGATTTTTTTGGCAAGATTGTATAAATGTGGCTGAATTTCATATGGCGGTCTAATTGAGTAAATAATATCAACATTTTTGTATAACTCCAAATTAGGTTTTGCAATGTCATCTTTGATTGTAGCATCGTCTTTTGGATTAATATCAGTTTTAAATATTTCGATATTTTCCTCTTTATTTAAAAAATCATAAACATCAAAATATCTTCCAACACCCACTTCGACAATTCTGGTGGGGGTTTTACTGCATTGAGTTAATATGAATTCTTTAAAGCTTTCCCACATTCAACCAAAACCAAAATTTTTATTATTCTAAAATATATTATTCATATTATTTATCTATTATTTTTCAAGTAAATTATTAATAGTAGTGTATTTAAATATTCTATTTGAATGATTATTCGTGAATTCACTCCAGCCGATTTAAAAAGAGTTTTTGAAATTGAAAATATGTCTTTTTCCCAGTCATATGGAATAAACACATTTAAGGGTCTCTATGATATGGGTACTGGTTTTTTGGTGGCTGAAGAAGATGGATATGTAATCGGTTATGTTATTTTTTGGATAAAATATGAAAATCAGGGCCACATTATTTCTCTTGCCGTTGATAAAAATTACAGAAGAAAAAGGGCGGGAACAAGGTTACTTTCAAAAGCTATTCAAATTTTACTGATGTTTGATATAGCAAATATATATTTGGAAGTAAATGAGAATAATGATGGAGCATACGAATTTTACAAAGGATTTAATTTTAAGGTAGATAGAATTGTTCCCAATTATTATGATGATGGGGACGGGGCTATAGTAATGTATTTGCCCGTTATAAGGTCAGGTTAGTCATGTTGGCTAAATTTAGCTGACTATACTGCATTAAAGTATCTGCAGTTATATTTCCTGTCAAAATCAATATTAACAGAATAATCAAATAGAATATGAATATTAAAAGTTGTATGCGTCCGTGTTTTTTTGCAACAGGATCTTTTCTGGTTATAAGATAAATTGCGATAATAAGACCTAAAAGTCCGCCTAAAATTGAGAAGATGTAACCTAAAAGAATCAATATTCTGCTTGTTCGAGGCCCGTTATAGCTTTGCTCATCTGGGATAACTCTTTTTTGGATGATGATTGGGCCTGCTAATGTCTGATTATTTTCAAAGTTTTGCTTAAAAATCAATGGGCTGCCACATTTTACACAGTAATCCGCTTCATCTGGATTTGGGTAATTGCATAAAGGACATGTATTGGCATCAACATTCATTTTGGAGAATTCATATCCGCATCTTATACAAAATCCGTACTGATCATCACTTGTTGAGTGGCATTGAGGACATCTTCTTATAACCATATTATCACTTTATTTTAAATTAGTTAATCAATTTATATAAAAGTATTCATTGATATAATATAATATATTAAACTTCTTTCGGGTGAAATCATTGCTTGAAAAAATAGAGATTATTCAAAGATTCAATTTCAAAAAGTTAAACAAGCATTATGAATGCTTTATAATTGATTTAAAAAGGAGCAATGCTTATTTTAATATTAATGAAATGATTTATCCTGACAGATTCTTCGAAACAGATTATCTGGCCAGTTACTCTTACTCATCTATTTTAAATGATTTAAAATCAAGAATTTCAAGTAAAATTTATACTTTGGATGAAAAATCAGTCAACAGATTTGTTGAATGCTTTGAAGATTTAAATCTTTTTAAAGATTTTGACTCAGACACTTCCTCTTATTTCGAGAAGTTGGAAAATGTCTATTCCTGTAATATAAATCTTTATTTTTCCGATAAATATTGTGAATATTGCATTAAAAATAATTTCCCCGAAAAATGGTTGGATTTTGGAAAAATATTGTTCGAATTGTTTAATTTCGACGTTTTAAACATCACACATCTTGAAAAAATTGTTACTAATCTCTTTTTTGACATTAAAAGAGATGGTGTTTACGGCCTAGAAAATAACAAATTAGATTTGACATCACTTGAATTCGGACATTATGAAGTTCATCCTCACGACATGCCCAAATCCAGCATCATAATCAATGTTAAAAAGAGCGAAATTGCAGGATACTTTGAAAAGGAAAATGCAGATTTGGATATCTTATTTGATCTTTTGGAAAAATACGGCGTATATGAATGGATTTTTGAAAGCTATCAGAACAAATCCAAAAATCATGATTCGCCTGTTCTGGACGGTTATGACTGGTATCTTGAACTTGTTTTTAATGATTCAATCATATGGAATATGTTGGGCCATAATGAATATCCCGACACTTATTTGTGCCTGGGTGAAGAGGTTAAAAAATTAACGGCTTTGGATTTGTTGGAAATTGAAACGATTCCGAAAGAGGAAAGTGAATTATTTAATTATTATGGAAAAGAAAAATTATCTTAAAAAAAGGCTATTTTTTCATTAATTATTTATATTTGTAAGTAGATAATTTTATATATTATATTAATTTTATCATAGGGGATATTATGTCAGAAGTCTCATCAAAAGAATTATACGAATTTAAAAAAACTTTAAAAGAATTATCACAAAAAAGAGGAAGAGGTACAGAACTTGTTTCAGTTTATATTCCTCCGGACAAACAACTCAGTGATGTCGGTAAACATATGAGGGATGAACTTGGACAAAGTGCAAACATCAAGAGTAAACAAACCAAAAAGAATGTTCAGTCAGCTATTGAGGTTATCCTTCAGAGCATACGTTTATACAAACAGCCTCCGGAAAACGGTTTGGTTTTATTCGTAGGTATGATTCCTAAAGGCGGTCCGGGTACTGAAAAGATGGAAAAATACATTATAGAGCCGCCTGAACCTGTTGTTACTTACTGGTATAAATGTAACAATGAGTTTTTCCTAGAACCTCTTGAATACATGATTGAAGAAAGAGATACTTACGGATTAGCTGTAGTTGACAGAAAAGAAGCTACTATCGCTACTTTAAAAGGTAAAAAAGTCAACATTGTAGGTAAGTTAACCAGTGGTGTTCCAGGTAAGCATAAGGCCGGTGGGCAATCACAAAGAAGGTTCGATCGTGTAATTGAAGATGAAGCCCGTGAATTCTTGAAACGTATCGCTAAACGTATCAACGATGAATTTTTACCATTGAAAGATGATTTGAAAGCTGTTGTCATTGGCGGACCGGGTTTTACTAAAAATGATTTGGTTGATGCTGATTATATCCAATATGAAATCAAGGATAAGATTATTGCAACTGTAGACACATCATATACCGGGGACTTTGGTATCCGTGAAGTTATCAATAAATCCACTGACATCTTAAATGAATTGGATGTTATTCATGAAAAGGAAGTCATTCAAAAGTTTTTAGGTGAACTTAGAAAGGATGACGGTTTATACTCCTACGGTGAAGATGAGGTTAGGAATAATTTAATCATCGGTGCTGTTGATACATTGCTTTTATCAGAAGATTTATCATCAATGCGTAAAACCTTTAAATGCGGAAGCTGTGGTTATGAAACAAAAATCACGGTTAAAAATCAATCTGAAGCAGATTCACTTGAAGAACGCTGTCCTAATTGTAATGAATTAATTAAAGAAGAAGCTTCTGAACTTTTAGTGGATGATTTTGTAGAATTGGCAGAAGAAATGAACACTACTGTGGAGTTCATTTCCACTGAAACCGAAGAAGGTATGCAGCTTTACCGCGCATTCGGTGGTATCGGTGCAATCTTAAGGTATTATGTGGGACACTAAGGATTTAACTAATCTTTATTTGTCCATATAATTTTATTTTTATATCTATTTAATATGTGCATGAAATGTGCATGGATTTTTATTAGGTTCCATGGATGATTTACTATTTTTAATGAATATAATTGAAAATCAAAGTTATATATTTTGTAACTAGGTGATATTTTTTTTAAGATTTACTTCAAATTTTTGACATTTCTTTTCAGTCGGATGTATACTTCCACCCTTTTGTATATTCATTTAGTCGGACATATACTTCCAGCGATTTTTGTTTATATTAATTAATAATTTTCTTAATATTGTTTAATTTTTTTGATTATTTACTATATTTATTTAAATATTGTTTAATTTTTTCTTGTTTTGTTTATAAAATAACTATTTTTACTGGAATTTGTAGATTAATATATTAAAAGTTCTATACATTTTTTAATATTTATTCATATTTTTCAATTGTATGTTTAATAAAATTATTAATATAATTAATTATATTCGATTTTTTTTAAAAAAATTGAAAACTATTAAATATAAGAAAGTACAAAAAATTAATTATCATGTCAAAATAATAATTTGATATTGAAAATTGGAGGAATAATTTTGTCATACGTAGATGATGTAATAGAAACTATTATTGAACAAAACCCTTCCGAACCAGAATTCCATCAAGCTGTACGCGAAGTATTGGAATCCTTAAGGGTTGTTATTGAAGAAAATGAAGAAGAATTTAAGAAAAACGCACTTCTTGAAAGATTAACTAATCCGGAAAGACAATTTAAATTCCGTGTCCCATGGACTGATGACAACGGACAAGTGCAAGTAAACACAGGATACCGTGTCCAATTCAACTCAGCAATCGGACCATACAAAGGAGGATTACGTTTCCACCCTTCAGTAAATCTCGGTATCATTAAATTCTTAGGATTTGAACAAATTTTCAAAAACTCCTTAACCGGACTTCCAATCGGCGGAGGAAAAGGAGGATCAGACTTTGATCCTAAAGGAAAATCAGACAGAGAAATCATGGCATTCTGTCAAAGTTTCATGACCGAATTATGCAAATACATTGGTGCAGACACTGATGTGCCTGCTGGAGATATCGGTGTAGGTGGTCGTGAAATCGGATTCTTATTCGGTCAATACAAAAGAATCAGAGGATTATACGAAGGTGTATTAACTGGTAAAGGATTAACCTTTGGTGGATCTCTTGCAAGAACTGAAGCTACTGGTTATGGATTATTATACTTCACCAATGCAATGTTAAAAGCAAATGATATTGATATTAAAGATAAAACCATTGCAGTATCTGGTGCAGGTAACGTAGCTATTTATGCAATCGAAAAAGCACAACAATTAGGTGGTAAACCTGTAACTTGTTCCGATTCAACCGGTTGGATTTACGACCCAGAAGGAATCGATGTAGAATTACTCAAAGAAGTAAAAGAAGTAAGAAGAGAAAGATTAACTGCATATGCTGAAGCAAGAGAAAGTGCAGAATACCACGAAGGTAAAGGTGTATGGACCATTAAATGTGACATCGCATTACCATGTGCAACTCAAAATGAATTACAATTAGAAGACGCTAAAACCTTAGTTGAAAACGGTGTTTTAGCTGTTGCTGAAGGAGCAAACATGCCAACCACTATCGAAGCAACCGAATACTTACAAGAAAATGATGTATTATTCGCACCAGGTAAAGCTTCAAACGCTGGTGGAGTAGCTACTTCCGCTTTAGAAATGTCACAAAACTCACAAAGATTATCCTGGACCTTTGAAGAAGTTGATTCAAGACTTCAAAAAATCATGGAAGATATCTTTGCAAATGCTGCTGATGCTGCTGAAGAATACGGAATGGATAAAAATTATGTAGCAGGAGCAAACATCGCAGGATTCAAGAAAGTTGTTGACGCTATGAACGCACAAGGAATCGTTTAGATTTCCTTGATTTTTTTTCTTTTTTTGATTTATAACTTATTTTTATTGGATTTATTCATTTTAAAGCATTTTTAATTAAATTATTTCTTTGTTGGATATTTGTAGTATTGTCATTTGTTGGGTAGGTATTCTATTATTTTTAATCTGTTTTCATCTAAATGAAATCATCATTATATTTTTTATATTGTTTTCAGTATGATGAAAACTATATATCTATGTTTTAATAAAGATTATTTATAACAGGTTGTGCTTTGATGATAATAAAAAGAACTCAATATATTGATAAAATTAAACCTTTCATCGGAAATCATATTATTAAAGTTTTAATTGGTGCTAGACGTTCGGGGAAATCCACAATATTAAAACAAATTATTGATTCATTAGTGGAAGATGGAATCTCTCAAAAAAATATTATTTGGATAAATTTTGAATTAAGTGATTATTTTGAAATAGATGATATTAATAAACTTGAAAAGTATATATCAACAAGGTTGGAAGGTGTTGAAGGTAAAGTTTATCTATTTTTCGATGAAATCCAGATTATACCCCAATGGGAAAAATTAATTAATTCCTATTTTGCAAAAGAGATTTATGATATTTATATAACTGGATCAAACTCAAAATTATTATCTGGTGAATTTGCATCTTATTTATCAGGCAGATACGTGGAATTGGACATTTTTCCATTTTCTTTTAAAGAGTATGTTGATTATCATAATATAACTAATGATTTTAAAACCCATTTTTATAAGTTTTTAGAAGATGGAGGAATGCCATCAACATTTGATTATGCTCAAGACAATAAAAAATTAGTTATGCTGGATTTATATAACTCAATTGTTTTAAAAGACATTATTCAACGCCATAATGTGGCAAATGTTGATTTATTGGATAGAATCATGAGATTTGTAATGTATAATATTGGCCAACCTTTTTCGGCAAATAAAATTCATAAAAGATTAAAACAAGATTTAGTTAATGTATCTGTAAATACGATATATAAGTACTTAAAATTCTTTGAAAATGCTTGTTTAATTTATCAGGTTAAAAGAGAAGATTTACAGGGCAAAAAAATACTAAAGTATGATGAAAAATATTATGTCTGTGATTTAGGATTTAGACAAGCGATAATTGGAAATAATCAAAGGGATATTACAAGAGTGATTGAAAATATTGTTTATATGGAACTTTTAAGAAGAGGTTATGAAATCACTATTGGAAAAGTGGGTAATTTAGAGGTAGATTTTGTTTGCAAAAAACAGAATAGTCCAATTTATATTCAAGTATCATATCTCTTAGCCAGTGAGGAAACAATAGAAAGAGAATTTAAACCGTTAAAATCAATAAAGGATAATTATCCTAAATATGTAATTACTATGGATGATATTAATATGTCACATGAGGGCATAATTCATTTAAATCTTGTTGATTTCTTATTGGGCGATGAATTTTAATTCTAATTTTAAAGTAGGGCGGTTCCACCCATTTCTTGTATTCTATCTATGAATAACTTAAATCTTATTGGAACAATGTAATTTATACACAATTTTTATATTTCATTAAAATAAATTATTATTTAATTATAAGTATATTATGTATTTTTCAAAGAAAAACTAATTACTATAAATAAATGATGGGTGCTTAAATGGAAAATAAACAAATTATATTAATCGGTGCAATTATATTAATTGCTGTAGCTATTGTTTGTGCTACAGTAGTTTTTTTAAAGGTTAATGAAAGTAATAATGCTCTTAAAAGTGAAACCAATAATGCTTCTAATGTATCTAATAATGTAACGGCTGAGCATATTAATACTGAAAATGTACAACCGAAACAACAGCAAAAAGAAGTTTATGCCTACAGAAGTGATGGTAGTCCTTTATATAGTTACGAAGAGGCTCAAAGGTATATGGCTCAAAAATATGGTTCGAACATAGCTTGGCATGTACAGAATAATAAATACATATCTATTGATTCACCAGGATATACGAGTGATGGAAAGCGCTTGTATTAAATCATAAATATTATTGGTGATTTTGCCTAATTTTTGCTAGGAAATCCTATAGATTTCCTTTTTCTTTTTTAGTTATTGATTCTTACACTATCTATTTTTTAAATATAATTTGCTTGAACTCACAGAACAATGCTTTTTCTAGGAAGCACTATGGGTAAAAAATTAATACAATGCTTTTTCTAGGAAGCACTATGGGTAAAAAATTAATACAATGCTTTTTCTAGGAAGCACTATGGGTAAAAAATTAATACAATGCTTTTTCTAGGAAGCACTATGGGTAAAAAATTAATACAATGCTTT
>JAFRFB010000129.1 GCA_017434555.1 Methanobrevibacter sp. | reverse complement strand
TTTCATTTCCATATTATCTGCGCTTAAGACAGGTAGGACTGTAATGTTATAGGACATCATTAATCCTGTTACGGGGTCAATTGCGGTTAGAATGTATTCGCCCGGCTCCAGGTTAATGTTTAACTTAGCTGTTCCGTTTTCATTAGTTAAACGGTCATAGAATACTCCGTTGATGTTCATGGTAATGTTAACGCTGCTTACAGGATTTCCTTCACCGTCAATTAATGAAATGAAGAATTGGGAAGCGTTTCTGTAGTATTTAACTAGATTTTCTGCAATCAATGTTGGCAATACTTCAATGTTATTTTCAACTGTTGTGCCGTTGAATGTTGTTTTGATTGTGTAGTTGCCCGGTCCTAAGTTGATGGTCATTTTTGCGCTTCCGTTTTCGTTACTGGTTCTTGTGTAATTCACGCCATTGATTTCAAAGGTTACGGTTTCATTGGCCACGCCGATATTTGCCTCGAATTGTGAATCGTTTTTATAGATTTTAACCAAATCGTGGGTGTAAATAGCTAGAGGTAATGTATAGACTTTTACGGAACAAATGGTATTGTTATCATCTAAAGAATCAACCCATGTACCATTTACTAAATATTGTGATAAACCTGCTTCATGATGTTGTCTGGATTTTTGAAGGATTGGAACACAGTTTGATATAATTTTAACAGAAAAGATGTCTCCTTTTTCAATTGGAACATATGAATCTAATTTAATGGTGTGGAAACCAAAGTATGGGGAAACACCATCTTGCGCATATGCTAAAATATCATTAACGTAGACTTCAACGGTATAGTCAATGCCACTTTCATTAAAGTAGGTTCCAACAGCGGCAATCAAATCATTTTCAATTGCTTCATAAGTATTCATATATTCATTTGATTTGTTGAAAAATCCTAATCCTCCGCTGATGTCATATTGGTAATTTTTAGTATATTGGATATCGTTTTCAAGCAAGAATGCAACTGATGGTTGTTCTGTTCCAAAAGTCACATCATAGTATGAGATATAGAAATATCCTTCTTGTCCTTTTTCGGTTCCCCAACTGTTTTTAAATATCCATGCACCATCGCCTGGAGGAGTAATTAAAAAGTTGCTTGCAGAAAATGTATCGTCCCAACCGATTAAGGTAACTCCATGATTTGACTTAGCGCTTTCATTAACATATTGATAACCTTTTTGCATATCACAATATGGAGGTACTTGTTCGGAATGATAAGCGATGCCTAAAGCACCATATTTTAAAAGGGCTCTTTTTAAATTATCATTATCACTTACATTTGCACGAGTTATAAGAACCACATCTTGGAAATGAATACTTTCTGGTGTTGCAATTAATGGTGAAATTTTTCCAGCTTGGTCGTATGTATCATATTCTCCTGGATGTACACCTAACCAACTTAATGCATAGATAGCACCGGCTACAACAGATCCTCCTTCATCCATGGTTAGTGTTCCATATGGAGAATATTGGAGTGAAACATCCTTCATATTATTTTCAGAAATGGATCCTTCAAGTTCCAAATACCTTAACATTGCAGATTCCATGGCTCCTGAAGTTGCAAATGTCCAGCAAGATCCCATCAGGCCTTGGTCTCTGACAGGTGAAACCCATCCCCAGTCACGTAAATCAAAACGGATTGGAAGTGTATCCACATCTATTGTATTATTGATTATATTCAATTCCATTCCTGGAATAGGCACTACATATTCATATTCAGTATTATTCAAATTTAAAGTATCATTACCACTATAGGTATTGTTTTCTATAATGCATAACTTATCATCAAATTCTGAGTAAATGTCGCCATAAATACCCTTATTGTCATGATTATTGTCAAATTTGTTATTTTTAATGTGATAGTTTGAATCAAATAAACATATTCCAGCACCATTTTGTGCAACATTATTTGTTATGTTACAATCCAATAATGTTAGACTGCCGTCATCACAGTATATTGCACCGCCGTATGTGGCTCTATCGCTTTCATCGTATAGTGCAGTATTGTTATCGAATATTGAATTAAAAATAATATCATTGGCCAAGGAAGTATATATTGCACCGCCGTCAAATAACACGGAATTGTTTGTGAAGCTACAATCGTATACTTTAAGGTTACCTCCCAATTGGACTAATGCTCCACCAAATCCTGAGTAACAATCCGTGAAATGGCAATTTTCGATTGTAATATTGTTTGTGTTATTTTGAGTATATACATCACAAAGTATTGCACCCGCATTTTTTTCAGAAGTAACATTAGTAAATGTACAGTTTACAATATAACCGTCTTCCGTATCCTTTAATTGGATTGCTCCTACAGAAATATGGGCATGAAGATTAATGAAACTAGAATTTATGATTTTTGTTATTTTGCTTCCCCGAATTGCAGTCGTATAATTTGATGTGGTATTTGCAAATACTGAATTATTAATGTATAATTCGTTTCCATCCATACCTAAAATAAATCCCCATTGCAATTCTTTAGAACTCATCATAAATGCAGAATTGAATATCGCACGTGCATTATTGTTCATTGTTATGGCCCCATAATTGGCGGATGTTAAATCTAAAAATTTGTCTTCGTTACTTATGTATGAGCTGGAGACTGATACAAAGATTGCTGCAATATTTGAAGCACTGCTGTTTGCAAAAACCACATTATTTGTCATTAGGGAACAAGTATCAAGGATATATATAATACTGCCTATATCGGAGTTTGCATTAATAAAAGTAAGGTTATTTATGGTTATGTTGTTTCCTCTAATAATGAATATCCTTGATTGGTCATTTCCGTCAATGATATGTCCATTACCATTAATGACAAAATTATCCTTCTCAATAAAAATTCCTATATTTTCATCAGTTCCATTGTTGAATTTATAGTCGTGATTTAAATTTAACTCGTCCGTTGCATTATTTATTTCATTTTTCAAATCAGTGAATGAATCTCCACTATCTATTCCTATAATTTCTTGACCATCATCACTTATAACCTCATCGGTAATGTTTTCTGCTGCACAGACAGCACCTACTGACATGATTAAAACAAGCATGACAATCATAATCTTTAAAACTTTCATAATTATCACATATATAAAAAGTTAATATTTAAGTATTTATATTGGATTTTCTTATTAAAAAAGAAAAAAGGATTAAGTGGATTAATCCTTGATTGTAATTGTGTTTGCGATTCTCATTTCGTTATATTCGGAGGTGATAATGTATTCTCCAGGCATCAGTCTGATGTTCAACCTAGCTATTCCGTTTTCATCAGTTGTTCTATTATAGAATACTCCGTTGATGTTGAATGTTACTGATGCGTCGGCTAGAGGGTTTCCTTTACCGTCAATGACGGTTGCATTAAATGTTGAGCCGTCCAGGTATTTCATTTCCATATTATCTGCGCTTAAGACAGGTAGGACTGTAATGTTATAGGACATCATTAATCCTGTTACGGGGTCAATTGCGGTTAGAATGTATTCGCCCGGCTCCAGGTTAATGTTTAACTTAGCTGTTCCG
>JAFRFB010000128.1 GCA_017434555.1 Methanobrevibacter sp. | reverse complement strand
TAATCAAAAATAAATAAAACAAAAAATTAATATATAAAATTTAAATTTAAGAATAATAAATAAAAATATTTAAAAAATAGTGAAAAATAAGGCTAAAATTTTTTCGCACAAAATTCAAAAATCAATTTTGGCGGACACCCTCACATTGAAAAAAAAGATGATTGACGTGAAAACAAAAATCAATATAACATATTTTATATATTAGTTTAACCAAAAATATTAAGCGTAGTAGTTGAACACTACTTATATTATTATATGCTTAAGAGTTCATTTATTCATTATTATTTATATGATTTATTAAACAAAAGGAGAAAATTTAATTATTAAAAGGATTTAAACTAAAAAAAGAAAAAACAACAAATTTAAAAGTATAAAGATAACTTTAGACCCGTTTAATTAAATTTTCATTAGTACTTTAGTTCTTTTTAGTGTATAATAGGTTTTAACTTAAAACATGTTTATCGTATAATTTATTTATTGCCTAAAAATAATTTAATTTTTAGAAACACATAAATAAACCCGATTAATAAGCTAGGAGGCTTAAAAATGGGAAAAGGCGAAGAATTAACTACAACAAAATATTTAATCCATGCGCAAATTAATGCAAATGGAATTGTAGAAAAACCTGATGTTGTCGGAGCAGTCTTCGGACAGACTGAAGGTTTATTAAGTAACGATTTAGATTTAAGAGAACTTCAAAGGACTGGTAGAATAGGAAGAATACAAGTCAATATTCATTCTAACGGCGGAAGAGCTAAAGGAGATATTATTATCCCTTCAAGCTTAGACAGAGTTGAAACCGCTATCCTTGCAGCATCTTTAGAAACAATCAATCGTGTTGGACCTTGTGAAGCCGAAATCCAAACTTTAAAAGTAGAAGATGTTCGTGCTGTTAAAAGAGAACAAGTTGTAAACCGTGCTAAAGAAATATATAAAAACATGGTTGAAAGTGTCGGTCCGGCAAGTATGAAAATGATTGAAGAAGTCAGGGAAGCTATGCGTATCCATGAAATTTCCGAATATGGAGATGACAGATTGCCAGCAGGCCCAAGCATTCACACTTCAGATGCAATTATCGTTGTTGAAGGACGTAGCGATGTTTTAAACTTACTTAAATACGGTATTAAAAATACTGTTGCTGTAGAAGGAGTAAGCGTTCCACAATCCATTGGAGAATTAAGTAAAAAAAGAACTACCACCGCTTTTGTAGATGGAGATCGTGGTGGAGAGTTAATCTTAAAAGAACTTTTACAAATCGGAGATGTTGACTACATTACCCGTGCTCCTCAAGGAAAAGAAGTGGAAGACTTAGAAAAAGACGAAGTGTTAGTTGCACTTAGAGACAAAGTTCCTACTCCACAATTCTTAGCAAATCACAACATTCTTTCTGAATCCGATAATAACGGACACAAAAAACATGATAAACATCATCACAAAAAACATCAGAAATACAAAAAAGAACCTGAAATTGAAGATGATGAAATCAGTTTAATGAAAGACATGTTAAAAGAATTTGAAGGCACTGGCTGCGGAGCAATCTTAGATAAAGCATTAAACATAACTAAAGAAGTTTCAATTGAAGATATCTATGAAGAAATCAAAAATATTGAAGAAGATGCAGATACCGTAATATTCGATGGTATCATAAGCCAAAGATTAGTTGATGTTGCTTCTCAAAAAAACATTAAAAAATTAGTTGCTTTCAAATCAAACATTGTGAAAAAGCCACACAATCTTAAAATCATTACTATAGACTAATAGTATTTTTGAGGATATTTATCCTCACTTTTTATTATTTTTTTCTACCAAACAATCATCAAAGCCGAATATACTCTTTTTAGAATTCAAATCCACATTTAATTAAATTTATGATACTTTTAAATATCATTGCTTTTAAAGAATAGAACATGATTTACAAATGTTTAATCTGCGGACATATTCATAATGAAGAGTCCACAGGCGTTTTATTGAATGAATTGGATGAATGTCCAATCTGTAAACAGGATATTTCAAATTTTGTTGAAGTTGAAAAAACAGAAAGCTTTGATAACACAGAATTAGCATACGACAAAGAATTTGCCAAATCAGATAAAGATGAAAGAAGCATGGATTTAATTCACGAAATGGCCATCAGCGGTCAAAGTATTGTTTCTGCAATGGGAACTGATTTAAAAATGCCTAATTGGGAAGATATTTTAATTTTAGGTTGCCAATTAAATCCACAACCTTTAGAAAAAGAAATTGACGTTAATACCCAAACAGTAATAGGCAAAAATGCTTTAAAACCTTTAGTAATTGAAACACCGATTTATATTACTCATATGTCTTTTGGAGCATTGTCAAGGGAGGTCAAAATTGCTCTTGCAAAAGGAAGTGCTGGAGTTAAAACCGCCCAATGCAGTGGTGAAGGAGGAATTTTAGCAGAAGAAAAAGAAAACGCATACAAATACATCTTTGAGTATGTTCCAAACAAATACAGCGTTAATGATGAAAATTTAAAAAACTCTGATGCAATTGAAATTAAAATCGGCCAATCAACAAAACCAGGTCTTGGAGGACAACTTGAAGGAGTTAAAGTAACTTCAGAAATTGCACAGGTCAGAAACAAAACTGAAGGCATGGATATCCATTCACCTGCAACAATACCTGAAGTAAATTCAAAAGAAGACTTAAAAGATTTAGTATCAAAACTTCGTGAAAAGTCCGAAGGTAGACCTATCGGTTTAAAACTTGCAGCAGGACATATTGAAGAGGATCTGGAATATGCAATATATTCCGGAGCAGATTTTGTAACCATTGACGGAAGAGGAGGATCAACCGGTGCAAGCCCAAAAATAATTAAGGATTCCACATCCGTTCCAACAGTATATGCCCTGGCAAGAGCCCGCAAATACTTGGATGATAAAAATTCCGATATGAGTTTAATCATTACCGGAGGATTAAGAATATCATCAGATTTTGCAAAAGCATTGGCTATGGGTGCTGATGCAATAGCAATCGGTACTGGAGCATTAATAGCTGCTGCATGCCAACAATACAAAATTTGCCATACCGGCAGATGCCCTGTTGGTGTTGCAACACAGGATGAGGAATTGCGTGAAAGATTAAACATTGATTTAGCTGCTAAAAGAGTGGAAAATTATCTTAAAGTATCAACTGAAGAATTAAAAACATTTGCAAGAATCACGGGCCATGATGATGTTCATGACCTGAACTTAAATGACATAAGAACAATAAACACAGAGATATCTGACTATACCAACATTAAGCATGTTTAAAAAATAATAAGAAATTGCTATAATTATAAATATTAATACGAACAAATATTATTTAGGAAACTAAAAATTTAGGAGGAAATTAAATGAATATAAACATTGATAATTATTATGCTGCTAGAAAAACTGTCTTTGAAAGATTTGATGAATCCACTACAGCAACAAAAATTATTTTATCATTTTTAATGGCTTGTATTACTGGTTTAATGGCTCAAATCATTATTCCTCTCCCATGGACCCCAGTTCCAATTACTGCACAGACACTTGCAGTTTTATGTTCCGGATTGTTCCTTGGTAAAAAATATGGTTGTTTAAGCCAAATAATGTATATTGTTTTAGGAATCACATTCATTCCATGGTTTGGAGGAATGACCGGTGGATTAGACATTTTACTTGGATCTACCGGAGGATATATGATAGGATTTATAATTGCATCATACTTCATAGGTTATATTACTGAAAATTATGCAAAAGCACGTAATTTTACCCGTATGTTTGCAGTTATCGGTGTAGCTAACTTTGCATTAATTTACATTCCGGGTCTTATCGGATTAGCACTCTGGGCGTACTTAACTCAAGGTGCTGTATTAGGAGTTGTAGATTTATTGTTAATGGGTCTTGTTCCATTTATCTTTGGAGACCTTATTAAAATCGCAGCTACAGCAGGATTATCCAAAACTTTCTTACCAAAAGATTAAGGTTAATTTTTTAACCTTTTTTACTATTTTTTAAAAGATTTACATGAGAATTAAATTACGAGGCCATCATTTATTATGTCTTTTAGGTTTTCAGGGCTACGGCTACAGTGAAGATTTTGTTTTTAATATGACTCGGATTAATGAAAAAAGAAAATCTAAAGATTGTATTATCACCCTAACAAATGAAGCAGACGATATATGTTCATCATGCCCAAATTTAAAGGATAATATTTGTGAAAATGAAAAACAGAACGAAATTATCGTTAAAATGGATAATGAAATATTATCACACTTCGATTCTAAAAGAAAATATAATTCATTAGAGTTATTCAAAGAAGTATCATTGAAATTTAATACCTTGAAAAGTGTTGAAAATGTCTGTAATAATTGTAAATGGGAAAATGAATGCTTATTTTACAAAAAATTAGAATAAAACGATACCTTTAAATACTACTTAAAATATATATTAAAATGTTGTTATATTGCAACATAGTCCCGTAGGGTAGTGGTAATCCTTCTAGGCTTTGGACCCGGAGACGGCGGTTCGACTCCGCTCGGGACTATTCAAATAACTTTTTTTATGAGATTTTTTATGGAAAAGCTGTTACTTATTGGAATTAATACAAGAAGTATGCTTAACAGTGCATTAAAATTAGATTATGATGTTTTTTCAACCAGTTATTTTTCAACATCAGATACTCCACAGATTGAAAAACAAAAGATTATTCTTGAAGAAAAGAACAATGAAAGTTCAGGGATTTTTGAAGACAATTTCAATAGCAGAAGCATTCTGGAGTATTCAAGAGACTTCATTGATGAAGTTGACCACATTATTCCAATATCCGGAATTTCACCGGATGAATTTAGAAAAAAAGATCAAAAAAAGATTTTAGGAAACAGAAATGTTGAAAAAATTGAAGACAAATTCCGATTTTTCAAAGAGATTGAAGATGAATTTAAAACACCGGACACTTTTTTAATAAAAGATGTAGATGAAGCAATTGAAATCAGTGCAAATAAACCTGATGTTAAATATATTATAAAACCCGTTAAAGGATCTGGCGGTTATGATATAAATCTTTTAAATAATGATAGATACATTCAATTAAATGATGGTGAAAAATTTATGCTTCAGGAATATGTTGAAGGAATAAATTTAAGTTCATCAGTACTTGGAAGCAAAGACAGCAAAAAAACAATAATGAACTCACAGTTATTAACCGAAAACGATTTTAAAAAGAATTCCAGTTTTATCTATATTGGAAACATCCTGCCTTTAACAGACGAAAGTGCATTGACAAAAATAAAAGATATGGATAAAATTAATGCGGAAATGATTGAAACATCCAAGAATCTGGCATACAAATTTGATTTGATAGGTTCAAATGGCGTGGATTACATCTATAATGAAAAGGGACTCTATGTTATAGAAGTCAATCCGAGAATTCAGGGAACATTTGAATGTGTGGAAAAGTCACTTCAGATAAATATGCTTGATGCACATATAAGAAGTTGCCTGAATGAAAGCATGGAAATTCCAAAAGCAAAGTATTATGCTTATAAAAAAATCATTTATTCTCCATGCAGAAACAGATATTCAAAAATAAACCTGGACAATATCTATGATTTGCCCCACATAGGAACGATAACTGAAAAATCAGAACCTCTCCTCACCATAATAGATAAGGATAGAGATTTTAAAAAATTATATGAAAAAGTCGAAAATAGCTCCAGAATAGTAAATAAGGAAGCTAAAATACACCAACAAGATGCAATATAAAGAATAAAAACCCGATTGTTATTAAAAAAGTAGTTATAATCATTGCATAAGTCATCCATACAAATAAACGAGCTTTATTATCAGGATCTTTTAAAAATTGATCAATAGGATTTCTTTTCATTAATACACCATTAAATTTCTATAAAAAAAATAAAAAAAGAAAATGAACAGAATAAGAAAGTCTTATTCTGCGGCCTCTTCAGCAGCTTTTTGAGCTTTTTCGTTTTTCTCAATAGTAGACCGAATCATTTTCAAACGAACAAAGTTTTCCCTTTCCATTTCTTGGAGTCTCATATCAATATACTTTTCAGTATTTTGGAATCTTGGAATCATAATATGTTCTAAAGCATTTACTCTACGTTTAGTTGATTCAATTTCTTCGGCTAAAAGGAAAATAGTTTTTTCCACTTCACCAAGTTCAATTAAATACTTAAGAGATTCCTCGAATTTTTTAGCAGCTTCATCCAGTTGAATAGTTGTATCGGAAAAACCGTAACCTCTATCAATAATGGATCTTTCTTCCATTTTAACATTAGTTACCGGTACAGATACCCCCATTACACTTCTTGAAGTAATGTCAACGTCAATGGATTCTTTAACTGAAAGTGACGCTTTCTTTACAGCCAAATCACCCATTGCAATTTGAGCTTCTACTAATGCTTCATTAGCTTCTTTTAAGCTTCTTTCTGCATCTTCACGAATACCTTTAACACGATCCAAGATATCAAAAAATTCTTTGATTAAAGCATCCCTTTTTTCTTTAAGCAGACCATGTCCTTTTACAGCTAGTTTAGTCCTGTTTTTAAGGGATAATAACTCCATCCTTGTTGGATTAATTCCATCAATAATATCTTGTGCCATTTAATCACCTGTTTTAAACAAATGAATTTATTCTTTTGGAAGGTATTGTTCGATAAATTCTTCTTTAACCCTTTTGAGTTCGGTTTTAGGTAAGATTTTAAGTAAATCCCAACCAAGGTCTAATGTTTCAAAGATAGTTCTGTCTTCATCTTTACTTTGAGTGATGAATCTATCTTCAAATGCTTGAGCAAATTCCAAGAACTTTTGGTCCCTTTCTGTAAGAGCTTCTTCCCCTACAACTGCAACTAAGTCTCTTAATTCACGACCTTCAGCATAAGCAGAATAAAGTTGGTCAGATACTCCACTGTGGTCATCACGAGTTTTGTCTCCACCGATACCACCACTCATCAAACGAGAGAGTGATGGAAGTACGTCTACAGGTGGGTAAATACCTTTCCTGGAGATTTCTCTGCTTAATACAATCTGTCCTTCAGTAATATAACCAGTTAAATCTGGAATAGGGTGAGTAATATCGTCTTGAGGCATAACTAAGATAGGCATTTGAGTAATTGAACCTTCTTTACCGTCAATACGTCCTGCTCTTTCATAAATACCAGCGAGGTCAGTATACATGTATCCAGGGTAACCTCTTCTTCCAGGTACTTCTTCCCTTGCTGCGGAAATTTCCCTTAAAGCTTCACAGTAGTTAGTCATATCTGTTAAGATAACTAATACTTGCATACCTAAGGTAAATGCATAATATTCAGCAGTTGTTAAAGCCATTTTTGGAGTTAAGATTCTTTCAATAGCAGGGTCGTCTGCTAAGTTCATGAATACTGTTAATTTTTCTAAAGCTCCAGTACGTTCGAAATCTCTCATGAAGAAGTTTGCTTCTTCGTTGGTAATACCCATAGCTGCGAAAATTACTGCAAACTCATCGTCAGCACCTAATACTTTAGCTTGTCTTGCAATCTGTACAGCTAAATCGTTGTGAGGTAAACCAGATCCTGAGAAAATAGGAAGTTTTTGTCCCCTTACTAATGTGTTCATTCCGTCAATGGTAGAGATACCAGTTTGAATAAATTCTTCAGGGAACTCACGGGAAGCAGGGTTCATCGGAGCACCGTTAATATCCAATTCTTCATCAGGAATGATTTCAGGTCCGCCATCAATAGGTTTACCGATACCGTTAAAGATACGGCCCATCATATCTCTTGAAACACCAATTTTTGCAGTTTCACCAGTGAATCTGGTTTTTGTGTTTTTGGTGTTTAAATCGTTAGTTCCTTCGAATACTTGGATAACAGCAACATCTTTAGTTACTTCAAGAACTTGACCACTTCTTTTTTCACCATCAGGTGTTTCAATATCTACAATTTCATTGTAACCAACGCCTTCTACTCCTTCAACAATCATCAAAGGACCTGAGACTTCAGATACAGTAGTATATTCTCTAGTTTTAATATTTGTATTCATTTTTAAGCCTCACTGCATTGTTTAGTAATTGCTGATTGAATTTCTTCAATTTTAGCATCAAAATCATCTTGTGGGATGTATTTCATTTTACCAATTTCTTCTTTTACAGGTAATGCTACAATATTTGCAATTGGAACTCCTCTGTTAACTGCTGCAAGAGATTCTTCGTAGAATTTGAGAATAGTTTTCAACATTTTATATTGTTTATCTGGTGCACAATATGTATCTACGTCATCAAATGCATTTTGTTGTAAGAAATCTTCTCTTAACATACGAGTAGTTTCTAATGTAGCTTGGTCAGTTTCAGGTAAAGCATCAGGACCTACTAATTGAACAATTTCTTGAAGTTCTGATTCTTTTTGTAAAAGACCCATAGCTTGGTCACGAGTAGCTCTCCAATCTTCTGATACGTTTTCAGCCCACCAACCTTCAATACTGTCTACATATAAAGAATAACTTTGTAACCAGTCAATTGAAGGGAAGTGACGTTTATCTGCAAGAGATGCATCTAAAGCCCAAAATACTTTACAAATACGTAAAGTGTTTTGTGTAACCGGTTCAGATAAGTCCCCAC
>JAFRFB010000127.1 GCA_017434555.1 Methanobrevibacter sp. | reverse complement strand
TTGCAACCCACCCCACCGTTGCCGGTGACGCAGTTTCAAGGGAGAATAATGCGCACAACAACATTATCAGTTCATAGAACTGCACTAACATATACTTTAGGTATATAACAAATTACTGATCCTAGGCTTGTCGCACAGTTGGAGTATTCTCGCCAAATTATGATAAAAAAATCCATACATTTTAACCATCACCTAATAAGTTAAAGAGACCTGTCGAGATCATATTTATGTTAAAAATGATATAAAAACTTTTTTAATTCTTAATTGAAGTAAATATTATAATAAGACGGTAAAAGTAAAAATAACCTCTTTAAAACAATATTTACTTTACCCAATAATTATCATATAAAATTAATTTTTACAAATTATATCAAAAAACAGAATAAGTTTTCACTAATTTAAAAAAATCTAAAAAAAAGAAAAGTAATAGGTGTTTTCACACCTATTTGTAACATAATGCGTCTTCAGGACATGCTTCAATACATTGACCACATAAGGTACAGAATCCTGCAATTGGTAATTTAGGATTGTCTGTTTTGTGGAGCATGTCGTAAGGACAAGCACTGATACAGTCACCGCATGCATCACATTTGGATGGGTTGAATTCAATTCTGTCTCTGATGACAGCTTCGCCATCGATAGTTACTTCAATAGATCCAATGTTTAATGCGCCGTTTGAACAAACTGAAGCACAAGCTCCACATCTAATACAACTTGCAAAAGATGGTTCACCGTCAGTTTCTTCTAAAGCTGGGCAACACATACCTGTTTTTGTTACAACACGAATAGCTTCAGTAGGACATTTGTTAGCACATGCACCGATGAAGTCACATTTTTCAACGTCACGGCCAATACCTTCAGCGTCTACAGGTGCACCTTCACCCCATTCCACATCGATTTCCAATGCGTCAACAGGACAGAGGTTTACACATAAGCTACATGCAGCACATACTTCTGGAATTTGAACTGTTAAATCTTTGCTGTTTGGTTTAATAAAGTCACCAGGACAAGCTTCGATACAGGTGTTACATCCGATACATTTAGAAGCAGCGAAATTGAATGCTTTGATTTCTTTTTCACGTTTGACAGGTTTTTTCTCAGAGATGAAAATTTCATTCCAAGGACAGGTTTGTGAACATAATCCGCATCTGATACATTTATCGTCATCGACTGTGATAGGAGTTCCGTATGCTTCAAGAGTGATTGCGCCTACAGGACATGGATCTACACATGAACCACATCCAACACAATCTTTGATGTATACAGGTCCTTTGCCGGATAAGTCTAAATCGTATTCTTTAGGTTCTACAACACCAGGAATTCCAATTACATCTACTGGGCAAATGTCAACACATTTTTGACACATTACACAGAAACCTTGTACTTCTTTCAATTTTTCTTCTGTAACAACGATTGTTTCTTGTGGACATACTTCTGCACATTTGCCGCATGAATCACACATTATGGAGTTGAATACTAATCTTGCTTGTTCTACGCCGTCAGCAATTTCATAGTCTTCTACTTTAAGTGCGCCATTTGGACAGACATCTGCACATTTAGGTTCTCCGCCACAAGTGTCACAGTGAATAATTGTAGTAGGTGTTAATTCAATAGCTGATGTAGGACATGTACCTTCACATGCACCACATTTGATACAGCCATCATCGTTAATTATAATCATTTATAAAAACCCCCTTAAGTCTTAGAATCTTTTAATGAGGTTTCCTTCACTGTCTACAATATTTACTTCAGCTAATCTCATTTGACTATCCATTGTGTGGGTAGCACATGATAAACATGGGTCGTAAGCTCTGATAACCATTTCCATTAAGTTGAAGATACTGTCATCTACTTCCATACCCGGTTTGATGTAATCTTTAGCAACTTGGTGAATACCCATTTCCATAGCTGGGTTGTTTTGGATAGTAGCTACAACAATGTTAGCGTAATTACATAATCCGTTATCATCAGATTCGTAATGGTGGATTAAAGTACCACGAGGAGCTTCAACAATACCTACACCTTTACCTTCAGTTCTTTCTAATTCATCTGGGAATTTTTGACCGGATAAATCTTCTTCTAATGCTGCAGCAGCACATTCAGCGGATGCTAATAATTCGATGAGTCTAGCATAGTTGAATAATAATGGTGCTTGAGCATATCCGAATGCGTCACGGAAGTCTTTAAGAGCAGCTTGTGCTAATGGAGCTTCATCTGGCATTTTGTCACAAACGTTGATCCTGGATAATGGAGCAACTCTGTAAATACCTTCTGGGTATCCCATTTCTTTAATGTA
>JAFRFB010000063.1 GCA_017434555.1 Methanobrevibacter sp. | reverse complement strand
CAAAATATGGGGCTCCTGAAAAACAAACCCTAACTTCTATTTAAACCTTTTTAAAGAATCTCACTAATTTTATGAAAAAAACCAAGAAAAATAAAAAATTTAAAAAAATTCTGTCAAAGAGCTAACATTTTGACAGTCACCTTCGTCTGAACAGGATTTCATCCAACTGATAATTTTCCCATTCTCGTTTATTTAAAACAATTTCAAGTTCCTGTGGAGTTATGAGTGGTTTTTTATACATTTGGGAATCATCAATAGCTATTCTTGGACATGCAGTAACTATAAATGCATCTAAGTCAAAGTATGGTAACAGTACATCGGGGTTTACATTGTCCACCATTATTATATATCCTTCCATGCCTGTGTCTTTAAGCAGTTTCTTTATTTCTTTTGCAAGTTCAAGTCTGTATTGGCCTTCTTTTGATGAGACTATAATTCCCCACTTTTTCGCTTCACGTGCTTTTGTAATTCTTGCAAAGCGTATTCTTAAAATCCTGTCTGCATATTCAGTCATTTCTCTTAATTCATTATTATATGGATCAAGGGCATAAACCGGGGATTTGGTAAATAAATAAATTCCCAATGGGTGGAAATTACCGCTTCCAATGAAGAGATAAACTTCAGCATCAAGATTTTTAATGGAAGAAAAGTTACAGCCCAAAACCTGACCTTTTCTAGTACTTTTAGAAGATCCAAGTACAACTTCTTTTCCGTTGTCTTCAAGAAAATCTTTCATTTCGTTTAATAAATGCAAATGCTGTGTTGTTGTAACTAATGCAACTCTTGAATAGTCTTTTAATGTTTCAAGACATTTTTTCAGGTCCTTTTTAACATCAATATTGGCAAAGGCTTCTATAAATAGTGTAGGTATTTCATACCTTATCGGAAGTGGGGTGTGGCCAAAATGAATGATTAAATCAACTGAATCCTTCATTTTATAATCACTAACGTCACAGGCTCCAAAACATGGGTCTCCTGAAATGATTACATTAACATCACATTCCTCTTCAATTTCACGTGCAATGTTTACTGCCTGCATTTTAAGGCCTTCGGGAAACTGAAGTCCCACGGTCTTGAAATTTTTGGAATTGATTTTACGGATTACCCTATCCAAATCCATATTGTATAATGACATTTTAATCTTCAATTGTTTTTTCAATGACTACTTTTCCGTCAATAACGTCAAGTTTGATTATTGATAAAACGTCCATGCCGGTTTCCTTTTCGACAATTTCTTTTCCTTCGCCTTTTTCAATAACGGCAACGATTGATTTGATCTCCAAATCCAAATCTTTTAAGGTATTAATCAATGCTATTAATGTTCCTCCAGTACTTACAACATCATCAATGAGCAATATTTTTTCACCTGCATGCAAATCATTGATATAAAGGTTTGAAGAGCCGTAACCGGTTTTCTGATATACCTGATGTTCGCCTTCAAGTCCGTATTCTCTTTTACGGATTACAACAAATGGTATGTCTGTTGCAAGGGATAATGCTGTAGCCAAATGGATTCCCATAGCTTCGACAGCTACAATTTTATCAACGTCCAGGTCTGCATGTTTATGCACAGCTAAAGACAATTCTCTCAACATTTTAGGGTCCATTGCAGGAACACCGTCACTAATAGGATTTACAAAATAATTATAATCTCCTTTTTTAACAATTGGGGATGCTTCCAAAGATTTTTTTACTTCCTCTAACATAGTCTCACACAAAAATTTTAAAACTTAATATAAATATAAATATATCTTACTATAATTAATAAATTTATTTAAAAGTGATATCATGCTTGGAAATTTAGGAGAAAATCTCACTAATACAATGAAGAAATTAGTGGGAATGTCCGTTATTGATAAAAAAACAATAAAAGAAGTTGTTAAAGATATTCAACGTGCATTAATTCAATCTGATGTTAATATTGCTTTAGTTTTAGATTTATCTAAAAAAATTGAAGAGAGGGCTCTTGAGGAAGAACCTCCAAAGGGTATTACTCCAAGGGAACATGTTATAACAATTATTTATGAAGAAATGGTAAATCTCTTGGGCAGTGAAGCTGCAACCTTGGATATTAACGAAAGACCTTATAAAATATTATTCTTAGGGCTTCAGGGTAGTGGTAAGACAACCACCATTGGAAAATTATGCAGATACTTACAGAAAAAAGGTTTCAACCCTGCTGTTGTATGTACAGACACATGGAGACCTGCAGCTTATGAGCAATTAAGACAATTAACTGAAGAAATGGACGTTCCACTTTATGGTGATCCAAATAATAAAAATGCATTGGAATTGGCTGAAAACGGGTTAAAAGAATTTAAAAACCGTAAGGTTATCATTTTCGATACTGCAGGTAGACATAAGGAAGAGTCTGATTTGATTGCAGAAATGGATGAATTGGATAATATTATCAATCCTACCGAAGCCATTCTTGTTATTGACGGTACAATCGGTCAGCAGGCTGGTGAACAGGCTAAAGCATTCTCACAGGCAACTGACATTGGTTCAATCATCATTACAAAGCTTGACGGTTCAGCAAAAGGTGGGGGCGCATTATCCGCTGTTGCCGAAACCGGAGCTCCGATTAAATTCATCGGTACCGGTGAGAGAATCGATGACTTTGAACTCTTTGACCCTGAAAGGTTTATTTCAAGACTGCTTGGAATGGGAGACATTAAAAGTTTAATAGAAAAGGCTGAAGAGAACATAGATGAGGATATTGCCGAAAAAACCATGAACAACATGCTTAAAGGTAAATTCACCCTTGTTGACATGAAAAATCAGTTTGACATGATGAATAAGATGGGTCCTATGCAGCAGGTATTGAACATGATTCCTGGAATGGGTAACAAGATTCCTAAAGAGGCATCAAAAATGACCGAAGAGAAAATTGAACTCTACAAGATCATGATGTCATCAATGACTCAGGAAGAGATGGAAAATCCTAAAATCATCAAACAGTCAAGAGTTCAAAGAATTGCTCGAGGTGCCGGTGTTGACGAATCAGAAGTTAAAGACCTTTTAAAATATTATAATAATACTAAAAAGACCATGAAAGGATTAGGAAAACGTGGTGGTCGTTTAGGCGGCGGTGCAATGAACCGTATGATGGGTCAATTCATGAGATAAGATTAATATGCAGCTATTGGAAGAAATCCTGGAAAAAACAGATGGTAAAATTTGTCCCCATTGCCTTGGAAGGATGCTGTCAAAAAGCGTTGAAGGCAAAGACAATGTCTCAAGGGCTGAATCTCTTGATGTTGAATTGAAAGGCGAATGCATCATCTGCGGTAATATTTTTGATAAAATTGACGATGAATTGTTTGACAAGATTTATGATAAACTGGACTTTTTAAAAGTGGAATTCGATTCATTCGTTGTAGGCTCCAGAATAGATAAAGATCTTCAAAAACGTGATGAAGAGTTCATTAAAAGTTTGGATTTGGATGTCGAACCAATTAAAAAAGAAATCAATCGGATAATCGGTAAGGAATTGGAAGAGGAACTTGAAAAGGAAGTCAATTTTGAAAAGCAGGATATCATCGTTAATGTTAATTTAATGAAGGAACCGAAAGTCCGTGTTCAGATTAATCCAATTTTCATTGAAGGTAAATACAATAAGCTAATCCGTGGAATTCCTCAAACGAAATGGCCTTGCCGTAAATGCAGAGGCAGAGGATGTGAGGAATGTAACTTCACAGGAAAACAGTATCCATGTTCAGTAGAAGAGTTAATTTCCGAGCATATTTTAAAAGCTACTAATGGATATGAAGCCAAATTCCATGGGGCAGGCAGAGAAGATATTGACGTATTGATGCTGGGCTCTGGAAGGCCTTTTGTACTTGAAATAAAAGAGCCTAAAATAAGAAAAATTGATTTGGAAAAATTGGAAAAGGAAATCAATGAAATTAATCAGGGCAAAACTCAATATCATAATCTTAAATTTACACACAGAAACCGGAAAGCTGAAATCAAGGTATCATCTCCGGATGCATATAAGATTTATAAGGCATTGGTTGAATGCAGCGAGGCTTATGATAAGGACAAATTGGACACTTTATCCGATTTGGGAGAAATCCATCAGCAGACTCCGATAAGGGTTTCACACAGACGTGCCGATAAGGTGCGTATAAAGCATGTTCTGGATTTGTCCTGTGAAGTTATTGATGATACTCATTTTGAAATGACAATTAAAACCGAAGGCGGATTGTATATCAAGGAATTGATTTCAGGCGATGAAGGAAGATCACAGCCTAATGTAGCAGATACATTAGGTGTTAAAGCATTTTGCAAACAATTGGATGTTATAGAAGTAAGCGATAAATAGTGATAATATGGGTGATGAATTTACACATTTAACAGACAGTGGAGTACATATGGTTGAAGTTGGTGCTAAACCTGATCAAAAAAGAAGAGCAGTGGCTTCAGGCCAGATATTTTTAGATGAAAATACAGTAAAAATGATTCAGGATGAAGAAATTAAGAAGGGAAATGTATTAACGACCGCTCAGATTGCAGCTATTCAGGCCGTTAAAAACACCTCATCAATTATTCCGTTATGCCATCCTCTAAATTTAACAGGTATTGAAGTGGATTTTGATGTTGAACCTGATGTCATTACATGCACATGTGCGGTTAACACATTAGGAAAAACAGGTGTTGAAATGGAAGCCATTACTGGTGTTAGTGTAGGTCTTTTGACAATTTGGGATATGGTTAAAGCTGTTGAAAAGGATGAGGACGGCCAGTATCCGGACACTAAAATCAGTGAAATTAAAGTTCTTAAAAAAGAAAAAATTTAATTTTTTCATAAAACACTATTGATTTTCAATAATATTATATACTATGAAAAAAATATTTATTTACAGTTATTTTAATTAAATTAATTTAAGGAGATATTATGGCAAAAAAAGATAATAAGATTAGTATGCCTCAAACCGGTGCTGGTTTGGTAAGGTACTTTGATGAAGAAAGTGTTGGACCAAAACTTTCTCCTGAGCACGTTGTTGTTTTAACTATCATTTTAGCAATATTCTGTTTTGTTTTAAGATATTCAGCTTAATATTATTGTTTTTTAAAAACAATAACTACTTTTTTTATATTTGATATTTATGTTAACTAAAAGAATTATTCCTTGTCTAGACTGTGATTTACAGGTTCCTGAAGGACGTGTTGTAAAAGGTGTAGAATTTAAAGAAATAAAATATGCAGGTAATCCTGTAGAACTTGCAACCCGTTATTATGAGGAAGGAGCTGATGAAGTAGTCGTTTTGGACATTACCGCATCACATGAAAGGCGTGCTACAATGGCAGATGTAATTGACAGATTAACTGAAAATGTATTCATGCCAATTTGTGTCGGCGGAGGAATAAGAAAAGTTGATGATTATATCAAAATGCTAAAAGCAGGAGCAGATAAATGCTCAACTAACACTGCAGCTATTAAAAACCCTAGTTTATTAACTGAAGCTTCCAAGGTTGTCGGTTCACAGGCTGTCGTTATAGGAATTGACGCCAAAAGAAGATATGTCGACCATCCCGATGACGCTAAAGATAAAATAGTCATTGAAACGGATAAGGGATATTGCTGGTTTGATTGCAGTATTTATGGTGGACGTGAATTTACAGGCATGGATGCAATCGCCTGGGCTTGTGAATGTCAGGATCGTGGAGCCGGAGAAATCCTTTTAACCAGTATGGATGGTGATGGAACCCAGGCAGGTTATGACATTGAGCTTAATAAGGCCATTAATGATGCTGTTGATATTCCAGTCATTGCAAGTGGCGGTGTTGGAGAACCTAAAGATATTTTAGATGTTTTTGAAAAAACTGATGTCAGTGCAGCTCTTGCAGCAAGTATTTTCCATTTCAATCAGTATTCTATTGGTGAGGTAAAAGAATACTTAAAAGAAAATAATGTGGCTGTTAGATTATGATAATTAAAGCTCCGATTGATTTAGAACTGACTCAGATTTCAGGTCAAACATCACAGCCTCCCTGGATTAACGTTAACGATTCTTACAGTGATCTGGTTTTTGTTGAAGATGAACCTTCTATTTTTAATGTTCGCCAGAACGGGGATTATATAGATTTTAATTACACTGGAAATATAAGTGAAAATCAGGCTCTTGAAAAAGTCAAAAAAATCTATGATTTGGACTTTGATTTGGATAAGTTTTACCGATATCTAAGTGAATTTGATGAGTTAAAGGATATGTCTAAATTCTGCAAAGGTTTAAGATTATTCTATGCTAAAGACCCTTTTGAATGTATAATATCATCAATTTGTTCTGCCAATAATTCAATTAAAAGGTGGACAAAGTCTGTTAGCGATATGAAATATAAATGGGGTCGAAATTTTAATAATTATTATTCTTTTCCAGATACCAATACTTTTAACGATATATTTTTGGATGACGAAGAAGAACTTTTAAAATCTGGGCTTTGTAAAAATAATAATTTAAAAGCTTGTGGTGTTGGTTATAGAGCACCATATATGCGTAAAGCAAGCGAAATTTTTTCACTTGAAATGGACCTTTCGGATATATCAAAAATGTCTTATGACGAAGCATTTGAAAGTATCTTAAAAGTTCCCGGTGTCGGTCCAAAGGTTGCAGATTGCATTTTATTATATGGCTTTGGATTTAGAGAGGCTTTTCCAAGTGATGTTTGGATTAAACGTATAGTTTCTTACTTATACTTTGATGGAAAGGATATTAAGGTTGAAAAGGTTCGTGAATTTGGAATGGAAGAGTTTGGGGATTATGCAGGTTACGTTCAGCTATACATGTTTCATTATGCCAGAAAATCAGGCCTGATGGAAAAATTAAAATAATTTCTCTTATATAAATTAATTTGATGGAAAAGAAAAATTTAATCCTTTTAATCTGTACAGTATTATCATTTTTCACGGTTTTTGCAGTCAATGCAGTCATGGTTGTCGTTCCATCAATAGCCAGTGAATTTCATATGAGTAATATTGTTCAAAACTGGATAATAATTATCTTTTTGCTTGTTGTTGCGGTTTTATCTATTCCCGCAGGCCAGATTTCAGGAAAATTCGGCCTTAAAAAAGTCACAATATTGAACATAATTCTTTTTATAATTATTTCCATTGTTACTGTAATGGTAAAGTCTTCCTGGCAATTTTTAGCGTGCCGTTTCATTTTGGGGATATCCCTGTCATTTATCAATGTAACTTCAATGGCAATGGTAGTATCTGCATTTGCTCCTGAAGAAAGGGGAAAGGCTTTGGGAATCAATATAACGGGAGTCTATATAGGATTGTCATTATCTCCGGTTCTTGGAGGAATCTTAAATTACAATTTGGGCTGGAGATCCGTAGTGTTATTTGGAGTTCCGTTTTTATTTGTAATACTGGCATTGCTTTTAACAAAAATTGACGATGAATGGATAACCTTTGAAAATGTTCCTTTAGACATTAAAGGGTATTTTGCCTATGGAATTGGAATGGTACTTTTCATGTATGGCTTTACAATACTCAATACATTACCCGGAGTGATATTGACCATTTTGGGTATAATAATTCTCATTGTATTTGGAGTTATTGAGCTTAAACAGACTTATCCTTCATTTGATGTAAGATTTTTCAAAAACCGTAAATTTTTATCTTCCAATTTTGCATCCCTGTGTGCTTATTTGGCCACTTTTGCAGTTACAACAATTTTAAACTATCATCTGCAATATATCAAAGGATTTGATTCACAGTCTGCAGGTATGATTTTGCTTGTTGCACCGTTGTGTCAGGTAGTACTTGCTCCAATAGCTGGAAGACTCTCTGACAAGTTTGTTCCACAAATTTTAGCAGCTATTGGTATGGCTTTAGGTACAATTTCTCTCTTTTTATTCTCATTTTTAGGAAGCGAAACGCCGCTTGAATTTTTAATTGTGTCTATGATAATCTATGGTATAGGTTTTGGACTCTTTTCTCCACCGAATACAAATGTAATAATGAGTTCTGTTCCTCCAAAGGATACTTCAGTTGCATCGGCTGCTGTTGCAACAATGCGTACTGTTGGACAGGCAATGAGTATGGGAATTTTAACATTGGTATTTGCATTTGTTATGGGTGATGTTCCTATTGTAGAGCAATACTATCCATTATTAATCAGTAGCTGTCAAATTACTTGTCTGGTCTGTGTGGTTTTATGCATTGCATCTGTTTTTGCTTCATTGGTGGGAATGAAATCTAATTCTAGCCCCCATAAATAATTTGAATTAATTTAATCTCATCGCCATCATTTATTACGGTTTCTTCTATTGCAAGCTCTCCATTTTGTTTTACTACAACTGTTTGAGATGATAATCCTAATTCTTTTAGTAAGTCATTTATGGTGTAATTTTCCTGTGTTAATTCTCTATTTTCATCAATATCTTTAAATTTTAAATTAAAACTCATTTATTCACCTTTAAATATTATAGTTAACAATTGTTATATTATATTTTTTACTTTAAATATTTTTTCAAAAAAACTATTTATAGAATAAAGTATACACTTATTTTATGGAAAAAATAACTATTGTTATATAGTTAAATTTTGAAGGGGTTCTGGATTTTTTCCATTATTTTAGATTAAAAAATAAAATTGACATATTTATTTCATTAATAATGTTTTAAGAGGTGAAAATTTGCCAACAAGATATATAGGTGATGGATATTGGGAAATAATATCCAGACAAATGAGTGTTGTTACAAGAAGCGAACAGCAAAGGTTTAAAGATGCTAAAATTACAGTCATCGGTTGCGGCGGAATCGGCGGTGAAACTATTGAAATGCTGGCTAGAATGGGTATTGGAAAACTCGTTTTAGTTGATAAAGACGCATTTGACTTATCAAATTTAAATAGACAAACATTAGCAGCCATTTCTGATCTGGGCCTTGTCAAAAGTGATGTGGCTAAAGAAAAGGTTAGATTAATCAACCCTTATGTTAATGTTGAAACTTTCAATGAACACGTTGATCAAAATAATATCTCGAAAGTTATTGGAGATTCAGATATTGTTATTGACGCCTTGGATAATGTCCTGACCCGTGTTATTGTTTCAAGAGAAGCTAGAAATAAAGGAATTCCTTATATTCATGGTGCAATTCATGGAACTATGGGTCAAATCTCTGTTTTTTTACCTGATGAAGATGCAACTTATGAAAAAATGTTCAATCTGCCTTCAGTAGGTAAAGAGTTAACGGATGATGTAATCGATGATTTAAAAAATGTAACTTCTGGAGTTCCACCGGTTATAGGTCCTACTCCAAATATAATAGGCTGTTTGGAAGCTTTCGAAGCCTTTAAAGTTATCACTGGTGTTGGAAAGGTTACTGCAGCTCCAAAAATTTTAACATTTGACTTATTGGATTTAAGTTCATTTTCATTAGATGAACTTTAAACCTTCTATTTTTTTAAATTTACACGTTCAGGGGACGTATAAACTGTAAATCTATTGTCTCGAACAAAACCAATCATCGTTATGTTTCCTGCATTTGCCACATCAATACCTGAAGATGCCGGCGCCGCATTTGAAATGATTATTGGAATTCCAACCCTGATTACTTTTATCAGCATATCAGCAGGCATTCTTCCACTATATGAAATGTAACATTTGGAAAAGTCATATCCTTCTTTTGATGCTGCCCCAATTACCTTATCCACTGCAACATGGCGGCTTACATCTTCACGCAGGATAATTCTATCTTCATATTTTAATTGTGCAACATGGACTCCTGCGGTTTTTTGCCATATTTTTGCATTATCTGTCAAGTGTTTAATGTCCTTAATAATTTGGGTTGCGTCTATTTTTAAATCAGATGTATTTTTTTCAATGCTTTTGAGTTCAGATCTTATGCCTCCGGCATTATCTGAGTTAACGCCCTGATATTCAAGTAATCTACAAACACATGCATGTTCACAGTTACCTTTTCGCTCCTGAACTATTCCTTCCTGTTCTAAATCCTCTTCAGGGTCATGGTTAAGTGTCGTGGTAACTAAAATATTTGTTCCGTCGCATTTTATTGATTTAATGTCTGAATAATCTTTAATTAACCCTTCACCTAGACAATAACCGATGGCAAAATCTTCTAAATCCTTAGGATAAGTTGAAAATTTCCTTGGTGGTAAATAATCAATGAATAGGTAGGTATATTCGTCATCTACGCTATTTTCGATAATTGTTTTGTATTCTCCGTTTTTCCATTGAATAACTTCGCTTTTCCTAATGAACTCCATAACTATTCCTCTTCTCAATGTTTATAATTATTATATAACTATTGTTATATAAATTTTAGGGATAGTCTAAAATGCTTAATTTGTCGGTATATATTATGTATTGCATCCGTTTTTGCTTCATTTGTTGGGATTAAGTCAAATGGTGAAAAAATATTTAAAAAATAATTGTAATCTTTTTTTAAGTGAAAGTGGATTATCCTTATAGATATTTTTTAAACAGTAGTAGAAAATATGAAAGGGACTGTCAATTTGTTAGGACTTTTGTTATAAAGTAGTCTTTATTTACTTAAAAATCCTTTCACAGCCTTATTTTTAAATTTAAGTTTTTATTTTTTCGTTAACTTTATATATTAGTTAATGTTATGATTTTTGTTTTTCTTTATTTTTATGTTTTTATGAGAAATTTTTTTAATGAAAAATGGTTTGATTTGATTATAGAAT
>JAFRFB010000038.1 GCA_017434555.1 Methanobrevibacter sp. | reverse complement strand
TAGAAAATTATATTGGTAATACCATGCCACGAGCACATAAAAAGAAGTTCAGAACTATGGAAGGAGTATTCAATCAGATAATGCTTCAAAAAAATGGATGGATTGAAAAAAGAAATCAAGAGCTAACATTTTGACAGTCCCAGACGAAGATAGTACACTAAATTTAAATATAAATATTGATAAAATTATTATATTAATGAAATTTTTTCTTACTTTGGTGATTTAATATGGGCGAAAATGAAGAACAAATTGTAATGCCAGGCGATAAATTAGGAATAATTGAACAGTATGTACCAGGTGAAGGTACATATGATGACGATGGAGAAATTAAATCATCAGTACTAGGAAATGTCAAAATTAATCAAAAAAAGAGAATTATCTCAGTTGACTCAAAACTTGGAAAACCTGCTCTTTTAAAGAAAGGTGATATAGTATACGGTCAAATAACCGACATCAAGCCACAAAGAGCAAACATTAATATTGATTGTATTAAAGATAATCCAAGACCTTTAGCATTACCTTACATGGGTGCAATCCACATATCCCAAGCCAAAAAAGATTATTTGGAAAAATTAAGCGATGCATTTAGAATAGGGGATATTGTACAGGCTAAAGTAGTTAAAATAACTGGAGATAATGTTGATTTAAGTACTGTAGATAAAGATTGCGGTGTCCTAAAAGCAATGTGTACCCGTTGCAGAGACTATATGCACACCACGCAGAAAAAAGACGAAGTTCAATGTAATTCATGTAATAAAAAAGAAAAACGTAAAGTTTCAATAAACTATGTAAATGAATAAATCAGGTAGATAATATGAATGATATCAGAATTCTCAATAAAAGTGCAAATGAAATAGAATTTGAAATTGAAGATGAAAGTCATGGAGTATGCAATGCACTTAGACATATTTTAATGGAAGATGAAGATGTTGAATATGCAGTTTACAACATTGACCACCCACTTACCGGTAAACCAATAATGACCATTAAAACCAATGGTGCAGATCCAAAAGAAGCATTAAAAAAAGCTGCTGAACAACTTAAAGCAGACAGTGAAGCATTTAAACAACTTATTGAAGAAAATTTATAACTTCAATAATTATTATTTTTTTGTGTGGTTTTTATGGGAAAATATAAAAATCCCCGCTTAACGACAGATATTTTTATTTTTGACGATAATGAAAACTTTATTTTGATAAAACGTAAAAATGAACCATATAAGGATTACTGGGCATTGCCCGGAGGATTTGTGGATTATGGTGAATGCGTTGAAGATGCAGCAGTAAGAGAAGCACTTGAAGAAACAAGCATTCATGTAAAACTGGATAAACTTGTCGGAGTGTATTCTAATCCTTCAAGAGACCCTAGAGGGCACACAGTAAGTATTACATATGCTGCAAAAGGAGATATGGGTCAGATGAAAGCTGCAGATGATGCATGTGATATAGCTGTTTTTACCAAAAAAGATTTGGAAAAAATAAATCTTGCTTTTGACCATGAAAAAATTATAAATGATTGTTTAAATTCTATTGTTAGGTAAATATTATAACCAATAAAAAATATAACTTTATATAATTTAAAATAAAAATTTAAAATAGATAAAGAAAAAATTTGAGGTTGATAAAATGGAATTTTGCCCAGATTGTGGAGCAATGTTACTTCCTAATGACAATAAACTTAAATGTTCATGCGGATATACAAAAGATTTATCTTCAGACAACAACGAATATTCCGTTTCACAAGAAGTGAAAGGAAAACAAGGTGTTGTTGACATGGGTGAAGCTGAAGATTTAAGATCAGAAATTACCGAAATATGTCCTGAATGCGGTCACGACAGAGCATATTATGAACTCAAACAAACCCGTAGTGCAGATGAAGCACCTACAAGAATATTTGAGTGTGCCAAATGCGGACATAAATGGAGAAACTATAACTAAGAGGACGATTATGAAAGATTCACCTGAAAAAGAAAATAGAATTTCTAATTTGAAAAATATGTTTGATCATATGAATGATGAAGAAATAGAAGAAAAATTAGAAATAGATGAATATGACGACATCGAAGAAGATGAAGAGTTAATCCAATTTTTAAATGAAAACCAAGAGGATTACGAAATCGATGACGAGTATATTTATCGTCCGGGTAAAGATTCTCATGATGCGATTAATCTGGAAGATGAAGCTGAAATTGATGAAAATTTCATTATTGAAACTGATATTAACGAAAAAATAGATGGTCAATCACAGGTAATTAATGAGCATTCAGACTTCGAAGACACCATTAATGATAACTTTGACAATATGGTTAACATGAAAATTGGTGAAAAACCAATTTTAGCTATCATTAGCTTGATTTTAGGAATCATATTCATAGTTGCTTCAGTTGTAGTCTATAATGCAGGAACCGATAGAATAGTGGATAATGTTGTTTCTGGTGAAAATAACTTTTTAGTTGTATTTTTAATAATTATTGGAGCATTATTAATCATTTATGGATTATTTAAACTATTGAATGTTAAAAATCCATTTGAGAGTATGTTCGAATCAATGAATGATGATGAAGAAAAGCAAAAGTTGAAAAAAGTTGAAAATAAACAAGAAACCCCAACTATTCCTAAAAGCAACATTCCATTGGATAAAGAATCATACAAAATCGGTGAGTTCGACATGGATGAGCTTAAAAGCAATTTAAAAAATTCTTTTTCTAAAACTGTAAAAAAACCAGAAAAACCATCAAATCCAGAACCAGAGGAAATAGATGTTGAAAATCTCCCTCCTGCACGTGAAAAATCCCCAGATAATAAAGGATTAATCAAAGAAGAAATTGAAGAAAAAGACTATGAACAAGCTCAACTTGATGGCGAGTCTATTGATGATATCTTTGCAGATGTTGAAGATTTAAAAGAAAATAAAGAATAATATTTATACTTTGGGCCTGTGGTCTAGTCAGGAATGACACAGGACTTCGGATCCTGAAATCGGGGGTTCAAATCCCTCCAGGTCCGCTATTTTTTATCTAATTATTTAATAGGACATCTATGAAATACGAAAACATTCTTAATTGCAAGAACAATGAAGAATTTAGAAAATGGCTGGAAAACAACCATAAAAGCCAAGAGGAATGTTGGATAGAATTTAAACGTGGGAAAATGAAAGATGATTCCGTTTTCTATTATATTGATGCGGTTTATACAGCACTATGCTTTGGATGGATAGATTCAACCCTTGGAAAAAAGGATGGCATCAGATTGCAGAGATTCAGCCCAAGGCGAAAAAACAGCCACTGGTCTGAACTTAACAAAGAAAGATGCAGATGGCTCATAAAAAATGATTTAATGAGTGAAGAAGGATTTAAAGCATTACCTGATTTGGATAAGGAATTTGAAATTGATGAAGACATGCTGAAATTTTTAAAAGAAGATGATGAAGTATGGAATAACTTCAATAATTTTCCAAAATTATATCAAAGAGTAAAAATATCCAACATACAAAAAGAAAGAAAAAAGAGCGATGTCTTCAACAGAATGCTTGAAAACTTCATTAAAAATACAAAAAATAATAAAATGAATGGAAATTGGAATGATTATGGAAGATTGGATTAACTATTTTTTAACCCTGACCAAAGCTTCCTTAAAGAAATCCGGAACCAAAGACCTGTAAATCGGACTTTTAAGCACCATATTAATATCTGAATCCAGAATATAGGTGTAACAGTAATCGTCCTCTGCACGCATACCACGACCATATGCCTGCATTAATGTCATTACCGTTTTATATGCATACCATTTTTGATCTGTTTTTCTTCTCATGTTAATCTGTTTGTCTCCAAGATATGGGAAAGGAATTTTATAAATAACCTGGAATCTGCATTTATCATAAGGCAAATCCACACCTTCACTCATTGATGGGGAAACTAAGACTAGCGGGTTTTCATCCTTTTCAAAGTAATTCAGAATTCCTTCACGATTATCGGAATTATGTGAAATCAGCCTGGAATTAATCAGATTATTATTAATGAAATGCTGGCATTTATAACTGTTAGTGTGAATTAATCCTTTTTCATCCTTATGTTTTTCAAGAATTTCTTTTAAAATTGGAATTGTCTTAGGAGCAGTCTTTTTAATCCTATTTTTAGACATTTTTCCAACGGTATTTAAAATAATAGGTCTTTTCTCTTTAGAAAAGGGACTGTCCACTTTAATATGATAGACCTCATCCGGAGATAAACCTAACCATTTTGAAAACAAATTGCTGGATAGAATTGTCGCACTCATGAAAATGACAACGTCCCCATATTTAAGCAAACTGTCTTTAGCATAATGATGGACTCTTAATGGTTTGAATGAAACACCACTTTCATTGGTGTCTATAACCCAGTTTTCAGGCTCACTTTCAAGGTTTTTCTTAAGGGTTTTAAGTCTTGAAATAGTGGATCTTATCCTATCTGCCTTATTTTTGGACAGGTCTTTAATTTCAATGTCCTCATATGATTCACTGATTGCAGCTATTTCCATAAGCCAATCCTCAAGTTCACCGTCATTGAGAGTTTCTTTGGAAATGACTTTACTGATGTCCTTTTCAAGACGATGATTATACAAATTAACTTCCATCGTATTCATTAATTTAGATTCAATATTGTGGGCCTCGTCCAGAATGAGGAGTGAACGAGTACCGAAATGCTTAACATAATTCAATTCGGCTATTGCATAATCATAGTTCATTAAAGTGATTGGGGAGTTAATTGCATTTGCCTTTTGCTCCCAGTAATGACAGTGGTCGCATGACTGGTAAAATACAGCTCCTCCAAAGGAATCCTCAAAAGCCATCTCAGCATCCAAAGTAGGGTTTTTAGCAACTCCGAAAGCACAGAAGAAGTTACTTGATGTAGGAGAAGTCTTACAGGCCCCCATATCACAGGTAACATCAAGTCCATCATGCAGACATGAGAAATTGGATCTTCCTTTAACCAATGGGAACTTAAACTCATCGCTGTATTGTGACTGCAGCTGTTTCGTCATTGTTAATATATAAGCAGAACCGTACATTTTAGCAAGAGTTGTAGCAATAGCTGACTTACCAGTACCTGTTCCGGCTTCCAGAATGATATATTTATATCCCTGCTTAATTGCATCATCAATATCCTGAATAATCTGAAACTGACCTAATCTAGGTTCGTAAAATGGAAAATTTTCAATTATATCCTCATCAATATTGGGGTATTGCTCTTTAAGTTCGAAAAATCTGTTGACCTGCATTTTATGGTCTTCAATAGAATAGACTTCTGGAATCTCATCATCTAAAATTGAAGATGATCTTGGCTTTGAAAAACTAAATAAATTAGCAGAAGCCTTTTTTTCACTAGATTTCTTATTATTACAAATACAATTGCTTTTAAGCATACCACAATTTGGACAAAACATAGAATTTGACATCAAAAATATATTAGTAATGTATAGTATAAATAAATTATATAAGAGCATTTGACGAGAAATATTTATAAGTGATAATATGACCGAAAGAGGAAAATTATATGGAATTGGTGTTGGACCTGGAGATACTGAATTATTGACTTTAAAAGCTGTTAGAATCTTAGAAACAGTTCCAGTCGTTTTTTCACCAAAATCCTCAAAAGAAAAAGAAAGTATAGCATTTTCAATTGTCAAACCTGTTATTGAAGGCAGAAAAGATTACAAAAAATTAATGTTGGTAGAACCAATATTTCCAATGATAGAAAATAAAGAGGAACTTGAAAGAGTCTGGACATCCGCTTCTGAATTAATTGCACAATATCTTGATACAGGACGTGACGTTGCATTTATTACACTTGGAGATCCATCTATTTTCAGTACATATTCTTATGTTCAAAAGAAATTGAAAGGAGCTTATGAAATTGAAACCGTTCCTGGAATTACTTCATTTACTGCCTGTGCAGCTGCCCGTAATGAAGCATTAGTCGAACAGAATGATATTTTATCTGTTGTTCCAAAAATTGATGAAAGATTGGATGAGGTAATAGAACACAGTAATGCAATAGCTTTAATGAAAGCATCAAGAAATATGCGTAAATTAGAATTAAAAATTGAAAATAACAAACGTACAACCGACATTTATTCCGTTCAAAATTGTACTCGTGAAAATGAAAAAATTATTGAAGGTTTTTCAAAAGATAAACCATATCTAACTACAACCATTATTAAACTAGATGATTGAGTCTAGTTTAATGGTTCAATTTCGAAAACACACTTGCCATCACCCATAGTATAACATTGAATTTCAATTACACTAACCGGTGAATTGAAGTATTCGCCGAATAATGCTTCAAAAATACCTGTATCTAAGAAACATGCAGGTTTACCTGTTTTTGGTAATAATTCACATTCAAAACAATCAAAAGAAGTAACTTTAATTATGTCTCCAATTTCAAATGAGACTCTGCCTAATCCATGATTTTCCCAAAATTCGCCAATGTTTGATAAGAACTGGTTTAAATCCTCATCATATAAAGAATCAAATAATGATTTTCCGATTTGGTTTCCTGTTGCCTGCAATACGGGGTCTATGTTAATTCCTTCCTGAATAAGCATTGATCTTAATGTATGGAATAATAAGAGTGTGAAATCTCCATTATCATTAATAATATTGTTGACCAAATATTCTTTTTGGGTTTCTTCAAGCTCTTTTTGATCTTTAAGATTAACAGAACCCAAATATTTGGAATTAATATAAAAAATCTTTTTTCTATTATCTTTAGGATGGATTTTAAATGACACAATTCCCATTTCCCTTAATGATTTTAAGTGTACAGAAACCGTAGATTTTGATTTACCCGTGTTAGAAACAATTTCATCGAATTCCATTTCGCTGCTTCTTAACATTTCTAAAATGGTAAGTTTTACTGGACTTTTAACTACATTTACACCTATATTTTTTTCAGGACTTGAGAATATTTGTATCGGTTTATCTTCCCCCATTAAATTACACCTCTTAAAATAATTTTTGATTTTTAAGTTAATATAATTAACTAAGAACATAATTTTTTGAAAAATATTTAAAGTGAAAACAAGATTGAAAAAAATATTTCTAACTGTTCAATTTAAAAAACGAACAATTTCATTAATCATAATCTATATATATACACATAAACAAAAATATCAGTAAATCTATATATCATTCGTATAGATTGAAACAAAATTTATTTGAGGAATAAAAATGAAAGCTAACGCTCAAAAAATAGCTGAAGGAGTATACTGGATTGGTGTTCTTGACTGGGATTTAAGAACTTACCACGGATATACCTTAGATGGTACCACATACAACGCATACATTGTATTTGGTGAAGATAAAGTAGCAATTATTGATAATGCTTACCCTGGAAAAACTGCTGAAATGATGGCACGTATCGACGATGCATTCGCTCAAGAAGGAAGAGATGTAAAAGTCGACTACATCATTCAAAACCACGTGGAAAAAGACCACTCTGGTGTTTTATATGATTTACATAAAAGATTCCCTGAAGCACCAATTTACTGTACTGAAATCGCTGTAAAAGGTCTTTTAAAACATTACCCTAAATTAGAAGGTGCTGAATTTATAACCGTTGGAACAGGTGACACCTTAGACGTTGGTGGAAGAACCTTAGCATTCTTAGATGCATTCTTGCTCCACTGGCCAGACAGCATGTTCACATTACTCGCTGATGATACCGGAATTTTATTCCCTAACGATGCATTTGGTCAACACTTATGTTTCACACAAAGATTCAGCGACGAAATCCCTGAATATGTGTTAATGGATGCAACACAAAAATTCTATGCAAACTTAATCACCCCACTCTCAAAATTAGTACTTAAAAAATTAAATGAAGTAGTTGAATTAGGTTTACTCGATCAAATCAAAATGATTGCACCATCCCACGGTCAAATCTGGAAAGACCCTATGCAAGTAATCGGAGCTTACCAAAACTGGGCTACCGGTGTTTGTGAAGACAAAATCACAATCATTTACGACACAATGCACTACTCAACCCAAACCATGGCTCACGAAATTGCTGAAGGTGCAATGTCTGAAGGATATGATGTTGAAATCTTCTTCTTACACGAAGATGAAAGATCAGAAATTGTTAAAAGTATCTTAACAAGTAAAGGAATAGCTATTGGTGATCCAACCATTAATGATGTACCATACCCAAGTATCGGGGACATTATGTACTACTTAAAAGGTCTTTTATTCAACAGAACCGGCATTGAAAGAAAAGCTGTAACCTTTGGTTCCATGGGTGGAAGAGGAGGAGCTCCAGATAAACTCGCAGAAGAATTAGGCAACTGCGGATTTGATGTTGTAGAATCCCAAGAAATCTACTTTGTACCAAATGAAGATGAAAACGAAGCAAGCTATGAATTAGGTAAAAAATTAGCTCAAGCTTGTAAAGAATTATAATATTTATAGATTTTGAAATAAAACAATTAATATCCAAAGGAAGTTATTAATATGGTAAAATACGAACATGAAATTGGAATTACAAAAGGAACTCCTGTAGAAAAATTCGTTGCAGGAAACTTTGAAGGTGAAACCAACGAAGTAGGAATTTACTTAGCTATGTCCAGACAAGCTTCCAGAGAAGGTTACGGAGAATTAGCTGAAGTATTCAAAAGATTAGCATGGGAAGAAGCTGAACATGCTGCAAGATTCTGTGAAATGAACGGAATCATTAAAGATGACCTCAAAGCAAACATCGAATGGATGATGGGCGGAGAAAAAATGGCTAACGCTGAAAAAAGAGAAGCTTCCGAAAAAGCTCAAGAAGCTGGAATCGAAACCGCTGCTGATTTCTTCAGAGAAAGTTCCAAAGACGAAGGTCGTCACTACAAAATCTTAGAAGGTATTTTAGAAAGATACTTCTAAATTGAAAGATTAATTTCTTTCAATTATTTTTATTTTTTTACCCGAACCATCAAATTAAAAAAAATATATTTTCCCACCAACATTTGATATCATTTACTTAAAATAACCATCAATAATTTAATAGTTTTATATCAAAACTATAAAAAATATTTAATGAATGTGTAAAATAATATAAATATAAAATTAAAAAATAATATAAAAATAAGTTAATCTATATGAAACTGGCCACAATACTGAAAACAATAATCATTGCCATGATAACTGATATTGAATTGACAAGTGGCTTGTAGATATTTTCCGGAAGCTTATAGCTTAATAGGATTTCAAGCATTTTACCCCCATCTAAAGGTTTCATTGGAAGTAAATTGAATGTACCAATTCCTAAATTCAAAATAAACATCCATTGGAATAATTCCAATAAACTAAAGTATATCCAAGGCAGCGGCCCGAAAGCATTACTTTTCAATTCATAATGTTTGCCTGCCTGTATACCGAAGTATCCTACAGATTCATTATTCGGATTTTTATCCAGCGTCAGCGTGTAGGATCCCTCATTCGTTCCGACAGTTACATTATCACCCGGTTTAAATGAACTGACAACGTCCATATAGCTGGTAGAATTGTCAATTGTGTGATTGTCTATTGATTCAATAATCATTCCTTCCTTTAGATGTTCACTGGCCGGAGAATCACCAACAACACGATTGATTTCAATTCCGTTTTCAGAAAAATTTCCGGGAATTGCATATGATGAAATCACCAAAAATATTACCAGTGCAACAGCTGCAAGGGACATGTTTGCAATAGAACCTGCAGCATAAACTCTAAGCTGTGACAATTTGGAAGACTCTTTTAATTCCTCTTCGTCAGGTTCTACAAATGCGCCGGGAATTATTGCAAAAAGCAATAGCCCAATGGATTTAATGCTTATCTTTTCACTTGTGGCTAAAATACCGTGTGAAAATTCATGAATTACCAATACCGTAGCCAGACCAATTAATCCATAGCCTAAAGGTACGTAAATCGATGAGCCGGGCATTTCAACTCCAGGTATAACGAGAGATACCGAAGGAGTAGTTGTTATAGTTTCAATTGATGATATTAAAAGCCATGCCATGCCTATCATCGTAACAAATGATACTGCAATACCCAACGTCATGAAATATTTCCAAAAGCGGGGAGAGATGTCAGAAATTCGCTTAATCAATCCTCGAAGTCTTTCAGTTCTCCACATTATTATCGGAAAATCAATGTCAAAACCGTAATTGGATAATTTATTATTAAAGACTAATGCTATTGCCCATATAACAAAAAAAGCAATCACGTAATAATAAATTCCATTCATTCAAACACCACTATAAACTACCAAAGCAGGGAATCGAAAAAGACAACGTCAACTATATCGCCTTTCTGATATCCTTCATCGTTTTCATTAATTATAATATAACTGTTAGCCTCTACCATTGAACGGATAATGCCTGAACCTCTGTTTAAGATATGCCTTGCATAATCATCATCACTAAATGCACGGATAAAATCTGTTCTTCCAAGCTGAGAAGGAATCTTTAATTTGGCTTCCCTTTTAACAATATGGAAATCAAAGTCCCTGCCCTGCATTTTAAATAAATATTTACGGGCAAAAACATCAAATTGAGACATGGCTGCTACAGGTTGGCCTGAAAAGGTAAATATCATTTTACCGTTAATGATACCTGCACCAATCGGTTTACCAGGTCTTAAAGCAACACCATGGAAAAGAATTTCACCTAAATCATCAACTACGTCCAGTACAACATCACCTTTACTGATGGCCGTTCCGCCAGTGGTCATGATAACATCATATTCTTTACTTGCCTTTAAAACTTCTTCACGAACTTCTTCAAAGGTATCTCCTGCATGGGCAATACTTACGATTGCTCCTGCATCTTCAATCATAGCTTTAATTGTATAGTGATTAGAGTTAATGATTTTAGCTTTATCAATTTCTTCTTTTGTAGGTTCGACTAACTCATTACCTGTAATTATTAATTTGATTTTAGGTTTTTTATAAACTTTAACACTATTATAACCTGCTGAAGCTATTAATCCCATTTCCTGGTATCTGATAAAAGTATTTTTAGATAGAATTTGAGATCCTTTTTCAATATCTTCAGCTTTTGGAGAAACATTCTCTCCGGGAGTAACCTGAGAATAGATAGTTAACTCATCACCATCTGTTGTAGTGTATTCTTTCATTAAAACAGCATCTGCGCCCTCAGGAATCGGCGCGCCTGTGGCAATAACAATAGCTTCACCTTCTTGTATAGTTTTGTCACAGAAATCTCCAGCACCAATTGCATCGACTATTTTTAATGTTTTGGGATTGGACTGTGATGCACCAAATGTATTTTCCCCTTTAAGTGCAAATCCATCCATTGCAGATTTGTCAAATGGAGGTGAGTTATGATATGCTATAATATCCTCTGCCAAAACTCTTTTATGTGCTTCATTTAATGGAATCTCTTCGCTATCCATAAGCTTTTGATTTTCATCAATAAGCTTTAAAGCATTATTTAAAGAGTCTAATTTTGATAAAAACATATAAACACCAGCCAACGAATTATTTATGCCATATATTGTTCAATAACTCCGCGATAAGAGTTATTTAACTCATCAATTGTGAATTCATTATCATTGATTTTTAAGACATCTCCTTTAACTTCCCCTAAAACAGTTACAGGAACATCTATTTTTGATAAAATTTCATCACAAGCATCAGCTTTAACAGTCACTAAATATCTGGCGTGACTTTCTGAGTAAAGTAATTGATTTTCATCCAATTCATCACTAGTTAATTCTACTTCACAACCTTTATCAGAAGAAATAACCATTTCTGAAAGTGCAATAGCTAAACCACCAGCAGATACATCATGTATTGCTGTGATATTTTTATCTGCATCCTCATCCAAGAGGTTTAAGATAGTTTTTGCATTAGCAACTTCATCATCAACCCTGATTCTTGGAGCAACACCTTTTTCCAAATCATGGATTGCACGGTGGTATTCAGAACCTGTTAACTCATCAAAGGTTTCTCCAATTAATAAAATTTTATCTCCTTCATTTTTAAAGTCCATAGTTCTGATATTTTCAATTTTTTCAACTCCAATAACTCCAACAGCAGGAGTAGGATTGATTTTAATTCCTTCAGTTTCATTATAGAAACTTACGTTTCCACTGATAACAGGTGCTTCAAATTTCTCAGCAACTAAACTCATACCTTCAATAGCTGTCTTGAATTGCCATAATATTTCAGGTTTTTCAGGATTACCGAAGTTAAGACAGTCAACAACTGCATAAGGAGTAGCTCCCATTGAAACAACGTTACGGATAGCTTCAGCAACACATCCTGCAGCTCCATCAAATGGAGACAATTTAGTGTGAATTGTATTGGAATCAGTAGTAAGTGCAATAGCCGTTTCATCATCTATTCTTAAAACAGCAGCGTCATCGCCAGGTTTTACAACGGTTCTTACCTGAACTTCATGGTCATACTGTTTGTAAACCCAACTTTTTGAAGCAATATTAGGTGAAGACAATAATTTAGGTAAGGACTCTTTGATAGGCGGATGAGCAACTTCCACTTTTTCCAAATCTTCAGGAATTTCTTCTAAAGGTCTGTCAATAGAAGGTGGGTCTGCCAAAAGAATAGTAGGCAAGTTTGCAATTTCCTCACCGTCATCTGAAATAATCATATTGTTTCCTTCACGAACTTCACCAATGACAGCTGAGACGATTTCATGTTTATCACAGATTTGTTGGGCAAGTTCTACATCATCAGGATTAATTACAAATACCATTCTTTCCTGTGATTCGGAAAGCATAATTTCATATGGAGTCATACCAGTTTCTCTTAAAGGAATAGAACGTAAATCAACGAATGCTGCATTATTTGAAGCATCAACAAGCTCAGAAATACAGCAGGTAAGGCCTCCACCACCTAAATCTTTTACACCGCTAACATCAATTTTTTCTAAAATTTCTAGTGATGCTTCCAAAACTCTTTTTTTAGTGAATGGATCTGCTACTTGAACAGCAGGCCTGTCTTCAGTTTCAGAATCAGATGTTAACTCTTCAGATGCAAAAGTAACTCCATGAATTCCATCACGACCGGTAGTTCCACCCATTAAAAGGAATACATCGCCAAAGTTAGGTGCCTGAGCACGGACAATGTTTTCTTTTTCAACAAGACCTACACACATTACGTTTACTAAAGGATTTGTTCTAAAGGATTCGTCGAATTCGATTTCACCGGCAACAGTTGGAACACCAACCCTGTTACCGTAATCTGAAATTCCTTTTACAACATGCTCGAATAGATATCTTGATTTTTCATCTTCCATTGGCCCGAATCTGAGTGAATCCAAAAGTGCAATAGGCATTGCTCCCATTGAAATAATATCCCTTAGAATTCCTCCAATACCTGTACCTGCTCCACCATAAGGCTCGATAGCAGACGGGTGGTTGTGAGATTCCATACCTACAGCCAACGCATATTTATCGGTTACAGATACAAGTCCTGCATCGTCACCCGGACCTAAAATAATGTTTTCTCCCTCTGTTGGGAAAGCTCTTAAAAATGGTCTGCTGCTTTTGTAAGAACAGTGCTCTGAAAACATTACATCAAGCATTCCTTCTTCCAATTCATTCATTTTCCTGCCAAGGATTCCTTCAATATATTCAATTTCAGAATCAGCTAAAGTCATGTTAACACCTTAATTTTTAATTGAAATAATTACTTTTTCTCCTTCAATATCCCATTCTTTGGTATAATCTTTAGAGTCTTTACTGCATTCTTCACTGTCAGTTATAATTAAGCTATCTGCTCTTACTTCATGAGATATGAACTCAGCCTGAGGTACGATTAAGTCTTTAAATTCAGCAGATGTTTCTACATCAACGTTAATGTTTGCTTCGACATCCAAATCCAAATCTTTTCTCATGTCCTGAATTCTTCTAATTAATTCACGAGCCATAGCTTCTTGTCTAATTTCTAATGTGACATTAGTATTTACAAATACATTTCCGCCTTCAAACTCTGATGAAACGAAATCATCAGGAAGTTCTGAGTCGAATAATATATCATCTAATGACAATTCATGTCCTTCGATGGTTATACTTCCATTAGCTTCAAGGTCTGCCTTAATTTGATTACCGTCACCCTGCTTTAAAGCACCCATCACTTTACCCATGTCTCCTTTGAGTCTTGGGCCTAAGGTTTTAAGGTTTGGTTTTGCATTAAATGATAATTTTTCAAATTCACTGGCGCATAAGACCTCTTTAGTATTAGATTGATCTTTAATAATATCAGTTAACTCTTCAATAGCTTTTAAAACATCTTCATCTTGAGATACTACGGTAATATCGGATACCGGCCATCTGAGTTTGTATTGTGCAATGTCACGAGCTCTAATAGATGCATCGATAACTTCACGTGCAACATCCATTTTAGATTCCAATTCCTCATCAATTGCATCTTCATCATATCCCCAGTCATTCATGTGGATACTTTCAGGTGCATCAGGATTAACGCCTTTTACAAGGTTTTCATAGATTTCCTCTGATACATGAGGAGCTATTGGACATAAAACTGAAATCAATTTGATAAGCGCAGTATATAAACTGTAATATGCGCCCAATTTATCAGGATCGTCACTTTCAACCCAGGTTCTTCCACGAATGAGCCTTACATACCAGCGGCTTAAATCCTCCAAGATGAAATTATTGATTTTTCTTGTTGCCTTATGGAAGAATAGTTTTTCAAAGTCTTCAGCAACTTCTTTAACTAATGTATTGGCTTTGGATATAATCCATTTATCTTCCAATCTTAAAACAATATCATCTTCTGTTAAATCAACAGGATTGAAGTTGTCCAAGGACATGTAAGTGGTTGAAAATACATAAACATTCCATAAAATGTTGAACATTTTGTTAATATTAAGGAGCTCATCCCATACGAATTTTAAATCATCCCACGGTTTTGAAGCCCATAAGAGGTAGAATCTTAATACGTCAGCACCATATTTTTCAATTACTTCTTCTGGAGCCACTACATTACCTAATGATTTGGACATTTTATTTCCTTTATCATCCAATACAAATCCATGCATTAATACTTTTTGATATGGACTTTGACCCATTGAAATTACTCCAGTACCTAATTGTGAGTAGAACCATCCTCTAGTTTGGTCGTGACCTTCAGTAATGAAGTCATATGGGAACCAGTCTTCGAACTTTTCTTTTTCTTCAGGATAGTAAAGTGAAGCCCAACCGGCAACTCCTGAATCAATCCATACATCCAAAACGTCAGGAATTCTTTTTATAGCTTTTCCACAGCCGTCACACTTAACTTCAACCTCATCCACATACGGTCTGTGAATGAGTTCTGCATCGGATACATCGATATCTGTTAAAGCTTCAGATTTTAATTCGTCTAAGGAGCCTATAACTTTGATTTGACCACAGTCAGGACATTCCCAAATAGGAATAGGAATACCCCAGTATCTTTGTCTTGAAATTGTCCAGTCACGGGCGTTATCTACCCAATCATGGAATCTGCCTTCTCCAGCCCATTTCGGTACCCATTCGACACGAGCAATTTCATCCAACATTTTCTGTTTAATGTCTGTTACTTTCAAGAACCATTGTTTGGTTGCAATATATATGATTGGAGTTTTACATCTCCAGCATACACCGTATCTGTGTTCGATGGTCTCAGATCTATACATTAAACCTTTATTTTCTAAATCTTCAATAATTTGAGGGTTTTCATCTTTAGTAAATTTAGTAGCATATTTGCCTGCATCTTCAGTGAAGCATCCGTCTTCACCAACAGGACAGAAAATTGGAAGGCCATTGGCCTGACCTACTTCAAAGTCCTCAGGACCGTGTCCAGGTGCGGTATGAACTAAACCCGTACCTTCGCCAAGTTCTACATGGTCACCAGATAATACTGTGTGGACTTTTTCAATTTCTGAGTCGAATTCCATTTGTTTTGGAATTTCATCTGCTAAAATATAATCATAACTTAATCCAATAATGTCAGTACCTTTTACTGTTTTAATTACTTCATATAAGACTTCTTTTTCTTCAATGATTTGGTCTTCTTCGTCTTCTGATTCAGCAGGTATTTTGGTTTTATGGATTTTAACCTGTTTGCCTAAAACATCTTCCATAAGATTTTCAGCTAAAATTAAAGTCTCACCATCTTTTAAAACATAAACATAATCAAATTCCGGATTAGCACAGATTGCCATGTTTGCTGGAAGTGTCCATGGGGTGGTTGTCCATACCAGGAAATAGGTATTTTCCTCACCTGTGACAGGGAATTTAATGAATATGGAAGGGTCAACTTTATCTTCATATTCAATTTCAGCAGCAGCAAGTGCTGTTCCACAATGAGGACACCAGCTGATTACTCTTTGGTCATTTACAAGCAAATTTTGGTCATTGGCTCTTTTTAATGTCCACCAGGAAGATTCCATATATTTTGGATCAAGTGTCATATATGGGTCATCCCAGTCCATCCAAACTCCTAACTGGTCGAATTCCTCTTCCATAGCCACTTTATTTTCCATTGCAAATTCTCTACATTTATCAACAAAAGCGGCTATTCCAATTGTATCTTCGATTTCTTGTTTGGATTTAATGCCCATTAATTGCTCTACTTTATGCTCGATTGGAAGACCGTGCATATCCCAACCTGCTTGTCTTCTTAAACTAAATCCATTCATTGATTTATAACGTAAATATGAATCTTTAATAACTTTATTCCAAGCAGTACCCAAGTGTATTTTTCCACTACAATATGGTGGACCATCTAAAAATGAGTATTTAGGACCTTTTTCTCTAAGTTCTGTGACTTTTTTGAAAGTATCTTCATCTTTCCAGAATTTTTGTACTTTCTTTTCTATCTTATCATGATCGTATGATTTTTCTGCCTCGTTTATTGGCATTGTAACTCCTCAAAAATTAATAATCTATAATATTTATACTTTTGTTTTAGATAATAAATAAAGGTTATTACAATCATGAATATTTTAAAGAAATAGAAAAATTTCGAAATAAAAACAAGAAAAAAAATTTAAAAACTTATCCTCGAAAGAGGAAAGTTTAGTTTAATTTTAGATATATTTTTTTAAATCTTCGGCTTTATCGGTTTTCTCCCATGGGAGTCCTTCAATACCGAAGTGACCGTATTTAGCAGTTTGTTTATAAGTAGTGTCTCTTAAACCTAATGTTTCAATGATTCCATCAGGAGTTAATTTGAAGTTTTCACGTACAATTTTATCAAAGTCCAAATCTGCTGCAGCGGTTCCAAAAGTATCTACCATGACTGAAGTCGGTTCTGCAACTCCAATTGCATAGGATAACTGGATTTCACATTTTTCAGCAAGTCCACTTGCTACAATGTTTTTTGCAATGTATCTTGCCATGTAGCATGCACTTCTGTCTACTTTGGTACAGTCTTTACCTGAAAATGCTCCTCCACCGTGTCTTGCATATCCTCCATAGGTGTCTACAATGATTTTACGGCCGGTTAAACCAGCATCTCCGTGAGGACCACCTATTTCAAACTTACCTGTTGGATTGATATGTTCTTTAGTGTCTTCAGTCATTAATCCTTCAGGAATGACTGCCTTAAAGAGTTTTTCACGGATATCTTCTTTCAATTGTTCCTGATTGTCTGAAACGCTTTCATCGTGCTGGGTTGACAATACAACAGCATCGAGTGAAACGACATTACCGTCTTTATCGTAATTTACTGATACCTGTGCCTTACCGTCAGGCCTTAAATATGGAATTTCACCAGTTTCTCTAAGTTCGGTTAATTTATTAGTTAATTTACGGGCAAGATCAATTGGATAAGGCATTAATGATTCGGTTTCATTGGTTGCAAAACCAAACATCATTCCTTGATCTCCAGCTCCGGTTTCTTCATCTCCACGGTCTACTCCCTGATTAATATCTGCAGACTGTTCATGGAGTCTGTTTTCAACTTTACAAGTATGACCATCAAATTCCAAATCAGGATTATCATAACCAATTTCAATGATTGTATCCCTTATGATTTTTTCAATTTCGTCTTCTGAGATATGAGCTGATGAGGTTATTTCACCAAATACCATACAAAAATCAGTTGTTACACAAGTTTCACATGCAACATGTGAATTTTTATCCTGTGCCATGTACGCATCCAATATAGCATCAGAAATAATGTCTGCAACTTTATCAGGATGTCCCTGAGTTACTGATTCTGATGTAAATGTTCTACCTATTTCGTTCATACTATCACCAATATTAAATTCAAATAATTATATCAACATTATAAAATATTCATTAATTAATTATATCATAAATTATATATATAAATTATTAATTATACGATTTTTAAATTCACAAGCAGATAAGATGATTAACAATGAATATTATTTATATGATTGATTTTAACTGTCCATATTCATATATTGGACTTAAAAGACTTAAAAAAGCTATTGAAACATTAAATATTAATGTTGAATGGGAAATGAAAGCTTTTGAACTTGAACCCTTAGCCGGAAAAAGGCATGTAAAAAGCACTGCTGAAAGATACAGCGAAAAAAATGAAGTATCCATAAATGAGGCATTAGAAAAAATTAGAGAAATAGAAGAAATCGCACTAGAAGACGGCTTAAAAATTAATTATAAGGACATGCTACTTACAAGTTCAAATAATGCTTTAAGATTATCCAAATTCTGTCAGAATATGCATCCTGAAGTTACTTTAAAACTAGTTGAGGAAATATTTTATGCGAACCTTGTTAAAAACGAAAATATTGCAGACACTAAAATTTTAAGTAAAATAGCTGTTTCATGTGGATTGGAAGAATCCGAAGCTAATAAAATTCTTGAAAACAATTATTACAATATTGAAGTATACCTTGATGCAGAAGAAGCTGTTTCCTATGGAATTACTGCAACTCCCTGCTTTATATTAAATCATAATGGAGAACGGCTTATTATTCCGGGAGTGTTTTCAACCGGAGAATTTGAAAGTGCCCTGAAAGATATGAAAAGCGGGGAAATTGAAAAAAAGACTTTTGTTAATCCACATTAATCCAAAAGTTTTTAGAGATTCTTATCCTAAATTACATTAAAATGATTATATGGCTGAGAATATGATAAGTCATTAATCATCCATCATTTTAAATAACCGTGAAATGAATTTAATGAGCTGTGAAATCTTACCTCTTTTTTGATAATTACCGGACAAGAGCAATATTGCTTTTAAAAATGAGTTAAATTTAATATAAATGAATTAAATAAGCAATAATCCATGATAAAAATAAAAATAGCCGATAATTATTTTAAAAGACTCATTGGTTTAATGTTTAAAAGAGATATTGATTATGGATTGTTAATCATTTTAAAATATGGATCAAGCATTCACACCTGTTTCATGCTCTTTACAATAGACGTTTACTTTTTGGATGAAAATAAGATTATTATTGATAAGATTACCCTAAAGCCCTGGAGATATTACAAAACAAGAAAGAAAGCCAAATACGTTATTGAAGTTAAAGAAAATTCTATAAATTTAAAAATTGGTGATAGATTGGATTTTTAAAAGAGTTTACAAATTATCTAAAATATCATCAGGATGTTCAAATATCTGAATATCATCAATTTCAGATAATTTGCGGGTATTTTCAATGTCAATATCCCGCATATAAATAGTAATAATCTTACCTTCAGAAATTGCATCATATGGACAGGAATTTCTGCACTGTCCACACCCGACACATTTAGTCAGGTCAATTTCATCATGAGGAATAATTGCACCCTCCGGACATACTAAGGCTGCAACGCAATCATCACAATTTTGGCATTTGTCTTTTTCAACTTTTGAAGGCAAAACTGTATCGACAGGTCCCGGATGAATATCTACTGGAACCATGAATGTTTTAACAGCACCTTTTCCTGCCTGAGCAACAACATTTGTTACTAAAGTATCAGCAATACCATAAACGATTTTAGAAACTGTATTGGCAGTAGCAGGAGAAACTATCAGTAAATCATATTTACCAAGTGAGAATCTGCCTGTTATTGGAAATGAAAATTTTTGGTTGGAATCTGTGGCAAGCTCCCTATATTTACCACCAGTTAATCTAGTAACTCTTTCATAAAGCCCATACATTTTCAATACTTCTTCAGCTGCTCCTGAAAGAAATATCGTGACTTCATGATCTTTAGCTAATTTTTCAGCAAGCTGAACAGATTCATTGAGTAAATGACCTGCTCCAGTAAAGGCAAACCCTATTCTCATAGTAATCTATAATTTATGATATTGATATGCGTCTCTGTCTGAAAATGCATAGTCCAAGCATGTGTATTGGTTCATGAACTCTGCAACTTCATCAGCAATGTCTTCTTTGTCAACTGCAACACGTTTAATAAACTCTGCAACTTCACTCATTTCTTTTTCTTTTAATCCTCTTCTGGTAATTTCCTGAGTACCGATTCTTACACCGGAAGGATTATCGGAATTGTCCCTATCATCACCAGGCAAGAGGTTTTTGTTTAAAATAACATTATTATCTGCCAATTCTTTAGCAATATCGGATGCTGATCTGATATCAGATAAATCAACTGCAATTTGGTGAGACTCGGTAAATCCTTGTTCTTCACATAATACATTGAATCCTAACTCATACATTGCCTGACCTAAAGCCTGAGCGTTTTTAATAGTTTGTTTTGCATAAGCTTCACCGAATTCCAACATTTCAGCGGTTGCAATACCTAAACCTAATAAATGGTGCAAGTGGTGGTTACTTACAACACCAGGGAAAACTGCATTGTCAATTATTTCTGCGTTTTCTTGGTGTGAAAGGATAATACCTCCCTGTGGACCAGGGAAAGTCTTGTGGGTACTTCCCATCATCAAGTCTGCACCTTCTTTTAACGGCTGTTGGAATTGGCCTCCTGCAATAAGACCTAATACGTGAGCCCCATCATACATGATTTTAGCTCCAACTTCATCAGCAGCTTCACGGGCTTCTTTAATTGGATGAGGGAATAAGAATAAACTTCCACCGAATAAGACAATTTGTGGTTTTTCTTCCAAAATCTTTTTATTCATTGCATCGATGTCGATGTTCATAATGTCCTTGTTTAATGGGTGGAAAACTGTTTTAAGACCACGGATACCTGCAGCACTTACATCAGCGTGTGAAATGTGTCCTCCTGAAGGAACTTCAAGAGCCATTACTTTTTCACCAGGTTTTGCAAAAGCAAAGAATGCTGCGAGATTGGCTGTTACACCTGAAACAGGCTGAACGTTTGCATAATCACAGTCATAAACTTTACATGAAAGCTTTTTGGTTTTATCTTCAATTAAATCTACAAATTGACATCCTTCGTAAAATCTTTCAAAAGCTTGTCCTTCAGCATATCTGTGAGCAAAATCAGTGGATAATGCTTCTGTTACTTCAACACTTGTAACATTTTCAGAAGCAATCAAATTAATACTGTTTCTCATATATTCAGTATGTTCTTGAGCTATTTTTTCAAAGTTTAAAATTTCATCATGATAATTAGTCATTTACTACACCTAAAATTTATTAAAATATTATGTATTAATTTTTGTTTATCTTATAATATAAGAGTTATGAAAAAATAGGCATCTTAAAAAAAAGTAAAATCTGTAAAAAAAATAGTGAGTTAAAAAAAAGTAAAAGAAATAGAGATTAAATAATCTCTAAATCTATTTTCCTATGTCTTCAAGAGCAGCACTGATTTGTGCCATAATTTGATCGGTTTTGAAGTGTTGTTGATCCATAGCACCGGATGGACATGCACCTACACAAGTACCACATCCTTTACATAATGCAGTGTTAATTTCTGCGTGATGACTTCCAGAGTCTTCGACAATGGAAATAGCAGCAAATGGACATAATTCAACACAAACTTCACAAGCACCACAAATACCTTCATCAGTACGTGCTACAATAGGTTCGATTTCTACTTGACCTTTAGCCATTGGGATAGCTGCTCTGGATGCTGCAGCTGAACCTTGTGCTACAGAGTCAGGAATATCTTTAGGACCTTGAGCTACACCAGCAATGTAAACACCGTCAGTTAAGGTGTCAACAGGTCTGAGTTTAGGGTGAGCTTCCATGTAGAATCCGTCTGCTGATTTGGAAACACCTAAGGTTTGTCTGAGTTCGTCAGATCCAGCAGAGTGTTCGAGACCAACACTTAATACAACTAAGTCGTAAGTGTATTCAGTAACTTTACCGAGTAAAGTATCTTCTGCTCTGATAGTTAAGGTTAAATCATCATTTTCGAAGATTTGTGCAGGTCTACCTCTGATAAATTCAATTCCGTATTTTTCTTGAGAGGTTTTGTAGAACTCTTCGTATCCTTTACCGAATGAACGAATATCCATGTAGTAACAAGTTACTTCAGTATCAGGTTCGTGGTCAATACATAATTGAGCGTTTTTCATGGAGTACATACAACATACTCTGGAACAGTAAGGTTTACCGATTTGCTCATCTCTTGAACCAACACAGTGGATAAATGCAACACGTTTAGGTTCGATACCATCGGAAGGTTTGATAACGTGTCCACCAGTAGGACCTGATGCGTTAATCATTCTTTCAATTTCCATAGCAGTAATTACGTTTGAGTAACGGCCGTATCCGTATTGGTAAATACTGGAAGGATCGAATGGATCGTAACCGATAGCTGCAATAATAGTACCAACTTCTAATTCGATTTCTTCAGCTTGTTGGTTGTGGTCGATTGCGTCTGGTCCACAAGCTTGTACACATAAGTTACATTCGATACAGTAGTCTTTATCGATAGTTGCGCATAAAGGTACAGCTTGAGGGAAAGGAATGTAAGCAGCTTTTACCATACCGACACCTTCGTCGTAGTAGTTAGGTATTTCGATAGGACAAGCTTCTTGACATGCACCACATCCAGTACATAAAGATTCATCGACATATCTTGGTTTTTTCTCAACTTTTACTTTGAAGTTTCCGATGTATCCGTCTACTTCTTTAACTTCAGCGTAAGAAATTAATTCAATATTTTCATGTTTGAATGCGTCTACCATTTTTGGAGCTAAAATACACATTGAACAGTCAAGAGTAGGGAAAGTTTTATCTAATTGTCCCATTCTTCCACCGATGGTAGGGTTTCTTTCTACCATGTAGGTTTTGAATCCCATATCTCCTAAATCTAAAGCGGTTTGAATACCAGCTACTCCACCACCGATAACTAATGCTTTGTTATCTACTGCTACTTTGGTAGCTTCTAATGGTTCGAGTAATCTTGCTTTAGCAACAGCCATACGGGTTAAGTCTTTAGCTTTTTCTGTAGCTTCTTCTGGTAATGACATGTGTACCCAGGAGTCTTGTTCTCTTAAGTTAGCAAATTCAAATAAAAATTTGTTTAAACCTGCTTCTTCAACACATCTACGGAAAGTAGGTTCGTGAAGACGAGGGGAACAAGCTGCTACAACAATACGGTTCAAGTTTTTCTCTTTAATGTCTTCTTGGATTAAAGCTTGACCAGGGTCAGAACACATATATTTGTAATCAGTTGCGTGAACAACGCCAGGTAAGGTCTTAGCGTATTCAGCTACTTCAGGACAGTCAACTACTCCACCAATGTTTACACCACAGTGGCAGACGTAAACTCCTATCCTTAATTCTTCATTATTATCTCTTATTTCTTCTGCCATAATTTTCACCTTGTACAAGTGTGCGAAATTATCTAACATATAGAGTTAGATATTAAATATGTAGTTGGAACACATTTATAAAGCTTTCTGAAAAAATATTGGAGTAAAGTATATATATGATGAAATAAAATAATGCTAAAAACAGCTTTAATTAAAAAATAAAGCTTTATAAGAGCTATTTTATAATTTAATATATTCTTATCAATAATTTTTAGGAAAGCAAAAAAATTAATTAACAAAAAAATGTCAGATTAGCATCATTATCAGGGGCAAAGTTACAAGGGAAAAAACCGTGTTGATTAATATGCAATCAGAGGTCAACTCAAAGTCCAACTTGTAGGTTATTGCCAAAATTAAGGATAACATACCTGAAGGCATAGCAGCTTCAATTATCGTAACATCAAATTGTAAATCCACAAACCCTAAAAAAGAAACAATGATAAATGCAATTAATGGGAAAAAGGCTAACTTCATAATGGACGTGAAGATAATCATTGCCTTGGAACGCTTAATACCCTCCAAATCAATAGAAATACCTAAGGATAACATAATTAAAGGAATTGCACCATCACCCAAATAATCAATAGTATTTTCCAGAACCGGACCAATAGGGATGTTAAGTAAATTAAAAGAAATTCCAAGGAAAATTGCCCATAATGGCGGGAAAAACGCTATTTTTTTAACTGCAGTTTTTGTACTTCCCCCAAATTTTAAAACAATAGCAAATGACAATATCAAGAATATGATCATGGTTGCGATATCACAGAATATGGCTCTTAAAAAACCTTCATGGCCAAAGATACCTAAATTAATAGGATAACCCATAAATGCAGTATTTGCAATCATTACAGTTACCAAAACACTCCATAATTTCTTATCAGGTAATTTAAGCATTTTCAAAATGAAATATGATATTATACCAGTTACCATAGATGAAGCTAAAATAATAAATGGAAGTACTCCCAATTCAGAAATCAAAGATAAATCTGCTGAATGAAGAGCAGTAAAAATCATGCAGGGAAGCAAAATATAAATTACTATATCATTTAACACATCAACATCTTTAACGGATATGAAATTGATTCGCTTTAGAATATAGCCTAAAGCAATCATTAAAACAATGGATAAAATAGTAATTTCAATATCATTCATATTAAAAAAGTAGTCAATTAAAATATTTAAAATTAAAGGAAAAAGAAAAAATAGATGAAGATATTTAATCTACAATACCTTCATTAGTGATTTTGAACACACATTCACCTTCAGGTAAATGAGGGCTGTCAACTAAACGAGCAATTCTTTTACCTGCAAGTCCTTTTTTAAGCCAAATTCTGTAAGTGGAAGCGTGTCCTAATACGTGACCACCAATAGCTTTAGTAGGACTACCGAAGAATGAATCTGGTTTAGCTTGAACTTGGTTGGTAATAAATACAGCTACATTGTATGTATTAGCAATTTGCTGAAGGGAATGTAAATGCTGATTTAATTTCTGTTGTCTTACAGCTAAAGACTCTCTTCCAACGTATTCTGCTCTGAAGTGAGCCATTAATGAATCGACAATAACTAACTTAACATTAGTACCGTTTTGAATAAGTTCATTAATTTTATCAACCATTAATATTTGGTGAGATGAATTAAATGCACGGGCAACATGAATTCTTTGTAAAACACTTTCAACATCCAATTCAAAACCGTTAGCAATTTGTTTAATTCTTTCAGGACGGAATGTGTTTTCAGTATCAACAAAAACACAGTCTCCATCAAGACCACCTAATTCTTCAGGTAATTGAACAGTTACAGCTAATTCATGAGAAATTTGACTTTTTCCAGATCCAAATTCACCAAATACTTCTGTGATAGCTTGAGTTTCAATACCTCCTGCAATCAAATCATTGAATCCTTTACTTCCTACAGAAATATGACCAACATCTTTTCTTCTTTCATCAACTTCTAATGCAGTTTCAAAACCAATATCTTCAGCTTTACGAGCAGCTTCAATAACTTTTTCAGCAACACCTTCACCTATTTCAGCTTTAACGGATAATTCTTTTGGAGTAGCAGTAGCTAATCTCATCATATCTGCAAAACCTGCATCTCTTAATTTTTCTGCTGTTTTTTCACCGACACTTGGTAAATCTTCTAATTCCACCATAATAATCCATCCTTAATTTGTTTTAATAGTATTTTTGTAAAATTTTTCTTGGGTTGAGTTTTCTATCCTCATTATATTCATCATAACTAACATTTGCAATAATTTCTACAGTGAGTCCTTCTAAATCTTCGATTCTTCCATCTAAAGCACCAGGCTCATCACTAACTATGTTAACAATTTCTTCTTTTGGCATTTCTAATAAATCTTCAACTAAATTATCGAAGAATGTTAGAGTAATTTCGCCAGTTTCATCCTCTAATGTAGCAGGAATCATGATAGTAGTTCTTGGTTCATCAAAGGTTTCACCACAGAAATCACACATGCTTTCACTGTCAACATCCAAGTTTCCAATATTGTTACCACAGTGAGGACATTTTCTAAGAAGTAACCTGTCCGGATTAATCTCTTTAAGAGTTCCAGTAACACGAACATTAACATCATTATCTTCAATTGCCTCGATTTCTTTTGGAACATAGATAGCTTCTTTTAATTCTTCAAAAGAAGGTAAATTCATTAATTCGTCATCACTAGGTTTGACAATAGCTGTTGAGCCCGCAATGTTTAATGTTAACTGATCATTGTATAAGTCTACTCTAGGATTTTGAATTTTAATTGCTTCTCCTTCATCAAATTCTCTTTTTGCATTATCTCCCCATAAGGAAACTCTAATAGCTTGAGAATTATCAGCAATTTCTATATTTCTAAGTAAGTATTTGCTGCCGTCATCTCTTTCCAATTCACGAGCTTCAAATACTTCAAATATTCTACCGATGACATAAACATTTTCGTCATATTCATCCAAATCAGAAATTTCACGATATTCATAAATCATTTTTTCCAATGTTTCAAATGACGGTAAGAATTTAGCGTCATCTTCAGATAATTTAATAACTCTTGAGGATGATCCGATATTTAAGCTAATTGAATCCATACTGAATCTGACTCTTGCATTTTCAAGTAAATAAGCACTGCCAACTTCCAATTCTATTTGAGATTTATCATCCCATAAAGATAATTGAATGACTTCAGTACCATCAGAAAATGATGCGGAACGTACTTTTCCTTGACTGCCGTCAGATGGTCTTTCAAAGGTTCTAATGTCTCCTACAGACATTATTCTACCCATTACATCAACATCGACATTTTCTTCATCACCCAATACAACTTGTTCTATTGGCATCGGTTGTAATTTTTCTCTGATGGCATCAAATATTGATAAATCCTCATCAGATAAATTTTTAGGATTTACACTGACTTGAGTTGAGAAATTGGTATTGACAGAATGACCTTCTTGAGTATATTCATCATAGACAACAGTTCCACCAATTAATTTAACAATATCGCCTTTGTTAATATCCAAATCTGCACTGTCTCCCCATAATGTTACTCTAATAGAGCCAGTGTCATCAGTAATGTTAAAGTTTCTTAACTGACCTTCGCTTTTATCAGATTTTCTGATAAATTTTCTTATATCCTGGATTTTAGTCACAACTCCGATGATTTCAATGTCACTGTCACCATCATCCAAATCACCGATTTTTGAAATTTCATGTTCAAAATCAGGAACTTCAAAATCACCTTTTATTATTCTTCCATCCCAATGGGTTAAAGATTTTTCATCATTTCTTTCTCTTACTTGGGCTTGAAGGATTTTTACAGTATCTCCATCATTTAAATCTAATGATTCGATTAAATCAACATTATTATTCCATAATGTGTATGAAATTGTTCCTGAAGCGTCCTGAAGTTCTAAGGATGCAACTTTTCCTTCCTTACCATTTTTATTATAAGATCTGATTGGCGGGATTCTGGTAATTCTTGCAATAATATTAACTTTGGTATCAGCTTCAACATCCTTAATAGGAGTAATTTCTTCTTCATAGATTGGATAATCTTCAGGATTAGCGTCAACTGCTTTTTCAAATACTGATCTTGGTCTCATGGTAGCTTCAAGACCGGAGTATCCGTCTTTAATATCTACACCTGCAACATGGACTATGTCTCCTTCGGAAATATTTTTTAAATGTTTAATATTTTCAGTCCATAAAACTACACGAATTTTACCGGTTTTATCTTCAACGTCAACATTACATACTTTACCGGAGTTTCCTTTACGTGTTTTAAATGATCTTGGATTACTTATTGTTTTTACAACACCAATGAATGATTTATCTTTGTCACCATCTTCAAGCAATCCTATATCATCACTTAAATATTCTTCCCTATCGGTTAAAACTTCATTTTCCTTTTCAACATAACGGCCTATGATTTGATCAGCAAAGGTTTCTTCATTCATGAAAGAAACATTTAAATTTTCTTTTTTAAGTTTGTTCATTTCATTCAAGAATTCATCTTCTGAAATGAATTCTTTAATTTGGTCGTATTTTTCCAAAAGTTCATCTGTCATTACAACTTCTTCAAAAGTTGAATCATCATTATTTTCTTCTAGAGAATCTTCAGTTTTTGAAATGTCATCTGCACCAATATGATTTTTAACAACTTCTTTAGCAACGTCTACCTCATTCATAAAAGGTAAATCTTCGAAATCAGGGCGAACTTCATCCATTTCGGCTAAAAATTCTTCTTCAGAGAGTATATCTTTGACTTTATTATATTGTTCTAAAATTTCTTTTTCCATACCAAACCCCTCATTAGAAAGTTAATTATTATTTTGTATTTTACTATAATATAAGTGATGTGGGAGAGCATTTGAAGAGTATTCGGTGATACTAAAATTGCTTAAAATGCCTTAAATCTTAAATAAATATATTAAAATGTGATGATTATTAATATGCATTGGGATTTTTCTTAACGACAGTTTTTATCATTATACCAATATCTAATCCAATATGCCAGTTTTCTACGTATTCAATATCGTATTCTATACGTTTTTTAATAGACGTATCGCCTCTACAACCATGAATCTGAGCCCATCCCGTAATGCCTGGTCTAACCTGATGCTTAACCATGTACTTAGGAATTTCTTTTCTAAACTCATCTACAAAATATGGCCTTTCAGGTCTTGGACCGACAACACTCATGTCCCCTTTCAAAACATTGAAAAATTGGGGAAGCTCATCAATACTGGTTTTTCTAATAAAATCCCCAACCTTAGTTTTTCTAGGATCATCTCTTGTAGTCCATTCTGATTTTTCTTCACTAGGACTTTGAACCTTCATACTACGGAATTTATACATTTCAAAAGGTTTACCGTGAAATCCTATTCTTTCCTGTTTAAAGATAATCGGACCCGGAGACGTTAATTTAATTGCAATGGCTGTAAGAATCATAATTGGAGAAGTTATAATAATGGCTATTATTGCGATAATATAATCTGAAAACAATTTTATAGCTTTATTAAATGCATCATCTAAAGGAACATACCTTATATTAATAATTGGAATATCTTCAATCATGTCAACTGATGGTTGAGCAGGAAAATACCTGATATAATCGGGAATGATTTCAGCCTTTATTCCAACACGTTCACAGCTTTCCACAAGTTCATTGATTTTATAATAATATTTCAATGGAATAGCCAAAACAACACGGTCATAATTATTGTTATCTAAAACTTTATCCAAATCTTGAAATGAACCAATGATCTTACTTCCTTCTATTTCCATGCCGACACGATTACTTCTTCCTAAAAATCCACTAATATCAAAACCCAAATACGGATTGTTTCTAATCTTTCGTGCAAAGGTAAATGCTAAATCATTATCCCCAACAATAAGGATATGTTTGAGATTTCTATTGTTAATACGTATTCTTTTAAGAAAACTCCTAACAATAAATCTTTCAATGATACCGAATACTGAAGAGGTAATTCCTAAAAGAAACAGCATGATTCTTGAGAAATTAGGCTCATTAATAATAAATAATATTGCAACTAACACGACAAAGGCCACGATATTAACTTTAATAATCTGAGTAGCCTCAGAAAAAATCGTTTTATAGGTTCTGCGAGGTTTATATAATCCAAAGGAAAAATACAAAATTAAATAAACAGGAATAATAACCAATATTAAGAAGAACAGATAATGTTGAAGTGGTAAATGTCCCCCAATAGGTCCAAACATTGTAGTTTTAAAACGTAGCCACCAGGAAATAGCCAGAGATATGGAAATAACGGCCACGTCCATTAAGACCAGAATTAAATTTAATAATTTTTGATTTTCTCTTATCATATATTAACCACGAAAATTAGTTAATATTATAATATAAACTTCATTAATATTTAATTTTTCTTTTTAAAAATATTCAAAAATAGCTTAAGAACACACAATACGACGATTCCCAAATAAACAACCAGATTGGTTAAAAAATTAGATTCATGAGCATGATGTTTTTTATAATAAATATACATTGCTCTGTAAAACTCATAAATAAGCTTCGGCTTTTGTTTTGTACTGCTGGCGCCTTTAAAATGAGTAATTTTATCCTTTCCATAGTAAATTATTTTCCAATTTGCATCCTTAATCCTATAACACAAATCAATGTCTTCACCATACATGAAAAATGTCTCATCCAACAAACCGATATCATCCAAGACCTTTTTTCGGGTGAAAATAAAAGCACCAGTCAAACAATCGATTTCATAAATGCCATCATCGTCCAAGTCATTTAAATTATAATTATCATCTTTACTCTTTGTTGGAATGTGGAATAATCTGAAAAATGAGTTTTTTACATTGGGAAAGCTTCTTTTGCATGCTTTATCGAGAGAATTGTCTTCCAAAAGTACCTGACAGCCACAGGCTCCGACATCAGGATTATTTTCCATGTAATTGTAAATGTCTGCTAACGTATTTTCCCAGACTATCGTATCGGAGTTTAAAAGCAGGATATATTTAGAATCAACTATTTTTAAAGCCTGGTTATTACCTGCAGCAAAACCTCTGTTTGTTTTTGATGCGATGAATTTAACTTTGTCATTGAAATATTGCCTTAGTTTTGATAAACTATCATCCGGAGATGCATTATCAACGACAATGATTTCTACACTAAAGGGATAAGAGTATTCCAATATAGAATTAATAGTGTTTTTAGTTAATTCAAACGTTCCGTAATTTACTATTACAACCGATAAATCCATGATAATTCACTTTTTTAGAAATTTTAATGTATTTATAATTAATTTGTATTCAAGTCTGAAATAATTTTTTAAATTAGATTTTTTAAAAGATACCTTATTAAGTTTATTTTTCGTATTTAGGCCATCTTTTAGTCCACTTAGATAAATTGAACCAAATCCCTTTTTCAAAAAGAATATGTATTTTATCAGAAAACCGAAAAATAAAAATATGAAATTGATTATCTTTAACGGGATTGGAAGATTCTTATAAACCGTCCAGACATTGTTTCTAGCGGCGATTTTTACTTTAAACTCATTATATCTGCTGCCGCTTGTAGCACTTCCAATATGATATACAATCGCATCGGGACAAAGCAAGTTCCTATATCCGTAGATTTGTGACCTGATTGCCAAATCAACGTCTTCCATATATGCAAAGAAGTTATCATCAAAACTTCCGATTTCTTCCAATACTGATTTTTTATATAATGCTGCCCCTGCACAGCTTGAAAAGATTTCAAAAACTTCTAAGTAGTTATCTGAATTCTGATTTTCACCTATCTTTTTAGTCCATGCAAGTAAATTATACTCATCTCCTGCATCATCAATCAACTGTTTATTAGCTGATTGAAGCATTTTTGCCTGAACGGAAAACACACCGTCTTCCTGAATCAAATCAAGCATTGCCTTAATAGAGCCCTTTTCAATTTCAGTGTCATTATTCAGAGAAAATATATAATCGTATTTTGATTTTAATATTCCCTGATTTACAGCAGGTGCAAAACCAAGATTTTCATCATTTTTTATTACAACAACAGGGAAATTAAAATTATTTTCCTGAATATAATCTAGACTAGAATCATCAGATCCGTTATCGATAATTATAACTTCACCAATGAATTCACTGTCCTGATTAAGCGAATTAAAGTAATTTTTTAAAAATTTAACTCCATTATAATTAGGAGTGACCACTGAAACTTTCATATTAATCTAAATAGAATTTTTAAATTTTTTCCACATTATATAATATAACTTAGGGTTTAATAAAAATAACCTAATTTTAAGAGCGAATTTCCCATCTCCTTCAAATTTAGACAATTTATCAAACAGATTTAACTCTTTCATTCTTTGAATAACATCATCAAAATCATAATTATGATAAAAAAAGAAGTTCATATTACCAAAAATAGCTCTTGGAATTCTGGAAGTATGAATTAATTCGGCCAAATCATCTTGATTTTGCTTTTTGAAAAAATCAGCCAAATCCTCTAAAACAGGAATGTAATCAAAACGTTTAAGTTTGGAAGTATTGATTAATGACTCCTGATGCTGCAAATAATAATAGGTAATTTCATTACTAATTTTAATTGAATCGCCGTAACTCAATGCCCTTAAAGCAAAATCAGTGTCTTCACCATAACTTACATCTTCACGGAATTTAAGATTATGTTTTTTAATGATATCCAGTTTATAAGATAATTGGACAAAATTAAAAGGGATTTTCATCTCCAATTCCTGTTTAATGAATTCTTTAGTTGTAATTTCATCAACGTCATAAATATGAGGATTCGTAATATAGTTATTTTCTTTTTTAACCATCTGAGATAATGAAAAATCGTATTGAGGATTATAGAGTTCCTTTAAATGATTTGTTAAAATATAATCGTCACCATCGACAAATACTATATATTCACCTCGAGCCAAAGAAATTCCTTTGTTTCTTGCAGCACCGGCTCCCCTATTTTCCTGGCGAATAATCTGATTATTAATGTCTGAATTTTCAAAAGTTTCTTTAACAATATCAAAAGTTTTATCGCTAGATCCATCATCAACCACAATTACTTCAAAATCATCAAAGTCCTGATTAAAAATTGAATCCAAAGTCGCTTTAATATACTCTTCCTCATTAAAAACTGGCAATATTATGCTTATCTTGATATTATCCATTTTTTTCACCCTCATTCAAAACAAAATCAACTATTCTTTTTGATGCATTGCCATTTATTTCATCAAATTGAGTTTTTACAAATGAATCCAAATTGGAAGAGTCAATGCCTTCATCAATGCATTCTATTAATTCATCGCTTGTATAAACAATTGGTCCTGGAAGATCTTTTTTATAATCCAGGTAAAATCCACGTTCATTGGACAGATAATTTTCCAAATCATAAGCAAAAAATATTATAGGTTTATTTAAAAGACCAAATTCAATCATTATGGAAGAATAATCCGTTATTAATATATCAGACAACAATAAGAGTTCCTGTTCGTTTTTATAATCACTGCAATCAACATAGTCACCGTTAACTGAAATTTCTGAAGAGTAGAATTTCTTTATTTTAGGATGGAGTCTCAACACCAAAACATATTCGTCGGAAAGTCTTTTATTGAATTTTTCCAAGTCCAGATAATTGAAAACGTTGTTGAATTCCTCATTTTCCCTAAAAGTTGGAGCGTATAAAATGATTTTTTTACTGGAATCCACACCATATTCCTTATTAAAATTATCCCTCAATTTATCAACGTCATGATTTTTGAAATAATAATCCGCTCTGGGAAGGCCCAGCGGCTTGATTTTAGATTTATCAATTTGAAATGCTTCTGAATAATAATTTTCAATATGTTTTGAAGAAGTTATTAAATAATCAGTGTTATTGGATATCATTTTAAGCATTGAAGCATTTTCTACACTTCCACCAAACTTTTTAAAAGCTCCCGGCGCATGCCATAGCTGAATTACAGTTGTCTGATTATTGCATTTCATGAAAGCAAAGGGGAAGAAATTATCGTTTAAAAAGATATATTTTGAAGTAGCTAATTTTTTCAAAGAGTCTAATGATAATTTATCCTTATAATAAAAATTAAAGTTAAAATTTCCTCTTTTTTCGAATTCATCTTTAATATATTCCAGATTTCCGCTGAATGATTCATTGGAATCCACAATAAAAGAAATTAAATTATTGTCTATAGGAAGTTTAGTGAAAAAATTAAATAATTTTCCAAATATTTTATGTTTTAAATACATTTACTACCTCCCGGACCTTGAAAAAGTATCGCTCAGTATCGATAAGATACCCCGATATCTTTTGATTGAATTAAGAGTTTTTACAGTTTTAGTATAATCATTTTCCAGTATCGGTTTAGTTAAACTTGAATAAATTTTTTCATTAAAGCCCGGATTCACCTTTACATCTTTTTTTAGAAGTTCATTAACATAAATAATCAGCTGACGTTTTTCATCATCCGAAATATCACTGATAATTAAACTGGTAATCCAATATACCAGGTGCATATTAAAAATTTCAGGATAAAATTCATCATAATTGGATTCAATCAAGAATTCATTAACTTTCCAGTATCCTTCAATCATTTTACCCAAGTATTTTTTATTTCTAATATGGATTGTGGATTTATCCCCTTCAACATTACGGATAAAATAGTTATAACTGAAGAAATCATCCAAATAAACAGTACATGATGACTTAAACAATGATACGATAAAGAAATAAAAATCTTCAGCCAACATTCCTTCCAAAAAGCGGATATTATTGTCTATTAAAAATTCTTTTTTAAATAATTTACACCAGATTGCAGGGTCAATGCTAAATAAACGTTTATCATCCAATACACTATCAACGACAATGTTTTCCCCATTGAAAACGGTTTTGACTTTTTTCTTTTCATGCGGAAATACCCTATAATAATTTGTAATTGTCATATCTGCATTATTTTCTACTGCACTGTTATACATCACTTCAAAAGCATCGGGAGCATATGTATCGTCATGGTCTGAAAAAATTACATATTGAGCATCTGATAAATCTATACCAACATTACGTCCTTTACCTGGAAAACCATTATTTTCATCTAAAAATATTGATTTGACATTAGGAAAGTTTTCATCAAATAAATCAAGTAAATATAAAGTATATTCATCATCGGAACAGTCATCCACGAATATTACCTGAATATTTTCAAATCCGATACTTTGATACATCATTGAATCAAAAAATGCATTGAGAAATAAACCTGAATTATATGTTGGAACAATTACACTAACTTTATATCTTTCCATATTATCTTACCAATTTATTTTTAATTCTTGAAAACAAACTTCTATCATTCATATTTTCTTGTTTTTTCTCCAGCCTATTAGATTCAATCACTGCATCATCAAATTTCTGGTTTAATATTAAATCAACCAATTTATCATATCTTTTTTTAAAGTAAGGATCTTCGCTGTAATATTTATTGAATATTTCATGAGACTTTATAAACAACTCTTTTTTATCGCCATCACTGATTTTTGATAAAACAATCGTGTATAACCATGAAGTAAGGTGACTTTTAAATATTGTTTCACCATATGAAGTTTTATTTAAATTAATTAACATCTCATCGATTTTATAATAGCCATTTAAAATAGCTTCAATATATTTTCTATTCCTTACATGAATTGTTGATTTGTCATCTTTGCTATCTCTTATTTTGTAATTATAAGAATAAAAATCATTAAGGTAAATAATTCCTTTTGCTTTTAAACAGGAATAAGTAGCAACATAAACATCTTCAGCAAGCATTCCCTCCAAAAAGTTAATATCGTTTTCAATTAAGAAGGATTTTCTAAATAACCTTGTCCAAATAGCTGCAGGAACTCTTAAAAGCATTTTATCCTCATCTATATCTGAAACTTTAATCTCACCAGAATCCTTAAAAATTGACTTGAATGGAATAGTTTTATCTGTAAACACCTGATTAAAATTGGAAATGAGCATGTCATTATCTGCGATTTTATCACACATCACTTCAAAGGCATTTTCTGTATATGTGTCATCATGGTCTGCAAAAATAACATAATCGGAAGTGGATAATTTTAAACCGGTATTTCTGCCCGTTCCCGGAAATCCGGAGTTGACATCCAAAAATTCAACATTAACATTTTCATAATCCTTTTTAAATTTTCTTAATAACTCCAATGTATACTCATCATTTGAATTGTCATCAACAAAGATAACCTCAATATTTTCAAATCCGATACTCTGTGATTTCATGGAGTCTAAAAACTCATTTAAATAATCACCAGTATTGTAAGTGGAAACAATGACAGAAAGTTTATAATCAGACATATTAATCAGTTAATTTATCATATAACGCAATATATTCAATGCATGCATCATTTAAATCTTTAAATGTTATTTTTGAAATATTTGAAAGTTTATTTTCATATTCAGTTTGATTTATATTAATAATTAAGTTATATATATCATTTACATTTTTATAATCAACCAGCCATCCTCCACCAGTTGAATCAATTCTTTGCTTTAAAGCTCCCAAATTACTGGCTATAACCGGTAGTCCCGCCATCCATGATTCAGTTAAAGTGTATGAATATGTTTCAGGACAAGTAGATAAAATTAAAGAAAATGAAGGTTCAATTTCACACACCAATTTATTAAAATCACTTCGTTTATATTTACCATGGTTAATTCCATATTTATTTAAATTAGGGATTGTGGTTCCCATTAAATGCAATTCAAGGTTATTGTTTTTATCCAATTCTTTTAATTGTTTAATCACCAAAGAACCTTTATGAGAGGAAACATGGCCCGGAACTAGAATTTTTATCGGTCCGGATGTTAATTTTGCATTGTATGAAGATTTGTTTATTTCCACACCATGCTCTATTACAGTAAAATTATCCAAATCCGGATAAATTTTTTTATAAAAATCAACTACACTTTGAGTCGGAGCAATATTAACATGTGAATTTTTTAAAAGCTTAAAGCATTCCTTATGCCATCTTTCAAGTATCATATCGTTGGAAATATCCGAATTATGGGCTATTCCCCCACAATCAGAGCAATTGAAACCGCAATATTGACAGTTCCTATCGACTAAATGAATAGATGGACATAAATAATAGAAGTCATGTAGATTGATGAGAAATGGAATTGATTTTTTTATAATAATATCAATTAAATCAAAAGTATGATTAATTAAATGATTGATATGAACTAAAGATATATTTAATTTTGATAGAATTTCATCGTAAATGACAGCCAATTTCTCATTGGAAAATAGCATTTCAAAATTGTCCTGTGAAATAAAATTACCCTCATTATCAATTACGGAAAAATTTGTATTAAAAGAAACATTATAATTAGCAATCTTTTCTAAATTGTTATTTACATTCCATAATTCAATATCTTCACCATCCGAAGTTAAAATAAAAGCATTATAAGTATCAGGCAAATTATCAATGATATCCATGTTTAAAAAACCGGTCCCACCAACAGTACCTACCTTTTCATGAAGAACAAATAGGATATTCTTCTTATCTTCAATATTGAATTCGGACAAATCAATGTTTTGAACTTTAATCAGCCTATTTTCATTCATGCCGTATAATGCATAGTGAATCAATGGATTAATATCAACGTCAGAATAATGATTTTTATAAAAAACGCCGTCAAATATATCATTTGGCTTTTTACCCTCTTCAAACCCGAAGAAAATATAATGAAGCAGAGGATCCATTCCGGAAGCTGCAACCTTAGGATACTTTTTTAAATAAAACTCGTCATCAAATAGATTATTTTTTCTAATGGCTTTATAACCTTTAGTAATTTCTGAAGCCTTAGCCTTGTCTTTAACTTTGTATGAAATGTATTTGCTGGGAATTTTAGCAAAAAGTTTATTTTTAAAACTCATAATCATCTTTTATTATATTTTCTAGCTTTTCTAAAAATTCTGAAGCAAAATCATCATTTATATTAATATCACCTGATTTATCATCATCCAATGAGACAGTAATATCATAGCCATCAGTGTTTAAGTTATCCCGGTTAACAATGACTTTTACAATATCCTCACGTGCAATAAGATTATCCAAATTATAATTATCGGTAAATGAAAGTAAAATATCTGCGGAATTGCCAACATAATTATTTTTCATGTCAGTGATTAATTCAACATAATAGTTTAAATCATTGAATTTTTGAGAAATTTCTGATATCAATTTCTTATTTACAGGGTTATTTTCATCAATGATAGTGATTTTAAGGTTTTTTTCTGTGAAAAATTTAATTGAATTGATTTTATCCAAAAATAGATTTCTTGATAAATATTGGCCCCATTTTTTCCAGAAAACATCGTAATTATGCTTGTCATTTTCAAAATAGCTTTCACTTTTAACACGAGTACTGGATTCATGATGAAACAGGACAGCATTTCCTGCAAATAAAACTTTATAATCATTTTCATGTAATTTCAGACAGAAATCAACATCCTCAAGACCATAAATATATTCCTCATCCAAACCGGAAAGTTCATCATAAACCTTTTTATCAATTAAATTAACGGCACCTGTAACGGCCACACATTGATTATTTTGAGTTAAATATGAATCAAAGATATCTAAACTAGAATCAGATCTGTTTTTTGCATATAAACAGCAAGGATTCATTCTTTCAGCAAATATATCACCACTATGCTGAATGCTGTAAGATATTTCTCTATTAGCAGTGAAATAAAAAGGAAAAATAAGTTTAGCACCAACAGAAGCTACATCATCATTATAAACTATTGTACCGACCATTTCATTTAACCATCCGTATGTCGGCTCGATATCATTATTCAATAAAAGCAGATATTCTCCTTTTGCAATTTTGGCTGCATCATTATTGCCTTTGGAAAAACTGACATTTTCAGAGTTTTCAATAATCGTTATTGGTAAATCCAAACTTTTTAAATAATCAACAGAAGCGTCACTTGATGCATTATCCACTACTATAATCTCATAATTGGAATAATTTGTTTTAGCGTCAAAATCTTTAAATAAACGTTTCAAATGAGTTAAACCATCTCTCGTTAGAATAATGATGGATACCAATGGTTCTGAATCAAATTCATAATTTGATAAAAATGCCAAATTAGTTTCACAAATTTCCGCTTTTCTTCTAATGGAATAGGATTGCTGTATGTATTTGCCTTCAGCTTTACCATGAGCAATATAATGCAATAACGGATTTATTCCGGCTACTTCAACATTAGGATACAATCTATAATAAACATCAGGATCGAAATCTAAAGAGGGAAGTTTTCCCTGCTTAAAACCTTCGGTCAAATAATGAGTCAATGCATCTCCATCAAAATCATCATAAGTATTTTCATAAAATTCGTAATCAAACAAACCTGAACTTTTAATCTGACTGTAATATTTGCGGTTTTTAATAGAAGATTTTAAATTTGAAGCGGAAAAGATTCCCATTTAATCACCTTTATTTTTAGATTTCCTAAGCTTGCTAGTAATCTTCCATGATTTAGAATCCCTAATATCGTTGATTTCTCTAACCCAATGATCCCTATTATAATTTAATATATTTGCTTCTTCCCTTAAAGCATCGATATCATTGAAAAGTAAGGTAATCTCTTCTTTTGTTAAGGTATTTGTCTCTTTAATATTGCCTTCAAGAGATTTGATTAAATTTCTGCTTGTTATATAATCTTCAACTTCAAAATTGTGATGGAAATAATCGCCCTCTTTTGTCCAGTATTCATTTTCCCAGTAGTAAACGGGTGAAACAGAGGGATGAAAATCATTTTTCCACATTACATAAGGAAAACTTAACTGATCCTGGTTTGTATGATTGATAATTTCTTCCCACCACTGCTCCATTAAAGAAATAATCTCCGGATTGTTATGTTGCCTAAATAACGCTCCTGAAGCTAAAAGACCATAATGCTTAGGCATGCCCTCAAATTCGTATGTTTCAACCTGATGGGACATTGAGTAATTGGAATATCTTGCAAAAGGCATTGATTCTATTGCTTCATCATAAATACAATCCCTTTCTGGATGAACAACAACCAGCATCGGAGAATTAACGTATTTATAAATATATTCACGAATGCTGCCTTTTATTTTAAAGGTTCCGTCAAGCCAAAAACTGTATTTGAAATCCGGAAAATAAACATGAGGAAAAAGCCTATATTGCTTTGCAGTCCGATTATCATCAAATATTGAATCTTCCATCTGAATAATTTCCCATGTATCGGACTTTAAATCAGGAATTTGAGTAAAACATACATATTTTGTATTTTCATCAATGAATTCCGGCTCTTTCAATGAATCATAATCCCCAGTGAATGCCGTGTAAATTACTAATTCGTTATCTTTAATATCATTGATTAATTCTTCATCGGTTTGAAGATTTGGATTAAATAAATCACTTAAAATGAAACTGTCAACATTTGATTCAAATCTAGCTCTTACTACTTCATAGGGATTCTCATCACAATTCATAAAAATCAACTAAAAATTATGTATTATTAATTAATATCTATGTGATATTAATTAAATATATCCAAAAAAATTAAAAATCATTTAGATGTGAAAATAATGTAAAATTCCCGGTAATGACTCAAGCATAGCCTGAATACCTAAAATGAATATAGCAAGTCCACCAATGAAATTGATATGACGTGCATATTTGATAGCTACTTTAGTGCCTAATGTACCGATTAAAAACCAACAGAAAACAGCGATGAAACTTAAAATAGCTAAACCAACCGGATTAACACCAGCACCTACACCTTGTGCTGCTAAAATTAGGTTTTCTATGTTTCCAAAAACAATTAATGTTATAAACGGTTTTAATTCGCTTTGCATATTATACTCCCCTAATTGATTCCAACATAGCCTGTGCACCTAGAACAAAAATAACTAAACCGCCGAAAAAATCAATGAAATCAACATAAGCCAAAGCGATTTGAGTTCCAAATGTACCAATTAGTAACCAAGCAGCCACTGCAATAAAACTAGCAATTCCTAATTTAACCGGATTGACCCCTGCCACAACTCCTTGTGAGGAAAGCACTAAATTTTCAATATTTCCAAATATTATAAGCCCAACAAATGGTAAATATTGCTCCAACATCTTAAATCACCAACTTCCTATACCGGAATACTACTTCCGATTAAATTCCTCTCCATTGAATACTATTAATTATTAAATGGTATATAAAATTATCCTTATTTTGATAAAATAATATCCCATTTGTTAATTCTATCTTCAATTGTATAATCAGCCAAAACTTTGTCTAAAGCATTTTGACGGATAGTTTTTCTTAAAGATTTGTCTAAAATAAGCATTTCAATTTTTTCAATCCATTCATCTTCATTTGAAGCCAAAAATCCATTAACACCATCTTCAACCACATTATTATAAACACACATATCCGAATAAACACCAGGAAGTCCTAATACAGCAAGTTCAATGAATTTCAACTCACTTTTGCCTTGATTAAATGGTGAATTTTCAAGGGGAACAAGTGCAATATCCCAATCAATTGTTTCAGGTAGCCATTTCATGAATTTCTCAAAATCCATATTGTTTGGAGGAAGTTCAATAGGATTAAACCAATTCTCATCAACATTATCCGAAGCGTTAAATCCTCCAATGATTTCAAAATCAAAATCATATTTTTCTTTTAACTTTAAAATAACATTTTTAATCAAGAATAAATCTTTAGAATGAGTTAATGTTCCATAATATCCTAATTTAAGTTTACCTTCAGTTTTAATATTTTCTTTAATGTCAAATACGGAATCCACATAGTAATTTGGTATGATGACCACCTTATTTTCATCAAATTTAGATGCCAAAGTTGGTGTTGTAACTGTAATGACCTCACTGGCATCAATAAAATCTATTATGGATTTAGAAACTCTATTAACATATTCATATGATGGACTATCCTCTTCAACACCCAGTAAATCATCATCAGTTTCATAAATTAATTTAATGTCATATTTTTCACATTTCTCACGCAATTCATCTAAAAAAGGAAGTATTCTCTGGACAACCACCACGTCAAAAAGCCTGCATTTTAAAATATCATCAATTTCCAGTATTGCATAGCTATCCATACCATACATGAAAAAAGTATACTTTTCACTTTCAGCCAATTTAGAAAATATTGCGTGCAGTCTTATATATGAACATGGAGGCAAATTTACAAATGGATCATTTGTAAAAACACCAACACGAACTGTATCAAGATCAATCGGAGATTCACGTTCAATATAAGGAATTACTGTTTTTTTATCATGAATATAATAAGAATTGGAAACAATATTTTCGACACTTGACTTTTGGTTTGCGACATACTGTTCATAAAGCTTCGCTTCAAGAGTATTAACATAATTATTATCTAAAACATTGATTTGATTTTTTTTAAAAAAACCATCTAAAACATAATCTAAAAGAGGATATTCAGCATTATAATTATTTTTATAAAATTCAAGGTCAAATACATCACAGATGTATGATTGCTGTACTTCGAGCGGGTCATTAATGCCATAATATAAATAATGGAGAATGTAGTCTAAATCATTTAAATTATTGTGAACTTCCAAATATTTATCTTCATCAATAATAGCTAAACTTTTAATACGTGAGTAAGCATCCTGATATTTGGAAATTTTTTGAGGATTACCCTTTGATTTAAGTGTAATATACATTTTAGGATTTTTTTTAATTGATTTAGAAAAAAACATTATTTCAACTCTTTAATTATATATATTCATTTAAATAAAAATATATTTATGTCATATATAGTAACTGTTATTATTCCTTCATATAATAGTGTTGAATTTTTAGACGAAACGATTGAAACAATTAAAGCTCAAAGCATTGGTTTTGAAAATATTGAATTGATAATTGTCGACGATTATTCAACAGATTCAACGCAAGAATTAATTAACAAATATTGCGAAGAATATGAAAATATTAAAACCTATGAATCAGGCAAAAAAACAGGAACTCCCGGAAGAGCAAGAAATATAGGAATAAAAAATAGTGAATCAGATTATATAATGTTCATTGACCATGACGACAGATATCTTCCAGATACTGTAGAAAAATTATATAATGCAATTACAACGAATAATGCAGACATTGCTATTGGCAAATACCAAAATTTCGGAGACAATAATCTTGTAACCGAACATTGGATTACTGAAGATACGATTTTAAATTCAATAGATGAAAATCCCTTCTTTTTCTCAATGAATAATATTTGGAGAATGATATTTCCAAAAGAATTTTTGCTTAAACATGAAATATCATTTCCAGAAGAAGTTTTTGCAGAAGATTTGACTTTTATGGTAGATGCATTTCTTAATGCGGAAAAAATCATCTTTATTAATGATATTGTTTACAATTTTAGATTAAGAACTAGGGATGAGACATCGACAAGTTTATCAAAAGGAATACACTATTTAGATGGATTAATAGAAGGTTACACATATACAATTGATGTTTTGGAGAAAAATAATGCATGCAGGTATTATGATAGAATTTTTAATCAGCATTTAACCTGCTGGCTTAGCGATGTTGCATTAAGTGAAACAATATCACTTGAAGATAAAAAAGCATTGGTTGAAAAATCAATCCCGATATTTAAAAGAATGAAAAATATAGAACCATATCCTGAAAACAATGCAATTAAAAGTATTATTAATCAAATTATTCAAGGAAACTTAGATGAAGCATATATGCAGATGGGAGATTACCAGTTATTTGTAAATAGAATACAAAATCTTGAAGTGGCACTCGACCAAAAGACCAGACAAGTTGCAACGCTTCAGACTACCAAAGGATGGTTTAAATATAAAATTAAGAATATAAAAGAAAGATTATTCTAAATCAATCATCCAATACTTTTTTAAATATATTATCCCATTGATCGACCCGAGATTTTAAATTATAATTCTCAATAACGTCATTTCGAGCATTATTAACGATACCATTTCTAAAGATAGGGTCATCGATTAATACAGATAGTTTATCAACCCATTCATCTTCATTACTGGATAAATATCCATTAACTCCATTTTGAATGGTTTCACTATAGGCACTGACATCACTTGCAACCACAGGAATACCCAAAGCGGAAAATTCTATATATTTAAGCTCACTTTTACATTTATTGAATTCTGTATTTAACAATGGAATAACACCTATATCCCAATCAGAATTTTCACTTAACCATCTATAAAATGTATTGGCTGACATCGGATAATATGGCAGCTTAATTACATTAATCCAGTCAGAATCTTCAATCATTGCAGCGCCTGCCATTTCAAAAATTATTTCTATGCCTTTTTTAGAGTAAATATCCTTTAATCTTAAAATAACGTTATGGACCAAATCCAAATCGCCCTGATGAGTTAAAGTTCCGAAATAACCAATTTTAATAATGTTATTTTCCCTATATTCAAATGGTTTCATAGGCAATGAATCATTAACATGATAATTTCTAATAATTTCAACGTTATTAACATTTAACCTGTTTAAACGGTTTTTCAATTCATTAGTACTTACAGTTATGTAATCTGCATTTTTTACAAGTTTTTGAATTTTATCAAAATGTTCTAAAATATAGGTATATGAAGGATTTGATGGATTAATATCCAGGAAATCATCATCAGTTTCATAAATGACCTTAATATTATGCTTTTTAGCTTTCTTTAAAAGTTCAGTTGAATAGGGATTGACTCTTTGTATAACAATAACATCAAAAATATGGTCATTAATCATGTTTTCAGTATCTAAAAGAGGCATTATATCTTTTCCATAAATAAAGAAATGATAATTGTTATTTTTTGATAATTCAGAAAATAGTGTATGAATTCTTATAAATGGACATGCATTCATATTATCAAAATTATCCTCTAAAAATACACCTACCTTGATTGTATCAGTTTCAAATTTTTCTTCACAAACAATATAATCAATCAATACCTTAGAATCCGTGATATAATGATTTGAAGATAATTCATCTTCAATACGATTATTTATAAATTTTTCTAACTGATCATCTATATTTTCATCTAAATTAGTTAAAAAATTAGGATATAATCTATTAAACTTTAGATTTTGTCCAAATCCTCTTTTAACATAATGAAGAACCGGATCATCATCACCAATTCCATTTTCAGAAATATAATAATACATATCAAAAATAGGATTGATATATTTTATTTTCTCATCAATTGTATCTGTTTTTGATGCCTTTTCAACGTAATGTAATGCAGGATTGTTACAAGGATGTTTTTTAACATATTCTTCCTCATCCAAAAGTCCCAAATTTTTTATATTCCTATATTTTTTTAAATTTAGAGGAAATTTTATTTTTGAATTTTTAAAAGCTTCATAATAAGCATTGCGCTTAACTTTACGAACCAAATCACCTGCAAGTCTTAATGGTTTCGTTAATCTCATTGAATTAGAATTCAGAAATGAATTATACTCTTTTTTCAAATAAGCAGCACGACCGGCAGTATCGATTCTATAACCTGCCATTCCCTTAACATCATTAACAAGCAAATATAACTCTTCACGAGACAAATCAATAGTATCTCCAAGTTTCATATTTTGGACATCAACACCAATTTTGGCTCTTAAGTTATCACTAGTGATTGGAGTATAGAATATAACATTATGATGGTAATATTTGCCTTCTTTAACCCAGTATTCATTTTCCCAATAAAAAATACGACTTACAGAAGGATGAAAATCATTTTTCCAACATACAAAGGCAAAACTAAGCTGATCCTGATTAGTGTATTTAATATTTTCATCCCACCAGTCATCCATTAGCTTAATAACATTAGGATGATTATGTTGTCTGAAAAGAGCGCCCATAACACCTAAACCGTAATGTTCGGGAAATCCCTGTGAACGGTAAAATTCAACCTGTTCTTCCATTACAGCCCTTGGATAACGTGGAATAATTTTAGAAGCGTCATATTCGTCATAAACACAATCCCTTTCGGTGTGAACAACAATTAACATGTTGGAATTAGCACGGATATTATTATAAATGTATTCACGGATGCTTCCTTTAATTTTAAAAGTCCCATCCAGCCAGAAACTGTATTTATAATCTTTTAAGTATTTGTGAGGAAGTATTTTATATTGTTTGGCTTTCCTGTTATTGTCCAAAGTTGAGTCTTCCATCGGAATAATTTTCCATAAATCGGATGTTAAGTTAGGATTATCACTAAAACATATATAATCACAATTTTCATCAATGACTTCAGGTTGCTTTAATGTATCATAATCTCCCGTGAAAGCCGTGTAAATAGCTATTTTATTATTTTTAATATCTTCAATTGTTTCTTCTGCAGAATCAGTTGAATGATTGAATAATGGTCTATTAACATATTCTTCTGAAACTTTCATATATGTTTTATAAATCTTATCATATACCATAATATCACAAATACCTATCTTCGATTACATCCATTAACTTATCAGCATAATTTTCACATTTTTCCAAGCAGATATCATATCGTGCATCATTATCATCAGAAATTAAAACTTTAATTGTATTTAATCTTGAAATTAATTTATCCACATCATAATCTTTATCATTTGATATTAATATATCACAATTTTGGCCAATATCCAAATTGTTCAAATCAGGAATTAATTTAACATTGAATCCTTTATTATTTAAATCTTTTACTAATTTAGTTATAAATTTGTTATTTTTTGAAACAATTGAAATATCAAGTTTTTTATCTGTTATAAAATGATTTTGATTGATTTTATCGATTAATATTTCTTTGAAAATAAAATCTCCCCATTTACTGTAGAAATGCATTATATTTTCATAATTGAGTCTATTTTTTTTAGCCTCATTTTCATAACGGGTAGAAGATTCATGGTGGAATGCTAAGGCAAAAGGATTGTAAATGGATTTATACTTATTTTTATACAATTTAAATGCAAAATCAATGTCTTCATATCCATAAATATAATTTTCATCAAGACCGTCCAATTCAAAATAAATATCCTTTGGGATTAAAATACATGCTGCAGTGTTAGAGAGAACTTCTTTTTGATGATTTACATCACTTGAAAACACTAATGTGGAATACATATTTTCATGATAAGGCCCGTAAATATAAGGAGTTCGCTCTTCCCTGAATTTTACGCCTGCATGCTGGATAGTATAGGACTGTGCCTGACTTTCCATATCTTCATAGTAAGGAAATATCAATTTAGCACCAACTGAACCTACATTTTCATTACTTAACATGCATCCAACCATTTCATTTAACCATCCATAAGTAGGTTCAATATCATTATTCATCAAAAGCAAATATTCACCGTTGGCAATTTTGACTGCATCATTATTGCCTTTTGAAAAACTGACATTTTCAGAGTTCTCAATTATGGTAATTGGCAAGTCCAGACTTTTTAAAAAACTGACAGAGTCATCTGTTGATGCATTATCAACAACAATTATTTCATAATTTGAATAGTTGGTTTTTTCATCAAAATCTTCAAACAACAGTTTCAAATGATTTATTCCGTTTCTAGTCAGAACAATAATTGAAACCATAGGCTCACTGTCAAATTCATAGTTTGATAAATATAATTTATTTGTATCTATAATCTTTTTCTTCTTTAAAACAAAGGGACTGTTATCTACAATAAAACCGTCGTTATTATTGTCAATATAATGAATTAAAGGGTTTAAATTATTTTTTTCAATTTCAGGATATTCCTGCAAATATCTTTTAAGATCAAATGATGGTGAAGGATTTTTATGTTCCCCAGCACCATAAAACAAATAATGAAACAATGGATCCATGCCGGATTTTTCCACATGGGGATAAGCTTTTAAATAATAGTTTTTATCAAATAAGCCAGATTTCATAATCTTATCATAACTTTCCTGATAAATTTTAGCTTTATTAACATTGAATTTTGACTTTATTAAAAAATCTTTAAAAGTTACCATAATTTCACTACTTAAAAAAATTAAATCTACCTTTCTTATTATTTTGATTAAACTCATTTATAATATTATTTTTTTCAATAATGCTTATTTCTTTTTGATGGAAAAAGTTAGCCAATTCCTCATTAGTTAAAAAGTCCAAATCAAAATCTATCATTAACTTATCATCAAATTCTGCATCAAGAATAAAAAAAGGGTCCAAGGTTAAAAAATATTGATAATCATCAGTGACTGGATTATTGGAATTCGCCTCTAAAACTTTAACATTATTTATTTTGGCCTTGATAAATTCTCCCTCTAATGGGTCAAAACGTAAATTTTCAGTTATTTTAAATTTTGACAAATCAAAGATTAACTTATTATTATTTTTTTTAGGAGAATAAGTAATTTCTATTTTTTCATCCTCATTAAATCCATTACCCGTATCTACATACAAGTTGGCGAAAGTTTCAACTTTAGAAAAATGATTAAAATATTTATATTTAGCAAGAAAAGTTTCTGCATCATAATTATGTAAATTTAAAATATCTTCTTTGTAAAAATTCCAATCTGGGAAGAAATCAACAAATTTTTCAATGTCAGATTGTCTAATGTTTTTTGAAGATTTCTGAAGTTTTTCAACAAAATATATTTCATCGCATATTGCCCAATCATAATAATAAATCCAGAATATTACATCATTGATAAAATTAATAGTTAATAAATTAACATTATCATTATTGAATTCATATAACTGGGAAATTACATTACACAAATCAATTACATTATCTTTGGAAATTTTTTCAGTGATTGAATCCATATTTTTTCTATAATAATAAGTTGAATCTTTACTATAGAAAATGCGTTTAGCATTTAATAAAACATTACATGTGACATAATTATCTTCATAAAAACCTTTAGAATACTTTAAAAGAGGAAATAAACTTTTATGATAAATTTTATTCCATGCCGAAGTTAAAAAGAATAATTTAGGAAAATTATTAATATCCTCTATTAACATGTTTTCCCTATAGCACTGATGGTGAATGTTATTTGTCTGAACAACATCATTTCCATCATATGTTTCCCAACTGTAAATTAACAAATCCACATCAAATTCATTAATTTTATTTAATGCATCCTCATAAGCATTCAATGAAATAAAATCATCACTATCAACAAATGTAACATAATCAGAATTGACATGTTTAAGTCCAATATTTCTACTTTCACCCAATCCCTGATTAACTTCATTATTAATTATTTTAAAAGAAGGATATCTTTCTGCATATTCCATAACAATATCCATACTATTATCTGGTGTTTTATCATTAACTATAATGATTTCAATATTTTCTATTCCAATAGTTTGATTAACAATTGAATCTAAACATTCTCTAATATAAGATTCAACATTATAAACAGGGATAATAACACTTAAATCTGTTTTCATGATTTCACTATTTTTTTAAATTTATTTTTTATAGAACTTTCATTTAATTCTTCTTTTAATTGATTATTTTTATCAGTTAACATATCAATTTGTTTTTTATATTCATTGGATAATGTTTCATAATGCTTATATAAAATTTCATAACAATTTTTATCATAATTTAAATCAAATTCTTTATAGTTTTCAGCCGGTAAAATTGATTCATGAAATGCTCTATCTTCATAATGCCAATTTTCACTATAAACAACCTCATTTAAAGAATAATCATAATATTTTTCTTTCATTAATTGAATAAATTGATTTTTAAACTTTTCATTTAATCTTAAATAAACAAATTTTAAATTAACAATTGTAAACATTAACCAATCTTGTTTAATTTGATTATAAACACTAGCATCAATGAAATATTGCTTAGTTAATTCCAGTATGTTAAATATATCAAACGAACCTTCATCCCCACTAGTTGATATTGAATGGTCTCTAATTCTATAATAATAAAGATATTCTGGTAAAACTGAAACTTTTTTAGCCTTTAAAAATACCTTATAGAAAAATTCTAAATCCTCATAATAAGAACCGTGAAGGAATTGGGCATCTATATCTTTAAGAAATGAAGTTTTATAGAGTTTATTGAATGGAGCATGAGATATTTTAAATATAATATCCAAAACATCCATATAAAAAAAATTACCTGTGTAAAAAGATGGATCGATAATTTCCAAATTTGTAAAAGGCCCTTCACTAAATTCTGATGAATTTTCATTGTAATATTTGAATTTGAACATTGTAATGTCAGAATTGAAACCTTCCACATGTTCATACAACTGTTCCAATGCAGTTTCTTCAAGCCAATCGTCCGAATCGACAAATAAGATATAATCTCCCTGAACATGCTGGATTCCAGTATTACGAGCTCCACTTAATCCCTGATTTTCCTGAGTAATTATTTTAAATCTGGAATCAGTTAAGGAATAACCTTCGAGAATACCCAAAGATAAATCTGTAGACCCGTCATTTACACATATTACCTCAAAATCTTCAAATGTTTGATTAACCAAACTATCTAAACACTTTCTAAGATAATTAGCCACATTATAAACAGGCAATACTATTGAAATCTTAACGTCCAAGGTTTACACCCCATTATCTGTTTGCATACATTTTTTCGTAGTATTGTTGGTATTCTCCGCTTTTTACTTGGTCCATCCAGTCTTGGTTATCAAGATACCATTGGATTGTTTCTTTTATACCTGTTTCAAAGGTGTATTTAGGTTCCCAGCCAAGTTCATTGCGGATTTTGTCAGCGTCAATTGCATATCTTCTGTCGTGACCTAATCTGTCAGCTACGAATTCAATTAATGATTCATCTTTTCCTAATGCTTCAAGTATTAGTTTTACGATTTGGATGTTTTGTCTTTCGTTGTGTCCACCAATGTTGTAGACTTCTCCAAGTTTTCCTTCATGTAAAACTAAGTCTATTGCCTGGCAATGGTCGTACACATGTAACCAGTCACGTATGTTTTTACCGTCACCATAAATAGGCAGTTTTTTGTCTTCCAGTGCATTGGATATCATTAAAGGTATTAGCTTTTCTGGGAACTGATAAGGACCATAATTATTGGAACAGCGAGTAATATTTATTGGCAAATCAAATGTTTCGAAGTATGCTCTTGTGATTAAGTCTCCACCAGCTTTGGAAGCAGAATACGGACTGTTTGGCTGTAGAGGAGTGGTTTCTGAGAAGTATCCTGTTTCTCCTAATGTTCCATATACTTCATCGGTTGATATTTGGATGTATTTTTCAACTCCGAACTCTTTTGCTGCGTTTAACAATACCTGTGTTCCTAAAACGTTGGATTTGATAAAAATTTCCGGATCGGTTATGCTTCTGTCAACATGGCTTTCTGCAGCAAAATTAATGACATAATCACATTTACAAACCAAATCATCAACTAATTCTTTATCCCTTATATCTCCTTTAACAAAAGTGTAGTTATCCATGTCTTCAATATCTTTTAGGTTTTCCAGGTTTCCACAGTAGGTTAAAGCGTCCAAATTAATTATATCGTAATCGGAATATTTGTCAAGCATGTATTTTACGAAATTGCTCCCGATAAATCCTGCTCCACCAGTGATTAAAATTGTACTCATAAAAATAACATCCTTAGTATTTGATTTTTGATTCAGCAAGTGTTTGCCATTTTTCATCTTTTTCGGAAAATATCAGTTCATCAATATCATCAATAGGCCAGTCAATACCAATATCCGGATCGTTCCAGATAATTCCGCTTTCATCAGGACCATTATAAAAATCAGTGCATTTATAAGCAAATTCAGCCTCATCAGACAATACTACAAATCCGTGAGCAAAACAAGGTGGAATATACAACTGCTTTTTGTTTTCATCAGATAAAATAGCTCCAAACCACTCACCGTAAGTAGGAGAATCACCTCTAAGATCAACACCAACATCAAAGACCTCACCTTTCAAAACACGAACCAATTTACCTTGAGGCTGTGTTAACTGTAAATGAAGACCTCTTAAAACACCTTTTGATGAAGAAGATTGATTATCCTGAACAAAAGTCAAATCATAACCTGCCTCTTTAAAATCATTCTCATTATAAGTTTCCATAAAATAACCACGATTATCACCGAAAACCGCAGGTTCAACAATAAACATGCCTTCAATATCACACTCTGTAAATTTAAATTGACCCATAAAAAAATCACCTTTTAGCTAAATTAAATAAGTATTGTCCATAATCTGTCTTTTTAAGCTCTTCAGCTGTTTCAAGTAATTGTTCTTCTGTAATGTAACCTTTATTGTAAGCAATTTCTTCAAGACATGCAATGTATAAGCTTTGTCTTTTTTGAACTGTTTCAATGAAATTAGCTGCTTCTAAAAGACCTGCATGAGTTCCTGTATCTAACCAGGCCATTCCACGACCTAAAAGTTCAACTTTTAACTTACCTCGGTTTAAATATTCCTCATTAACAGAAGTGATTTCAACTTCACCCCTATCGGACGGTTTAACATTTTTTGCTATTTCAATTACATCATTATCATAGAAATATAATCCCGGTACGATATAATTTGATTTAGGATTTTCTGGTTTTTCTTCAACAGATAAAACATTCCAGTCATCATCAAACTCAACAACACCAAAAGCCTCAGGATTATTAGTATAATAACCAAAAATAACCGCACCCTCCTCAAGTGCAGTAGCCCTTTCCAATATTTCTGTAAATCTGTGGCCATGGAAAATATTATCCCCAAGGATTAAAGCAACATTATCATCGCCAATAAAGTCTTCACCAACAATAAAAGCTTCAGCAAGTCCATTTGGATGCTCCTGAACAGCATACTCAAAACTAATACCAAATGAAGACCCATCACCCAACAAATCCTTATACATAGGCAAATCCCTAGGAGTAGAAATAATCAAAATCTCCTTAATTCCAGCAAGCATAAGAACTGAAATCGGATAATAAATCATTGGTTTATCATATAATGGTAATAACTGTTTAGAAACCGCTTTAGTAATAGGATACAAACGAGTTCCAGAACCACCAGCAAGTACAATACCTTTCATAAAATCACTTAAAAATTTTTAATTATGAATAACTTTTTGTAATTTATAATTAATTAAAATAACTATTTAAAAACACTTTTTAAAGTTAAGGTATATGTGTGATTTATTTTAATTTTATTATTGTTTTTATTCCAGCTATTTTTATTTTAGGAAATTATTATTTTTTTGGTAAATTTCTGGTTTTTATTCACACTCTTTTTATGCCCTTTTTGTATCTATTAAATATGCTTTATAAACTTCCCCATAAGTAGGTTGGTAAATTTTAATTTCAATTAAATTAAAACCAGCATTTCTTAATTGAGATGCATTTTCATGTTTTCCATCAATGAAAAATACTTTTGAACCATTATTTATCTTATGTTGAATATTTTGACTGTTTAATGTATTATTTACATTTTCAACAAGAGAATTATTGAAATAAATATTTTCATTTTCTTTCATCATATAAAATCTAAATTTATTATATGATGAAATATGATCATGAATGATAATATCATTTTTACCCATATTAAGATTTAAATCGTTTAATTCGTATGAATCACTGGCTAAATCATTTTCCTCCATTTTTATAAAATCAACACAACCCATAGTAGATATGATTAAAACGATACATATTACTGGAATAAAAATCTTTTTATCATCCCAAAATTTAGCCAGAAGTATTGAAAAACCGATCCATAAACATCCTATAACTGGAACTAAATATCTTTGATGGAAAAAAGGATGCATAATAAATGAAATAACTATTCCTATCAATGGGACTAAAATTACGACTAAAAATGATATTGAAGTATAAGTATCTCGTTTTTTATAAAATAAATATATTATGGATATTAACAATAAAGAACCTATAATCGTAGGGCTTATAAGTTGATTGCCTGGTACAAATTCATTAGCAGGAGATAAGATAAAATACACATAGCTAATAACAGTTTTTAATGAAATAGGATCAATCCAAAAGCCATTGCTTACCCGAGTAAATTGTATGGAAACAATGTACAAAGCAGGAATATAAGCTATTATACAAGTTAATGCAGATAAAAACCAAATTTTTAATTCTTTATTATTTTTGACTAGATAAACTAAAAATAATATATAAATACAAAATGATGCGACTGCTGAAAAATAATGGGTATATGCAGAACAAATAGTAAGAATTGTAAAAATAATCCAACTTTTTCTATTCGGTGAATCGATTAAATCATAAAGATAAATATAACTAGCTGTCACAAAAAACAGCGCCCAGGAATACATTCTAAGTTCAACAGCATAAATCATAATCCTAGGCATTGCACAAATGCATAAAGTAAATATTCCACTTGTTAACATTCCAAAATTCTTTCGGATTTTTGTAAAGGAAAAAAGAACTAACAAATAAATAGGAATTAAAGAAAGAATTTTTCCAAGTATAAACGGATTATCATATCCCCATAATAAAGAAATTTTAAAAATAACTTTATAAATAAAATAATATAACAATGGATGGACATCTGTAAATCCTTTAGCTAAAAATTGTTTAAACGGAAGATTAATCATTAAAATAGAAAATATTTCATCACTCCAAACTCCAAACGTAGTAAATCCGATGTAAGTTGTGATAATCAAAAAAATTAATCCGATAATAGTTAAAATAATTCCAAATTTTTCATCGCTACTTCCATTTAACAATGCCATATATAATTTGTTATAAATTATTATATTTAACATTTAATATGAAATGGACAAAAAGAATGACTTAGCAATTCAGAAATGATGAAAATCCGATTAAAAAGCAAAAAACGAATTTTAATTAAAGTGTCATAATATCGCCAACACTCAATTTATTCTTGAAAAATAAAAATTAAATTTCTAATCCAGTTAATTCATCATCAGAAGCTTTTTTAGCTGCTTCTACATAAGCATCACAAACATCCTTTGTTAAACCATCCATAACGATTTTACCATGGTCTAACCAGATTACCCTATTACACATTGCTCTTATGGTACCGACAGAGTGGGAAACTAGTAAAACAGTGGTTCCAGTATTCATCATTGATTTTAACTTATCTCCACTTTTTTTCTGGAATCTTACATCCCCTACAGAAAGAATTTCATCCAAAATAAGTATTTCCGGCTCAACAAGTGTAGCAACAGCGAAACCTAACTTAGCAATCATACCTGAAGAATAATTTTTAATTGGAAGCTCCATGAATTCCTCTAATTCTGAAAATTCAACTATTTCATCATATTTTCCTTCTAAAAATTCTCTAGAATATCCTAGAATAGCTCCATTTAAGAAAACGTTCTCCCTTCCACTATAATTATGGTCAAAACCAGCACCCAATTCAAGCAATGGTGCTACCTTACCATTAATATGAATTGATCCTGAATTCGGCCTTAATACACCAGATAAAATCTTTAAAAGAGTACTTTTACCGGCGCCATTAAAACCTATGATTCCAACACGTTCACCTCTATTTATAGTAAAAGATACATCAGTTAGGGCTTTAAATTTAGTTTTTGGCTTTAAATCACGTTTAAGCCATTTAATAACATACTCTTTTAAGTTATCTACTTTTTCCTGAGCCTTATCAAACTCACGATTAAGATTATTGACTTCAATAACTACTTCTTTATTTAAAGTTTGATAATCTTCGTCAACATCTAATTGGCTCTTCCATTTAAGAAGAGACTCTTCATAAACATTAGGTTCATGTTCATAACCTTCAGGATGAACTTCAACATAAAAATGAGCACCAGTGCCAGAAAATTCATTAAAGGCTGAAATTTCTTTAAATCCTTCACTAACACATTTTAATTCAAGTCTTAAACGACTCATTCCTATTCCTTTAACACCAGTATGCCAAATAAGAGTATCTAAATCAATTTCATCATCATCATAAATTATTTCCTGTTCACCAGTCAACATGTCAAAATCAAATCTGTCTTCTTCATAATCGATTTCATTAACCTCAATTTTTCCTTTTTTATCAGACCCGAAATAATGATTAATAACTTCTAAGCCTTCAGGAAGATTAATTTTTATGTCCTGTGGATCTTTATTAATTCCATTGGAGTTATTGAATAAAACTGTGTAAATAAAAGTTTCACCGACTGCTTTTTGAAGCGGTTTTTCTTTTACTGGAAAACCTTCACCGTTTAAACTTCCAATGACAAATCTCTGTTCTTCATAATTAACTGATATTCTGACAAAATCGAAGAATAAATCGCCTGAAAATTCGCTTTCATTTTCATCAAAAATGATTTCAACACCAAAATCAGGATTATTTAATTCTGCCGGAGACATATTACTTCCATCAAATAATACTGATCTTTCAATAGGAGAAACAGTCGGCCCATGTAATGGCTTTGATTCATAATCCTCTTTAACATTAATTAATCTTACTGTAGGAGGTTCCAAATTAATACTGTTTTGGGATGAGTCTCTATGAAAGTCCAGTCTGATGTCAACAGCATGAATTATAGCATCCTGCGGAATATTGAACTTAAAATTAGTAACTACTAATGAATTAGGTTTCTGATTAGGAGACAATGTACAACATGCAAGTAATTCCCAGTCATCAATTAAAATATTGTCTAAATCTTTCCATTCTCCACTGTCATGTGAAGAATCTTGATATGTATTTTTTGGATATCTCATTTGGGTTGACATTAACTTCCTCCTAAATATTGATTACGAATTCATCTTGATATCTATAAAACAGATAAACACCTAAGATAAGAGCAAAAATTGACGTTATTATTAAATACAATAAGAATTTTGTTTGTGGAAAAGCACCATATAAAACAATATCTCTAAAACTTGATACGGCAGCATAAAGTGGATTTATTTTAAAGAAGAATAAAAATTCTTCTGGAATAATTTCAATAGGATAGAATAACGGAGTCATGAATGATAAAAGCATTGTTAAAACTCCATAAAGATATTTTATATCTGTGAAAAATGTAGTTAATGTAGCAAGGATTAACCCAACACCCATTGTTAATAAAAGCAAGAAAAACAGTGGAATTGGAGAATAGAATAATGACCAGTAAAATGGAGCTCCAGTAACTATCATTACAGCGATTAAAACAACTAATGAAATTAAAAAGTTTATAAATTCAGAACATACTATACCAACAGCAAACATATATTTCGGCACATAAATCTTTTTGATAATCTCTGAATTACCTTTAATTGAATCCATAGCTCCAGTTGTAGCATTTGCAAATAAATCAAAAACCAATTTACCACTTAACAAATAAACTGGAAAGTTTTCAATAGTTCTTCCGAAAAATGTAGAAAATACTATTGTTAATACTATCATGGATAATAAAGGGTTTAAAAAACTCCAAAAAAGACCTAAAGTAGAATCTTTATATTTTCCACTAATATCCCTTTTAATGAGTTCCGTTAGTAAAAAACTGTAATTTTTAAATGTTCTATAATGATTTTTAAAGTCAAACATTAATAAATCAAATCCACCAATTTATTTAAAATTAAACTTAATTTAATGATTTGAAAAAGATAATATAAAAATATTACCTTTTAATATTCAAATTCTAAAAAAGTATTTTCATCAGATGCATCAATAAAAGTCTCTAATAAATCATTTGGAATTAATTCAGCATTAATTAACTTTATTTGAGTTTTAATGCCTATTTCAGTTAAGCAATCATATAAAGCATCTAAATTTTTACCATAATAATCTGGAAAATTTAATGTCTCTTTAATATAATCATGCCCCTCCTTTTTAATTAATTTACCGTCAATTTCTATTAAATTCAATTAAAACACCTATTTCAATTCAACAAATGTATTATAATGATCGCCTGTGTAATATACTCTAAAATCTCCTGTGTTAAATACTATTCTTTCAGCGCCACGGTTTGTTCCATTTGCATTAATATCACATTCGATGTATTTATCCGAACTTTTTGGCAGGACACCCTGTCTATTTGTAAAAGTATCACCGCCTATACTTTTTCCAGGAGCATATTTTTTAAGAGGGCCTCCACTCCATCCAAGGTCTTTAGCCTGACTTTTCGTTATATAATTGCTTGGAAGTTTGTGATATTCTTTTATATAAGCTGCTACCTCATTTACAGTACAATATTGACCATTTTCACTAATATCTGTCTTATTAATAGAAACTTTATCAATATGTGCTGATGAAATAACAGATAAGCCTGCGAAAATGGCTATTAAAAAAATAGCAAAGATAAAAATAAAACGTTTATCCATAAGCTCACCTGATTAAATTAATATATTCAACTATGGCCTCTTTATAACTTCTTAAAGGTTCAAATCCATTATCAATCCATTTTTTATTTTCTAAAACTGAATATGATGGTCTTGGAGCAGGTCTTGCAAACTCTGATGCAGTAACTGGAGTTACTTTAACATCCACATCAGCCACTTCAAAAATGTATTTTGCAAAATCAAACCATGAACAGCTGTCTGAATTTGTTATATGATAAATTCCATAATAATCTGTTTCAATTAATTGGCCAATAGCTTTAGCCAAATCCAAAGTATAAGTTGGACATCCCACCTCATCAGTAACAACAGTGATTTCAGGATGAGTTTTAGCAAGTTCCAGCATTGTTTTAGGGAAATTACCTCCATTAATACCATATAACCATGCAGTTCGTATGATAAAGAAATTATCTATGGTTTCCTGAATTCCAATTTCTCCTTCAAGTTTACTTTTACCGTAAACACTGATTGGACCAATTTCATCATCTTCAAGCCATGGGCGCGTATTTTTACCATTAAATACATAATCAGTACTTACATGTACTAATGGACAGTTAACTTCCTTACATCCCAAAGCGAGATTTTTTGGACCTTCACCATTAACGGCAAACGCCAAATCAACATTTTCTTCACATCCATCAACATTAGTATAAGCAGCAGAGTTAATAACAATATCAGGATTATTTTCCTTAATAAAATTAATTGTATGCTCTTTATCAGTTATATCTAATGATTTGGAGTTTGTTAATATTAATTCATGATTATCTTTTAGAACTTCTATTAAATCATGGCCTAACATACCATTAGAACCAGCAATTAAAATTTTCATATTATCCCCAAATATTTAATATATTAATTAAATATATCTATATTAATTAAATATATCTATATTAATATTTAAAATTACAAGGGGTGTTTGTATGAAAGTGTGTATTATTGGACAAGGCTATATCGGACTTCCAACAGCAGCATTATTCGCAAGAAATCACTGCCAAGTTGTTGGAGTTGATGTTAATGAAAAAATGATAGAAAACTTAAATAATGGAATCATACACATCGAAGAGCCTGGAATATCTGATATAATAAAACAAGCTTTAAAAAATAAAGTTTATAAAGCCTCCTTAAAACCTGAAAAGGCGGACGCATTCATCATTACAGTTCCTACCCCATATATTGTTGAAAATTATAGCTGTGATTTAAGTTATGTTGTAAGTGCGTGTGAATCAATAATTCCCTACTTGGAAAAGGGAAATACAATTATTGTTGAATCCACCATTGCACCGATGTCAACGGACGATGTTATAAAACCAATATTTGAAAAAGCAGGTTTTACAATCGGGAAAGATTTATATCTTGCACATTGCCCTGAAAGGGTTCTGCCTGGAAAAATAATAGAAGAATTGATTCATAATGACCGCATTATCGGAGGGGTAACTCCAAAATGTTCTAAAAAGGCAAGTGAAGTATATGGTCAATTCGTAGAAGGCGAATTAATGTTAACCGAAGCAAAAACTGCAGAGTTATCAAAATGTATGGAAAACACTTTCAGAGACGTTAACATTGCACTGGCTAATGAACTTGCAAAAATCTGTACTGAAATAGGCGTTAATGCCCTGGATGTTATTAAAATGGCAAATAAACATCCAAGAGTTAATTTGCATTCTCCGGGACCTGGTGTTGGAGGACACTGCCTTGCAATTGATCCTTACTTTATTTACGCAAAAGCACCGGAAACTGCTAAAATAATCAAGCTTGCAAGAGATACTAATAATTCAATGCCTGAATTCGTATGTGAAAATGTAAGAAAAATAATAAAAAAAGGTAAAATTGCAGTTTTGGGAGTTTCATATAAAGGAAATACAGGTGATGATAGAGAAAGTCCTGCATATGAAATTATAGCCAATTTAAGTAAAGATTATGAAATAGCTATCCATGACCCACATATAGACAATCCTGATTTCGTTACTTTTAAAGATGCGGTTAAAGATGCGGACTTAATTTTAATATTGTGTGATCATAATGAATTTAAAAACCTTGATTATACATTAATACATGAAGATACGGTAATCTTTGATACTAAAAATATAATTTACAAGGTTCCGGATAAAATCAAGCTTTATAACTATGGAAATTTATACTCACTGAATTAGTAGTATTTTACTGCAAATGAAATCAGCATTGAAGAAATGAAAAATAAGACCAAAACAAAAGTGTATCTATCTAATTCTTGATTTTTATAATTTGCAATATAATTTGAAAAAATAAAAGGCAATAATGCGAATAATACTAAAAAGTATCTTGGAAGAGCTCCCTGAAGCGTTAATTGTCCAACTGGGCTCCATGATAATAATTGTACAATGAATGTGCCAACATAAATAATTATAAATACAATTAATGTTCCAATCCTTGATTTTAAATTAATTTTTGTATTGTCTGGATAAATAGATATGAATGCAACAAAAAGTGTCAATAAAAATGATATAAAAGCTGACGCAACATATTGCCCGCCTTCAATTGTATATGAATAAAAAGTGAAAAATCCTCCAAAAATATATGGTATAGAATTAAATAGATGTAAAAATTCAATGATAAAATCATAAGGATGTAATAAAATATAATTTATCTGATTTGAAACATTTACATTATTTTGAATGAAATAAGTATTTCTCCAAGAATGATATAATGCTGGTGTAGCAATCAAATTATTCCATAACAATCCAATAATTGAAACCAGAACAATTGACAAAATACAATAAAAATAATACTTATCTTCCTTAAAATTATCTTTTGGAAGGAATAAAATTAAAAATATCAAAGCCAGATAAGGCAATTTACATAATCCTATGAGTAAGCATGATACAGAAAAAACTATTATGTCCTTTCTATCGAATTTATTCACGGACATTTTAAAAAAATATGCCACAGCAAAAATACCCAATCCCGCTATAAATGAATCAATACTTAATGAAAATGCTTGAAAAAGACAAACTGGAAGGCAAGATATTGCAAATAACTTAATTTTAAAAATTGGTGTTTTTTTAATAGCTAGAGATACTAATCCTGCATACATAATTACATTAAAAATTCTTCCAAGCCATAGCATCCATATTACATTCAAATCTAATAATTTAGCTATTCCAATACCGATAGCAGAAAATATATAACCATAAAATGGATTCTGTTCAAAAGCCGAATCATGGTAAGAAATAGAAGTATTTATTTTTTGATTATCACCATCAACTTGAAAAACCGTCTTATCATGTGAAGGTAAATAAAAATTAGTTAAACTAGAAATAGATTCATAATTTCCATCAACATACTCTGGAAACAAAATTCCTCTTGAAGTAATTTCTGCTCTTGTAAAATGTTCATACTCATCAGAAACTGAATCAATAGGTACTGTAAATGCACAGATTAAACCAAACAAAAGCAATAGTATAAAAGTAAGCTTATACAGTTCATGTTTTCCATGTTTATAATAGTAAACTATTGAAAAAATGCTAATAATTGAAACCAACAATAAAATTATTAATTCAAATTTTGGATGTATGTAATTTTCAATATTGAACATTGAAAACATTGCTATTAAAATAAGAATTAAATAAACAATCCAATATTTATACGAACTTAACAGATTTTTAACTAAATCATTGAATTTAATTTTCATTAATTCTTTCATAGCAACCTCTATTTTTTATATAAATTCCATAATTTATAAGCTTTCGTTGATTTGAAATGTTCAATTTCTTTTTTTAAAGAAATATTTTCATTTTCAAGTTGAGAAATCCTTTCATTAAGTGAAGATATTTGTTCATTATTCTTAGAATCATTAAATTCTAATATTAATAAATATTCTCTTAAATTTTCGATAATTAAATCTTTTTCGTCTTTAGTCATTTTTCATCACCAATTACTTCAAGGATTTTAGGAAATTCATTAATAATATTTTTAATTTGTTCATCATTTTTATTAATATTTAGTTCGAATAATCTTTTATCATCACTAAATTCTAAACTACGATAAATATTTAATGAAGTTGGATTTTTAAAATCGATTTTAACAATTTTAGTTTTATTTAAAACAGCCATTGCCCAAAACCATAAATCATCAGCATGAGGACACAATTTACTTGCCACATCATAATTTAAAACTTCATGATTTAGTGAATTTGAAGGATATAAAACTCCACCTACGCCAGTAAATAAATTTAAATAAGAAGCATCTTCTGAACTTTCAGATACTGGCCAATTAACATATTTATCAAACGTATTGTCATCATTAATCTTTATTTTTCTAGATCTTGTACAAATAATTGAATTCAGATTTTCCAAATATGAATTATAAAGAGATTCGAGCCAAGTATCCACATAGAAAACATCATCATCTGCAGTTGCAATTATATTGTCTGGATACTCCTTTAATGAGGGTATTAATTTCTTATATGATATAAGATTTTCGCACCATTTTATTTCCAGCCCATTATTTTTAAGATTTAAAAGAATACTTGGAAGATCATCTTCCTTATTTGGAAATTCTTCACTAGCCAACCATAAAATAACTTTTTTTGGTTTTAAATTCTGATTCAATAAGGAATAAATTGTATATGGAACTTCATTAATTCTTTCTGGAAATGAAGTTAAAGATACAATAATATCAGATTCATCATTTATACCAACAGTGTTAAAATCTTTTAATTTAAGATCTAAATCATTTTTATTTAAATATTCAAAAAATAACTCATTAATATTATTTTTATAATGATTTACAACTTTATATTGTTCATACGTATCAAATGTAATAACATGAATAAAAAATGAATAAAATTCTAAAGGTAATTTTGAAATTAATTTTGCAGAAGAATCTATTGAAAAAAAGCATTTTCTCAGCAATTGATAAAATTCATCTTTTGAGTCTTCATTAAGATTATCAAACATTACTTTTGGTTGGGATATTTTAAATTTCAAAAAATTTAATTCAAGTTCTTTGAAAAAATTATTTTCATTTAAAAAATTTTCAACAAAATCAATTAACTCAAAAATGACTTTTGATCTATTAGATTTAATTTTAGTATTTTGCATTGAAGATTGATTTAATCTATTATAATGGTAAAGAACTTCAGGCAAATAAGTAATTCTTTCAGCTAACAATGTAGCAGGTACAGTTAAACTAATATCCACAAATAATAAAAAATTATGAAATTTCAGATTATGTTTTTTAAAAAAAGAAGTTTTATATAATTTTGCCCATGGTACAAAATAACTATTTAAAACTAACTGTTTTTCATCTTTATATGTGAAAACTTCATTGGTTAAATCTTTTAAAAGATAAAAATCCCGTATATTAGTTTGATTTTCTGAAAAATGTTCGATTGAGTCATATAAAACTAAATCACTATCATTTTCAATAGCATTATTATATAATTTTTCTAATGCTGTTAATTCAATCCAATCATCACTATCAACAAAAAATATGTAATCTCCGGTGACGTATTTCAAACCCGTGTTAGTAGCACCACTGCGTCCCTGGTTTTCTTGTCTAATAACTTGAATTCTATTATCAGAGTTTTTATAATCATTTAAAATATTGGGTGAATTATCAGTTGAACCATCATCGACACAGATAATTTCAATATCTTCCAAAGTTTGATTAATAACACTATCTAAACATTTTTTTAAATAATTTTCAACATTATAAACAGCAATGACTACAGAAACTTTTACCAAACAGAACACCTATTACAGATTATATTTATCAATATACACCTCAAAATATTTAATATTTGTTAAAAAAAACAATGTTGGAATCATTTATGAAATTTTATTGCTAAAAATATTGTAAACTAATGTTTAAGTCTTGTACTTTTTCTATACAACAATAGTTTTTACGTCTTTAACAACAGGTATTTCTTTTTTGAATGTGTGGATTCTTAATCCGTCTACTTTCAGCATGATGTGTTTTAATGGATTTTTATTGAACTTAATTGATTTCAACATTGCCCAAAAATGAAATACAGAAATTTAATAGTGATAAAAAAATAAATATATATTATAATTATTGGGGATATCATGACTATAAATAACTTAAAATCTATCATACACATTAATTCTCAAAAAAATTTAGCAATATTTTCATTTATTATAATTACTTTAATAGCTACTTTCTCAGTATTTTCAATTAAAAACTATCTATTTCCATATAAAGAATTACTAGTTTTGATTTATGTAATTATAAGTGGAGTAATTTCATTACTTTATTATTTTAAAACAAAGAGTATTCATAGAACTGCGGTAATTATAATATTGTTATTTGGTATTATGTTTGTTTTTTTATCTCCAATAAATTCCATATCTGACGAAAAAGAACATCTTATAAGGTCTGAAATTACATCAAGAGGTGTTCTAGTACCAGAATATATAACACAAGGAAATGAAAGTGGTTTTATAAGTATTGACTCAATTAAAAATTCCCCAAAATATATAAGTATTTATGAAACCGATTGGGATAGTGGAAAAATTAATGAAACTGAAGTTTTAATAGCATCATCATTTGAGCAAAATCCATTTTATGCATATATTGCACCTGCAATTGGTATAGGACTAGCTAAATTACTTAATCTAGATAATATTTGGCTTTTATGGTTAGGCCGTATATGTAATTTGTTGATGTATGCTACTTTATGTGGAATAGCAATTAAAAAAACACCTATGCTAAAATTACCAATGGCAATTGTTGCTTGTTTCCCATTATCAATATCGCAAGCCGCTTCAATAAGTTGTGATTGCTTTATTTTCTCTTTTACTTTTATAGCTTTAGCTTATTTATTTCACATGTATAAATCCAAAAATCTATCGAAAAGAAATATTATTATTTATACATCATTAGTATTAATTTTAGCTATATCAAAAATAACTTTTGCTTCGTTAATCCTATTATTATTTTTTATTCCAAAAGAAAACTATAAAAATGAAAAATATTATTTATTATCATTCCTATCTCTCACAATTATTTTTGGAATTACCTTAATCTGGAGTAAATATTTTGCAATGAATAGCCTCCTCCACTCTTGGAGGAGTATAGTTTTTGAGCAAAATAATGTAAATGCTACATTACAAATGCAACATATATTAAACAATCCATTAGAAGGGATTATTCCATTTTTACACATGGGAGATCAAATACCACATTTAGTAAATAATTTAAGTAAACTTTATATTAAAAATGATTCATTTCCTTTATTTAATGGCAATGTAAAATATTTTGTGGGATAAAACAAGATTTATACAATATATTACCAACTTAAAACCATTAAAAACTTATTTTAAAGACAAATTAAAATCAATATCAAAAAACAATAAATTACATAAAGAATTATGCCATT